>CAWAVJ010000001.1:0-15010 GCA_963785355.1 uncultured Alphaproteobacteria bacterium
AAGCGAGCGCCAAACGTTCCCGGGAATGGCGCGCTTCAGGAACGGCGCGACCAGGCAATCCGGCTTGAACAGCTGGGCCGCCTCTTCCGTGACCGCATCGTTGATATCGAATTCGACCGAAACTTCGTGTCCGGACGCCTCCAGCTCCACAAAGAGCCGCTGCGAGAGGCTGTTGAAGCTGTGGGTAAGAAGCAAAATGCGCATAACACAACTGCCATAACCTATCCGCCATATGCCGCCTCGAGCGCGGCGATATCGAGCTTGACCATCTGAAGCATAGACTTTGCGACGGCGGCTGCCCGTGCGCGATCTTCACCGGCAATCATCTGGCCGAGGCGGCGAGGCGCAATCTGCCAGCGCACGCCGTAGCGATCCTTGAGCCATCCGCAGGCGATAGGCGTTCCTCCTCCCTGCAAGAGGCCCTCCCAAAGGGCATCGATTTCAGCCTGGGTGTCACACAGCAACATCAGGGAGATCGAGTTGTTGAATTCGTCATGCGGTCCGGCTGTCATGGCCATAACCGGTGCCCCAGAAAGCGTAAACTCAACAACCGAAACGGAACCCGCCGGTCCGGAAGGCGTATCGGCAGGAAGGACGGTCACGCGGTCAAATGACGATCCCGGTATCACTGAAACGTAAAAACGTGCTGCGTCCTCAGCGTCCTTTGCGTACCAGAGATGGGGGACAAACTCGATAGCCATGATAATCGTTCCCTATCGGCGTTGACGTTTCCTGTTGCGCCCCGGCCATTGAGGCTCACCGGGCGGGCTTCCGCGGCGGTTTGCTCCGATACGCTCCGGCCTTTAGCAAATTCGCGGCAGCGGGTCCCCCGCGAGCCAATCCACCATGCGGCTGCCACCGAACTTCGTCTGCATCTGTACGAAGGCGTGCGCATCGGCGATTACTTCGCCAATAATGGCCGCATCGCGCCCGAGCGGGTGGCTGCGCATGGCTTCGAGCAGGCGGCCGGCGTCATCCGCAGCGCAGATCGCGATGAGCTTGCCTTCGTTGGCGATGTAGAGCGGATCGAGACCAAGCAGCTCGCAGGCCGCGAGCACGTCTGGCTTGAAGGGGATCGCGGTTTCGACGAGGCGCATGCCCACCTGCGATTGCTGGGCGATTTCGTTCAAGGTGGAGGCGAGCCCGCCGCGCGTGGGGTCGCGCAGGCAATGGATGGAGGGCACGGCGGCGACCATATCCGCGACGAGGCCGTGCAGGGGCGCGCTATCCGACAAGATTTCGGTTTCGAAGGTCAGGTTTTCGCGCTTGGAAAGCACCGCGATGCCATGATCGCCAAGCGTGCCGCTGACCAGGATCGCGTCGCCGGGCGTGGCCCGGTCGCCGGAGATGTGCACGCCAGCCGGCACAACGCCTAGCCCTGTGGTGGTGATGAAAACGCCGTCGCCCTTGCCCTTTTCGACAACCTTGGTGTCGCCTGTGACGATGGGGACGCCGGCATCGCGGGAGGCGCGCGCCATGCTGGCAACGATGCGTTCGAGGCCGGCGAGCGGAAAGCCTTCTTCCAGCACGAAGGCGGCGGAAAGATACAGCGGCCGCGCACCGGCCATCGCCACGTCGTTGATCGTGCCGTGCACCGAGAGCGAGCCGATATCGCCCCCTGGAAAGAACAGCGGCGAGATCACGTGCGCGTCGGTGGACATAACCATGCGGCCGGCCTCGACATCGAAGGCGGCCTGGTCGTTCGCCTGAGCGAGCCAAGCGTTGTCGAAATGGCGATGGAAGAGAGCGCGGATAAGCTCGGCGGTCGCGCGGCCGCCAGCGCCATGCGCCATCTCGACCGCGCTCATGCGGGCGCTCCCGGGCTTTCGTCCTGGCGGAAGCGGCCGTAGGTCCAATAGGCCGCGCAGGCCCCTTCGGAGGAAACCATGCAAGAGCCGATTGGGTTATCGGGGGTGCATACGGTCCCGAACAGCTTGCAGTCCGTGGGCTTCTTAGCGCCGCGCAAGATCGAGGGGCATTCGCAACTCTTGGCATCGCGCGATGGCTTCGTCTCGATTGCGAAGCGGCGCTCGGCGTCTAGGCCAGCGTAAGCTTCCTTGATGCGCAGCGCGCTATAGGGAACGAGCCCCAGCCCCCGCCATTCAAAGGATGGCCTAAGTTCGAAGATATCGGCGACGAGCTGCTGCGCTTTTACGTTGCCCTCCCGCGTCACCACGCGGATATACTGGTTTTCGACCTCGTGCCGGCCCTCGTTGAGCTGCCGGATCGCCATCAGCGCAGCCTGCATGACATCGAGCGGCTCGAAACCCGCAATAACGACGGGCCGCTGGAATTCCTCGGCAAAGAACTCATAGGGCTGGCTGCCGATTACGGCGCTTACATGCGACGGGCCTAAGAAGGCATCGATGGAAACGCTGCCGATGGAGCGGACCTCCGGACTTTCGAGAATGTGCTGGATGGCGGCGGGCGTCAGCACATGGTTGCAAAAAACGGAAAAATTCGAAAGCCCCTCCGCCTTGGCCTTGCGGATCGCCACCGCGCTTGGCGGCGTGGTCGTCTCGAAGCCGATGGCGAAGAACACCACCTCGCGCCCCGGATTCTGCCGCGCGATGTTGAGCGCATCGTCGATGGAATAGACCATCCGTACATCGGCGCCTTCGGCTTTCGCCTTGAGCAGGCTGCGGCGGCCCCCGGCGGGCACGCGCAGCATATCGCCATAGCTGCAGAGGATCACGCCGTGCTGCTCCGCAAGCTCCAGCGCATTGTCGACCCGGCCCACCGGCAGCACGCAGACGGGGCAGCCGGGGCCGTGCACGAAATTCACATTCTCCGGCATGAGCTCCTGCACGCCATAGCGGAAAATCGCGTGCGTATGCCCGCCGCAGAACTCCATGATGTTGTAATGGCGCGACGGATGCGCCTCGCGCCTTATCGCGGCGGCAAGCCCTTCCGCCAGCTCGCGGTCGCGGAATTCGTCGACATATTTCATTGCGCGGCCTCGCCCGCGAAGGCATCGAGCTCGCTTTCCTCTCCGGCTTCGCGGATCATCGCAAGCGTGCGCTCCGCCTCCTCGGGCGAAACTTTGTGGAGCGCGTAGCCCACATGCACGAGCACGAATTCGCCGGGTTCTACGGCGTCGAGGAGGGCGACGGAAACCTCCTTACGGATGGGACCGAGTGCGACGATAGCGGTCTCGGCGGCCGGATCTACGGAGACGACTTGAGCAGGAATGGCAAGGCACATGGGGCAGCTCTAAAATTCAGCTTGGGCCGCCGGCGCCGCGCGCAACGGTGAGCCGGACCGCCCATACTCTTTCAATAGCACGGTTTTTCCAAAGTGAAAGCACAACCCAAAGTCCGACGCTTAAGCCACGCGTCTCTTCGCGGCCTGATGGATAGGCTCCGGTGGCCGCGCAGGTCTGCCAAGCGCCGCCGGCCCAAGATTCTAAGGAGCCGGCTAAAAGGCGGATTTGACCACGCCGCCATCGGCGCGCAGCGCGGCGCCGTTGATCGCGCTCGATAGCGGGCTCGCAACAAAAACGATGGTCTGCGCGATCTCCATCGGGTCTTCGAAGCGCTGGAGCAGCGAAGTTGGCCGCACCGACTTGAAGAACGCCGCCTCCGCGGCCTTTACATCCTGCCCCCGCGATGCCGCCATGCTCTTCCTGAAACCGGCGACGCCTTCGGAAGCCGTCGGGCCGGGAAGGACCGCGTTCACGGTGACGCCTGTGCCCTTGGTCAGCTCGGCGAGCCCCCGTGAAATAGCAAGTTGCGCGGTTTTGGTCATGCCGTAATGGATCATCTCCTCGGGGATGTTGATAGCCGACTCCGACGATATGAAAATGATGCGGCCCCAGTTTTTAAGCAGCATCTCCGGCAGGAAGGCGCGCGAGAATCGCACGCCGGACATGACGTTGACCGCGAAAAACCGCAGCCAATCCTCGTCGGAAATGTCCGCGAATGGCTTCGGCTGGTAAATCCCAACGTTGTTCACGAGGATATCGACGATGCCGATGTCCTTGACCTCCTCAATTATCCTTTCGGCGGCGGCGCGCTCGCTCAAGTCTCCGTGAACGCCATGCGCCGTGGGCAAATCCTTTCGGACGCGGTCCACGCTTTCCTTCGTGCGTCCGTGAACGATCACCTCGGCGCCCTCACGGCGCAAAAGCATCGCAGTTGCCTTGCCGATCCCCTTGGTGGACCCACTGACGAATGCGAGCTTGCCTTCAAGCTTATAATCCATGGCTAACTTTCCTTATGCGGCCGCCGTGTTTTCAGCGTCCCAAGCTCCTAGATATCCGCGGAAGGGGTGTGCAAGTTCCATCCCGTTGAAAGGAGAAACGCATGTTTATTGCTATGAACCGGTTCCGGGTGATACGCGGCTCGGAGGCCGATTTCGAGGCGGCTTGGCTTAACCGCGAGGTTTTCATCGACCGGGAGCCGGGATTTGTGGCGTTTCACCTGCTCAAGGGGCCGCAGACGGAGGAGCATACGCTTTATGTCTCGCATACGATGTGGGCGAGTTCGCAGGATTTCGAGAACTGGACGCGATCCGAAAGCTTCCGCGCGGCCCATAAGTCCGCGGGCGGGAACAAGCCGCTTTACATCGGCGGCCCGCAATTCGAGGGCTTTGTGGCAATCCAGGAGGTAAAGCCTGCGGGTTGAATCTGCTGCAGCAGAGAAACTTTACCTGTCACGGCAAAGCGCGCAGGTCACTTTTTGTTAATATCGCTTCCTATTTGCCACTCGCGCGCTTCGGCGGAGAATGACGCGCAGGCCTATGGCGCGTATAGTCCGAGCGCAATCTTTCACGGTAAATTCAACGCCGCCGCGGCGGAGGAGGCGAATGCGTATCCTGGTCCTGGAAGACGAGCCCTTGGTCGCGGTGGACATCGCCGCAACCATTGCCGAGGCCGGCTGGGACGTCATGGGACCAGTGGCATCGGTTCAAAAGGCGCTGAAACTGCTGGAAAAAGAGAGTTGCGAGGCCGCCGTCCTGGATGCGAACCTGGGCGGAACGAGTGCTGCGCCGGTCGCGGAGACGCTGCGGCTGCGCGGTATCCCTTTCATCGTCTTGTCGGGCTACGCTAACGAGCAATTGCAAGGTGCGCTTTCGGGCGCGCCCTTCCTCGCCAAGCCTTATGACCCCGGCGACCTTGTCGCGCTCGTCCGCAGGCTTCGCGGCTAGAGCCGGATCGGCTTTGACAGTATCGCCGCTTTAGCCGCCGGCTGCGTCCGGTCTGTTGTCCCAAATCGGCAAATACAGCGCGGATGAGCAATCGTTTTCGATTACGCGCACGGCTGGGGCTGTCAGTTCCCAGACGAGACCGGAGCTGGGATAGGTGAGCGACACTTTCCCTTCGAGCGCATACTCCGCCATTTGCACCATGACCTTCTGGCCGAAACCCTGGCGCTTGGGCTGTTCCGGCGGCGGCCCATTCCGCTCGATCCAGCGAATTTTAAAGATTGACCCTTGGCCATTGGCCGCGATTTCCCACTCCACGCGGACCGTACCCTGCCGGCAGGACAAGGCGCCGTACTTGCCGGCGTTAGTGGCAAGCTCGTGCAGCGCCATGCCAAGCGCCTGGGCGGCTTCGGGCTTGAGCAAGGCCGGGGGCCCATCGAGAACGGCGCGCGAACCTATGAGGTCTTTGAAGTGAGCCAGCTGCGCGGCTACAAGGCTGCCCGTGTCCACGCCCCTAAATTCGTTCTTGGCCAGAAGGTCATGGCTTGCGGCCAGGCTGGCAATGCGCTCGTTCAGGCGTTTTTCGAATAATCCCGGGTCTTGTTCCCCCGCCGTCTGCCGCGCGACGGCCTGTACCACCGCGAGCAGGTTCTTGGCACGATGATTGACCTCGCGCATGAGCAGATGCAGATGCTTTTCGTAGGCCTTGCGCGCGGTGATGTCGCGGTTGATCACGATCAGGCGATAGACCTGGCCGGCCTGGTTGCGCACCGGAAGAAGGGTCGTCTGCAGCGAGTAGGCGCCCGCCGGCAGATCGAGATCTTCGTCATAGGTAAGCGGCTTCGCGGTTCCGGCGCACTCGCGGAATAGCGGCAGGCAGTGGGCGGCGATAGTCTTTGAGACGGTATCCTCAAAGAATTGCCCCGCTGCTTGAGACTTCGATAGGCCCATGATGTGCTCAGCGCATGGGTTCATGTCGGAGAGAAGGAAACGCCCGGTGTTCGTGACATGGTAGAGGGTAAGGGCGTCGGATACGTTGTCGAAGATTTCCCGGTACTTCTGTTCCTTCTTGCACAGGTCGCGATACGTCAGCAGGCTGGTCAGCGAGTCGCAAATGCGGCGTCCGATCTCCTTGAAAAGCTTCTCCTCGTCAGGGGTCCAGACCCGTTCGTAAGAGCACTGATGCAGCCCGAACACCCACGGCTTTCCCACCTTCGGATAGATCGCCATAGAGATCTGCGACTTTATCTGAAACTTGTCCGCTATGTGTGTAAGGTGGCGCGGATAATGCCTCCCGAACTTCACTGGACCGTCCGTAACCCTCTGGATCCGGATGGCTTCCTCATCGACAGGATCCAACGGAATTTCGCCGCTGTTTAGCGCGAGCGCTCCCGGATATTCGGGGCGGGTGCGTTCCATCGGCACGGACCATGTGGGCGCCTCCGGATCGCATGGATAAAATAGCCAGGCCCTGTCGCAATCGAAGGCCGCAAGCACAACATCGAGCACGCTTTCCATCATTTGCTCAAGATCGGCCGCACCCTGTATGGCCCGGTTGACCTGATCCATGCACTCGAAAAACCGCAGATGTGCCTCGCGCTGCGCTTCCTGGCGCTTACGCTCGGAGATGTCGCTCACCAGAGACAGGTTGTAGACATTGCCCTCGTATTGGAAGAAATTTGCTTTGACTTCTACGGGGAAAATGCGCCCATCCTTGCTCTTATGGCGGGTTTCCAAGGTCTTCGACTGCAGCTGGCCGCGAATGTCTTGGTCCCAGCGCTCCTGCGGAAAGTCCGGGTCGATGTCCGGCACGCCCATGCGAAGCAATTCCTCGCGGCTGTACCCCAAGGAGCGCGAGGCTTCCCCGTTCACGTAAAGGAAGCGCCCGTCATTATCGATCAGGAAGGCTCCCTCGCCGACCCGGTCCATCGCGAATTCCAGTATGACCCGCTGTTCCGCGGCGCACTTGCGTTCCGAGATGTCGCGCACCAGCGCCATCCTGTAATCCACACCGCCGTGTGTGAAGGTGCCGCTCGTAATCTCGACCGGAAAAATGCGCCCGTCCTTGGCTCTATGGCGGGTCTCGAACGTCCTGGAGGGTCCGGTCGAGTATTCGCGCAGATAGGTCTCCCAGGAAACCGGCGGGAAATCCGGATCGATATCGCGCACGGAAAGGCCGAGCAATTCCTCGCGGGCGTAACCCAAAGCACGGCAAGCCTCGCCATTCACGTACAGGAAGCGCCCGCCATCGCCGATCAGGAACGCCCCTTCATGGATCCGGTCCATGGCGCATTCCAGCATGACCCGCTTCTCCGCGGCCCGCCGCCGCTCCTCTTCGGCGCGCTTGCGCTCCGAGATGTCGCGCACCAGCCCGATGTTGTAATGCTTGCCGCCATACTCGAAGTAATTGGTGTTGACCTCGACCGGGAAAATGCGGCCGTCCTTGGTCTTGTGCCGGCTTTCTAAAGCCGCCGAACCTGCCGCGGAGACATCGCGCAGATACTGGGCCCAGCGCTCGGGCGGATAGTCCGGATCGATATCGGGTACTCGCATGCGAAGCAGCTCTTCCCGGGTGTAGCCCAGCGACCGGGTGGCTTCATCGTTCGCGTAGAGAATGCGCGCGTCGTTATCGACGAGGTAGACCGCTTCGTGGACCAGGTTCATGGCAAAGTCCACGGTGGCGCGGTGTTCTTCCGCGTGCTTTTTTTCGTCATCGTAGGCTTTCCCACGGCAGATCGCGCCCTTAAGGGTGCCGGCAACGAGTTCGGCGAAGGAGCGGTAAGCTTCGTCGAATTCCTGCCGGGGATTGAGGCCCATTATCAGGAAGGCGTCCGCGATGTCCCTGTCTGCCGCGAGGCGGATGGGGATGATGGCGGCGGAACGGGCATTCTCCGGCCAGACGCCGCCGGGCAGCGTCACGCCGAACCTTTCGCTCAAATCGTCCACGATCTCGATCTGGCCCGTTTTGGCAGCCTGCCGCAAAGGCCATGAGCGCGCGGACGCGCCCGCATCGTCCAATGGGATGGCCGCCGGGCTTGCAGGGCCGCCAGCCTCCATTCCCGCCGCGGCGAAAAGTCTGGCCTCCCGGCCGCCCTTTTCCCAGTCAGGCTTGTAGATCAGGCAAAACGGTACGTCCTGCGGGCCGCTCGCCAGAAGCTCTACGGTGCGCGAGCACACGTTCGAGGCCGATAGCGCCCCAGCCGTTCCCTCTACGAACTTGCGCAGCAGCCGGGACCTGCGCTCCGAAATCACCCGGTAGCTCGTCTCGACGGCCGTATTCAGCACCCCCGAGATCGCTCCGCCTTCGCCCGGGATCGGGCTAAAGGCGAAATTGAAATAGCGTTCTCTTGCATAGCCGTGTCCGCCGGTGGGAAAGAGCTCGTCCCCGGACCAGACCGCCTCGCCCTCGTAATACACTTTTGCAAGCCGCTGCTCGACGGCTGCAAAGTTCTCAAGGCCCAACTCACGCAACGGACGCGCCAGCGCCGATGGATGCCTCTCGCCCAGCATCGCGCTGAAGGCGTCATTATAGAGCATGACATAGCCGGGACCCCAATAAACGCACATGGGGTAGCGCGAATTCAAGCAGATGCCCACGGCCGAGCGCAGGCTTTGCGGCCAGTTTTCTGGATCCCCAAGCGCAGTCGCAGCCCAGTTATAGCCACGCATGAGCGTAGCCATTTCGCCTTTGGCAGCAAATACTGCAGAAGCCGGCACACCCCGTGAAGTCATGCTATCCTGTTGTTAGCCTTATTTTCGGATGAAACCATAATAAGGGAAAAATTAACGTTTGCGCAAGCTTGCTGAACTCGCGGAAATGCTTGGCATTCAAGTTAGTTAAACTTTGAGTTCAGGTTAATTGAATCCGCCCTGCCCGTGAAGAGCCTCATTCTGCTATGAGCTATAGCAGTATGGCCACGCCCCAGCAATTTGTGCGGCCGTAACAATTGCGTTACCATCGGCGGCAACCATTGGTTGTGAAGGCAAGGGCAGGGGCGCCGCGCCGGGCTTGGAGTATTTGGGGCGTTAGTGCGCGGCTGGTTATCATAAAGGGAACCTTGACCCTCGGGGTGAAAACAGCTTGACGCCGCCACCCGCGGCACAAATCATATGCTAAGACCGGATTTGGAACGCGCGCCGTCCCCCTGACGTTGTTCGCCCGGTTGGAAAAGCTAAGGGAAGACCGCCATGCCCAAGGACCCAATGCAAGAAACGAACTCCGCCGCCGATAGCGGGAAGAGCGAGATCGAAGAACTTCGCCGCCTGGTCAAGGAGCTCTCCGGCAAATACGAATCGATGTCGCAGAATGCCTTCTCGGACGTCAAGGAGACGGTGCGCCAGAACATGGGCGATATCGAGAAACAGATCCGCGAGAAGCCCGTGCAGGCAACGCTGATCGCGGCGGGCGTGGGCTTCCTGATCGGAGCGCTCCTTAGCCGTTGAAGAGGTAACGCCCATGCTTGGAACGGTTCTAAGGCTTCTGTCCGCGCGGGAAGCGGGACGGCGCTTGGGCGATTACGCGAAGAATTTGACGGCCCGGTATCTCATCCTGGGCGTGGCCCTGGCAGCGCTCCTCCTGGCGGCCTGCTTCGCGGTGTTAGCCGGTTACTGGGCTTTGAGCGCATGGACGAAAGACCCGGTCCAGGCGGCGCTGATCATGACGGGGATCTTCTTCTTCGCAAGCTTGCCGATCGCGCTTATCGCCTTTGGAATTACAAGGGAGAAACCCCTAAACGCCAGGGCGGCGATGGGCGATCCGCTTGAGGCCGCGCAAGGCTATATTCCAACCGTCGAAGATGTGGGACGCGAGATCGAAATTGCCGTCCGCCGCTACGGGCCGTTCCAGGTGGCGGCCGCCGCGGCAGCGGGCGGGCTCCTTGCGGGGCTGGTGGCGAAGCGCTTCAGTCAGCCGCGCGTGGTCTACGAGCCGGAGCCCTGGCGCCGGAATGGCCGCCGCTCCGGCAACGGCCGCCGCTACGCCTGATCCAGATCGCGCGCGCCTTCGAAACGCAAAAGGTTGGCCGCACCGCACAAGGCAAGCACGGCAGCAGCGGCCGGAGCCCTCTTATTGCGATTTGCAGCAATACACCCATACACGCGGCCCCAGCCTGCTCAGCACCCAGCCTTCAGTGTCCGCACCCACGACGCGCACGCGCCACCAATTGTCCGGGCGTTTCTCCAGAACCTCCAGCAGCGTGCCATTGGAAAGCCGGGCCAGATGGCGGCCGCCGATGCCGGTAGGCTCCGTCCTGAGCGACAGCCAATCGTCCGGCGGGCGCGTGTCCCACACATAGTAATACTGCATGGAGCGGGAGACCGGCGGAGCGTTAGGCGAAACATTGGCGGCTGGCGCGTTTGGCGGAATATAGGCCTGAACGGGAGCGGTCTGCGCCGCTCCGCCGCCCGCGGGATAAAAATCGCCGACCAGCGAGGAGGATTCCCAAGGCGTCTGCTCGCCGCCCGTCTCCTGGTTCACGCGCTGGCGCACGCGCTTGAACACATCCTCGATGCGCAAGCCCGGCTGCTGCAACACCTCGCCAAGTGCCGCGGAGTACGGGCTGTTGCCGCCCGCCGCCCCGTCGCGCGCCGCCTGTCCCGGCGCTGTAGAAAAGGCAACCAGCGTCCCCTGCGGCGCATCGATGGCCGCAAGCCCGCGCGACGCCGAGCGGAAGCTGCGGAACGGCGTGTTCCGGCACGCATCGAGGATCACGATATTAAGCTTCGAGCCCGCCGCGCCGATGGCCTGCATGATGGTGTCGGCGTTGAACGTCTCGATTTCGAGCTGGGCCTCGGTGTCGAGCTTGGCATCGACCGGGATCAGATAATTCACGCCGCGGAACTGCACGCCGTGCCCCGCATAATAGACCAGCGCGACCGCATCCGGCCCCGCGTTCTGGAGCCTGGCCGCGAAATCCGAAAACGCCCGCTTCATGGCGCGCTGATCGGCGTCGGTGACACGCGTCACTTCGAAACCTTGGGCTTGCAGCACGCCCGCCAGCAGATTGGCATCGTTCACCGGGTTGGTCAGCACGTTGGCGTAAAGATAGTTCGCATTGCCCATGACCAGCGCGATGCGCCGGGCGGCGGACGCGGGCAGTGCCGCGCCGCACAGCAGCAGAACCAGGACGCAACCGTAGACAAAGCCAAGCCGCCGCATGTTGCCTCCTTCGCGCAAGGTCAGCCGCGCCGGAGCCTAGCGTAACGGCGCCGCACGATAAATGGAAAAATGCTTGCCGCGGCGCTTAAGCGCCTCGCGATGACGGCCTTCAAACCTGCGTATTCCTAGGCTAATCCGTGGCGTTCTGAGCGGAGCGGATTTCCTCTAAAACCCTCATGCAATCTGCTGCCAAGAGCGGAATTTCTACGCTTGCGGTTCTCCAGACCACGGCGAGCGCAACCTTGTCGTAGTCGTGGCGCAATCGATTTCCCATATCGCTAATATCTAGCCACGGATAGTCGCCAATTCTCAGCTTAATATCGTCTCCGAGCTTCTTCGTTGCCTCGCAAATCCGCTCGATACAACGCTCCACTGCGTTAATTGTTTTGTGATCCTTGCAGAAGGTAATCTCGCTCATGCCATCGATGTATTGCGCGATATGCTCCGCATTCTTGACAATATCTTCGAGCCTCAGCAGTGGTTTCTCAGAAGGCAACGACGCGATCCCGATCTATTCTTTGTTGCAGGCTCAATTTCCGGGCAGGCTCCGGCACGACATCGACTTCCTTTTCCAAGAAGGCTTTTAAGCGCCCTTCAAGGGCGGTTAGGTAACCGGCGTAGCGAAAGCCTTGGGGCGTTCGCGCGGGGTCGAGCTTCACCGCGATATCGATATCGGAGGAGGGCGTGTTATCTCCCCGCGCCGTGGATCCAAACAGCGACGCCGACACGACGCCCAAGCTTTCAAGCTCGGCGCGATGGGCTCGCAATCTCGCTATGATGGTGTGCCGGTCCATGCAGTCCACCTCTGGAAAGGAATGCTAGCACGAATCCAGTTAGGCTGACAGACGGCATCGAGCCGGGGGAAATTCTGCCTCAGCCGCACTCCTTGAAATCATGACGCCGTTCTCGTCCCGCGTAATGCCCCACACTCCCGCCTACGTGCGAAGCTTTAGCCGGAAAGTGGTTGCTTTGGCAATCGGGCCGGGAGGCGGGGTAGGAGCTTGCCCTGCCGTGCCCCTTCCTTCGTAGCGCCCTACCGTGGTTAATGCGGGCAGGGTAAACGCTTGCAATCCTTAATTTCCGCCGCCGTCTTTTTGCGAAATAGATCGGCGTTTTCGGCGGGATTCTGCCCTCCAAAAACCCGGTTAAATATAAAAGCAATTCGCGGATTAACCGCGAAACGGTGCATTTTGCCGGTGGCGCCTGCCGCGCAAGCCTGGAATATTCGTTTGAGATCAGCGCCTTACGCCGCGCTTAACGCCGTTGCAAGGAGCATCGGCTACAATAGCACAATGAGCGAACAGGGAGCCCGCCATGCCGTCCATGCCAAACGTTAACGCCCGCGCCAACCTTCAGAGGGCACCGGTTGCGGGGCCTGTTGCGATCTGGGCACAGCTTGCGGCGAGGCTTGTCTCAACTTGTAAGGAACTGGCGGAAAGCAACCCGTAGGGGGTGTACAAAAGCGGGGGCGGCATGATAGGTGTTTGCAAAAGCAATCGGTGAGCGAGGGAAAAAGATGCGCACACTTGCTATACTCGGCGCGGCTTCCATAGCCGCTTTGATCGCGGCCTCTAGCGGCGCCTTGGCGTGGACGCAGGAGCAGCCGGCACAGGGCCAGAATGGCGCGGCGCTCGATTTGTCCGACCCGGACAATTTCAAGGCGTTGCAGGACAAGGTGAACGGCAAGACGCAGCAGTCGTCGAGCGGCTTCCAGTTTTCCGCCGGCACGGGCGCGGGTCCCAGCGGTCTCCCCGGCCCTAACCCATACGGGCCTCCGTCCTTTGGCAGGAGTTCGGCCTTCAGCTATTCGCCAAATCCCGGCTTCCGGCCGGCGGGGACTAACGGACCCGGCATTTCCTGTCCCGGCGCGTCTCGGCGCCAGGGCGCGGGGTGCGATGCGCGAGGACGTGCGTAGCCACGTCCCGCTCCTGTGACATGACGGACGCGAAAAGCGCCACGGCCTGCCTAAGCGAGCGCGATTTGCAGCGGGCTGCTAGGCTGAAGCACGGACCATCGGGCGCGCGGGCGCTGTTTTTTCAAGCCTTCCCCCTTTTTGGCGGCGGAAGCGAAGCTACATCCAACGCTATAAGCCGGACAATGTGTCTTCAGCGTGCGCACAGCGCCACAGCTTTGGCACAAAGCGAGGTATAAACGCGTTAGTTACGAGCTTCGCACGCCTTTCATCTTTTCCGGCGGCGGAATACCGTTTATTCGTCACGCTCCCGATAAAGAAAAGCCAAATTCGCCTCTGCATCATCTTCCAGGAAAACGAACGGGGACACGGCCGGCGGTCATGTTTACAAAAATCAAAAGCGGTTACGGCGTCGCCGCTCTCGCGTTCGCCGCCGGCTGGGCTCTCTTCGCGTTGCCATGGCTCTCCGGCGACGTGACCGTGCCATGGGATGCGAAGGCCCATTTCCTGCCGCAGCTTCAGTTCCTGGCGCACGCGCTGCATACGGGGCAATCGCCGGCCTGGAACCACAACGTGTTCGGCGGCTCGCCGCAGATCGCCGATCCGCAGTCGCTGATATTTTCGCCCGCGATCCTGCTCGCCTATCTGGAGCCTAACCCAAGCTTCCGTCAGCTCGATCTTTATTGCTTCCTGCTTTTGGCCGCCGCTGGCTTTGCCGTTCTGATGTTCTTCAGGGATCGCGGGTGGCATCCTGCGGGCGCGATTGTGGCAGCGCTTGCCACCGCACTTGGCGGCTCGTCGATCTGGCGGATCCAGCACATCAAGCAAATAGAGACCTTCGCCTTTTTCATGCTGACGCTCTGGCTGCTCGCGCGCGCGCTTGAGCGCAGAACCCTCCTTTCCGGCGCCCTTGCGGGGCTCGCCGCCGCCGTGATGATCGTAGAGCCGGGGCAGGTCGCGTTGATCGGCATCTATGTGCTCGTCGGCTACACGCTCAACTATTGGCTCAGCCAGCCGCGCTTTTGGGCTTCGGTGCGCCAGACCCTTCCGGCTTTGGTAAGCGGCGGGATTGTTGCATCGATCCTTGCCGCGGGGCCAATCCTGCTCAGCCTCTTATTCATTCTGGACTCGAACCGGCCCGAATTCCCTACAAGGAAGCGGCGCGCGGCGCCCTGCATCCCGCCTCGCTCCTAACGGCCCTCATTGCCAACCTCTATTCCGTCCTTCCCGATCTTCCCTATTGGAGGCCGGCGAGCATTTGGTGGCCTGCGGACTGGCTCCAGCTCAACGAGAACATGGGGCAGGTCTATATCGGCGTTCTTCCGGTTCTGCTTCTCCTCGCCATAGGCGTTATGCGCGGGAAGCTTTGGCTGCGTGAGATCCGCTTCTTCAGCTTGGCTATTGCGGCGCTGCTGTTTTACGCGCTCGGACGCTACACGATCGTTTTTCACTGGCTTTACGATTACCTGCCGGGTGTCGATATGTTCCGCAGGCCTGCGGACGCCACCTACGCGCTGGGGCCAATGACAGCCATCGCCTCGGGCTATTTCCTGCATCTTCTCCTGACCAAAAACGAGAGGCCGTCCGAGGCGCAAAGCTACGGCGTACTGGGTATCCTGGCGGCGGTGTTTCTAACCGCCCTCGGTGTGGCTGCCGCGCACGATCATCTTTACTGGGCCATGAAGCCGATCCTCATTTCGGCGGCTCTCTTTGCTGGCGGATGGCTAGCGCTCCAGTTCTCCAGCGAATATTCGCAGCGCTATGCGGGCTTGACCGTCGCTGGCTTGGCCGCGTTC
>CAWAVJ010000002.1:0-12622 GCA_963785355.1 uncultured Alphaproteobacteria bacterium
GGGCTCGTGCAGCCGCTCGTGGTCCGGCCCACCGACGCCGCGGGCACCTACTTCGAGATCGTGGCAGGCGAGCGGCGCTGGCGCGCGGCGCAGAAGGCTTCGCTGCATGTCGTTCCGGTCATCGTCCGCTCCCTGACGGACCAGGAAGCGCTTGAGCTGGCGATTATCGAAAACGTTCAGCGCTCGGACCTGAACGCCATCGAAGAGGCGAGCGGCTACCGTCAGCTCATCGATAGCTTCAACTATACGCAAGACGAGCTGGGCCAGATCATCGGCAAGAGCCGCAGTCATCTAGCCAATACCATGCGGCTTTTGAAGCTGCCCGAAACTGTGCAAGCGCTGGTGCGCGATGGCTCGCTCAGCGCGGGCCATGCGCGGGCGCTGGTCGGGCATGACGACGCCGAAGCGCTCGCCAAGGAGATCGTCGCGAGGGGCCTGAACGTACGCGAAGTGGAAGCGCTGGTGATGGGCCGCAAGCCTGGTGCGGCTCCCAGCGCACCGAAGCAACCGGCGCAGAAGGACCCGGATACCCGCGCCGCGGAACGGGAAATGTCCGATGCGCTGGGGCTCGCGGTGGTCATAAATCCGGGCAGCGGCGAGGCCGGCGAGGTCGTGGTGCGCTACAAAACCATGGAGCAGTTCGAGACGATCCACAAAGCCCTGCTCGCGCGGAAGCGCGCGTAGGGCCGGTTTGGCGGCCGTGGTGATCCAGAAGCAACTTCAGTGGCTTACCTCTGGATTGCGTAATTGGGGCAAAAGTCCGGTCAGGTAAGTAATTCAACAGCGTTAAGCCAAGCTGTATGCCGCCGGCCCCGCGGGAGAGGGGACCCATCTTTGAGCTTGTTCCATTCGCTGAAATGGATTCCCGCCTTCGAGCGTGTGAAAAAATTGGCGAACCGGTTGAAATCGGGGCCGCAGCGTCGTCCCCGCGCAGGCGGGGACCCATATAAGAGTTTGTTCCAGCTTGATAAATGGATTCCCGCCTTCGCGGGAATGACACTGCGGAGTTCTTCCGGAGCCCGCAATTTCGATTTTTTCACACGCTCCTTCGCGGGAATGACGCTGCGGAGTCTTCCCGAAGTCTGCATGTTTGATTTTTTCACACGCTCTTGCGCGGGAATGACGCTCGTGCATCGGCGCACCGGCAATTGCCTGCCCGGACTTTTGCCCCTCTTACTGGATTGCTTCGCTTCGCTCGCAATGATGTGGAGAACGGTCGAAACTTATGGCGGTTGGTATCACTCGCCGAAAAAGTAATCGGCGAAGCCGCCGCCGGTGTGGCGGAAATTATGGTGCGACGAGTACCAGGGCCGCTCGTTCCCTTCGTCTTCCGCGTAATGGCGATGGCTCGCGCTCGAGAGGTCCAGCTCAACCGGCGCAAGGTGGTTACGCCCTTTCACGATCCGGTCCCATTTGCCTTCCAGCGCCAGGGCGATACGCCGCTCGTGGCCATAGACATCGGGGAAGGTGTGCAACTCGCCGTCCTCGTCAACCATCGCCGTGAAGTAGGTCATATGCACGGGAATCCTATGCTCGATGGCGATCTCGTTGTTGAGCGGCCCGTTATAGAGCGCGTCGTCGACCTGCGCAGGCGTCCAGCCCTTGTCCTCTCTTAGCGCGATTTTTGCGAGGCCGATTGGATCGGCGACCCGCATGCAGCCGTGGCTGTATGTGCGCCGCGCGACATTGAACATCCATTTGTCCTCCGCGCGCGTATCGTGCATGAAAACGGTGTGCTGGCTCGGGAAGGAGAACTTGACCTTTCCCAGCACGGTCTTCGGCCCGTTCGGCTGGATCACGTCGTATTCGAGGATATTCGTCCTGGCCCAGTTGATCCTGCGGTAATCTGCGAACTTGCCGTCTTTGGTGCGCAGCTCGAGCTGCCACTGCCGCATCAGGCCGCCGCCATTTACCAAGCTCGGCCACAGCTCGTGCACCTTGATGGAATCCGGCACGATCCAGGTGGGCCGGAAGGTGATCTTCTTGAGATTGCGCGTGAAGATGGGCGTCTGCTTGCCGGTCTCGCCCGCCACGATGCGCACTTGGCGCACGATCTTGCCGTCCTTGACCACGCGCTGCGTGAAATCGGGCAAGTTATTCCAGATATAGACGCCGCCCATATCGGCGGGCATCCAGCGCCATTCCTCCATGTTGGCGAGCAGCCGCTTCGCCTCGGCGCCGTTCTTTTTGTTGCGGCCAAGGAGCGCCAAATATTTCTGGCGCAGCTTCTCGAACTGCGGATGCGCCGGATGGAGCCCGCGAAGATAGGCGGCAGGATCGTCCGCCACGGAAATGCCGTCGAGGATCGCTTCCGGTTTCAGAAGCTGGGGCCGCCGGTCGAGATAGGAGCTCAGCTGCTCCGGCGGATTGACGATGCGCCCGCCCCGCGCGTAACGCCCGTATTTCAGGACCGCCTGGGAGACCTTGATTTCAACGGCGGCAACGGCTTCAGGCGATGCGGGCAGCACGTCCGGCGACGACAAAGGGAAGTCACCCGCATCGAGCCCCCACTCCTCGGCGCGCCCGATCTCGGCGAAGACCGCGCCCGCCCTGGACGTGAGCACGCCTTGCGATGCAAGCCAAAGCGGTGCATAGCCGCGCGCCTCGTAGAAAGCCAAAAGGGCCGCGTGCTCGTTCCGCTCTTCGTCCGTTTGTCCCGCGGGCAAAGCCGCAAACGCTTTGCGCAGAGCCTCCGCCTCGGGCGTTACCGGCGCTTGGGGAGCGGCGCTCGCTGCCGCCGGTTCGCTTGCGGGCTTTGCGGGGAGTGCTTCGGGCGCAGGCGATGCCGCGCCCTGCTGTGCGGCCGGCTGCTCCTCAGCGCGCAAAAGTCCGGATGCCGCGAATGCAACCGTGAAAGCACCGGCTGCAAAGATGAGCCTGCGAATCATTTTGAATTCTCCCTAGCGCGGCTTCAACATTAGCGAAAAAAGGCAAAGAAAATGCTACACGCCGCGCAGCTGGACTATTAATGCGGCGTTCTTGGCAATCTGCCAAAATAAATCGCAACCGCGTCGATCTCGGCTTGGGAAAGCTTCTTCGCTATGTTCGCCATCACATCGCTGGGATCGTTTTTTCTCAAGCCGGCTCGCCAGCTCAGGAGCTGATTTTTGATGTACAGCGGATGTTGTCCGGAAAGCACCGGAAGTGCGCTGTCCAAGGTTTTGGCCTGCGTGCTGTGGCAAGAAATGCAAGACTGAATGCCGCGGCGGGTATTGCCCTTCTCGGCGAGCGTGACGCCAATTACCGGAGGTTCGCCGTTATTGCCCGGAACAGCCTCTGGCTTGAGGCCGGAGTAGTACAGCGAAAGAGCCTCGATGTCCGCGGCGGTGAGATTTCGCGCGACCACCTGCATCACGCGATTCTCCCGCGCGCCCGACTGAAAATCGTTGAGCTGTTTAGCGAGATATTCCTTCGTAAGCCCAGTCAGATTACCGAAACCCGATGCGGCATCTCCCTCGCCCTCACTCCTGTGACAGGCTTGGCAAGCGACAACGCCGCTTTCCAGGCGCCCTTTTGTCACCAGCGTCTCCGCAAGGCTGCTGACTTGCGATCCTTGCTGCTCATCGCCAGTAGCTCCGCCCGCAGACACACTTGCTGCCAGGATCGCACAAATTGAAAGGCCGCGCACGGCCACGGCTCTGATTGACGCGCGCATGCTCACCCTCCCCACCCATATTTGGCCGGATATTACTTAGCACAGCTGTTACGTGTGTCGACCTCAAAGATATTGCAACCGCAGCGGCAGCTCAAGTTAGGCTGGCTGGCTGGCTGGCCGGCGCGGAAAACCGCCCAGGGATTCACGACTGTTTAAGGCGCTTTCGCTTATGCGCGGTGCATAGGCTTTGAGTGTGAGGTGAGTTGTGGCCGTAAATCATCGAAAAACAGGCGGGGCGGGCACGCGCCGCAGAGAGCTTGCGCAGTTGCTTGGCATCCGCGAGGCGGAAGTGGCGGACAGGACCTTGAGCGGGCGGCTCAAGATTATCGCAAAGCTTAAAACGGCGCGCCGGGTGGAAATCGCCCGGGGCCGCGCGGGCTCCTGGCTTTACGACGTGAACCGGCATCTGAATTTGTGCGCAGCGCTCCGCCAGGAATACGATTCCCTGACGGCATATTTTGCCGAAAACGCCGGCGAGGAGTGCCGCCCCAAGCCCGCACGCGCCGGCGCCCGTCTTTAGAACATCGGCAAACCCAAAGGCTTTGCCATCGCTGCTCGACAATGAATTTCTCGCAGAACATAATCGGGCGGCTATGGCAAAGGTTCTCTACTGCTGGCGATGCAAGATGGATATTCCCATGCTGGAAGAGCATGAGTGGGAGCAGGTCTTCCCAGTGCATCCCTTACACGGCCGCGGCGCGCTCGCGAAGTATTTCGAGATTACCGGTTTTCGAGAGACCAACTTCAAAACGCTCTGGCATCACAGGCTGAGCCTGTACGGTCCCGAATGTCGCGTTTGCGGCAAGCTCTTACGCACTCCGCGAGCGCAATGGTGCGCAGCGTGCGGCGCATTCCGTTGATCCCGTCACAATTCCGCGGAAATTGACCAATACCGCCCACATTGTTGTTAAGCTGCGCGAGCCACTCTCGCGTTGAGCGAGACTGTTTGCGGAGGCGGGGCTGTGTGGGAACTGGAAACTCCCGAGGCGATGAAGGCGCTGGCGAGCCGCCTCGCGGCGTTAGTCTCGCCGGTCGATTTCATCGCGCTTTACGGCGAGCTGGGCGCGGGCAAGACCGCCTTCGCGCAAGGGCTGCTACCCGCGCTTGGCGTCGCGGAAGCGGTGACGAGCCCAACCTATGGGCTAGTGCACAGCTATATAGCGGGAGCCCGCGCGGTCAATCATTGCGATTTTTTCCGGCTCAGTCCTGGCGACGAGGAAGAGACCGGCTTCCACGAGATGTGCGCCGGAAGCATCGTGGTCGCGGAATGGCCCGAGGCGATCCGCGCCGTTCTGCCCGCCAACCGGCTTGAGGTGCGGATCGGAGGCGAGGGAGCCACGCGAAGCGTTTCGCTCACTGGCTTCGGCGCCTGGGAGAAGAAGCTGGCGCGCTTCCGCGAGATCGATGCCTTTCTGGCCAGGAACGGCTGGGGCGATGCGCGCTGCACCGCAGTTCGGGGCGACGCTTCGGCGCGCCTGTTCTCCCGGCTTGCGCGCGGGTCCGAAACCCAAATGCTGATGGATTGGCCGCTGCAACCCGACGGGCCGCCGATCCGCGATGGCCGGCCATACTGCGAAATTGCGCATCTCGCGCGCGAAGGCAGCCCATTCCTCGCCGTTTCCGAATGGCTACGCGGCAAAGCCGGGATCTGCGCGCCCGCTGTGCTCGCCAGCGATCTGCGCTCGGGCCTATATCTCGTCGAGGATCTGGGCGACGCGGTTTTCGGCCAGCTCATCGCTGAGAGCGCACCCCTCGAACCGCTCTATGCGCTGGCTGTGGACGGGCTGCTTGCCGTCCGCGCCTCGAAGCCACCGCGGGATTTGCCCTTGTCCAGCGGCGTCACTTACCGCGTGCCGGATTACGATCGCGAAGCGCTTGAGGTTGAGCTGGACTTGCTCTTGCAATGGTATTTCAAGCTGCAGACTGGGGAATCGGCCTCGCCGGAGCTGGCGGCATCGTTTTTCGAGGCATGGTCGCCCTTCCTCGATTGGCTCGATGCGCAGCCGAAGGACTTGGTGCTGCGCGATTTTCACTCGCCCAACCTGCTGCTTTGCGAAAAACGGAGCGGGCTGCGGCGCCTCGGCGCCATCGATTTCCAGGACGCGCTCTGGGGGCATCCCGCCTACGATCTCGTCTCGCTCCTGCAGGACGCGCGGCTGGAAGTGCCTGCGGAAAGCGAGCGCGCGCTGTTCGAACGCTATTGCAACGGCGCGGCCAAGGCCGATCCCAGCTTCGGCCGCGGCGCCTTCGCCAAAGCCTACGCCATCCTCGGCGCGCAGCGGAACACCAAGATCGCCGGCATTTTCGCGCGCCTCTCCCTGCGCGACGGCAAGCATGGCTATCTTGCACATTTGCCACGCATCGCGCGCTATCTGTTCCGCAATCTCGCACACCCCGATCTCAAACCGCTCGACGCATGGTATGAAGCCAATCTGCGCCCCTTGGCGGAGACGAGGCTGAAACAGGGCGCGCTGAGATAGAGGGAAGATGGCTCAGATCGAGACCGCGATGGTGCTCGCTGCCGGGCTCGGCACGCGCATGCGTCCGCTAACGGATCGCATCCCGAAGCCGCTTGTTGCATTTGGCGGCCAGCACCTTGCTAGATCGCGTCCTCGACCGGCTGGCAGAGGCCGGCATCGGGCGCGCAGTGGTGAACGTGCATCATTTCGCGGACCAGATCGAAGCGCATCTCAAGACGCGCGGCGCCGCGCCCGCGATCGCGATCTCCGACGAGCGCGGCGCTATTCTTGAAACCGGTGGCGGCGTGCTCAATGCGCTCCCGGTTCTCGGCGGCCGGCCCTTCATCGTCCATAATTCCGAACTCCGTCTGGATCGAGGGCGCGCGTTCCAATCTCCGCCTGTTGATGGAAGCCTGGGCGCCGCGGCGGATGGACGGCCTTCTGTTGCTGGCCCGCCGCAACTCAAGCATTGGATACGATGGCCGGGGCGATTTTCACCTCGATGCGTCCGGCCGCTTAAGGCGGAAGGGCGCCGGCGAGGAAACGCCTTACGTGTTCGCCGGCGTCTCGATCCTGAAGCCGGAGCTTTTCGAGGGCGTCACGGAGCGGGCGTTTTCGCTTGTCAGGATATTCGACCGGGCGGCTGCGAAGAATGCGCTCTACGGCGTGGTGCTCGAAGGGACCTGGATGCATGTGGGCACCCCGGAAGCGCTGATCGAGGCGGAGAGCCATCTCAATGAAGGACAGCGGCGCCGGGCTTAACTCGATATTCGCCGGGGCATGTCACCTGGGCATCGATGGTGCAATGAACGGAGGGAATCTCCCCTCACCCTGTCCCTCTCCCAGCAAGCTCGCCTTGGCGAGCTTGCCGCTTGAGTGTCCGCATCCGCAGGCGGATGCGGATGGGAGAGGGGACGCCTGCACGACGGTTGCAACACCGTCCCCTCTCCCATGGGGAGAGGGACAGGGTGAGGGGTTGAGCGCCCAGAGTGTGCTGGAACCAAACAGCGGGCAGTTCCTATGCTAGCGTCCATGGGGACACGCCAGGGGGGCATTTTCAAATGCCCCATGAACGCGCCGTTCATTCCCACGCTGGCGGCGGCCGTTCTTGACGGCTCGATTTGGAACGCGGGCGCGCCCCAGCCGCATGAGCTGCCGCAGCTCACAATCTATCTACCAACGCAAGCGGCCGTCGAGCCATTGAAGCTCGCCTTTCTCGCGCAGTCGCCCAACGGCGCGACGTTCCTGCCGCGCATCAAGGTGCTGGGCGAGGCCGATCCGCTGGACCTGTTCGCCGCCTACGGCCCGCGCATGACCTCAGCGGTGGCGCTCGATCTTTTGGAAGACGCGCTCGCCATTCCGCCGGCGTTCGGCGAGCTTGAGCGGCGGGTTCAACTCGCGGCGCTGGTACTGCATGCATCGCAATCGCTGCACGGCACAAGGCTCGCGCACGAGCCCGTTTTCACAAGCGTTACGCCGGCGAGCGCCTTCACCATCGCCGGGCAAATCGCCACCCTTATCGGCGAGGCGCATTCGGAAGGCGTGGACCTCTCGCGCATCGGCCAGCTCGACAGCAGCCGCGCATCCGGCAGCGAGCAACTTTCGCTTCAGCTTTTGCGTGGCGTGTTGCGCGGCTGGCAGGCGCACAAAGAGAAAGCCGGCAAGCTCGACAGCGAGGAGCGGCGCAACCGCCTGATGGCCATCGAGGCCGAATTCATCCGGCAGAGCGATGCGCCGGCCGTCATCGCTGGCTCGACGGGCAGCGTCGCCGCCACCGTTGGCCTCATGGAAGCCGCGCTTGGCCGCCCGCGATCCGCGATTGTGCTCTACGGGCTCGACGATGCTGCGGCTGCGGCGGATGCGCATCCCGAGCACCCGCAGCATGGATTGCAGCAGCTCCTCGCCCGGCTGAATGTCCAGGTGGAGGGCGTGCGTGCTCTTACCCCTCACCCCAACCGTCTCCCAGCAAGCTCGCCTTGGCGAGCTTGCCACTTTGAGATCCCGCGTCCGCAAGCGGATGCGGATGGGAGAGGGAGTTCAGGCTGCGGCCCTTTCTTCAAGGGAAAAGGGTGTTTCTGGCGTTCCTTCTCCCCTCGGGGAGAAGGACAGGATGAGGGGGGACTTCGCTCCCTTGCCTCAGCGCGCGCGCTTCTTAAGCGAAGCGCTTCGCCCCGCACCTGCTACGGCGGAATGGGCGCCCTTCATCGAAACGCTCCGGCGCGAAGACGGCAGCCCAGCACCACGACTTTCGCTTATCGAGGCCCAGACAATTCAGGACGAGGTTGACGCGATTGCGCTTATCCTGCGCGAAAGCCTCGAAACGCCTGGCCAAACTGCCGCGCTGGTGACACCCAGCGAAAGCCTCATCGCCCGCGTCCGGCACGCGCTCGCGCAATGGGGACTTGCCGCGGAAGCATTGGCAGATGCCGGGGGCCCGGACAGTTTCGCGGCTCGCGCCTTATCCTGCGCCGCAAGCGGCAAGCCCGATGAACTCGTGGAGCTCCTGCGGCAGGCGCAAGGAGTGGACGCGGCCAAGCTCTGGCGCGCGGCTGAAATCGTCGATCTTGGCGTTTTGCGGCAGATGTGGCGGCCTTCCGCGCTGGCGGGCATTCCGGCGGCCTTGTCGCGCGCGCAGCATGCAATCGCGTCCGGCGAAGCGCGGCACCCAGCGATGAAGCGGATCGGCGCGGCGGAATGGGATGCGGCCCGCAATCTTGCATTGCAGACGATCGAGGCGCTGTCGCCGCTCGCGGCCGCAACCGGGCGCGCGCCGCTTCAGGATTGGCTAGCCGCGCACCGCAGCGCGCTTTCGCAACTTGCGAGCCTTGGGCTTTTGCCCGCCGAAAGCTCTGCGCTGGTGGCTCTTGAGCAGGCGGTCGCGCGCTCGTTCACGCTCGATCTCACGGAGTATGCGGAGTTTTTTGCGCAGGTGATTTTGGCGAGGCGCGGCAAAACATCCGAAAACCCGCATCCGCGCATCCACCTTTGGAAATCGCTCGATGCGCGCCTGCTTTCGGCGGATGTGGTAGTGCTGGCCGGGCTGAATGAAGGCTGCTGGCCGCAGATGTCTGGCCCGGACCCCTGGCTCAGCCGCAACGACCGCAAATTCGTGGGCCTGCCGCCCGCCGAGCGCCGCATCGGCCAAATGGCGCACGATTTCATGGCGCTTGCCGCTTCGGCGCCGCGCGTCGTCCTCACGCGGTCCAAGAAAGAGAATGGCAGCCTCACCAGGCCGAGCCGGTGGGTCTCACGGATCAAGGCGCTGGCGTCCGGAGCAGGCAAGCTGGATACGCTGCAATCCGGCCGGCCGTGGCTCGATTGGTCCGCCGCGCATCGCACCCCCGAAAGGATCGAGCCCGCTTGCCGCCCGCGGCCCCGGCCTCCGCTGCCCGCGCGCCCGCGCCGCCTGAGCGTCACCGCCATTGAGACCTGGCTCGCTAACCCTTACGCCATCTATGCGCGCCATATTCTCGGCCTCGACCCGCTGCGCCGCCTCGATGAGACCAGCGACGCGCGCGACAAAGGCATCCTTTATCACGCCGCCTTGCATGGCTTCTTCCAGGCATACCCGCAGGCGCTGCCGGAAAACGCCGCAGCGAAACTGTTGCACAAGCTGGATAAAGCGGCGGAAGAGCTGGGCTTCAACCTCGAAAACGCGCCGTTCTGGAGGCCGCGCTTCGCCCGCTTTGCAGTGTGGTTCGCCGCAAGCGAGACCGCGCGCCGCGCCGGCGTTCAAGTGCTGAAGAGCGAGGTGGGCGGCAAGCTCCAGGTCGAGGCGCCGGCGGGGCCGTTCGAGATCACTGCGCGGGCCGACCGCATCGACCGGCTCGGCGACGGGCGGCTGCACATCTACGACTTCAAAACCAGCGCCAACGCGGCCAAGGTTTCGGCGGGGCGCGGTGCACCGCAGCTTGCGCTCGAAGGCCTGCTCGCGAAGGAGGAGTCTTCGCCGGCATCCCCGCTGGCGCTTCCGCCGAACTCTTTTACATCGTCGCGACCGGGGGCGAGCCGCCGGGCGAAATCGTCGAGCTGAAAGTGCCTTGTGCGGAAGCGATCCAGGCGGCCTATATTGGCACGCTCAACCACATCGCCCGCTTCGATGACGAGGCGACGCCCTACGCCTACGAAACGCGCGCGATCTTCAGCGAAAAGGCGGAATACGATCCTTATGCGCATCTCGCCCGCGCCCGCGAGTGGTCCGTCGAGGCAGACGGCAGCGAGGCCGGCGATGAGTAATGCGCCAAAATTAGCGGACAGCGTAACGAACGAGCAAATCTCCCCTCACCCTGTCCCTCTCCCATGGGGAGAGGGACAGGGTGAGGGGCGTAACCCCCGTTATGTTAGCGCCCATGCGCACCGGCCGCGGAAACCGTGAGAAATGCCTATGACGCAAACGCAACTGCTTGCCGCCGCCGAGGAGAAGCAGCGCCGCGCCGCCGATCCCGCCGTCTCGGCCTGGGTTCGCGCAAACGCCGGCACTGGCAAGACACATGTGCTTGTGCAGCGCATCCTGCGGCTTCTGCTTTTGGGCGCCAAGCCGCGCTCGATCCTGTGCCTGACGTTCACGAAGAACGCCGCCGCCGAGATGGAAGCGCGCGTGCTCTCTAAGCTCAGCGAGTGGACGGCGGCCAGCGATGCGAAGCTCGAAGAGGCGCTAGCCAAAACGCTGTCGCGAGCGCCCGCGCCGGGCGAGATCGCGCTGGCCCGCTGCCTGTTCGCGACCGTCATCGACGCGCCGGGCGGGCTCGCCATCATGACGATCCATAGCTTTTGCGAGCGCGTTCTGCGCCGCTATAGCTTGGAGGCGAACGTTCCGCCGGGCTTCACCGTGCTGACCGAGGAAGAGGCGCGCGAGGCCCTCAAGGAAGCGTGCGCTAGCGCTTTCGCATCCGCCACCGAAGGCCCATTGCGCTCCGCGCTTGAGTGTGCCGCAGCCTATGCCCGCGAGGACGAATTCGCGCGCGTGCTGGATGCCATGCTGGGCAAGCGCTCCCAGATTGCGGAACTTTTCGTCGTGACCGCCGAAGAGCATCCGCTTCCCGCCATCGAGGCGAGGCTGCGCCGCCTTTTCAATCTTGCCCCACGGGATTCGAGCCTTCAGGCATACCGCAAGCCGAATTATCGAGTGCGCCTTCAGGCGCTGCGAGACCAGCTACGGTTTTGTACTGACGGCCGGCGCCACCTCGCTCTTGTGCTTGTGGCTCATCTTGCGATGAATATCGGGCCGCAAGAACTCTTTCACGACCAGGGTTATCGTATCGAGCCCCAACTGGGTTCCCCAGGTATCGATCGTGTTGGACAAGGTCTTATCGGAGCCAACGAACTCGTGCGGGTTGTTGGGTGTGCTGACGTACGTGCTCGAGGGATGGTAGCTGTAGGTCGAGATTGCCGCGGCGGTGGCGGCGCCGAAAATCTCGGAATAATTAAATTGCTTGTGGCCGGAGTCAGTCCGGGTCACAAAAATGCGGCTGACCGAATACTCCGTGCGCCGCAAGAATCCGCCCTGTCCCGATTGGTAGTAGCGGCGGGTCCCTGATGAAGGGCGGAGGGAAAACCGCGCCCACCATGAAGTTCTCAACCATGCTGTCGCCCGCTGTCACCCCGTAGCGCTTGGCATAAGCTCCCCACCCCTGCCCGAAGGCGGGCTCACCATCGAACGCCTGGGAGAGAGCGGCTAACACCGCCCACCAGGGATACTCCACATAATCGAACGTTCCCAGGGCCACAACCTTGTATTTGTCCTTAACGCTCATCGGAGCCTCGCGGTTGTAGAACGCTTCTGTATCGGTCATGTGATACAGACCGTAAACTTCGGCCTGCAGCTTGAGCAACAACTCTGGGTAGCGCACATGCTTGCGCAGGTGCGCAGGCATCGCGGCTGCATCTTTGAACAGACTGGGAAAGATGCGGCGGTAAGCTGCGATGATCGGGTCATCGGGATCAAACACATAAAACGTGGTCGTGCCATCGTAGGCGTCGATGACCACCTTGACGCTGTTCCGCATGTAGTTAATGGCGCTGTTGTCGAGACGATAATGGGTCGAGTAGGGATAGCTATCTGACACCGTGAACCCATCCATAATCCAAGACAGCCGGCCGTCGTCGCCGAGCACAATGTAGGGATCAGGATCGAAGGTGAGGAACGGCGCTAATGTGGATACGCGGTCGCGCAGGTTGCGTCGCATCAGCAGCCGGCTGTCGTGGTTTACGTCATCGCTGAAGGGCAGCTTCGCGAGGTCGCCGCGGTCAAGTGCAATGATGATGCGCCGCAGGAAACCGCCGAGCAGGATGCCCCCGTCGCCCTCATAGGAGTTCAGATTGTTGGTCTGGCCTTGCGGATAGTTGAATTCTTTCTGGCGTGTTTTCACGTAGACGTCAGTATCCGTCAATTCGCCGAAATAGACTTCCGGCCGGGTGACATTCAAACTGCGGACGATGCTCTGGACCGGCATGTTGCTCAGAAATAGGGTGGGCAACCCTTCCGGCGTGAATCCAGCAATACGTCGTA
>CAWAVJ010000003.1:0-47226 GCA_963785355.1 uncultured Alphaproteobacteria bacterium
TCGACACCTTCGAGACGCATCTTGAGACGACGGAAAGGCTTATCGGCCGCGTTCCGCCGGGCCGGCTCGTTGTAGCGGAAAGCGGCATCTTCACACATGCCGATATTGCACGGCTGATGCACTGCGGCGCCGCCGCGTTCCTTGTGGGCGAGAGCCTGATGCGCCAAGCCGATGTGGAACGCGCCACCCGCGCCCTGCTGACGCTCGAGTCCGAACCCGCGAGCTATGGGGTATCCGTATGAGCGAGCTCAGCCACATCAACGCCAAAGGCGAGGCCACCATGGTGGACGTGGGCGGAAAGGGCACCACATCCCGCACCGCCGTCGCCAAGGGCTATGTCTTCATGGCCGCCGGGACTTTGGCGCTGATCGAAGCAGGCGACGCGCCGAAAGGCGATGTGCTCGCCACAGCCCGCATCGCTGGCATCATGGCGGCCAAGAAGGCGGCTGAGCTTATCCCGCTGTGTCATCCGCTGGCGCTCACCAAGGTGGCCGTCGATTTCGGGCTTGTACCGGAGCGCTCTTGCGTGCGCGTTGAGGCGCTGGCGAAGGCGACGGGCCAGACCGGCGTCGAGATGGAAGCGCTGACGGCTGTCGCGGTAAGCTGCCTCACGATCTACGACATGCTTAAAGCGAAGGACAAGGCCATGCGCATCGACGGCATCCGTTTGCTTGCGAAAACCGGCGGCAAGTCCGGCGATTACGTCGCGGCCCCGGCCGGAACGGAGGGCTGATCGTGGCGCTGATGACGGTTGCGGAGGCAAGAGCCGCATTCTCGACGGTGTAAAGCCGCTGCCGGGCGAGAGCGTTTCGATTTACAATGCCGCCGGCCGCGTGCTCGCGGAGGGGCTGGCGGCCAAGCTTACGCAGCCGCCTTTCGACGCCTCCGCCATGGATGGCTATGCGGTCCACGCGGCGGACGTGGCGGCGGTGCCGGTCTCGCTGAAAGTGATCGGCGCTTCTGCGGCGGGCCATGGCTTTGCCGGCAAGGCTGGCCCAGGCGAAGCCGTCCGCATCTTCACGGGCGCGCCGCTGCCCGAAGGCGCGGATGCCATCGTCATCCAGGAAAATACCAAGGCGGAACCGCCGGACGCAGTTACGATTTTCGAGGGTGTTCCCGAGGGCAGGCATATCCGCCGGCGGGGATACGATTTCGAGGCTGGCCACATCGCGCTTGAGGCCGGGACGAGGCTTAGCAGCCGCCACCTCATGCTGGCCGCCGCCATGAACCACACTACCTTTTCCGTCAGGCGCAAGCCGGCGATCGCGCTGCTCGCCAATGGCGATGAGCTTGTGCCGCCTGGAGACACGCCCAAGCCGGGCCAGATCGTTTCGTCCATCCCAGCGGGGTTGAAAGCCGCCATCGAGGCTTGGGGCGGCGAGGCGCTGCTTCTGGACATCGCGAAGGACACGAAGGAAAGCATCGCGGCGCTGGCCGATGCCGCCACGGCTGCGGATGTGCTTGCGACCATCGGCGGCGCTTCGGTTGGCGAGCACGATCTCGTGCGCGGCACGCTTGAGGTAAAAGGCGCCCGCTTCGAGGTGCTCGAAAGCCGCCTTACGGCCCGGCAAGCCGGTCATGTTCGGGGTCATGGGCGCCCAACGGGTATTGAGCCTGCCGGGCAACCCGGCCTCCGCGATGATCTGCGCGCGGGTGTTCCTGAAGCCGCTGATCGCGGCCCTGCTCGGCTTGCCAACCGATGAGCGGATGCACGAAGTGCCGCTTGCCGGCCCATCGAGGCGAATGGCGAGCGCGAGCACTATATGCGCGCCATCGCTTCCGGCGGCACCGTTTCGCCTCTCTCCGACCAGGACAGCTCGCTCGTCGCTGCATACGCCAGAGCAAATTGCCTCCTCGTCAGGCCCGTGGACGCGCCTGCGCTCCCCGCGGGCGCGCTTGTTCCAATACTCTCCCTCGATTTTTAGACCTTGTTGTTAAAAGCCTGGGTTTTTCCTTGCGGAACTTAAAGGGAACGCTTATTGGTGTTCTTGGTTTGTACAATACTCCGCCGCAACCGCCGATTGGGGCTTTCATGCTGACACCCAAGCAAAAGCAGCTTCTTCTTTTTATCAACGAGCGCATAGAAGCGAGCGGCGTTCCACCGTCCTTCGACGAGATGAAAGAGGCTTTGGATCTCAAGTCCAAATCGGGCATTCATCGCCTCATCATGGCTCTGGAGGAGCGCGGCTTCATCCGCAGACTGCCGCACAGGGCGCGGGCGCTCGAAGTGATGAAAATGCCGGAGCGCGGGCGCGCGGCTTTCGAGGCGGAGAGGCGCGTGCGCGGCTTTATGCCCACGGTCATAGAAGGAACGAAGCGCTCGTTCGAGGAGAGCCTGCAAGCGCCGCTCCTAAGGGATCGCGAGGATGGCGGTGTGCAGGTGCCGGTGATGGGCCGGATCGCGGCCGGCGTTCCCAGGTCCGCGATTGAGGACCCGAGCCACGCCCTCGTCATGCCGCCCGAGTTTCTCTCGCAAGGTGAGCATTTCGCGCTGGAAGTGCGCGGCGATTCCATGATCGAGGCCGGCATCCGCGAAGGCGACACCGTCATCCTGAAGAAAACCACGAGCGCGGAGAGCGGCGAAATCGTGGTCGCGCTGATCGACGACGAGGAGGCGACGCTCAAGCGATTGCGCAGGAAGGGGCAGTCGATTGCCCTTGAGCCGGCAAACCCGGCCTTCGAGACGCGCATCTTCGGCCCAGACCGCGTGAAGATCCAGGGCAAGCTTGTAGCTTTGCTCCGGCGTTATTGAGCAGGCGCCCTTGTTAACGCCTCGGGCGTTTCCGGGATGATCGTTGCGAACTATTCAGCCTGCCCGGAGTTATACGGAACCCGGTTGAGTGGTTCAGCAGAAGACCCCCTCACTCTGTCTCTCTCCCCAAGGGGAGAGAGGACGCTAGAACTATTCTCGGCGAGAATTCAGGCGTCCCTTCTCCCCGTCCGCAACCGATTGCGGTTGCGGCAGCTAAGGATGCCAGCTCGCTAAGGCGAGCTGGCGCGGAGAAGGACAGGATGAGGGGGGACTTCGTGAAGCATTCAACCGGCTTGGTATTATAACTATCTGCCAAGAGGGTTACGGCAGGGAACTACCGGCCGGTTTTTTCCGTTCGATCAAATGTATACCGGAAAGGTCTTGCCTCCGGGTGCGAACGTCATCGGGATGAGATATATTTTTACGTATAGTGCAAGGGAACCAGGAAACGCTTCATGGCAAATAAGGGCGATAAATCAGCCAAAAAGCCAGGGAACACCGTAAGCACGGTGCCGTCCGTGCCGCTGCCGGCGTTGAATTTCCGGAGCAGTTCACCGCGAACATTCTGCGCGCCTTCGAGCTGAGCGGCGAGATCGTGCGCAAGATGGTCGAGGATAGGGAGAAGCGCGACGGAGCCTTCACGGTTATGGGCGGCCTTGCCGATGCCCCGAAGCTGTTCGCGCCCATCGCGCAATACTGGATGAGCGAACCTCAGAAGTTCCAGGCAGCGCAGACGAAGCTGAACCACGACTTAATCGAGCTGTGGGGGCGCACCTACAAGCGCTTTCTGGGCGAAGAGGTCGCTCCGATGGTCAAGCATTCGCCCGGCGATCCGCGCTTCCAAGACCGGGATTGGACCGAGAATGCCTTCTTCGATTTCCTGAAGCAGGCTTATTTGCTGACCGGACAATGGGCGGAGGGGCTGATCGAAAACGCCGCCACCGTGGATCAGCACACCAAACACCGCGCCCAGTTTTACCTGAACCAGATCGTCAGCGCCCTGTCGCCGTCGAACTTTCCTTTCACCAACCCCGAGGTGATCCGCACGACCTTCTCGACGGGCGGGCACAACCTGGCCAAAGGGCTGGCCCAGCTTTTGGAGGATATGCATCAGTCCGGCGAGCTGCTCCGCATCCGCCAGACCGACATGTCGGCGTTCGAAGTCGGCAAGAACCTCGCGATAACGCCCGGCAAGGTCGTCTTCCAAAACGCCATCATGCAGCTTATCCAATATTCGCCGGCGACAGAGACCGTTTACGAGATCCCGCTGCTGATCGTTCCGCCATGGATCAATAAGTATTACATCCTCGATCTGACGCCACCGAAATCGTTCATTAAGTGGCTGGTGGATCAAGGCTTCACGGTTTTCGTCGTCTCCTGGGTGAACCCGGACGAGAGCCTCGCCGGAAAGACCTTCGAAGACTACATGCGTGAAGGCGTGTTCGAGGCCGCCGATGCCGTGCTCAAGATCACGGGGGAGCCGCAAACGAACGCGCTAGGCTACTGCGTGGGCGGGACGCTGCTGGCGAGCGCGCTGGCCTACATGGCCGCGACCGGCGACGAGCGCATCCGCTCGGCGACTTTTTTGGCGGCACAAACCGATTTCAGCAAGGCCGGCGATTTGCTCGTCTTCATCGACGACGAGCAGCTCAAGGCGCTGGACGAAGTCATGGCGAAGACCGGCTTCCTCGATGGCGCGCGCATGTCGGCCGTGTTCAACTCGCTGCGGCCCAAGGACCTGGTTTGGCCTTACATCGTCAACAACTACCTGCTTGGCAAGCAGCCTTTTCCGTTCGACCTGCTCTACTGGAACGCGGACTCGACGCGGATGCCGCCCGCCAATCACAGCTTCTATCTGCGCGAGTTCTACCGGTACAACAAGCTTAGCCAGGGCCTCTTGAAGTTCGGCGGCGTGCCGCTGGACCTGAGCCGCGTGACTATGCCGATTTACGAGCTCGCCACCAAGGAAGACCATATCGCTCCCGCCCAATCGGTGTTCATCGGCTCGAAGCTCTTCGGCGGGCCGGTGCGCTATGTGCTGGCCGGATCGGGGCATATCGCTGGCGTTATCAACCCGCCCGCCAAGCCAAAATATATGCACTGGATACTGGAGGACGGGGACATGAAGGCCCTGCCCACAGTCGAAGCGTTCATTTCCAGAGCGATGGAATTCGCGGGGTCGTGGTGGCCCGACTACAAAAAGTGGCTGGGCTCCCTTTCCGGCGGACAGGTTGCCCCGCGCGTTCCCGGCGGCGGCGCCTTCGAGCCAATCGAGGATGCGCCCGGCTCCTACGTAAAGGAATAACCGCCCGCCATCGCCGCGGCTAACGCCGCGTCGCGATGACGGTCTCGCGCTAGTTCTTAACCACGGCGGCGGTCTGTCCGAACAGCACCTTCTTGGCCTCCTCGCTCATCGGCGCGGATAGGTGAGGGTTGATATCCTTCGCGAGCGCATAAGCCCGAACGGTCGCCGGGCGGCCTTTGATTTCCTCAAACCAGCGCTTGAGATGCGGGAAATCCTCAAGCTTCTGGCCCTGCCGCTCATAGGGCACGATCCAGGGATAGCAGGCCATGTCGGCGATGGAATAGTCGCCCGCGACGAAGGGCCGGCCGGCCAGACGCTTGTTCAAAACGCCGTAGAGGCGGTTCGTCTCCTTCACATAGCGGTCGATGGCATAGGGAATCTTTTCCGGCGCATAGGCCGCGAAATGATGGTTTTGGCCCAACATCGGCCCGAGCCCGGCCATCTGCCACATCAGCCATTCGAGCACCTGGACGCGCCCGCGCAGATCGAGCGGAATGAATTTGCTGGTTTTTTCGGCCAGATAAAGCAGGATAGCCCCCGATTCGAAGACGGAGATAGGCGTGCCGCCGTCTTTTGGCGCGCGATCGACAATGGCGGGCATGCGGTTATTCGGCGATATGGCCAAGAACTCCGGCTTGAACTGCTCGCCCGCGCCGATGTTCACAGGGATAATTTTATAAGGCACCCCAGCTTCTTCCAAAAACATCGCGATCTTGTGGCCGTTCGGCGTCGTCCAGTAGTAGAGGTCGATCATGGGGGTCCTTTCGCTTTGTGCGAAGAAACGTGAATGGCCCGCGGCCGAAGCAGCAGCGGGTTAGTCCACGAAGATCCTATAGGTATATCGGTGTGCCCCACGTTCAAGTTTCGCATAAGCTCCAGCTTCGCGGCAAGGTTAAGCGGCGGTGCAAGCCGTCCCGGCAATCCAAGTCTCGTAAATCTGCATGCTGCTTGGGTCGAATGCGGCCATATCGGCGCGGTAGCCGGGCGCCAGGCGGCCGAGCGAGCCATCGAGGCCTAAGAACCGCGCGGGCTCGGCCGAGGCGAAACGCAGGGCCAGCGTAAGCGGCACTTGAAGCAGCTCCACGCAGTTTCGCACCGCCGTTGCCATGTCCAGCGCCGATCCCGCCAGCCTGCCGTCTGCCCTCACGCAGCGGCCCCCGCGAACCGCGATTTCCTGCCCATAAAGCCTGAAGCCGGGCTTATTCCCGCCCACGGGCGGCATCGCATCGGTGACAAGCATTGGCTGCGCCGCACCGCGCAGCGCCAACCGAAGCATCGCGGGATCGGCGTGCTCGCCATCCACGATCATGCCGAACCAAGCGCCGGGCGTCTCAAGCGCTGCCGCGATTGGCCCCGGATCGCGGCTCGATAGCTGACGCATTGCGTTAAAAAGATGGGTGAAGCCGGTAAGGCCCTCGGCCAGCGCGGCCTTGGTTTGCTGGTAATCGGCCATCGAATGCCCAAGCGAAACGCGCACCCCCGCCTTCGCGAGCGCGGCGATGAAGCCGGCCGGCACGCGCTCCGGCGCCAGCGTCACCAATGTCACGCCCCTTCGCGGCGCTGTCAGCAGCTCCAAATCTTGCGCCGTTGGCGGGCGGATGAACGCAGGATTGTGAACGCCCGGCTTTTCCGGCGAAATGAACGGCCCCTCAATGTGAATGCCCGCCACGCTTGGATTTGTAGCGGCTGCCTCATCCGCCGCGTCAAGCGCGCCGCGCATCTTGTCTTGCCGGTCCGTAATCAGCGTTGGCAGGAGCGAGGTTGTGCCGAACGTCCGGTGCGCCGCCGCGATGGCTGCAATGCCGTCCACGGTTGGCTCGTCATTGAAGAGAACATCGCCGCCGCCATTCACTTGGCAATCGATGAAGCCTGGAGCGAGCCAAGCACCCTCCGGCAACACCGTGGCCGGGATCGGCGGCAGCAGCTCGCACCGGGGAACGAGTGCCAAAATCTTCCCCCCCTCAATCGCAACCGCGCAATCGCGGTGGCATTCATCGCCGTCGAAAACGGTCGAGGCCACGACGGCGTGGCGGGCTGGCTCGCTCATAGGGTGCGCGTGACCTTATGCAAATGGCGGGGCTGGCCGGCATCCATGCCAAGCGCGTCCGCCAGCCGGACGATCATACAATAAAAACTCTGGATCAGGCACACCGCATCCGTTTCCGGCTGGTCCGGCGCGAGTGCGGGCAGTACCCCGCTCGCGGTCTCCGGTGCGCTTGCGAACAGCGCCGCGCCTTTCCCGCGCAAGTCCGCCGCCAGGCGCTGCATGCCCTCTGCCGCCGCATCCGCAGGCATGAACATGAGGATCGGATAGTGCGAGGACACCAGCGCCACGGGGCCATGCAGGAATTCCGCACCGCTGAACGCCTCGGCGTGCAAATTGCAGGTTTCCTTGAGCTTGAGCGCTGCCTCGCGAGCAATCGCGAGCGTGGGCCCGCGCCCGATGGTAACGAGGCTCTGCGCGCCGGCAAGCGCGTTCACCGCACAGCTCCAATCCAAATCGCTAGCCGCGGCAAGCCGGTCCGGCAATCTCCCGATCGCCGCTTCAAGCCCGGCGTTTCCCGTCCAAGCCGCGGCCAGCCGCAGGAGCGCGGCCAGCGTCGCCACAAAGGTCTTCGTCGCCGCGACGCTCAGCTCTGGCCCTGCGCACATGGGCAGCACCAGATCGCAATGCGCCGCAAGCGGACTTCCGGTGTCGTTCAAAATGGCGGCGGTCAGCGCCCCGGCCCTCTTCGCGGCGGCCGCCGTCCCGACGAGGTCGTCGCTTCTCCCGGACTGCGAAATCGCCAGGAAGAGCTGGTCTTTCAGGCGAAGCTCCTGCCGGTAAACGCTTGCAATATTTGGCGCGGCGGCGGCAACGGGGATGCCCAGATACCGCTCGATCAAGTGCTTGCCGAAGGTCGCGGCGTGAGCCGAGCTACCGCGCGCGCAGGTAACGGCAACAAGGGGCGGACGGCTCCTGAGCCGGGAAGCTAGCTCCGCAACAGGCTGCGTCAAGCTCCGCTCCTGCCTTCGCAGCGCCTCGGGCGCTTCCCGTATCTCCTGCATCATCCGCGCTTCAAAGTCCGTCATGCAGCCAGCTCCGAAAGTGTTGAACACATGGTTGCCGTGGCCGGGCTCAACCCCGCATAATCTGAGGTTGCGCTAACATGGAAAAGGCGGCGGGCATGAGGGCTGCCGGCACGGCATTGAATAAGAACGATATAGCTATGGGAAAAGGGCCACTCTGCTGAAAAATGGGTGTGCTTGAATACAAAAAGGGGTATGTTCCGGCCTTCGGTACGGCTAAGCTTATGAGCCAGCTAGGGAAAAGGAGTGCATGACCGGCGCGTGGCTTCCTAGAGTTGTGTTCCTGCTTGGCGCAGTCTGCTGCGCGGGAAGCGGTGCGCGCGCGCTCGACATCGCCTCCCTCGATACTGCGACGCCTTCCGCCTGGATCGTCGATTTTGGCGGCTACGGGGTGCTGGAGCCACTTTACGAGGGCTCGAAGCACTACACCCTGGGCTTCAAACCGCAGATCGATGTCTGGCAGGCCGGAAGCAAGGAATGGCTGTCTTTCCCGAACGACGCCACTGGCTACGCCCTTTACGAAACATCCAATTTCCGGGCCGGCCCGGCGGGTACGCTGACCCTGCAGAGCCCCTATCACGGCGAAGACATCGATATTCGCCTTGGAAAAGCCGCTGCCGATCTGAGCGGGGGAGCGTTCGCGGAATATTACCCCCTGGACTACATACGGACGCGCGTCGAAGTGTTGCAGGGCGTCGCCGGAAACCCTGGGTTGGCCGCTAACTTTTCGGCGGATTACATCTGGCGCCCACGCGAGGACTGGACGGTAACGTTCGGTCCGCGCGTTCAGATCGCAAATGCGGAGTATGCCTCGTATTATTATTCAACTCAGAATGCGCGCATTACCGGCAATTTTGTTCCGTTCAACGCGGAAGGAGGGGTTTTGTCGTACGGCACGGAGCTGACGGGCAAATATGATCTGAATAGGCAAGTTTCGACCAAGTTCTTTTTCGATTTCAATCAGCTTGCCGGCGACGCGGCGGATAATCCGCGCGTGAGCCTGAGGGGCGCCTCAGACCAATTCGTGGCAGGCGTTGGCGCTAGCTACAAGTTCGCGGTGCAACCCTAGCTTGGCATACAACCGGTTCCGGTGCCAATGTGCAACTCCGGCCGCCTTTCTGCATATGCGAACAAAATAACGCACGCCAAGTTAGGAAGTTTCGGGCAATGTGGCGCTGATTGTAAATGAAGCCCGGGGGGGCACACCGATGCTTTCATCTAAAAGAGTCACGTGTGTATTGGCGTTTCTGGGTCTGAGCATGGGCTGTGCTCACGGCGCAGACCTCACGGATAACTCCGCGCCATCTTACAAGGATGCGCCGGGCAACTATTGGGTCGTAACAATTGGCGGTTACGGCGTCATTGAGCCCGCCTTCCCTGGGGCCAAGGACTACATCTTTTCAGGGCGTCCTATCATCGACATCCATCAGGCGGGCGCGAGGGAATGGCTTGCTCTTCCCAACGATGCGTTCAGCCTCACGCTTTACCAGACCGATAATTTCCGGGTGGGCGCGGCCGGCGACTATTTGAACCACCGCGTCTGGAGCGACGCCTCGACCGCGCTCCAGGGCATCCACGACATCGGCTATACGCTTGAGGGCGGCGCTTTTGCGGAATATTACCCCGCTCCGTTCTTGAGAACCCGGGTGGAATTGCTGCAAGGTGTTACTGGCGCGGATGGCTTCGAAGCGAACTTCATGGCCGACTTCATCTACCGGCCCACTCCTCAGTGGCTGCTCACGGCTGGGCCCCGCTTGCAGGTCGTTGACGACAAATATGCGTCGGCGTTTTTCTCGCTAGGCGCACAGGATGCCGGCGCCGGCTTAGGCACTTATAATGCCGCAGGCGGTGTCGACTTTGCCGGTGTGGACGTGACCGCCCGCTATTATCTAACCGACAAATTCTCGATTCGCGCCTTTGCCGAATGGGACCGCCTGTTAGGCGACGCAGCGAATAGCCCGATTGTTACGCAGAGAGGCTCCGCGGACCAGTTCCAGGCTGGCATCGGCGCCGCTTACAGATTCAATTACGCCTGGTAGCTCGCTACCGCGCTGAACAGGAACGGATTTTACGACGGCCGGGCTTCTCCCGGCCATTATGCTATTAGAGTGCGTCCGGAAAAAGTGTGAGCGGTTTTTTCGATAAGACGCACGGTTAAACAAAGACCTAGAGCCCCGCTTTTGATTCTATCAAAAGCGGGGCTCTAGGGCGCCGATAGCTCGCGCAGGATGTGAACGGGCGGCCGCGCTGTAATATAAGTTGAAGAGCCCTTTCCCACTCATGGCTGGGTTGCCATAATTTTGCACCAGGACAGCCATATTAACTCTCGTTAATTTTTGCACGGAGATAACGGCCTATCATGGTGCTGAGAGCGCTCGCTATCGTCATCGCGATTACTGCATGTCCGGCAGCCTTCGCGCAGCAAGGGCAATGCGATCCAGCCGCTTTCCGCGAAGCCGTTGCCTCAGCCAGCGCAACGATCACGCTGCTTCACGAAAAGAATGGCAAGGTGTTCCAGGAAAACCTGCAAAAGCTGCGCGCCCTCAACAATTGGCAGGAAGCGGAATTCCTCGCAAACGCCGCCCCATTTGTAAAAGACGAGACCACCGCCTCTCTCGATGCCGCAAACCAGGCGCTCTTGAGCAAGGTACAATCTCTCGACGCAGTCAACGCGAACACCGAACCCGGGCGCTGCGCCATGCTGAACGAGCTGAAGAGCACCATGGACAAGGTTGTGGCGAACACCACGGCCAAATGGGAGCATATGCTCGATAAGCTCAACCGCGCTTCGGCCCAGCCAATTCAGGCCGGTTTCACGCGATAGCCCGATTCACCGCCTGCGCCGTACCCACCCCGCAGGCGTCAGGTGCTCTTGCGGGTGGAAGCGCGCCTTATAAGCCATCTTGCGTGAGCCCGCGATCCAATAACCAAGATACACGTAGGGCAGCCCACGCGAACGGGCGAACGCCACTTGCTCCATGATAACGTAGCTGCCAAGCCCTTGGCCCGGCATTTCCGGCTCGTAGAAACTATAAACGAGCGAGATGCCATCGCTCAAACGGTCGCAGAGCACCGCGGCCACGAGCCGATTGTCTCCATCTTCGCCGCCGCACGGTGGCAGGCGGTATTCGGTCAGAAACGTATCGACCGTGCTGTCCTGGATCATCATCGAGTAGTCGAGAAGGGACATGTCCGCCATGCCGCCATCTGCGTGCCGGGCCTCGATGTAGGCCCGGAACAGGGAATACTGCTCAATCGTGGGTTTGCCCGGAACGCGCCGCGCCTCCAGGCCGGCGTTCATTTTCCATATCCTCGCGAGCGTTCGCCGGGGCTCGAACTCGTTGACCACGATCCGCACCGGCACGCAGGCAGCGCAGTGGTCGCAATAAGGCATGTAGGCGATGTTTTGACTGCGCCGGAAGCCACCCTTCAACAGATTGTCGACGAGCGCGCGCGGCCTGTCAGGCGACAGATGAGTGAAAATCTTCCGCTCTTGCCGGCCCGGCAAGTAGGGGCAGGGCTGCGGCGAAGTCACGTAAAACTCGGGAAAACGTCTCTTTTGGTCCACAGCAGCACAGGGGATGGTACTTAACGGAATAGTAGTGTGCCAAAAATTCCGCCGTAAGGCGAGAGCGCAGTTATGCACCGCACAAAACTGAAGCGATTTCATTCGAAGCCGGCTGCTGCCGGTAATACCCACGCACGCGCGTATCCATCTAAACGGTGCGCGGCTCAGGTTCGGTTGAGAGCGTTCAGTAATCGCTGCCGAAGCGATGGAGTTCGGCCCCGTGGGATTTAAGCCAGACCCGGGCCTTCTGGGTGGTGGGCGCGGCGTCTTTTACGATCCGCCAGAAGCGCGGGCCATGGTTCATCTCGCGCAAATGCGCAACTTCATGGGCCGCGACGTAATCCAAAACAAATGGCGGCGCAAAGATGAGCCGCCATGAGAAAGAGAGAGTACCACTTGTCGAGCAGGAACCCCATCGCGTTGCTTGATCGCGTACTGCGATCCGTTTGGGGATACAGTCAAGCGCTTGAGCATGTTTCGCTACGCTGACTGCGATATCCCTGCGCACCTCGTTGCGAAGCCAGTCCGAGAAGCGCCGCGGCGCGTGATCCAAGTCGCCCGTGACCAAAATCTGGGGAAGTGCCGCGCCCGGACTTGGACTTGCGCAGCACGAAGCCGGAAACCCTGGGAACGCGGCAAAACCGGGAATGTCAGCCGTTTCCAAGCCGTTATGCTGAACCGACACCACCCCGCAGTTGCGTTGCGCGCCTACGAACTTAAGCCGATGGAAGGCGCCTCGAAGAGGAATGACGGCGCCGTTGGAGAATGGAACAGGCTCGGGTAAGCGTTCAAGCTGCCTCCTGAGCCAGTCCGCGTGCCGTGCCAGAAACGCGCTTGCATCTTCGAGCCGACCCCGGTTTGGCAACGTCAAGATCGCGGAGCGCTCCGTATGACTGACCTTGAGGGAAAACCGCTTCGCCCGCGACGACCGGCGCAGCTCCACATCGCATCCTACTTCGGGCACGCGGAGACGCGGGGTTTGTTCAAGGGGAATGACGGTTCTTGCTAGCATGAGACTTTCGTCAATGCTTCAACGCGGTTCAGGTTTTTAAGGCGACTCGCCGTAAAGCTTAACAGGTCATTGGGGCACAATCTGCGGTTTTTAAGCAACAGATTGCAGAATAAACAACCATCATAGCCGGTTTTCAACACCAATGCCACTGCCATCCCTTACAGAAGCTGAACCTATAACATACTTCCTGCGGCTCCGTTCTAGCTTTTTGGCAACAAGCTGAACAAACAACGCAATTTTCCCCGCAATCTCAATACATTGCTAACGCTTTTTGCAAGTGCGAAATGCGCAGGTGCTACTCTTTGACCCACACCTCGACGCGCCGGTTCTTTTCCCTTCCCGCCTCGGTGGTATTGCAGCCAACTGGCAGCAGGCTGCCATAGGATTTAACAACGACCCGGGTGGCGGGAATGCCCTCAGCCACCAAAGCGTTCTTAAAGTTTGTGGCCCGGTTAAGCGCCGCGGCCCGATTTGCATCGAAAGTTCCAGAATTGTCGCTGAAGCCAACGAGTGCGACTTCCTTGTAATTTGCGCCGGCGTTTTTCAAAAAGTTCGCAAGCACCGGAACGTCTTGGCGCGCTTTTTCATCCAACGAAGCCGAATTCTTCGGAAAGTGGAAGCTGACCGATAAGCGGTAGGCGCCCCTAAGGCCGTTCACAAGCTCACGCATGTAGGGGTAATTGAACTCTTTGTCCGGGACGAGCAGCGCCGGCGCCAGCCGGTTCGTTTGCTGCTCGAAAGATTGCAGATCGATGCGCTGATTGATGAAGCCCGCTTCGGATATTGCGTCTTGTGCGTTGTCCGAAAGAGCGAAGTCCAAGAGGTGGCTCCCCATGGCGGAGAGAGAACCCGTGCTATGCAGGAAAAGCCGGCGGGAGAGCGGATATTCTTCGGTTTTCACCGAAAACACCTCCGGGGGCGACACGATTCCGCATACGGATGAAATGGCAAGTGCCTTCGCGTTGCGGATATAGGCGAAACCCACCTCTCCGATCCCATCGGGGTCTTGGGCGGTTTGATCCGAGAGGTCCGGGCTTGATTCGAAGCGCTTGGCTTCCGCCGATATCTTTAGATTTCTTGGCTTGAGCACCAGATTGTCAAACGTGTCGAAGGTTCCCGATTTCGCGTCCCTTGCGTAAAGCTTGATGCGTCCCGGGCTTCTTCCGACCTCGCTCCAATCGGCGATAGTGCCCGCAAAAATCTTTGCGATGTCGTCCAAGCTTAGTGCTGTGATGGGGTTTTGCGGCGAGACCAGAATTACAACGCCGTCCAAGGCGAAGATGTGGGTCTTAAGCTTGGTCCCGCTGTCGGTTATCGCCTTTACTTCCTCGGGCTTGATCGGCCTGGACATCGCGCCGATTTGCGCTTTGCCCTGCAGCAGGTCTGGCGGGGCGGTATTGCTCCCGTGCGATTGCAAATCGATGCTGCCCGTCTCTTTGCCATTGCCGTCATAGAACTTGTAAAGAACCTGTTCGGCATCGGAGCCGACGATCTTTTCCAGCGTGAAGCCGTCCCTTTCGGCAAATTTCTCAATGGTGGCCGGCATCAACTGTGCGCCAATCGTATTCGAGCCATGGATCGCCAGCACGCCCAATGCCGTCTTCGGGCAGCCGTCGCCCGAGCACACAAACTTGGATGCTTCGACGGAAACCACGCCGAATTTCTCCGATTTGACGACGAAGGACCCCTTATCGGAGGGAAGCAACTCGCCGATTATGGTGAGGCCGCCGCTGCGCAAGGCCAGCGTTACCTCTCCGCCATTCGCCGCACCCGCGGTGATAGCGGTAAAAACTGCGAAGCTGGCAGCAAGCTTTAAGAGCGGCCGGCGCGCCATGGTACCCTCTTGTGAAGATGCGTTGTCATGAATCCCAAAGCTTGAGGCTGAGCCCTCAGCGCATCAGAAAAAGTTGTGGCAGGGCTTTTTCGTTGTAGCGGGCAATCTCATCGGTAGGTTGATCGCACTCTTGCGGCCCGAACATGCCGCGGGAGCGCGTGACGTTGCCGCCTGGGTGCAAAACGAATACCTTGTATTCAAGATCGGAATAGAGACCGGTGCCGCAGGTGTCCGGGTCGCGCGGTCGCCGGGACCTGCTTTCGTAATCGAGAGCCAAGGTTACAGCGCCCGTAGTTTGGCCGGGCTCGTGAACGAAGGTATAGACTTCGATCTGATCGCCAGGGGTGCGGCCGTCGCTTGCGAAGCTGATGAAACCATGGCCGCGATTGTCGCGCCTCTTGCGCTCCTCGGCCTGCCAGCGGCTCGACGGCGCGCCAGCCCAGACATGGTTCTCGTCGGACAGCTTCGCCGCATATTCGAATGCGTGGAGATCCAGGTTGACGGTGCCCTTCCACACCACGGCGACCATCGTGACGCGGTCGAGGTCAAGGGTCTTGAGCTGGACGGGAATGGTTGGTCCATTTTGAATGGAGACCGAAAGCGGGACTTTGTCGCCCAAGAAGCAGTCGAACGTCAAGGCAAGGTGCCCGCCCTCATCCAGGGTACGGATAAGCTCGACCGTATCGTAGCGAAAGCGCACCTGGCGCCGAGGCAAACAAGGGGCGGAAACGGTCAGGTGCGCTGCTCCGGCACTCATGGGTTCCACCGCAATTGAAGGCTCGCACTCCGCGGCCTTCGACTGTGCCGGATTCCCAAATACAAAAAGCCCCAGAAAAGCGCCCCCAAGCCCCACGTACAATACATTGCCGCTTAGCATAAGGGGCCCAATCCTACGCTGTTGCTTCCACTCAATTAAAGCAAAGCTTGGTTACAGCCATGAGAACGCCTACGCCATTGATTTAACAATGACTTTAGCTACACCTCTCCCCTCGTTCGCCGGGACGGGCAACGCCGCTCGCTGTTGCCCTCCTCGCAAGGCCGCAATTTTGCCGCCTTCAAATGGCCTCTTCCGGCACACGAACCATTATAGTAAAGTGCAGGCTAGTTTGAAAGCAGGATTTTCAACAACGATGACAATCACCGTTTCCGGTAATTAACAGCGCGAGCACACCCGCGAAGTCATCCGCTTCGCTTCGCCGCGCGATCCCTACCCCTAAGCACGCGAGCGAAGCCATGCTATCCTGGTTCGAAAGACTTATCGATCCCTATAAAGACGTTCCAATTGTCCAGCCGCCGGACAAGCTTGGGGCATTTTACCGGCACTATTTGCGGCCCATTTGGTGGGTCTATGCGCTCATCATGCTGTTTGGCATGCTGGGATCGCTCATCGAGGTCTCGCTTTACGCTTTTGTCGGCCAGATCGTGGATCTCGCCAAAGCTGCCGCGAACCCCGCCGAATTCTTCGAGCTGCATGGCTGGACGCTGTTTGGGATGGCGTTCGTCGCCATGGTGGCCCGGCCCTTGGCGTTCGGCGTGCACACGATGCTCATCAATCAAACTGCCAACGCCAATGTCATGAACATGGTGCGCTGGCAGCAGCACCGTTACATCCTGCGGCAGAGCCTGTCGTTCTTCCAGAACGACTTCGCGGGCCGGATCGCCAACAAGATCATGCAAACCGGCGGCGCGGTGCGGCAGTCGGTGGTCGAGACCGTGGACGCGCTTTGGTACGTCGCGATTTATTGGACCAGCGCCGCTGTGATCTTCTTCCAGCTCGACGCGCGCCTGCTCGTGCCGCTTTTGGGATGGCTCGCGGGCTTCCTGGCCATGGTCTGGTTCTTTGTGCCGAAGCTGGTCGAACGGGCGACTGCTCTTTCGGAAGCGCGCTCGCTGCTGATCGGGCGGATCGTCGATAGCTACACCAACATTCTGACCGTCAAGCTGTTCGCCCATGCCGAAGGCGAGGACACCTACGCCAAGGAAGCGATCTCCGATCACTTGCAAAAGTTCAGGCACCAGCTCCGGCTGATCACCGGCCTCGAATTGACGCAGTGGATCTCTAACGGGCGCCCTGATCACCGGCACGACCGGACTGTCGCTCTGGCTCTGGAGCCACGGCACGATCTCGCTTGGCGCCATCGCCGTCACCACGGGGCTCGCGATCCGCATCAACACCATGGCCGGCTGGATCATGTTCGTCATCACCTCGATTTTCGAGAATGTCGGCACGGTGCAGGAAGGCATGGAAGCGCTCTCCAAGCCTTGGACCGTGGTCGATGCGCCCGGCGCCAAGGAATTGCGCGTCACGAAGGGCGAGATCCGCTTCGAGAACGTCCGCTTTCATTACGGGCGGGACAGCGGGCTGATCGAGAACCTGTCGCTGACCATCAAGCCGGGCGAAAAGGTCGGGCTGGTTGGGCCGTCGGGTGCGGGCAAGTCCACACTCGTCAGCATCCTCCTGCGCTTTCACGACATCGAGGGCGGGCGCATCCTGGTCGATGGGCAGGATATTGCTACCGTTAAGCAGGACAGCCTGCGGGCGCAAATCGGGCTTGTGACGCAAGACACCTCGCTGCTGCATCGCTCGATCCTGGACAACATCCGCTATGGAAAGCCGCGGGCGAGCAAAGAAGAGGTCGTTGCCGCCGCCATGAAGGCGCACGCCCATGAGTTTATCCTCGCATTGGAGGATTACAAAGGGCGCCGCGCTTATAAGGCTCAAGCTGGCGAACGCGGCGTGAAGCTCTCGGGCGGCCAGCGCCAGCGGATCGCCATTGCGCGCGTGCTACTGAAGGATGCGCCGGTCCTGATCCTCGACGAGGCCACGTCGGCGCTCGATTCCGAGGTCGAGGCCGCAATCCAGGAGCAGCTCTATAATTTGATGGCGAACAAGACCGTGATCGCCATCGCGCACCGGCTCTCGACCATCTCCGCGATGGACCGGCTCATCATCATGGACAAGGGCGCTATCGTGGAAGACGGCAGCCACGATGAGCTTCTGCAAAAGGGCGGCCTCTACGCCAGCCTTTGGGCGCGGCAGTCGGGCGGGTTTCTGTTGGAGGATCACAAATCTTCGGACCCGCTCGTGGAGCGCGAGCCCTACGATTCCTACGAGCCCGCAGAATAGGCGCGGCGCCGCTTACAGCCCCCGGAGAGGGGGGCGGGCGAGCGCCGCTGCTCCGGCCATAAAAAGGACGGCTGCGGCGATAATGGCGGGATTATAGTGGGAGTTGCCATTGGGAAATAGGGCATAAGCCAAAGCATTTAAAGTTGACCGGGACGCGAAGCTTATCTAGCCTCTTTGCATCCGATGGGGATGGGGTTCCCCCGAAATTGCCCGCTGGGCTGATGACTCCTGCCGCGAATGCGAGCGGGAGAGCGCGCGCCCATCAAGCGCAACTCCTTCAGGCAAGCACTCGCGCTTAGTTTGGCCCGCGGAGGCGGTGAAGCGCCTCCCTAACGGAGGAGTTGCGCATGCACAATGTCTGGATTGCTTCATCGCTTTGGCTCGCACTGGCGCTTGCCGCCTCGATCGTATCCATCCGCGTTGCCATATCGGTTGCGCTCGTCGAGATCGTCGTGGGCGCCATCGCGGGCAACACCATCGGCCTTGAAATTACGCCCTGGGTCAACTTCCTGGCGGGCTTCGGCGCGATCCTGCTCACCTTCCTGGCCGGCACCGAAATCGAAATGCAGGTGATCCGCAACAATCTCGGGGCAAGCGTTGGCATCGGCATCGCTGGCTTCTTCGCGCCTTATCTCGGCGTGCTGGTTTACGCGCATTACGTCCTCGGCTGGCCGTGGCCGGAGGCGCAAATCGCCGGCATATCGCTTTCGACGACCTCAGTCGCCGTCGTTTACGCGGTCATGGTCGAAACAGGCTTCAACAAGACCGAGCTTGGCAAGATCATCCTGGCCGCCTGCTTCATCAACGATCTCGGAACCGTTCTGGCACTCGGCATCGTGTTTGCGCATTACGATGCCTGGCTTGCCCTGTTCGGTGCGGTCACGGCCGTTGTGCTATGGCTTCTTCCCAGATTTGCCCCATGGTTCTTCAAGACCGTGGGCCACCGGGTGAGCGAACCCGAGACGAAATTCGTCTCGCTGGTCCTCTTGTCCCTCGGCGGCCTGTCGCAAATTGCGGGCAGCGAGGCGGTGCTGCCGGCCTATCTCATTGGCATGGCACTCGCTCCCTCGTTCCTGAAGGACCAAGAGCTTGGGCATCGCTTCCGCATCATCGCCTTCACGATCCTGACGCCATTCTACTTTCTGAAGGCAGGCTCGCTTGTCGAGTTCAACGCGGTCGCGAGTTCTGCCGGCCTGATTACGGTGTTCCTGCTGATCAAAATGGCAACCAAGTTCGCGGGCATCCTGCCGCTGACGAAGCGGTTCAATTTCGAGCCTCGGGAGGGCATGTACACCACGCTCCTCATGTCCACAGGGCTCACCTTCGGCTCGATCTCCGCGCTGTTCGGCCTTACCAATCATATCATCGATCAGCGGGAATATACGATACTGGTGACAGCCGTGATCGGCAGCGCGGTCGTACCCACGCTGATCGCGCAGCGATGGTTTATGCCAACCCCAAAGCCGCTGGAGGCACCGGCGGAATGAATTGAGGAGGCGTCTCATGTTTAGCAAAATCCTCATAGCCAACGACGGCTCGGAAGGTGCTGCGCGTGCCCTTTCTGCCGCGATAAAGTTGGCGAAGGAACAAGGTGCTGAGCTGCACATGATCTCGGTAGAGGAGATGCCGAGGTTCCCGGCCACGATCGATGAGGTTATCGAGGAGAAGGCGGAAGCCAATCATGTGTACGAGGCCGTCAAGAGCCGGGCGGTGGCCCAGGCTCAAGCCGCAGGCATCAAGCTCACCCCGCATGTCGCGGTGGGCCACCCGGTCTCCAGCATCGTGGACTTTGTGCAGCAGGAACGCTTCGGCCTGCTCGTTGTCGGCTATATGGGGCACTCCGCGCTCTACAATCGCATCATCGGAAGCACCACCGACCGCCTTGTGGAATATGCGCCATGCAATGTGCTGGTGGTCAAATAGGCAGGACCGCTGCGGCGAATGAAAACTTTCGCGAGTTCATCCTTTTTCCGCCTGTTCGATCTGCTGCAGGCTTTCGAGGCTCTGCCAACGAAGGGGCGGCATCGGGTCGTTTGCGGCCATCACGCTGTTCTTGCAATGCCGTGTCGGCTATGTCGGCTACCGGATCTCATTGCTGCTGTCGCTGGCAAGGCCGAAACGACCCCGCCACTGACCCAGAATAAGCGCTCGGTAATTCGCAGTCGGCTATCCGTCAAATTCTGCAAGGCTTCCAAGCCATCGTTCAGTCGCTATGTGGCTTGACCGCGCGCCGCTCGAAGTCAGTTGTTCATACCGGGGCATCTCCGCTTTGATCCACGTCCATCAATGGGAGGGAAGCTTGTGCTTGCAAATAGCTCACTACTCCGGCAGCTTTGCGTTATGGATGTTGCTGCCATCGTCGCCCGTGTGCGTGATCATTACGTCGAACAGTTCAAGGCATTCACCGACAAACAGAAACGGGACTGCAACCAAGGCGCGCCCGAAGTGAAGCTGCAACTCAGCGAGTTCCAGCGAGCTCTTCCAGCGGCTGTATTGCGTCGACTTCATCAAGAACGACGCGCAAAGCGAGGCCATAGAGCTTAAGCCCGGAAACATTCTCACATTCAACACGATCTCAGGCTCGTTTGGCCTGGCAGCCGTTTCGATCGAACACCTGCGGTGGGATGACGTGGTGATCTACCACAATCTTACGGCCTTGCCTCCCGACCCTATAAAGCACTGGTTCCGACGCTGGTTCGATCCCGATGATGAGCGGTATGACCGGGGCCTAGGGTTGTCCTGCGTCATCCACTCGCTGCTCATCCGACCCGGCATGCTTAGTGTTGACTTTGGAACGGCTCCACCCGAAGCGTTCTGGGCTATGTTAGAGCTTCTCGAGCGTGCAGGCGCTAGCACCATACGAATTACCAGCTCAGAGGCTGACCTCGCCGCCAACGCTTGATGGGTTCACGATCTACCAGGCGAGATGTCGGAGTTTGGCCCACTCTCGCCGTCTGAGGCTCAAAGCCATGGTAGTCCGCAAAGTGACCAGAAGGCGGGAGTGCTGATCTAACGAAGTTTTTGATGCTACCGAGTTCGGTTTCGGCCTCGAACGGAAGGAAACGATAGAGCCTTTTCTTGATTATGCTTACTTATATAAAATGGGCATTTTTGCCGAACGAACCCAATTTTCCCCTGTCAAATCAGCTTCCGGCCTCAAGCGGCACATGGCCGGTCATTCGTTGCCGGAAAATGCTGCATTGGGCGAAACTGAAGACAGGTCAGCGCGCGGACGTGCTGGTGTGGCTGCGCAGTCAAGAGCTTCTGCTTGAACGGCGGCAGACGGAAGATCGGGGGCGGCAGCCGGCAGGGACTTGGAATAAAGCGGTTTGGAGAGAATAGCGCGCGCTTCACAGCCTGCGCCTTGCAAGGTACACTTCTACATTGCGGCTTTTGAGGCCCGAAATGGAAATACCTCGGGATGCCATTCTTCTTCGCGCGTTTATCGGCGAAGCTGACCGGAAGGGCGGCCGGGCGCTTTATCGCGTCATTGTCGAGGCTGCCCGCGATGCCGGGCTTGCCGGCGCCACCGCCCTGCATGGACCGTTGAGTTACGGTCAGGGCCGCCGCGTCAATTCCGAATTCAACGTCGATGCCCCCGGCAATCTTCCGATGGTGATCGAGATCGTGGACGCCGAAGACAAGATCGAAGGCTTTTTGCCGGAACTCGACGAGCTGATCGGGTCCGGCCTGATAACAATGGAAAAGGTGAGGATGGCCCGCGCTGGCAGGCTGACGAAAAGGCCGGAAAACGACGAAGCCGCACCGGAACGGACTGAGTAATAAGGGAGGCGCTCATGGAAGTGCCGCATGAAGCCGTATTGCTGCGCATTTTCACCGGCGCGGACGACCGTTACAAGGTTGAGCAGCCTCTCTACATGGCCATCGTCATGAAGGCGCGCGAGATGCACCTCGCTGGCGCGACCGTGCTCAAGGGGCCGGTTGGCTTCGGCCAGTCGAGCCGCATGCACGAGCGGCCTTTCTTTGGCGCCGATGACAGCCCCGTTGTCATCGAAATCTGCGACGCGGAAGAGAAGATAAATGCATTTCTGCCGGTGCTCGACGAAATGATGGAAAGCGGGCTCGTCACGCTTGAGAAGGCTCGTGTCCTCCAATACGGCCGCAAGCGCTCAGGATATTTGAAGCGCCTCGCCGAAAGCATGCGCAAACAGTTCGCGCCCGCAACCGGCAAATCCGCCGGCGCCAGCCGCGCCTGAGGCAGGCGGGGCAGCGCTGCCTGGCATTGCCGCCTCATTCTGTACTGGGGCAAAATTCCTGCGGCGAATGGGCCGCTTGGCGCCGATGAAGCTGGCGTAACGCGGGCAGGCGGCGAACTGCGCCAGCGTCCAGATGGCGGGCTTGCCGATGTGCTTTGCGAGATGGATAGCGCGGCCGCCGCGGAGGTAAACCGCAACATGAGCGCCCCAGGCATCGCCCCTGCGGTTGAACAGGAGCAGGTCGCCAGGCTGGAGATCGCCGATGACGGGCGCGGTGTCCTGGCTGTCCGCCCACAGATCGCTTGAGCGTAAATTGGCGATGGCGAAGCCGTTGTGACGCAACAGTTCATAGGCGAATTGCTGGCAATTAGCCCGGGTATTGCACCCCGGCGCGCCCGGATAGCGCGCGCCGTCGTAGGTCATGCTCCAGAACGGGAACGGTATGTCTAGGTCCGTTCTAGCAGGCGCCTCCTCATTTCAGCCAGCCCAAGTAAATGCCGCTGACCAGCCCCGCGCCCATGAGCGCGCGGTAAACCACGAACGGCCAAGCCGAAAAGCGCTCCAAAATGCGTAAGAGGCTCCATATCGCCGCGAAGGCCGAAATGCTGGCAACGATGAGGCCAACGGCGAGCACGCTCCAGCCATGCGCATCGAGGCCGGCTTGGCGCAGCTTCCAGAGTTCCCCCACTCCCGCGCCAAAGATGGCAGGTAGGCCGAGCAAGAAGGAGAAGCGTGCCGCTTCGGCGCGGCTGAAATCGAGGAACAGCGCCGCCGTCAGCGTCGAGCCGGAGCGCGAAACGCCGGGGATGAGCGCACCGGCCTGGGCGAAGCCAACGATGATCGCGTCGTAAAAGTCCCAGTTTTCCATCTTGCGCCGGTGACGGGCGGTCAACTCCGCCGCGGCCAGCAAAAGCGACATGACGAGACTGGCCCACCCGATCACCAGGAGGCCGCGCAGCGGCGAGTTGCAGGCATTGAGGACAGGCTCCAGCATCTTTCCGAAGACAACGATGGGGATCGTCCCCAACACAATGGCTAGCGCGAACCTAAAATCGCGGTCGCGCCAGTCGCGCCGGACCACGGCGGACAACGATCCGGTCACCAGGCAGCGGACATCGTTCCAGAAATAGCTGACCACGGCGGCAAGGGCTGCGAGTTGCATGGCCGCCGAAAATGCCGAGCCGGGATCGCGCCAGCCCAGCACCGCGGGCACGAGGCGCATATGCGCGGTCGAGGAAATCGGCATCAGCTCGGTAATGCCCTGCACCACGCCCAAAATCGCAACCTTCGCGTAGCCGAGGCTCACGAAGCCCGTATCGAAACCATTCATGCACTCAGCGGCCATGATCCCTCGCTCCCGCAACGCTGACGGCGGCACCTTCGTAACCCGGCCAACGGGTGCACCCCCCGAAACTCCCGCGAAAGCGGGCATTTCGCAGCACAGGCTGGCTCCCCCAACAATGTTGCTTAGCAGGCAAGCCCGCGGCTGTGAAGCCCCCTCACCCGCCCGGGGATTCCGCGGCCGCTTACCTTCTTCTTGCGAATTCCTTGCGTCATGAGCCGTCTGCTATCATGACTTTGGGTCTTAAGCGAAACAGAAGCCGCGAGGCGAAGGGGCGGCGGTCTGACGATGGCAGACGAAGAACGGTTCGAGCGATGGGAGCCCATCGACGGCTTGGCGGCCAAGATGTTTATCGACGCCATGCACGACGACAGGGAGGGCTTCCGGCTCATTTTGAAATCGCCCGACCCGAAATACAGAGAGCTGCGGATCCTATTCGACGCGCCGCTCTGCTATCGCGGCACGCAAGAGAAATACCTGCTCCGCACCATCTACGAGGGCAACACCATCTACCCCTGGCCGATTTTCATCGTGCGCAATTCGCGCTATGCGAGGTGGTTTTATGCCCAGGCCACCGAAGCCATCGACAAGGATGGGCATCATTATCATATCGCCGCGATGGACCAGATCGTGGATGTGCTGTCGGCGCGCCCGCCGATCCTGACCTGGCTAAACGATGTGTGATACGAGATCCGCTTGATCGCTTCCCGGCGTCATTGCGAGCGAAGCGAAGCAATCCAGGATCGAACCCGCGCACTGAATATGGATCGCCACAGCGGCTTTGCTGCCTCGCGATGACGGCTGCGGAAGCGTTCACGCAGATCCAGTATGATACCAGGCCACGGATTGCGTGGCGCGTCAGCGGCGCGCGCCGTCCGCTTCGACGACGTTGCGTGCATTCGCGGAAAGCTGCCAAACCAAGCCGGCCGGAGCGAAGTCCAGATTAACGTCCGCGCCCATCGCCTGCTCAGCCAATCTTACGAGTACGGTGTGACCGAAACCGCGGCGCTTCGGCTGTTCGACCGGCGGGCCGCCTCGCTCGGACCATCTCATTTGGAAATGCCGTTCTCCCGCACTTGGCGCAATCGCCCAGGCAACGTGAACCTTGCCTACCGCGTTGGACAGCGCGCCGTATTTGCTGGCGTTGGTCGCCAGCTCGTGCAGTGCCATGCCCAGCGATTGCGCCGCGGCGGGCGTAAGCTGCGCGGGCGGCCCTTCGAGCCGAACCCGGCTGCCGATCAGGTCTTTGAAGTGCCCAAGCTGGGAATGTACGAGATCGGAGATGTTCACGCCGCGCCACTCGCTCTTCACCAGCAGATCGTGACTGGCGGCCAGGGAGGCGAGCCGTTCGCCAAGCCGGCCGGCGAAAGCCTTCGCCTCTTCGCTGCGCCCCATTTGACGCGTCACGGCCTGCACGACCGCGAACAAGTTCTTGGAGCGGTGATTGACTTCGTGCATCAGCAGATTGATTTGCTCCTCGGCCTCTCTCGCCTCGGTTATATCGCGCGCGGTGGCTACGAGCTTACAGATGCGGCCCTTGCTATCGCGAACCGGAGCAACGAGCACGTCCCAGCATTTGGGAGTGCCTTTCATGGTTGGATGGTAGGCGGAGAAGCGGCTGGTCTCACCAAGGTTGGCCCGGGCAATTGCCGCCTGCACCGCCGCCCGTTCGGCCGTTGGCCACATATCCGTCCAAAGCCTGCCCGTAACGGTAGCCGGATCGCCGGTCTCCATGAGCCGCAGACCCTCCCCGTTGACGTATTCGATCCGGCCGCCGCAATCCATGACCTTGATGCAATCGGCGCTCGACTTCAGCACCGTCCGCGAGAACTCCTCGCTTGCCCGCAGTGCTTCCTCCGCCTTCTTCCGTTCCGTTATGTCGCGGACAATGCCAACGAACATGCGCTTGCCGCTGAAGACGACATCGCTCACGCCGCACTCCATCGGAAACACGGAGCCGTCCTTACGCCGGCCTTCCACTTGCCGCCGGCGGTTGGCCGTCTCTACTTTGCCGGATTTCACATGCTCCGCGATGTAGCGGTCGTGCGCCTCGCGGCAGAACGCGGGCATGAGCATATTGACGCTCCGGCCTGTTACTTCTGTTGGTGCGTATCCGAAAATCGCGGTCGCCGCGGGGTTGATGGATACGATCATTCCCCGCTCATCGATGGTCACGATGCCGTCGGCCACCCCGTCGAGCACGGCGTTGAGCCACGCCTCGCGTTCGCCGAGCGCTGCGGCCATGCCCTGGAATTCCGCGCTCTCAAGTGTAGCGGCGAAAGCTTGCCCATGCACGCGATGCAGGGCCTCGGCCAACGAAATCACGGCCGCACACGCGGCGAGGAACGGAAGCGCCTCGGCCAAATTTGCGGTCCCTTGAAAAGGAACGCCCCAAATGCTCACAAGTAATATGGAAAGGAGCGCGGCGAGCGATCCTCCCGCCACGCGCCCGAGCAGCGCCGCTAAGGCAACGGCCGGAAAGAACACGAAGAATGCGGAGCCGCGGTCCATCCCGCTCAGGAAACAGGCACCCAAAAGCGCCGTCATGCCGGCCGCAGCAACGCCAAGCAGGAGCTGGGAGGCGATGGGCCGTTCAGACCAAAGCAGGCGGTCCAGCCAGAGCCGCGGCGCGAGCCGGTCAACAAAACGCTCCGTTCGCTCGCTGGCATGCGGCACAACAGAAGACGAGAGGTGCGTCATCAGACTCATGGCTTAAACCGGCTGGTGGCTTATTCCAGTTCGAGGAAACTGCATCAGGTAAATACGCCATTTTTATGGACCTGAGCATAACAGACTATGGAGAGCAGCAAAAAGGCCGATAAAATCTTAATATACCGTTACGGCAACTTAAAGGAAAAGACGCAAATGCGAATTCTTCTCGGGGCAGAAGATAAGTGCAAGTAATAACATAGCAATATTATAGGTAATAGGGGCAAAAGTCCGGGCAGGTAAGTAGTTCTCCGCGTTAAGCCAAGCTGTATGCCGTCGTCCCCGCGAAGGCGGGGACCCATCCAAGAGCTTGTTCCAACAGGATAAATGGATTCCCGCCTGCGCGGGAATGATGGCCGTGTGTGTTGCAACGGTTCCGGGTTCAATTTTTTCACACGCTCTTGCGCGGGAATGACGCTCGTGCATCGGCGGCTCGCGCACGCCGCAACGAAAAAAGGCCGAGAAATCCCGGCCGCTCAAGAAGCGGCCATTTTGGCACCTTTGGCGGCACAGCTCTGGCCGCGTCATGAAATCGCCGTAAGAATTGTGGCGGCTAGCGTGCGAAAGCCCATATCCTAGGCTCCGCTTCACTTTAGGACGGTCAAATCCTACATGTTCCAGCACAACGCTCTACAAACAGCGCCCCGTTCAATTCCTTCACGATCGGGCAGAATTCTAAAAATTCAACTTTTGGGTGTCCTGCTCATGACCCTTGCACTCTCCCCAGCCAAAGCGGCCGGGCCGTCCCCGGCCTCGAACCTCGCCTTTCACGGCAAGCTCGATAATGGCCTCGAAGTGGTGGTGGTGCCGGACACGCGCGCGCCAGTCGTCACCCATATGGTGTGGTACAAGGTAGGCGCCGCGGACGAGCCGCAGGGGAGATCGGGCATCGCGCACTTCCTTGAGCATCTCATGTTCAAGGGGACGGAGAAAATCCCGCCAGGCGAATTCTCGAAGATCGTCGCGCGGCTGGGCGGCCAGGATAATGCGTTCACCTCCCAAGACATCACCTCTTATTTCCAGCGCGTCGCGAAGGAAAAGCTTCCCCAAGTGATGGAAATGGAGGCGGACCGGATGGCCAACCTCAGGCTCGACGAGAAGGATGTTCTTACCGAGCGCAAGGTTATCCTCGAGGAGCGCCGCAGCCGGGTCGACAACGATCCGGGCGCGCTTCTGCAAGAGCAGATCATGGCCGCGCTCTATGTTGCGCACCCCTATCACACCCCCGTCATCGGCTGGGAAAACGAGATGCGCAAGCTTGACCGCGCGGACGCACTCGCCTTTTACAAGCGGTTCTATGCGCCCAATAACGCCATCCTGGTTGTCACAGGCGATGTTCAGCCCGAAGAAGTCATGGCGCTTGCAAAGGAAACCTACGGCAAAATCCCGGCCAATCCCGAGGTTGGAAGCCCGCGTGTGCGCCCGGACGAGCCCGCGCCTATAGCAGAGCGGAGGGTGATCCTGCGCGATGACCGCGCCGGTAAAGCGACCCTAGAGCGCTATTATCTGGTGCCAAGCGGCAGCACGGGTGCGGAGGGCGAGGCGGAAGCTCTGCAAGTCCTGGCGCGCATCATCGGCAGCAGCGCCACCAGCCGCATCTACAACGCTCTCGTCCGCGACGAGAAGATAGCTTCGAGTGCCAGCGCCTGGTACAGCGGCATTGCCCTCGACACGGGCCGGTTCGGCTTTTACGCCGTTGCGGCAGGCGACGCGAAGCTTGAGGATATCGAGGTTTCGATGGACCGCGTCATCGCAGACGTCATCCAGAATGGCGTGACGCCGGAGGAGCTGGAGCGCGCGAAGACCGGCGAGATCGCCAACCTGATCTATGCTTCCGACAGCCAGCAGAGCCTGGCCCACACCTATGGCTGGAGCCTGGCGACGGGGCGCACCATCGCCGATGTCGAAACCCGGCAGGACCGGCTCAAGGCCGTAACGCGGGAGCAGGTTCAAGCGGTGGCGGCGAAATATCTCGACCGCAAACGCTCCGTGACCGGCTACCTCATTCCCATCCCGTCGAAAGTCGCCAAGGTGCAACCGCACGTTGGGGGCGGATCTGGAACCTTCCACTAAGGATCGAGTAACACACTATGAATCACGCTATCCTTGGGGGCAAGCTCCTCCGGCCCGGCGCCGCGGCATTGCTTGCAGCTCTTTCCCTACTCATTTTGGCAGCATTTCCAGCGAACGCGATGAACATTCAAAAAGTCACCAGTAAAAAAGGCGTCGAAGCTTGGCTCGTCGAGGACCACTCAAGGCCGATCCTGAGCATGCAATTCGCCTTTGCCGGCGGTTCCGCTCAGGATCCTGACGGCAAGCCAGGGGTTGCGACCTTCGTATCGGGAATGCTCGACGAGGGCGCGGGCGATCTAGATCTCGGAAGCCTTTCAGAACCGGCTCGAAGACCTCGCCGCCAAGTTCAGCACGAACGCATCGTACGACCACATGATGGTGTCGTTCCAGGCGCTGACCCAGAACCGGGACGCGTCGCTTAAGCTCTTGCGGATGGCGCTCACCTCTCCGCATTTCACCCCCGTTGACGTGGAACGCATTCGCGAGCAGATCGTCGCGAATTTGCGGCTGGAAGAAAAGGACCCCAACAAGGCCGCTTCGAACGAATGGTTCAAGCTCGCTTTCGGCGCGCATCCCTATGGCCGGCCGGTGAGCGGCACGCTTGAAAGCGTCGCAGCCATTACGCCCGCCGACCTGCACGATTACGTGAAAAAGAACTTCGCACGCGACAACCTCAAAGTCGCCGTTGTCGGCGATATCGACGCCGCGCAGCTTGGCGAAGCGCTTGACGTTATATTTGGCGATCTGCCCGATACGTCCGTCCGGGCGCCGGTGGCGGAGGTGGCTTGGGACAAGGCATCCAGACAACGCGTCGTGCCCATGCCCAATCCGCAATCGGTTGTGCAATTCGGCTTTGAGGGGCTGAAGCGCAACGATCCGGATTTCATCCCGGCTTATATCTTGAACTATGTGGTGGGCGGCGGCGGATTTTCCTCGAAGCTCATGCAGGAGGTGCGCGAAAAGCGCGGGCTCGCCTATTCTGTCTATACCTACCTTTATCCGCTTGAACATGCCGGCATTCTCGCGGGCGGTGTGGCGACCGAGAACAAGGCCGTCGGGCAATCGATGGATTTGATCAAGGCGGAACTCGAACGCGTGGCGCAAGACGGACTTAGCGAAAGCGAGCTCCGCACCGCCAAGGACTATCTCATCGGATCTTTCGCGCTTCGCTTCGACACCAGCGGGAAAATCGCCCAGCAGCTTCTGGCCATCCAGCTCGACAATCTCGGCATCGATTATATCGACCGCCGCAATGGCGAGATCGAGGCTATCACGGTGCAGGACATCAAGCGCGTCGCTAAGCGTCTGATGGAGCCGAAAAACCTGATCGTGACAGTGGCGGGTGAACCCGAAGGCATCCACGACGCCGGGCTTTAACTTCAGCCGGCAGCGGACCGCAACGTCATCGCGAGGCGGCTGAAGCCGCCGTGGCGATCCAGAGCAAAGCGCTATTACCTTTGCCTCTGGATTGCTTCGCTTCGCTCGCAATGACGTCACCTTTTCCGTGCTGGAGCCGAATAACCGGCATTTTCTTTTTTGCGTTTTCAGTTGTTGAAAGTCCGATAGGGCGCTTGCCCGGCGGTCTGGCAAGCGCCACTGAATTGATACTTGAGCGAAAAGGATTCGCACCATGAGCTATCGCCAATCGGTTGAGGGCTGAGCCTTGGCCGTCCGCCAGCTTAGCCAGGTCGAGATCAACCGGATCGCCGCCGGCGAGGTGATCGAGCGGCCCGCGAGCGCGGTCAAGGAGCTGGTCGAGAACGCCATCGATGCGGGGGCCACGTCCATCGAGGTGATCGCGCAAGAAGGCGGGCTGTCCTTCTTGCGGGTGAGCGACGACGGTTGCGGCATGGACGAGCCGGATTTGGCGCTTTGCGTGGAGCGCCACGCCACCTCGAAGCTCGCGGCGGGGAACTTGCAAGATATCCGCACGCTCGGTTTCCGGGGCGAGGCGCTGCCGTCGCTGGGCTCTGTGGGCCGGTTGCGGATCGTGACGAGACGGCAGGGCACCGCGACCGGGCTCGAAATTTCGCTCGAGGCCGGCAAGAAGTCCGCAATCAAGCCCGCGGCGGCGCGCGGCGGAACCGTCGTCGAGGTCCACGGCCTATTCTCGGCCACCCCGGCGCGCCTCAAGTTCATGAAATCGGAACGCGCCGAGAACGCCGCCATCGCCGATGTGGTGAAGCGCCTGGCGCTTGCCTGCCCGCAAACCGGCTTTTCCCTTACCGTTGGCGAGCGCGCCTCCCTTTCGCTTACCCGCGCCGATCCGCACGACGAGAACGCCGTCCGGCAGCGGCTCTCCCGCATCATGGGGCGCGAGTTCGCCGAAGAAGCGGAGCCGGTGCAGCTGGAGCGCGATGGCTTTTCTATAGCGGGCTTCGCGGGCCTGCCTACGCTCAACCGCCCCGACGCCTCGCTGCAATATCTGTTCGTGAACGGCAGGCCGGTGAAAGACCGGCTGCTGCTCTCGGCCATACGCGGCGCCTATCAGGACTTCATGCCGCGCGGGCGTTATCCTTTGGCTGCCCTGTTCCTGAGCGTGCCGGTGGAAGCCGTCGACGTGAACGTGCATCCCGCGAAGGCGGAGGTGCGCTTCCGCGACGCGAGCCTCGTCCGCAGCCTTTTGGTCTCGGCTTTGCACGAAGCGCTGCGGCGCGGTGCTTCGGTCCCGGCGGGCTCGATTGGCGCGCGGATCGCGCCGCTTCCCGAACCACGGCCGCCGGCCGTCCAATACCGGGCACCGCTTCGCAGTCCGCCGCAAGCTTTCGCAGCGCCCGCAAACGGCTTCGCCGAGCAGCCTCAAGCCGCGTTCGAGGACGCTGCCGCTCCGACGCCCGAGCCAGCCGAAGAGCCGCTCGGCACCGCGCGCGCCCAGCTTCACAAGACCTATATCGTCTCCGAAACCGCGGATGGCATGGTTCTGGTGGATCAGCACGCCGCCCACGAGCGCATCGTCTACGAGAAGCTGAAGGCGGCGCTTGCCGGCGGGCGCATCGCGCGGCAGCTCCTGCTCATCCCGGAAATTGTCGAGATGGCGGAGGAGGAGGCGGCGCTGCTGCTCGAATATGCCGGCAAGCTCGCCGATAGCGGGCTTGTGGTCGAGAGCTTCGGCATCGGTGCTGTGATCGTGCGCGAGGCGCCGGCGCTGCTCGGCCAATGCGATCTGCAATCGCTGGTCCGCGATCTCGCCCACGAGCTGGCCGGGAGCGAGGCCTCCGGCGTGGAGGCGCGGCTCAACGCGATTTGCGCCACCATGGCCTGCCACGGCAGCGTGCGCGCGGGCAGAGCGATGCGGCTGGACGAGATGAACGCCCTGCTCCGGGAGATGGAAGCGACGCCCGGCGCCGCGCAATGCAATCATGGCCGGCCCACTTACGTCGAGCTTTCGCGCGCCGAGCTGGAGCGGCTGTTCGAGCGGCGATGACGAACCCGATGCACCGGCGGAGGCCGGCTACTATTGATCTGCCCGCCCCTCCAGGGTAATGTGAAAGCCACACCACTTGAGGCGCCCGCATGGACGTTGAAGCTCGAATCGCCGGCCTCACACGCCGCGTTTCTGCGGATAAGGTTGAGACTGGCCTTGAGGGTGTCCGGACCGATATCGCCGGCCTCCGCCGCGACCTTCCAGGCATCATCGCCGGCACCATGCGCGAAGTGCTGCGGGAAGGAAAGTAACTTCCAGGCTTCGGTGGGCGCCTAAATGAATAAGCCAAACTGGGATAACACATTCGATGAGCTGCCCGGGGCCGTGCGGGAAGCGCTGCGCAATGCAGAGCACGATTGGCCGGTGGAAGTCATCAAGGCATATATGACGCTGGGCTACGATACCGCCGATCTCATTGAGCTGATTGCGGCATTGGATCGAAGGGAACGGCCCAAGCCCCCTACCTGAGGTTTGCCGATCTTGCCGAAATCTGGGCTTACATCGCCCTGGATGCCCGGGAACCGGCCGATCGCTTCATAGCGGAGCTTCACCAGAAAATTGAGCTGCTGGCCGAATTTCCCGAGATCGGCGCCAGGCGGGATTACCTCGCGCCTAACCTTCGTGGCTTTCCGCATGGCCGCTACATGATCCATTACATCATTAAGGACGCCGCCATTTTCTTCGTCCGCGTCGTTCACGGCGCACGCGATGCCTGCGTCATCTTCGGCCAGACATCGTAACGAACAAGAGATGACCGTTGGTCGAGCTTTATTGTGCCGGGCTGGAGGACCTTTTCAAGCGACCGCAGGCGCCCTTCATTGTGCGCTGGTTGGAAGCCCTATAAGATAGCCAATCATTGAGATCGTTGAAGTGAAGGAGGCTGCGTGAACCAGCGCGCTTTTATTTGCGGGTTATCCGGCCCCGCTCTTTCGCTGGGCGAGGCGGACTTTCTCGCCGCAGCGCGGCCTGCGGGCATCATCCTGTTCGCGCGCAATGTGCAGAGCCCGGAGCAGGTAAAGCGCCTTATCGAGGAGGCCCGCGAGGCAGCCCAAGGCGAGGTTCTAGCGCTGGTCGATCAGGAAGGCGGGCGCGTCCAGCGCCTTGCCGGGCCGCATTGGCCGCGCTATCCGGCTGCGCGCGCCTTCGCCCGGCTGAGGGCCGCGGATCGCGAGCGCGCGAAGTACGTGGCCAGGCTTTGCGCGCGCGCGATGGCGCACGATCTCCACGCACTCGGCTTCAACACTACCTGCGCACCGGTGCTAGACGTGCCCGTGCCCGGCGCGGACAACATCATCGGCGACAGGGCCTACGGCGACGATGTCGAGACTGTGATCGAGCTTGGCGGCGCAGTTGCGGAAGGTCTGCTAGCGGGCGGGATTCTGCCCGTGATGAAGCACATCCCGGGGCATGGCCGGGCCATGGCCGACAGCCATCTCGCGCTGCCCATGGTGTATACGCCACTCGATGAGCTGCAAGCCTCCGACTTTGCACCGTTCCGCGCGCTCAAGCACCTGCCAATGGCGATGACCGCGCATGTGGTTTACACGGCCGTCGATGCGGACGCGCCCGCAACCGTCTCGGCCAAGGCCATAAACGAGGTAATACGCGGCTTCATCGGTTTCGACGGGCTTTTGATGTCCGACGATCTCAGCATGCGGGCGCTCTCGGGCACGCTAGAGGAGCGCACGCGGGCGAGCCTTGCCGCCGGCTGCGATCTGGCGCTGCATTGCAACGGCAAGATGGAGGAGATGGCAGCCGTCGCCGCGGCCTCGCCTGCTCTTGAAGGCCCTGCGCTGCGGCGCTTCGAGACAGCACTCGCCGCGCTCAAGGAACCGGAGCCGTTTGCACGCGAGGAAGCAGAGGAAGCGCGCGCGGAAGCACTAGCGGCGCTCGCATGAATCACTCAAACTGCGCGCCAGCGTGTCAAGCTGTTTCCGGTTGTCATCCCGGAACGGCGTCTGCGTGGTCATCGTCATCCCGGAAAACGCTTTTGCGTTTATCCGGGATCGTAAAATACGCCGGCCTGAGTTTGTAACGCTCCCGGATAACGCCTCCGGCGTTTCCGGGATGACGAAAGAGGCGGCACGCCGTAGGCAGGATGACTGCCTTTGGTGTCAAGCGGAGAATGCGACGTGAGCCAAGACGTGGACGGCAGACAGGCGGAAGCGGCGCCCAGCGATTGGGAAGCGCCGGAGCGGCTGCCGGAGGAGAACGGCGAAGACGTTTTCGTTCTTGAGCTTGACGGCTTCGAAGGCCCACTCGACCTGCTTCTCGTACTCGCGCGCAGCCAGAAAGTCGATCTGACCAAGCTTTCGATCCTGCGGCTCGCCGAGCAATATCTCGATTACATCGAGGCCGCCCGCACGCTGCGCCTTGAAGTCGCCGCCGATTATCTCGTGATGGCCGCCTGGCTCGCCTACCTCAAATCCAAGCTGCTGCTGCCCGAGAAGGAGCAGGTGGAGGACGGCCCAACGGGGCAAGAGCTTGCCGCCCAGCTTGCCTTCCGCCTGAAACGCCTGGAAGCCATGCGCGAGGCGCTCGCAAGCATGATGGGCCGCAAGCGGCTTGGCGTCGAGCTTTTCGCGCGGGGCATGCCCGAGGGCATCCGGGTGGTGCGGTCGAGCATCTATTCGGCGAGCATCTTCGACCTCTTGAAGGCTTACTCCGAGCAGCGCCAGCGCAACGCTGTTACCGAAGTGAAATGGGGCGGGCGCGAGGTCTGGTCCATCAAGCAGGCGCGCGAGCGGCTGGCCGCGCTTTTGGGCGGCGAGCCCGACTGGGCCGCGCTCGACAAGTTTCTGGAGGAGTACTCGCCGCAGAACTTGCTCGGCAAAACGGTGACGGCCTCAAGCTTCGGCGCCACGCTGGAACTGGCGCGCGAAGGCTATCTCGAAATCCGGCAAAGCTACCCCTTCGGCCCGCTCTACCTGAAATGGCTGAACCGCGGGCCGGAAGATAATGCGGCGTAGTCTCCTTCCCCTTGCGCTACTTCAAATTGGTATCGGCCGTTAGGTCGAACGACGCCTTGACCACGAAAGTGGCGCCGCACCAGTTCGAGCCTAGCCCGCTCGGGTTGATGGACGAGATGTTGCCGGGGCTGTACGACGCTGTATGGTCCGAGGTCAGCACGTTGCAATCCGCTCTTGAGAGATCGGTGTCGTAATAGCGGAAATCCAGGCTGAAGACCTTGTAGGTAAAGGTCACGCCAAGATCCCATTCGGTGTAATCGGGCAGGTCGATATTGCCGTAAAACGCGTTCGTCTGGCCGAACCAATAATGGCCCGCCTCGCCCAAGAAAAACGCGCCTGTCCCCTTGGGCGCCACGGTTGGAATCCAACTCGATGGCGCGGTCAGCTTTACCGAGCCTTGCGCCCAGAGGCCGTCCGCGCCTTCGCTGAGCCAAGACGGCGAATAATAGACATTGGCGCCAAGCGTTACGGTATCGTTCACCGTGTAAGTGGCCTTGCCGTAAACCTCCCAGAAGCTTAGGTCGGCTTCATAGACATTGCAAAAGCCCGTTGGCGTCTTAAAGCCGTTTGTACAGCTTGCATTTGGCCCAGGCAGAGGGCTCAGATCGCCATTAAACTCGCGCCCGCCGGGATACCAGTAATACCAGTAGCCGAAATCGAGCGCGAGCTTGCCGAAGGTAGGCCGGACGCCACCGTAGAAGTCCACCTCGGTCGCCGCGCGGTTTGGATAGTCGATGCTCTCGATCGAAGTGCCCGCATAGAGCTGCACATCCTTCAGCGCATTATAGCGCAGCTCCGAATAGCTTGAGACCGACGGATAATGCGCCGATTGAGTGATGCCGCGGAAAATGTAATCCGACGCGGTGTAGCCGCCAAAGGCGATGTCCCAATTGGGGCTCACCGCCGCCGCTGTTTGGTCCTTCATGCCGCCGCCGCTGCCATCCGCTGCGGCCGTCACGCTACTCGCCAACAGAACTAACGCTGCGAACTTGAAGGTTGTGCGCATGTTGTCCGTCTTTCGAAAAAGCGCCGCCGTTCGCTACTGAGGTGTCAGAGCGGTAAAGGACGCTGGGTCAGGTCACGAGTTACAGTAGAAGCCGCGCAACCGGTAATGGAGTCGCAAGCGAGACGCAACCACACAGAGAAACGCTGGCATAGTTTCCCGTTTCAGTGGTACAGATGCACCAATGTTAGGGATTTGTTCACCTAAATGCCTCAAACTGCTTACAGAAACAGTGGGGCAGCTAGCTCAAGCGCAGCTGAATTTCTACCAATATTTGAGATTGGTTGTCTGATATCTAGCGCTGCCTTAAGCTTGATCCGATGGGGCTTCCCGGCCAGCCGATGGAAAAAACGGCCCCTTGCGCAACCTGCGCAAATCAGGCGAATTATCCTGTGAGAAAGCTGCGGATATCGGAAGGTTTGCCATGGCAAGTAAGGACGGCAACAAACCGGGTGGCGGAAGCGGCGGCGGGCGCGCGCCTATCCTGCCGTTGCAACTGCCATCCAACATCGCGCGGCTGCCGTCGGCGGACCGGCGCGAGAAGCTGCGTATCCTGGAAGCCCTCCTTTTTGCCGCGGCCGAGCCGCTCGACGAAGCTTCGCTTGCCAAGCATCTTGGAGCCAAGGACGATGTCCGGCTGCTTATCGAGGAGCTGCAGAGCCTTTATTCAGGCCGTGGCGTCAATCTCGTCAAGGTTGCGGGCAAATGGGCCTTCCGGACCGCCGAGGATCTGTCCTTCCTGTTGGAGCACTGTTCGGTAGAGCAGCGGAAGCTTTCGAAGGCCGCGCTCGAGACGCTGGCGATTATCGCGTATCATCAGCCGGTTACGCGCGCGGAGATCGAGGAAATCCGTGGCGTCAGCACTTCCAAGGGCTCGCTCGACGTTCTTCTTGAAATCGGCTGGGTGCGTTTGCGCGGGCGCAGGCGCGCACCTGGCAGGCCCACCACCTACGGCACCACCGATACCTTCCTCGAACATTTCGGCTTCGATTCCATCCGCGATCTGCCGGGCCTCGCCGAGCTTAAAGGCGCCGGCCTCCTCGACAGCAACCTTCCGCCCGGCTTCACCGTGCCGGAACCGGACGATAGCGTGATCTTAAGAGAGGACGAGGAGCCGCTGGAGGAGGACGGCGGCCCTTCGGGGGAGCAGGCCCCTGAGGAGGATGAGCCGCTGCAATCCGAAGAGGCGGAGGAGGCGGAGGAGGCAATTCCGCCGGTGCGCGCCGCTTCCGCCGGGTAGCGAGCGGGAGAACCAGCCTCCAATTCATGGCGCCCGGCTTAAATCTCCTATCCGGCTAAGCATTCCTGGCTTGCCCAACGAATGCGTTGCAACTTGCTACGGGTCGGGACCGGCTGTGCCGGGTTTCTCGCGATCCCATGCGCATCATGTCGGCTTCGCGGTCCGAATGCGGTCCTTTCCGAACAGGCTAACACGATCTCGCCCTTGACCAACTCAGACCATCTAAGGGACGATATCGATTAACGGTTCGTCGTCTTGTCCCCGTGTGGTGGCGCGGTTCCCGTCGAAGCGACTACACTAGCAGCCTGTCGGACTGGGGTTTTGTCTGATCTGGGCAGCCTAGACAACGGGCCGGCCAAGCACTATAGTCCGGACACGGGACCGAACTGCTGGGTCGTTGATCCCAAAGAGCGCGCGCTGTCAGCGCCATTTCCATGCACGAACACGCGACCCTCCAAGCCCGCATCTGTGCTGCTTGGATCGACTTGCTCCGGCGGAACCGAGGCGCCGAAGAACGTCCCGACCAGTATTATGTCCTGAGCGTCGAGAACGTCCGAGGCCAGGGCGAGGAGTTCGATCTGTGCATCACGTTTCGCGCCGGTCGAACGTATTGCTGCTGCGAAGACATGTGCCATACCGGCGTCTTCTCCGAGAAACGGTGGCGGCAGGTGCGGGCGGCTCTTGCCGTCCATGGCGTCGAACCCCACAAGCCGCTTGTGGTGCGGATTTGCACTCGGCTAGAAGCAGGCGCCCGGCTGCACTACGGCAGGAGCGATGAGCCCGAGCCCGAGATGTACGATCAAGGCCCCTGGACGTTGACGGTCCACGAGCAATCCCCCGTGGTTCCAATTCATCGCAAATGAGCCCCGGATCGCCGTCGCGCTATCAATCACTTCAAAAGACACAAGATCGCCGATCTCAGCTCGAAAGCGGGTGCACAAATCAAGAACTCTGCACCCGATTTGCTCAAAGGGTTGGTCCGCGCAGAAGTCCCGTGCGGATTGCCCCGCGTGTCGCAGCTTGGCCCACCTTCACCGTCTGAAGCTCAATCCAAGGTGGTGGTCGGCAAAGCGATCCGAAAGCGGGCGCACCGATCTAACAAAATTTTTAATGCCTGTTAGTCCGCTCCCGGCCTTGCGCTGTACTGCCCAAGGCCATCGGGGTTGGGCGCAGCCGCCAAGTGCAAAGATGTTCGGCCACGCAGTCCCGCCGTAGCTGCGCGGCTTTGCGGGCACCGATCTAAACGAAAAGTGAGGGTATTTGATTAGATCGTGTGAACCGGCTGCCCAGCTTACGCGACTATAATGCAATCAATGCTCCGAAATAGGAGCGCAGTTTGCTAGGGTAGGAGGAATGTAACATGGGTAGTTATCTTAGAGTTTGCGGCTGGAGCGGCTGTGAGAAAATACCCGTCACCGTCATAGGCGAGACGGCGTCCGAGTTTCGGATCGAAGCCGTAGAGAACACCTTCTTGCCGGGCATGGGCACTCTCAAAAAGGGGCAGTCGGCCTATGTGCCAAAGTCGGCAGTGAAACTTGATGCGTGCGAAACACATCTCCCGCTTGCAAGTTGCTAGAGTGGCAACCTGGGCACACCGGATCCGCTTGAATACTTCCGCCATCGTCATCGCGAGGCGGCAAAGCCGCCGTGGCGATCCAGAAGCAACATCCGTGAGTTGCATCTGGATTGCTTCGCTTCGCTCGCAATGACGCTGCGGCAGCGATTAACCGCACCTGGTATCAGTCCCTGTACCGCTAAGTGTAAGACTGGTTTTGCTGAGGTGCCGCGTCAGCGATACCCCATAGACGCTGCCAGTATCTTCAGGCAGCCTTCGTAGCCGGGGCTACTTCGGCGGAGTAGGCCCGGCAGGATCGCAAGCCGGCGTACTATGGTAAATTTTCGCTTGGTTAATGAGCACCCACCATCTTTTCCGCCGCCGTCTTTCTGCGAATCTTTTGCCACTTTAGGTCGATTTCTGCGATTCCAAAATACCCGTTAATATTAGATTCTTGCGCGCGTTTACCAAGAATCCCAATCTGGGGTTGCAGAATTAGTTAACGGCCAGCAATGGTTATTTGTGTGATTTCAATGACTTATTCGTCCGTACTGAGCCTACGCGTTGCCGGAACGGCTTTTTCTTGGTTGCGCGTCCACAGGAGGAAGCAAGTCAAGCCTGCGGCGATGTGTTAGCAGAAGATATAGGTTTGCGTGCGTTTAAAGAATGCTGCCACAACAGTATGCAACGAAGACCTTTGGCAGGGAAATACCGGCGACGCAGACTCTAAGGGCCAGCGCGAGCCCGGTACCGCGAATAGAAGGCGGCCTCTTGTAAGGTGTTGCTTCGGTTCCGGCGCTTCGTTTCTTCCCCAACCACGGCCCGCGTTTCCGCAGCGCCATTCCCGCGAAGGCGTTTAGGCGCTAAATTATGGTGTAATGAACGGGGGAATCTCCCCTCACCCTGTCCCTCTCCCCATGGGAGAGGGGACGTCCCCTCAACGGTTGCGACCTGCTCCCTCTCCCATGGGGAGAGGGCTGGGGTGAGGGGAGATTCCCTCATTATGTTCACCCATGCGCGAAGGCTGGGATCCATTTCTGCCGCTAGAACAAGACCATAGATGGGGCCCTGCCTGCGCGGGGCCGGCGCTGCGGCCCTTCATCCGGCTGGGAGAGCGCTTGCCTGCGCGCCGTTAGCGCATCGGTAAGGAGCTATGGTCCACCATAGCGTCATTGGAAAGCGCTGGCGCGGCCGGGAGGCTCTGTGACGGTTTTATTTGCGGGATCGAGAGCGGAGCCGGAGCGGCTGCCGGGAGACTGCCGGCGGAATTGGGCAGCGGGGGCCGGCCCGGTTCGCAGCGAGCGTCCCTCGCGCCAAAAAGTAAACGCGCGGCGCCGTGCTCAGCGGCCGATAAAAGCGAGATTGGCGGGTTATCGTACATCGGGCATGGCTAACAATCCGTTAACATCTTATGGCGCCTGGTATAAGGGAACCGTGCGCTTTTTAGCGGCCTCGCCAAGATTCCGCGTGAGACGCTTTGCTAAGCTCTTCGCGCTTGACATGCTGTGCCCATGCGGCCACGTTCAGAGCAGCCGCGATGAATACGCCTGCCCGCCGGCGCGCGAGTGGAATGGAGTACACATGGACAAGATGCCCCAAGAGCTCATGTATTTGGGAAACCCTTTCCAGCTGGGGCTGATTTTGCTGGTCGTTATTCTCCTCTTCGGCAAAGGGAAAGTGTCGGACCTTATGGGAGACGTGGCGAAGGGCATCAAGGCCTTCAAGAAGGGCCTGGCCGAGGATGAGCCCGCAGCCCCGCCGGCGCAAACGCAGCCAAAGCCGCTCGACCATCAAACTGCAAAAACCGAGACTGGTACGCCCGCGAACACTAAATCTGGAACAAGAGCGTGATAGGCGCGCGGTGCCGGTGTGCCGGGCTTTCATGAGGCAGCGGTCTTAGAATGTTCTCGTGGTCCGAGATTGTCCTGATAGCGGTCGTGGCGCTGATTTTCATCGGCCCCAAGGAACTACCGGCCGCTCTCCATATGCTAGGCCAGGCAGCCGGCAAGCTGAGGCGGTCCGCCGAGGAATTCCGCCGCCATTTCGAGGAATCCATGCGCGAGGCGGGCTATGACGATCTGCATAAGAACATCAACGATTTGCGGTCGTTGAATCCTTCCTCGCAGCTCAGGTCGGCCATCGATAGCGCAATCAATCAGAACTACACGCCGAGGCCCCAGCCTACCGGTACGCAACCTTCACCGCCGCCGTTTGCGGGCACGCCACCGGTGCAGCCTAATGTAACGCCAGCGGTGGAAGCGGGCGCGCCCGCAGCGGCAGCGTTTGAATTCGAATCGCAGGGCGATAAGGTGGGGGAAATAGCTGCTTCGGGAGCAGCGGCTCGGGGAGCGCAAGAAGCTGCGGCCGGCCCGTCAAAAGATCATGCCGCGACGGCAGCCTGAGCTAAGACATGGCTGTGGCGAATCCCGACAACGATATAGACCAAACTAAGGCGCCGCTCCTTGAGCATTTGATCGAGCTCAGGCGGAGACTTATCTATTGTGTGCTGGCGATCGGCGGCTCCTTTGTTTTCTGCTACATCTTCGCGAACCATATTTATAATTTTCTGCTCATTCCCTACAAGTTCGCTGTAGGGGGCGATAACCCCCATATAAAGCTCATCTACACAGCCCTGGAGGGAAAGTTTGTCACCGACGTGCGCGTGGCCTTTTTTGGGGCCATCGCGCTTTCCTTCCCAATACTCGCCTCCCAGCTTTATATGTTTGTGGCCCCTGGTCTTTACCGGAACGAGCGTAAGGCTTTCCTGCCCTTTCTGATCGCCACGCCCATCCTCTTCATCGCCGGCGGCGCGATCGTTTTCTTCATCGTCATGCCGCTTGCCGTCCGGTTCTTCCTATCCATGCAACAGACCGGCGAGATAGAGATCGAGGCCCTTCCCGACGTCGGGAAGTATCTGGATCTCACGATGAACTTTGTTCTGGCATTCGGTCTTTGCTTCCAGCTGCCAGTGCTGCTCACTCTGCTCGCGCGTGCGGGCATGGTCACCTCGCAATGGCTGCGCGCTCAGTGGCGGTACGCTATCGTCCTTATTTTCGTGGTCGCTATGTTTCTCGCTCCGCCGGACGCCCCGAGCATGGTCGCCCTCGCCATCCCGACGCTGCTTCTCTACGAGCTCTCGATTCTCGCGGTGAAAGTCGTCGAGCGGCATGCCGGCAAGTCCGCCGGAAGCATACCCAGCGAATAGCGCGACACCCTTGCGGCCCCCCATGTTGCCATGCGCGCTTGCTTTTATCCTAAGCGCCGCTCAGTGTACGCCAGGCGGCGCCCTCGCTCAGCAACGTTCAGGGAATCGTCCGGCCTCCGATTGCCAGTTGCAGCCGGGCGGCGAAAGCACGGTTGTAGCGGTGGCCGGGCCGCAAACGCTGCAGCTTGCAGATGGCCGGTTCGTGCGGCTCGCGGAGGTCCTGGTGCCGGAGCCGGTTCCTGCCGGCTTCGACCCGTCCGTGGCGGCAGCAGCTTACCTGCGCCAAGCAGCTCTTGGCCGGAAGGTCGAAGTCAAATTCGGGGGCACCCAGCGTGATCGCTACGGCGTTTATCTGGGCCACATCTACGTTACCGGCAAGCCTTCCATTTGGCTGCAGGAGGGGCTAGTTCGCGCTGGGTTTGCTACAGTTGTCCCGCAAGCCAGCAATCACGCTTGCACCCGGCAGTTGCTTGCATCGGAGGCCGCCGCGCGGCAAGCGAAGAGCGGCCATTGGGGGCTCGCCTATTTCAAGGTGTTGAAAGCGAGCGACCCCCGCTCAATCCTTAATTTGGTCCAGACTTATCAGATCGTCGAAGGCACGGTTCAGCGCGCATCGGAAAGCGGAGGGCGAATCACTCTGCATTTCGGCGCCGAGAATAGATTTGGCTTCACAGTTAACATCGAGCCCGCAGTGAAGGAGCGATTTGCCGGCAAACAAACGCCTGAGAATTGGGCGAAGCTATCGGTTCGCCTTCGCGGCTGGATCGAAAAAAGAAGAGGACCGGTAATGTCAGTAAGCTTGCCGGAACAAATCGAGCTTATGTCGCAAAACCCGGCAGCACCCAATCGCGCTACAGAAGTCGTGCAATAAAGCCCCAAAGCTTTCCACAAGGGAAAACCCGGCGTCAAGGGATTTCGCCGCCGTGTTGTCCCGCGAGTTCAATAATGGCCGCGACTAGGCCGCAGCCTTCTTCTCGTCCTCAGCGGCTTCAGCCTGCTTGCGCTGCATGCGACCGCCCTTTGTCAGCGCCTCAGCGACCTTTTGAATCGCGATCGATTCGTCGACATCCTGAGCTGCTGCGATTTCTCGCGCCATCCGATCCAGCGCCGCCTCGTAAAGCTGACGTTCGGAATAGGACTGCTCGGGTTGACTGTCAGAGCGATATAGATCGCGAACCACCTCAGCTATGGTGATGAGATCGCCCGAATTGATCTTCGCCTCGTATTCTTGGGCGCGCCGGCTCCACATCGTGCGCTTGACACGGGCGCGACCGCGCAGGGTATCGAGGGCGCGGGTGAGGACGGAATCGTCGGAGAGTTTGCGCATGCCGGCGCTTTGCGTCTTCGAGGTGGGCACGCGCAAAGTCATTTTATCTTTTTCAAAGTTAATGACAAACAGCTCAAGCTTGCACCCTGCTATCTCCTGCTCCTCAATCGCAACGATACGTCCCACGCCGTGCGTGGGATAAACGACGTATTCGTTTGTCGCGAAGCCGAAGCGTTGTTTTGAATTGTTTTTCTCGGGCATACTCGCTCTCACTCTTCGTTCACTTGGTTCAATGGCATCATCTCAATCCGCCGAAGCTTTCGCGCATGCGTTCCAGAAATTAAATCTGCCCCCCGCCCTGGGTCAGTTTTAGCCATGCCGGATGATGATCTTTTTAGCAGGTGACCACACCTGCAATGGGTCCTTGCCGAAGCTTGGGACTCAACTTTAGCGCGTGAAGCTAACCTCACTAGGGGGCATATTAGCAAAATACGCCGATTTTGAGAAGGTTGCAAAATGGTTAATACGCGCAATCCTGGGGATTAAGCGTTGATTCTTATCGGTAGTGTTAACGGAGCAACGGTTTTCGCGTTTAGGTTGTGCGTACGACATTGTGAACTTTCACGCGGAATCCCGGCGCAGGCCGTTCCAGCAGCACGCTGCGCCTGAAGCGGTAGACCCGTGCGGGCCGTCCGCCAGTGTGCGCGGCAACACCTCCCGCCGGCTCGACCAGCCCAGCATTTTCCACAAGGCGGCGGAAGTTTTGCTTGTGGAGATAGCTCCCCAAGATAGCTTCTACCACACGCTGGAGGTCAAATAAAGTGAAGGTTTCCGGCATGAGTTCAAATATCACCGGCCGATACTTAAGCTTACCCCGAAGCCTGCTCATCGCCGTCGCCAAAATCCTGCGGTGATCGAACATCATCGGGCGCCCCAGCCGCGGCAGCCCGGCCCAATCCTTCGCCGCTGCACGCCCATCGCGCGCCGCCTCCGCAACCAGCCCCGCCTCGTACAGCAGCTCGTAGCGCTCCAGCACCCGCTCGTCGTCCCACGGCACCGAGCGGCCGAAGCTCATGTGCAGCCGCTCCATGCGCCCTAGCGGCCTCTTCGGCGTGCCCGGCGCCTGGGGTCGGCTCGCCCATTCTTCCAGCCGCGGTTCGATCTCTTCGCTCAGAATCGGCGGCTTGCCGTCGCGCCAATCCTCCCAGGGGAAATGCGCGTACCAGCCGCTCCACTCCACGCCGCTGGCCAGCGGAGCGTCCTCGCTCTTCGTGAGCGCCAGATAGCCGATCGAGACCACATGCAGCCCCCCGTCGCCAGGCCGCGCGTGCCGCCCGCGGTCGCCAAAGGTATAGAGCTGCTCCACATAGCCCAGGTCGAGGCCCGTCTGCCCCTTGACCCAGTCGCGCAGGCCGATTTCAAGCGTGCGGTGCTTGAGCGGCGTGAATAGCCCGAACGGCAATGCGGGCGCTGCCTTGGCGGAGCGCGCTCCCGCTGGACACACAGTCAGGATCTGCGGCGCGCCCGCGATCAGGGAGACGATGGCCGCATTCAGCCCGATCTCAACCGCGACGGCATTCTCCGCCGGAGCGCCGGGCGCTGCTATGTCCAGGTCGAGCGTGGCGATATGAGGCTCCCAGGCTGTTGCAAAACGCAGCTATGTGGACATCGTCATCGCGAAGCAACAGCCTTCAACGCGGCGGCGTTTGTGGCTTCTGGATTGCTTCGCTACGCTCGCAATGACGCCGTACGAATCGTCATCGCGAGGCGCTTTAGCGCTGTGGCGATCCAGGAATGGCTGGCACCAGCGTTTGCAACTCCTGGATTGCTTCCGGCCGCGCTGCGCTCGCCGTCGCAATGACGCTGCGGGGCGCCGCCTAGATTTCCTCTTTCGGCTGCAGCACTTGCATGCCGCGGTACTTGCCGGACTTGAGGTCGATATGATGCGGGCGGCGCAGCTCTCCCGACTCCTTGTCCTCGACATAGGTGGGCGCGGCCAGCGCGTCGGCGGAACGGCGGAAGCCGCGCTTCATGCGCGACACCTTTCTCTTGGGGACAGCCATGTCAGTCAAACTCCGGATAATATGCGACGCCGCGCGAGCCCCGGACTGCCGCCGCGGAGATGCACGGTCTATGCGCGATTATTGTCCCCGCAGATATACATGCCGTTTTCGAGCTTGGCTAGCGGTTGTTTGCGGCTTTTCCCGCGCCGCTTGCTGTTGAAATGCCGGAGGCAATCCGGGACGACGCCAGGAAACAACTCATTGGCGTTAACGATACAAGCGGAAGTTTCGCTTGACACCCCCTTCAAGCGGGGCGGGAATGCACCGTATTATGCTTAATTTCGCAGTTGCGAATATATTTAATAGTATTTTGGAGTTCGCAGAAATCGACCTAAAGCGGGAAAAGATTTGCAGAAAGACGGCGGCGGAAAATATACCGGGCGTGCGTTTACCATCGGCGCATTTACCATAGTAGCGCCTTACGCGATAGGAACCGTTTGTTCATAAACCGCCATGGGTCGCGCTAAAATCAGTGGACAGCGTGATGAACGAGGGAATCGCCCCTCACCCTGTCCCTCTCGGCAAGCTCGCCTTGGCGAGCTTGCAACTTAGAGCGTCCGCATTCGCAAGCGAATGCGGATGGGGGAGAGGGGACGGCCTCTCAACGGCTGCGAACGAACTCCCTCTCCCATGGGGAGAGGGCTGGGGTGAGGGGCGCGACGGTGGTGATGACTGCGCGGCCTGCCGGAGTTCCGTCACGATGCGCTGCTAGAAGTAAGCAGAATATTGAGGGCATGGGAGGCGGCGATGCGCTGGATTGCGATTTTGGTGTGCATGTTGCTGGCGGGGGCGCGGGCGGCGGCGGAGGAGCGGCCGATCCTGCAGCTCGACACCGGCGGGCATATGGCGCATGATCCAGAGCATCGCGTTTACGCCGGACGGCAGGCAGCTCGTCTCTGCCTCCTACGACAAGACCATCCGCGTGTGGGATCTGGCGAGCGGCAAGACCGTGCGCACGATCCGGGGCGAGAGCGCGCCGGGCCACGCGGGCAAGGTCTTCGCCATGGCGCTGTCGCCGGACGGCAAATGGCTGGCGGCGGGGGGCGAGTTTTGCGCAGAGTGCGGCTCCGGAAAGGGTGAGTGCAAGGAGGATATCCGCCTCTACGAGTTCGCGAGCGGCAAGCTCGTGGCGCTGTTGAAGGGGCATGCGAATGTGGTCCAGGGCCTCGCCTTCTCGCCCGATGGCAGCAGTTGATTTCGGGCAGCGGCGACAGCATCGCTATCCTCTGGGACACCGGGATGCTGCCGGCGCCCGAGCGACCGAGGCCGAAGCTGCTGCACCGGCTCGAAGGGCATAAGGCGCATATCTACGCCGTTGGCTTCAGCCCCGATGGCAGCCGCGCGGTGACGGGCTCCTACGACCATGATTTGAGGCTCTGGCGCGTGGCCGATGGCAAGGAGATCGCGCACATGACCGGCCATGGCGATAAGGTGCGAAGCCTTGCCGTGGCCCCGGATGGCACCATCGCCAGCGGCGATTGGTCCGGCGAAATCCGGCTGTGGAACGCGCGCGATGGGCGCTTTTTGCGCGTGCTGGCCAAGCAGGGGACGGCGGTGGGCTCCTTGAGCTTCAGCCCGGATGGCAAGCTCTTGCTGTCGGGAATTTCAAGATCGTGGCCGATAGCAACCCATCAGGGCCAAGGTCTACAACATCGCCAGCGGCAAGGAGATCGTCACCTATACCGGCCACGACAATATCGTGCTCGCCACGGCCTTCAGCCCGGACGGGCGCTGGGCGGCGACCGGCGGCGGCAACAACCAGGAGATCCACCTCTGGGACCCGCATTCGGGCAAGCCCCGGCCCGGACCCGATGGCAAGCCGTTGCGGCTCGCCGGCCAGGGCAGACGGTCTGGGCGGCGGGGTTCTCGGCCGACGGGCGGCGCATCGGCTGGGGGAACGCCTGGCAGCAGGACGACCCGATGCGCGGTTACGGCCCGCTTCAGCAGGCATTGACCCTGCCGCTGGGCGAGGGCGCGCTTGGCGCGCCTGTTGCGCTAGGCGAGGCAGAGGCCGGCGCCTTCCGCCGCGCGCAGGCCAGCTTTGGCGGCTTCTCGCTTAGCCATAGAAAGGGCGGCGACTATGGCTACGACGCCATTCTCGACATCTCGAAGGACGGGCGCGCGGTTGCCTCCATCGCCCGCGATACGCACGAATGGCTACAGCCACCGGTCCTATAGTTTCACGCCCGATGGCAAAACCGTCATCTCGGGCGGCGGCAATGGCTGGCTCACCGCCTATGACCGCGCGGGCAACAAGCTTGGCGATTTCGTGGGCCATGAGGGCGATGTCTGGGCGGTCGCGCCCTCGCCCGATGGCCGCTTTCTCGTCTCGGGCGCGGCCGACCAGACGGCTGCGGCTGTGGAACCTCAAGACGCGCGAAGCTGCTCGTCACCCTGTTCCGCGGGGCGGACGGCGAATGGGTGATGTGGACGCCCGAGGGCTTCTACACCGGCTCGCCCGGCGCGGACAACATCGTGGGCTGGCAGATCAA
>CAWAVJ010000004.1:0-40761 GCA_963785355.1 uncultured Alphaproteobacteria bacterium
GCGCCACCCTGCCGGAGTTCCGTCACGATGTGCGGCTAGAACTAAGCACAATATTGGCGGCGGGAGGCGGCGATGCGCTGGATTGCGATTTTGGTGTGCATGTTGCTGGCGGGCGCGCGGGCGGCGGCGGAGGAGGCGCCGCTGCCGATGCTCGACACGGGCGGGCATATGGCGAAGATCCAGAGCATCGCCTTTACGCCGGACGGCAGGCAGCTCGTCTTCGGCCTCCAACGACAAAACCATCCGCGTGTGGGACCTGGCGAGTGGCAAGACGGTGCGCACGATCAGGGGCGAGAGCGCGCCTGGCGAAGCGGGCAGGGTCTACGCCATAGCGCTGTCGCCTGACGGCAATGGCTAGCGGCAGCGGGGTGGATGGACAAGTCTGCGGCATCCTTTCCCTGCTGCGGGGATATCCGCCTCTACGAGTTCGCGAGCGGCAAGCTCGTGGCGCTGTTGAAGGGGCATACGAATGCGGGTCAATCGCCTAGCCTTTTCGCCCAACGGCAGCAGGCTGATTTCGGGCAGCGCCGACCACACCACCATCCTCTGGGACACCGGGTCGTTGTCCGGCGCAGGCACCGGGATAGGAGCCGACTCCCGCAGAGCGGAGCCGAAGCTGCTCCATCGGCTCGAAGGGCATAAGGACGCCATCTACGCAGTGGGCTTCAGCCCCGATGGCAGCCGCGCGGTGACGGGCTCCGACGACCATGACTTGAGGCTCTGGCGCGTGGCCGATGGCAAGGAGATCGCGCGCATGACCAGCCATGGCGATCAGGTGGCGAGCCTTGCCGTGGCCCCGGATGGCCATCGCCAGCGGCTATGCCTCCGGCGAAATCCGGCTGTGGGATTTGCGCGACGGGCGCTTTTTCCGCATGCTGGCTAGGCAGGGAACGCTGGTGGGCTCCTTGAGCTTCAGCCCGGATGGCAAGCTTTTGCCGTCGGGCACTGGCGAAGGGCCTGGCGACGATGATTGCCACGTCTACGACGTCGCCAACGGCAAAGAGATCGTCACCTATACCGGCCACGGCAACGTCGTATTCGCCACGGCCTTCAGCCCGGACGGGCGCTGGGCGGCAACTGGCGGTGGCGCCAACGAGGAGATTCCATCTCTGGGACCCGCATTCGGGCAAGCCTAGGCTTGGCCCCGATGGCAAGCCGCTGCGGCTTGCCGGCCAGGGGCAGCCGGTCTGGGCGGCGGGGTTCTCGGCCGATGGCCGGCGCATCAGTTGGGGGAATGTTGGCAGCAGGATGACCCGATTCGCGATACGGCACGGTTCAGCGGGCATTGCCCCTGCCGCTGGGCGAGGGCGCGCTTGGCGCGCCTGTTGCGCTGGGCGAGGCGGAGGCCGTCGCCTTTCGCCGCGCGCAGGTCGGCTTTGGCGGCTTCTCGCTTAACCATAGAAAGGGCGGCGCCTATCGCTACGACGCCATTCTCGACATCTCGAAGGACGGGCGCGCGGTTGCCTCCATCAACCGCGACAGCACGAAAGGCGACAGCCACCGGTCCTTTAGCTTCACGCCCGATGGCAAAACCGTCATCTCGGGCGGCACTATGGCGGGCTCACCGCCTACGACCGCGCGGGCAACAAGCTCGGCGATTTCGTGGGCCATGAGGGCGATGTCTGGGCGGTCGCGCCCTCGCCCGATGGCCGCTTTCTCGTCTCGGCGCGGCCGACCAGACGGTGCGGCTGTGGAACCTCAAGACGCGCGAGCTGCTCGTCACCCTGTTCCGCGGGGCGGACGGCGAATGGGTGATGTGGACGCCCGAAGGCTTCTACACCGGCTCGCCCGGCGCGGACAACATCGTGGGCTGGCAGATCAACCAGGGCCCGGACAAGGAAGCCCGCTACGTCACCGCCGGGCAGTTGCGCAAAGCTTTGCACCGGCCGGATTTGGTCGCGGCCAAGATCGAGGGCGATCCGGGGGGGCTTGTCAAAGCCGCAGCCGCAAAGCTCAATATCGAATGCGCTGTTGAGCAATTCGCGCGCGCCGCAAGTGGCGATCGTGTCGCCGCAGAACGGCGCCTTCGGCAAGGAGTACAGCGAAGGCGGCAGCACCCGCGTGCGGATCGCGGTTGCGGCGCGCATTACGGATACCGGCGGCGGTATTGGCAGGATCGTGTTCAAGCGGAACGGGCAGGCGATCGCCTCCGCCTATGGCGCGAGCCTCCTCGACGAGGATGGCGTCATTCAACGCGCCATCGATCTTGCCACGCCCGATACGAAAATCGAGATCGTCGCCGAGGACAAGGCCGGCAAGGTGGAATCGCTTCCAGTTTCCGTCACCGTCCGCGCCGACCCCAAGGCGCTGCAAAGCGTGCCGGATCTTTATGTGCTCGCCATCGCCGCCGATCGGTATCTCGACAGCGTATGAGGCTCAAATTCGCCGTGCCGGACGCCAGTGACGTGGCCGGGACCTTGAAAGAGGCGGGTGTGGGTTTCTACCGCCACGAACCGGTTATCAAGACGCTGTTCGACGGCGACGTTACGGCGGATAAAGTCGAGGCCGCCTTCGGGGAGCTGGCCGGCAAGGTCCAGGCCACCGATGTATTCGTGCTCTACATGGCGGGCCACGGCAAGACCGTCGATGCCGATTACTATTTCCTGCCGCCCGCGATGGACGGCTTCTCGGACGATGCGATCAAGCGCCAGGGCTTCGGGCCCGGCATGCTCCCTAAATGGCTTGCGACCATCCAGGCGCAAAAGACGATTTTGATCTTCGACACCTGCGAATCGGGCTCGGCGGGAAATATGTTCCGGGGTGTGGGTGCCGATGAGGCCGCCTATCAGCGCATGAAGGAAGCGACCGGGCGCACCATGTTCATGGCGTCGGGCGACGGAGCAAAGCGCGCTTGAGGGGTATCACAACCATGGCGTCTTCACCTACGCGCTGCTGGAAGGGCTGGCCAAGGCGGGCAATGGAGAGAAGGTGCTGCTCTTCGATCTGGCGGATTATGTGCAGACGCGCGTGCCCGAGCTTAGCCGCGAGTTCAAGGACTGCGATGCCACAGGGCGCGAATATTGCCAGAAGCCGAAAGTGCCAATCGGCAGCGCGAATTTCCCCGTCGTGCCGCGTTATCCGGCTATTCTCGCCAAGCTCGGCGCCGATGCGCCGCAGATCAGCGCCAAGCCAACCCACTTTGTGCGCGAGACCGCGGCGCTGCTCGACAGCCGCGGGGCAGCCGGCAGCCGGCAAATCGAGGAAGGGGAGGAGGTGGCCGTGGTCAAGATCGAGGGCGATCTCGCGCAAATCGCCCAGGACGGCAAGGCGGTGGGTTATGTCGATAAGGCCAAGCTCGTGAAGATTAAGACGCATCAGCCGATCGTTACGAGATCCGCGTGAACGCTTCCGCAGCCGTCATCGCGAGGCGATCCATATTCAGTGCGCGGGTTCGATCCTGGATTGCTTCCGGCCGCACTTCGTTCGCCGTCGCAATGACGCGGACCGTAGACCGGACCGGGAAGATACCCATCGCAAAAGGCCGGCGGCACTCTCTCTGTCTTGCGGAGCGAGACAGAGCTAAGAGAGACTTGATAAAATGCGCGCTGCTAGCTATTGGACCGCGGGATGTTAGTCGACAGTCATTGCCATCTGGATTTCCCGGATTTCACCGCCGGGCTCGCCGATACGGTTGCGCGCGCGAAAAATGCCGGCGTGGGCCACATGCTCACGATCTGCACGCTGGTGCGGAACTTCCCGGACGTTTTGGCGGTCGCCGAACGCTTCCCGGAGGTGACCTGCTCGGTTGGCACGCACCCGCACTCGGCGGGGGCAGGAGCTTGACGTCACCGTGGCGGAGATCGTGGAGCTGGCGGCGCATCCGCGCGTGGTGGCCATCGGCGAAGCGGGCCTCGACTATTTCTATCAGAAGAGCAGCCGCGAGGACCAGCAGGCGGTTTTCCGCCGGCATATCTCGGCGGCGCGGGAAACGGGCTTGCCGCTCGTCATACACACGCGCGATGCTGACGAGGACGCGGCGCAAATCCTGCGCGAGGAGATGGCGAAGGGCCCGTTCAAGGCGTTGCTCCATTGCTATACGGGCGGGCGCATGCTGGCGGAAACAGGCATCGAGCTTGGGCTTTACGTTTCGTTCTCGGGGAGTTTGACCTTTCCGAAATCGGATGCGTTGCGCGAGCTTGCCGCCACGGTGCCGCTGAACCGGCTCCTCGTCGAAACGGATGCGCCATTTCTCGCGCCGCATCCCCACCGCGGCAAACGGAACGAGCCGGCCTTCGTGCGCCACACCGCCAAGGTTCTGGCGGACGTCAAGGGAGTGAGCGAAGCCGGGATCGCCAAGGCCACAACCGCGAATTTCTTCGCCCTGTTTTCGAAGGCGGAAGCCGCGATAGGCCGCGCCGCATGACGATCCATCCGGCTGAAGTCAATGACGCACCGCATTACCCCTCATCCTGTCCTTCTCCCCATGGGAGAAGGGACCCCTGAACTGCCCGCAGCGGAAATTCTAGCGTCCCTCTCTCCCATGGGGAGAGGGACAGGATGAGGGGCGTAACGCTAGAGTTTTTGCAGCAAACCGTGCAGCGGGGCTGGCATGACGCTGCGCATCACGATCCTGGGCTGCGGGGCATCGACCGGCGTTCCGCGCGTCGGCGGCGAGTGGGGCGCGTGCAATCCCGCCAACCCGAAGAACCGGCGCCGGCGTTGCTCGATCCTGGCCGAGAAGATCGGGCCCGCAGGTGTTACCGCGGTTCTGATCGACACCTCCCCAGACCTGCGCGAGCAGCTCCTGAGCACTGGCGTCAAGCGGCTCGACGGTGTGATCTACACGCACGACCATGCCGACCACACGCACGGCATCGACGACCTGCGCATCCTGAGCTACATACAGCGCAAGAGAATGGATGTCTGGGCAGACCCGCGCACGCTGTCGCTCCTGAAGCAGCGCTTCGACTATTGTTTCGATACGCCGCCGGGATCGAGCTATCCGCCGATCCTGGCGGGGCACATCATCGAGAATTTTGCCCCCGTCACGATCGGCGGCCCAGGCGGCGATCTGACCTTCCAGCCCTTCCGCCAAATCCACGGCAGCATCGACACGCTCGGCATCCGGGTAGGTGGCGTGGCCTATTCCTGCGATCTCAACGATCTGCCTGAGGAGACGCTGCCGTATTTGCGTGGGCTTCGACGCTTGGATTTTGAATTCGTTGCGGTATACGCAGCATCCGAGCCATCTCTCCGTCGCGCAGGCCCTGGGCCTCATCGAGCGCATGGCGCCGCGACGGGCCGTGCTGACCCATCTGCATATCGAAATCGATTACGACGAACTTGCGGCGAAGCTTCCGCCAAACGTCGTCCCGGCTTACGACGGCATGGTGCTGGAGTTTTGAACTCCGATTTTCGCGGCTATGAACCCCTCATACCGCTATAAGGCGGGCGGTAAGCGCTTTTGCGAACGCATGATCCTCGCAACCCCACCGAGTGGTCAAAATTTGACGCTTGATGCCCTGTGCCTCATGTCATGGTTCGGCCGGAGCGGGCATAGGCTTGGTTTTGCGGCCCGGCCGCTTGGCCCTCGCCTGGGATTCAGCTTCGTTCCACGCATGACGGCGGCCTTCCGGAGGGATGCGGGTTTCTCCTGCCGATGCAAAGTTCGCAATCCCACGGAAATGGGTTATAACGGCGGAAATCCAAACGGCTTTTGGATATAAAGATAACTTTTGGATATAGGAGAAAAAGCGATGCACACTTTCCGAATCCTTGCCGCGCTTGCAGCTTGCGCCCTGTTCAGTGTCTCCGCCGATGCCAAGGTCAAGTTGAAGGAAGCGTGCGGCGCCGATCTCGAAAAGTTCTGTAAGGATGTCAAGAAAGGCGAGGGAAGGAAGGCCTGTCTCCGGACGCACCTTGCCGAGTTGCAGCCACGCTGCGTGGAGAAGTTGAAGGCGCGCGACGTGGAGAAGGCGGGAAAGAAATCCTAAAGCAAAACATTCCCGGCTTTGCCAACGAATGGTCGCAGCATTTGTGCCGGTCCTCCGCCAGCCCGGCCAGAGAGAGGTTCTGTTTTGCTGCGTTGGGTCGAGAGCGGAAATGAGCGCGGTTTTCTGGCACAACCGCTTTCCCCTCTGTAGCAGAATATCCGAGGGTCTGGGGCCCGTTTAGCACAATGGCCGGATTTCAGCCTTTTAACTGGTGGGACACGTCAATTAGGATAGGAGCTGGATCACCGTCGTCCAAACTATTATTGCTTTATGTATTGTAATTTGCAGTTATAATTCGCCTTCTTGTGGAGATAGTTACATGCGCACCGGTTGGTTGCAGGCCTTCCTCACTTTTAGCCTGAGCATGAATTTTACCCAAGCCGCTGCCGAACAGAACATTTCACAGCCGGCGCGCGCTGCACTACAGCTTGACCAGGCAACGAAACAGGTTGGAGAGCTTCAATCCAAATTATCCCAGCTGGAAGATTCGCAGCGCCAAACAGAACAAGCAGTTCCTACAGCATTTTACGTTTGGTTGAAATCAGCTCCGGACCGGAACGCACTCCAAAACGAAATCCCCGCGATCACGGAGAAGTATAAGTCTGTGCTCGGAGATCTTCAGCTTACGATGCAGTTCGCCGATCTTGGCCAGCGTGGCTTCACTTACCGCATTGTCGCCGGTCCGTTAGGCGCCCAGCGAGAGGCCAAGGAACTGTGCATGAAGATCAAGGGCGTGGGCGGCGATAAGGCCTGCTTCGTTATTATGCCCTGCTTCATTACTGGGTACTGCAATTTAACAGCGGGCAATGTCCCAATCTCCGCGCAGCGCCCATGGGAGTTGCTAAAAAGCGAGAAATGGATTTTCGAGATCTGGGGACAGCCAAAGAGCGCTCGCTGAAGCAGCAGAGCACACCGGGACGCCCGCTATCAAAGGATTTGCGAGTGTAGGATTGCATTAACTATATTCATTCCCCGCCGCAACCCGGGGTGGTCCTTACATTTCTGGCCGATGGCAATGTCTAAATTTGACCCACCGCGCCAGCAAAGCGGTGCATCGTCGAACTTCGGCTGGCGGAGGCTAGTTCAACAAAGTCGGAGACCGCTATACCTTCAGTAGCGATCTATGGTTCAGCAACTTCGAACAGCAGCTTTCGGCCTACAGCGCCTCAAGGCCTGTCCCCTCAATTAAATACTTGCGAAGCTCGCGATTGCCTCGCGCGGTCGTGGCCCAGCTCCAGACCTTTGCTCTCCCCTGCAAATATTGGCGCTGGCTTGGCCAGCGGTTTGTGCTGACCGCAACTGCGCGCTCGGCGAGGACTGGACGCTTCGCCGGGCGGCTGAAAGCCGCTGGCGCATTCCGTGAAGCCTTAGTGGTGCCTGAATACTCGCCTGCAGGCTACGCTGAGCTTCCAAACATTAGCTCTGAGACAAGCGACGATGCGCTTTTCATCCGGAATCTCTGCTCCGCAAAGTCTGTGAACGTCGGGCGTGCATGCTTCTTGCGCAGACTTCGTTCCGCGATAGCCGTTACCCTGATCATCCGCAATTGCGTTCGCACTGCCGAAACTGAGCGCGCCCACAAGTATGATTGAAGCTATTATGATTGGTTATCCGCATCATAAGCGATCCCTCTGCCTGGTCCTTTTCGCAGCGGGCACCATTCAAAAGGATAGCGACATTATCGTGGTAGGAGTTCAGGTAATTCCTACAACTTGCCGGCGAGGAGTTAAGTGAAGCCTTTTCCCGGCAAAGGCTATGTTACCGCCGCCGTGGTCGAAACTTCTGCGGTTTAAGCCTTGCTTTACGGACAAAGTCGGCTGAGCCCTCGAAGGCGGACGCATTCGTTCCACCGAGGAACTTCTGCTCCCGGCCTATCGCCATCTAATATAACGCTGGATCTGCTTGATTACTTCATCTAGCAGCAGCAAAATACGGCCTCACTCTCTCTCCCCGCACGCTCGCCTTGGCGGGCAGCCGCGTTCGTTTGCGGCTGCGGTCACTTCAAGGGGCGAGCAGGCCAAGGCGGCCTTGCTTGGAGAAGGACAGAGCCCGCGCCCGTGAAGGCGGCCGGCAAGGGCGGCATTGCGATGCACTTGCCCGGATTCGGTATTATCGCTCGCGCAAGACGATTACCGTATCTTGGTCCGAAGCTTGCTTAGACCAATATTCTGTTAGACGCGGGCGCGTGTTGCGCCTGCCGGCGCGGTGAGAAAAGTGGAAAACGCATCTCACAATAGCCTATCGGGTGGCGGCAACGAAATGCCTGGGCGCGCCGCCATCGCCGCAGCCTACCGGACGCCGGAACCGGTTTGCGTGCCGCCGCTGATCGCGGAGGCGCGCCTCGATCCGGCCGCATCGGCGGACATCGAGCGGCTTGCGGGCGCGCTCATAGCCAAAGTGCGCGGTGCACGCGCGCAGCAATTCGGCGTCGAAGCGCTGATGAAGGAGTTCTCGCTTTCGAGCCCGGAAGGCGTGGCGCTGATGTGCCTGGCCGAATTGCTGTTGCGCATACCGGACGCGCACACCCGCGATCTTCTCATCCGCGACAAGCTCAGCCACGGCGATTGGGCTTCGCATGTGGGTGCGAGCCCGTCCTGGTTTGTCAATGCGTCCGCCTGGGGCTTGCTCATCACCGGCAAGCTCGTTGCCACGCATAGCGAGCCGGGCATGGCGGCAGCGCTGACCCGCGCGCTAGCACGCGGCGGCGAGCCGGTTATCCGGCAGGCGATGGACCTGGCGATGCGCCTCCTGGGGCGGCAATTCGTGACCGGCCAGACCATCGAGGAGGCTTTGCAGCATGCACGGCACTTCGAGGCGCGCGGCTTCTTTTACTCCTTCGACATGCTTGGCGAAGCCGCGGTGACGGCGGAGGACGCCGCGCGTTACGCTGCCTCCTATGCGCATGCCATCGCGGCTATCGGCGCGTCCCGCCGCGGCAGCACCATCTACGGCTCGCCCGGAATTTCGGTGAAACTTTCGGCACTGCATCCGCGCTACAGCTACACGCAAACCGGCCGGATGTGGGACGAGCTTTATCCCCGGCTCTTGAACCTTGCCCTGCTCGCCAGCCGGTATGGTATCGGTTTCAACATCGATGCCGAGGAAGCGGATCGCCTGGAGCCTTCGCTGGACCTGCTCGAAGCGCTTGCGGCGGACCCCGCACTGGGCAATTGGCAGGGGCTCGGCTTCGCGGTCCAGGCGTATCAAAAGCGCGCGCCGTCCGTGGTGGACTATCTCGTCTCGCTGGCGGACATCTCAAAGCGGCGGCTCATGGTCCGGCTCGTCAAAGGCGCCTATTGGGACAGCGAGATCAAGCGCGCGCAGGTGGACGGCCTTGAGGGCTATCCCGTCTTCACGCGCAAAGCCTATACGGATGTGTGTTATCTCGCCTGCGCCAAGCGGCTGCTCGCGCGGCGCGATCTCGTGTTTCCGCAATTCGCAACCCACAATGCACACACGCTTTCGGCGGTCTATCGTATGGCCGGGCGGGATTTTAAGACCGGGGACTACGAGTTTCAGTGCCTCCACGGCATGGGCGAGACGCTTTACGGCCACGTCGTTGGCGCCGGCAATCTGGGCCGGCCGTGCCGCATCTACGCGCCTGTGGGGACGCACGAGACGCTGCTCGCCTATCTTGTGCGCCGGCTCTTGGAGAATGGCGCCAACAGCTCCTTCGTGCACCAGCTTGCGGACGAGAAAACGCCCATCGCGCAGCTCACCGCCGATCCAGCCGGGGAGGCGGCCAATTATGGGGGTGCGCCCCATCCGGCAATTGTGCTGCCTCAAGAGTTGTTCGGGGCTGAGCGCAGGAATTCGAAAGGGCTCGACCTCTCCGATGCGCGCGTGCGTGAAAAGCTTGAGCGCGCGATTGAGGAAAGCCGCGCTGCCGAATTTGAAGCGGCGCCTATCGTTGCCGCGCCGCTCTTGAGAAACGGCGCCCGGAGACAGATCGTAAACCCCGCAAACCATGCTGACATTGTGGGCTATGCCTGGGATGCCCACGCACTTTGCATCGGCGACGCGATGGCTGCCGCAACTGCGGCTGCCCCGAAATGGGCGCAGACCCGCATTACAGACCGCGCCGCAATTCTGGAAGGGGCTGCGGATCTGTTGGAGCGCGGGGCGGAGCGGCTTTGCGCGCTGATCGTGCGCGAAGCCGGCCGGACTGTACCCAACGCTATTTCGGAGGTGCGCGAGGCTGCCGACTTCTGCCGCTATTACGCTGGCCAGTCCCGCGCTTTGAGCCCGGACCATGAGCCGCTTGGGCCCACGGTCTGCATCAGCCCGTGGAACTTTCCGCTGGCGATTTTCATCGGCCAGATCGCGGCGGCGCTCGCGGCGGGAAATCCGGTCCTTGCCAAGCCTGCGGAGCAGACGCCGCTGATCGCCGCCGAAGCGGTCCGCCTTCTGCATGAAGCGGGCATCCCGAGGGATGTTTTGCAGCTCCTTCCGGGAGCGGGAGAGGTTGGAGCAGCACTCGTTGCGGACGCCCGCACGCAAGCCGTGCTGTTCACAGGCTCGACCGGGGTTGCGCGGGCTATCCAGGGCGCGCTCGCCGGACGCGGGAATATTCCTCTGATGGCGGAAACCGGCGGCCAGAACGCCATGATCGTCGATTTCCTCCGCGCTGCCGGAGCAGGTGGTTGGCGATGTGCTGGCATCGGCCTTCGACTCAGCAGGCCAGCGCTGCTCGGGCTTGCGTGTCCTCTGCCTTCAGAATGGCATCGCCGATCGCGTCACCGGCATGCTTAAGGGCGCGATGGCCGAGCTTCGGGTTGGCGATCCGGCCAAGCTCGAAACCGATATCGGACCGGCGATCGACGCCCAAGCGCAGGCGGCGCTCAACTCCTACATCGCGGCGCACGAGAAGCGCATTCTGTTTCAGACGCCGCTTCCCGCCGAATGCGCAGGCGGCACCTTCGTCGCACCAACGCTTCTCGAAATTGGCTCCATCGGCGAGTTGAAACGCGAGGTTTTCGGGCCGGTCCTGCATGCGATCCGCTTCGAGAGGAGCGCGCTGCCGCGCCTTATCGAGGACATCGACGCAACCGGCTACGGTCTCACGCTCGGCATTCACTCGCGCATCGACGAAACCGTCGATTTCATCGCGGCGCGCGCGCATGCCGGAAATATCTATGCGAACCGGAACATGATCGGCGCCGTTGTTGGCGTCCAGCCTTTCGGCGGGGAGGGCCTGTCGGGAACCGGGCCGAAAGCCGGCGGCCCGCTCACGCTTCACCGCCTCTTGCGGAAAGGTCCGCTGCCGGATCTTCGAGGCAAGCGCGGCGCGGCGGAGCCAGACGCATTGCGGATTTTCGCGGAGTGGGCCGAGGCTGGCGCGGGGGGCGTTTTGGAGCCCGGCGAGCACGCCCGGCTCGGGAAATTTCTCCAGCTCTATCGGGAAACCTCTCCCGCGGGCCAAGTATTGCTACTGCCCGGCCCTGTGGGCGAGGAAAACCGCCTGCTTCTCCTGCCGCGCGGGTGCGTGCTTGGAATTGCGGGTTCGGCATTCGATGCCGTGCATCAATTCGCCGCGGCGCTTGCCACGGGCAACCGCTTCGTTTTGGCCCTCGCCGATGGCTTAGCTCTTTTGCGCAATGTTCTGCCTAGCGCGCTCCAGCCGCATATCGAATTCACAAGCGAATGGCAGAAAGCCGCGTTCGATGCGGTTCTCCTCTGCGATGAGGCGCGGATTGCCGAAGTGGAGCGCGTGCTCGCCGCGCGTCCCGGCGCAATCGTGCAGATTATATGCGGTGAGCCGGAATTCCGCCTTTCCCGGCTTATCAAGGAGAAGTGCATCTCGGTCAACACCGCCGCTGCCGGGGGTAATGCCAGCCTGATGACAATCGGTAGATGACCGGGCAAGTTCCGCCCTGCCAGGCTTTAGGCAAACGTACACAGAAATTTAGGCAATGCGCACAGAAATAATGTAGCCGGCGCATTACCTTGTCTCGTTTCTACCCAAATCCGGCCCTACGCATCTAAGCAGGCATTCGTTGGATAACCAAGGAGTGGCCGCCAACGCTTTTTTCGTTTTCGCAGAGTGAGCGCCTGCCGTTTGCTACGCATTTTTTCGCAAAGCCGGGACGGCCCCGTTTGCGAACTCTGCTGAACCTCATCAAGCATGACCTCGAGTGCCATCGCCAATGTTCGGGAGGGTTTAGTGATAATCGTTTTTGGATGGGTGAAGGAAGCCAAAGAGGCTGGCCCCGCACTCAGCTGTTACTGCTACCGCTGTCAGCGCAACCGCCGCTGGGAGCACTGGAGGGAAACCGAATGGGTGTCGTTCTTCATGGTCAAGACGATTCCCTTCCTTTCGAAGAGCTATATTGTTTGCGCGGCCTGCCATCAGACCGTCAAACTGGATTTTGGGCAATTGCGGCAGCTTGAACGGAAGGAGCAATGGCCAAGCCTCGCAGCGTTTCTTGAAGAACACCAGTTATCCGGGAAGAGCGAGGTACAACGAAACTTTCTATTGGCGCAACGGGCGCAGAGAGCCGCTTGAGCAAACCCTTCAGGCCACAACCCACTCTACAGCTAGTAATAGCGGCAAAAGTCCGGCTAGGTAAGTAGTTCACTGCGTTAAGCCGAGCTGTATGCCGTCGTCCCCGCGAAGGCGCATAGGCGCTAAGATAGGCGGATGGTGTAACGAACGAGGGAATTTCCCCTCACCCTGTCCCTCTCGGCAAGCTCGCCTTGGCGAGCTTGCAGCTTAGAGCGTCCGCATTCGCAAGCGAATGCGGATGGGGGAGAGGGGACGTCCCCTCAACGATTGCGAGCGAACTCCCTCTCTCATGGGGAGAGGGCTGGGGTGAGGGGCGGAAGCTCCGGCCTGGGCACCACCGGGTGTCAGCCAACACTTATGCGCCTGTGCGGGAATGACGCCTGTGTATCGGCGCACCGGCAATTGCCTGCCCAGACTTCTGCCCCGCAACTAATCACGCATTCTGCGAGTATTACACAAGAAACAGTCCACTCCAAAAGGCGCCCGGCATTAATTATTACACAATAATGCTTGTGTATTGTTTATTCCTGGGCGTTTCAGCGGTACACTGTAGTTCTAGACGGAACCCGGCGTAGAATGGCTGAACCATATTCGCTTCCTTTTGCGGAGCGGGGAGAGGTGGAATGAGTAAGTTGAGTTCGATGGTCTTTGCCTTGGGCGCCGCTTCGCTATCCTTGATGGCGGGCACGGAGACGGCAGGCGCTGGACTTCTTTGGCCTGTTATTGCGGGATGGGAAAGAGGGGCCGCGACCCCTCCCATAACGAACGTGCAGTATTGGCGCGGCGGTGGCGGGTGGGGCGGAGGCTGGGGAGGGGGATGGAACAGCCCCTACTCTTACGGCTCCGGTTATAATGGCGGAGGTTATTACGGCGGCAGTTTCGGAGGCAGTTATGGAGGCGGCTACAGCGGCGGTTACGGCGGCGGTTATTATGGCGGCGGTTATTCCGGCGCGGGATATTACGGTGCGGGATATTACGGGGGCGGCGGCTATGGCTATTCCTCATGCTGCGGCTCTCCTCCGCCATGCTGTGTCCAACCGCTTCCTCCGCCGCCTGCGCCGTGCTGCGGCGGGCAAGTAAATTATGTGCCCGTTCCGGTCACGGCTCCGGTCCCATATCCCGTTCCCTACCCGATGGGGCCGCTCAAGTAGCTTGGCAGCGCTGACGGCGTTTCGCCAAAAGGCCGCGCGCCGTCACATATCCGTCTATGCGCCCCCTGGACGCGAGCGGAAACGATTGCATCGCCCGCGAAAGTCGCCCAAATCTGCACGGACAACGGGCAATCGCGCGGGCGCATGGGCATTCCTCTCCTCACTCTGCAAAACGTAGCACTGACCTTCGGCGGCACGCCCCTTCTGGAGGATGCGGGGCTATCCGTGACCGAAGGCGACCGCATTTGCATCGTCGGGCGCAACGGCTCGGGCAAATCCACGCTTATGAAAATCGCGGCGGGGCTGATCGAGCCCGACCGTGGCACGCGCTTCGTTCACCCCGGCATCACGCTGCGCTACCTGCCGCAGGAGCCGGATTTCGGCGCGCATAAGACGGTTCAGGCCTATGTGGAAAGCGGGCTGGGCCCCGGAGACGACCCGCACCAGGTGCGTATGATCTTGGAGGATCTGGGGCTCACCGGAGAAGAGGAGCCTGGAAACTTGTCGGGCGGCGAAGCGCGCCGCGCGGCGCTGGCCAAGACGCTCGCGCCGAACCCAGACGTTCTGCTGCTGGACGAGCCGACGAACCATCTCGACATTCAAGCCATCGAATGGCTGGAGAAGCGGCTCGAAGGCATGCGCTCGGCGATGGTTCTCATCAGCCACGACCGGCGGTTCCTGTCCAATCTGTCGCGCGCGACGGTGTGGGTGGATCGCGGCGCAACGCGCAGCATCGCCATCGGGTTTAGCGCCTTCGAGGCCTGGCGCGACGAGGCGCTCGCGCAAGAGGAGCTAGAGCGGCACAAGCTGGCGCGCAAAATCGAGCGCGAGGCCGATTGGCTGCGCTATGGCGTAACGGCCCGCAGGAAGCGCAATGTGCGCCGGCTGGGCGCGCTGCAGGCCATGCGCGAGGAGAGACGAAACGCCAAACGCGCGCCGGGGCAGGTCAAGCTGGATGTCGCGGAGGGCGCGCTTTCGGGCAAGCTCGTGATCGAAGCGAAGGCGATTTCGAAATCGTTCGGCGCCGGCCCGATTGTGGATAGGTTCAGCATCCGCGTTCACCGCGGCGACCGGGTGGGCATCGCGGGCCCGAACGGCGCCGGCAAGACGACCCTCGTCAATATGCTCATCGGAAAGCTTGCCCCGGACGAGGGGGCCCTGCGGCTCGGCGCAAATCTGGAGAGCGCCAGCCTTGAGCAGAACCGCGACAGCCTGAAACCCGAATCGACGGTGGCGGAGGTGCTGACCGGCGGTAGAGGCGATGTTGTCACGATCAATGGCGTTGCCAAGCATGTCGCAACCTATATGCAGGACTTCCTGTTCCTGCCCGAGCAAATGCGCACGCCGGTGAAGGTGTTGTCCGGCGGCGAGCGGGCGCGCCTGATGCTGGCTACGGCGCTTGCCAAACCCTCGAACCTGCTGGTACTCGACGAGCCGACCAACGATCTCGACCTCGAAACCCTCGACGTGCTTGAGGAAATGCTCGCCGATTATGCGGGCACCTTGATCCTCATTAGCCACGACCGCGATTTTCTCGACCGCGCCGTTACCTCGATCGTGGTGCCGGAGGGTGGCGGACGCTGGATCGAATATGCGGGCGGCTGGTCCGACATGATCGCGCAACGCGGGGGCGTACCTTTCGTGCCGCCGGGCGCCGCCAAGCAGGCGCGGCCGGAGCGAAGCGGGCCGAAGCAGAAGCCAGCGGATGCCGGCGAAGAGAAGCCCAAGCGCCGCCTGAGCTTTAACGAAAAGCATGCGCTTGAAACACTGCCGGCCAGGATCGCGAGCCTTGAGAAACAGCTCTCGAACCTGCAAGCGCAACTGGACGATCCAAGTCTTTATGCCAAGGACCGCGTGGCCTTCGAGAAGCTGAGCGCGGCGCTAGTCAAGGCGCAAAGTGAGCTTGCCGAAGCCGAGCATCGCTGGCTTGAACTTGAAATTCTCCGTGAAGAAATTGCCTCCAATACGTAACCGGTTAAGTGATACCGGATCCGCTAGAATACTTCCGCCATCGTCATCGCGAGGCGGCCCTTGCCGCCGTGGCGATCCAGAAGCAACATCCGTGACTTGCCGCTGGATTGCTTCCGGCCGCGCTTCGCTCGCCGTCGCAATGACGCTGCGGAAGTTCAACATGAAGTGTAAAATCTGCACAAATGGCGTAACCGATGCAGCGCTTATGCGGCCTTTATTCATTCCGTTAAGAAAAAAACAAGCTCCGTCCCGCCCATGCAGACACGCATCTAAATATATCCGGCACATTTCTGCACGCCGCGCCCTTTTTCGATGCAGCGTTAACTTGGCTGCAACCTGGCATCGCGTAATTTCAATGTAAGATTGCACGCAATTGCGGCTACCCTCGATGGAGTTTGGGATGCGGATTTCTGGGATTTCGAAATTGGCGAGCGCCGCTATCGTTGCGGGTTTCGTGCTCACCGTGGCCGTCGGTCAGTATAGCTTGGACAGGCTCAAGATCGGAGGGGCTCTCTCTGAACAGATCTCGCTTGGGAAAGATCTGGTTTCAGACATCTTACCTCCTCCAGAGTATATTATAGAAGCCTATCTGGAAACGTCCCTGCTGGCAAAAGATCCACAATCCTTGCCCGCCCACCGCAAGCGGCTGAACGATCTGAAGAAGGACTTCGATAGCCGCCACGACTACTGGGTCGCGCAGGATATCGACGGGCAAGTGAAAACCCAGCTGCTCCAAAAGGCGCACGAGCCCGCGCAACGGTTCTGGCAGCTCCTGGAAGCGAGCTTCTACCCGGCCGTCGAGAAAAAGGATCCGGCCGCCATCGATGCAGCTTTTCAGCAATTGTCGGCTGCGTATGCGCAGCATAGGTCGGCAATCGATGAGACTGTTCTCATGGCAAATAAGAGCAACGACAAAATCGTCGCGAATGCGTTGGGATTTTCCTGGTATATCGGTGCTGCGCTCATCTTGATCTCTGGCCTCGTCCTGGCGCTTGTGTTCGCTGCCGGCTGGGGCATGACGGCCTACATTCTTAGACCGCTCAACGAATTACGCGCGTCAATTCTGTCGCTTGCCGAGGGCAAGCATGAGCTCGCCATCCCCATGACGTCCAGGAGCGACGAACTCGGGGATATCGCACGCTCGGTCGAGATACTGCGGCAGAACGCGATTGAACTAATTACGATGGAGCAGAATGTAAACGAGGCGAAGGAGCGGGAACTTCAAATCCAGCGTAGCCTCGCAGCCAAGGCCCAGCAGTTCCAAAATGTGATCTCCAAGGTTGTCGAAGGCGTGGGCGAGCAAGTGGATCAGCTGCGCCGAACCGCCGAGGACCTTTCGGAGGCATCGGAAACCACAACTTTTGAAGCAGCGAACGCCGCCAATGTTTCCGCCAGCGCCGCCGACAATTCCAACGCGGTAGCAGCCGCGACCGAGGAACTCTCCGGTTCGATCAGGGAGATCTCAGAACAGGCGCACCGGACGAATGCCGTTGTTGAGGCAGCGGACAACGAGGCCAAGCGCACCAACAACGACGTCGGCAGGCTTGCGAGCGCTGCCGAAGAGATTGGCTCTATCGTTGCCGTGATCCGCAGCATCGCCGACCAGACGAATCTCTTGGCCCTGAATGCCACCATCGAAGCAGCGCGCGCCGGCGAAGCGGGCCGCGGCTTTGCGGTGGTTGCCGCCGAAGTCAAGGAGCTTTCGGCGCAAACGGCCAAGGCAACCGATGCGATTGCCGAGCAGATCCACGCGATCCAAAATTCGACAGGTGCCGCGGTGGGTGCCATTCAGTCGGTTTCGAGCAAAGTCGGCGAGATCCAGGCATTTACCGGCGCGATTGCAGCCGCGGTCGAGGAGCAGACGGCTGCGGCGCAGGAGATCGCAAACAATGTGTCGCTTGCTGCCACCGCAAGCGAGAAGGCAGCGAAAAGCTCAAGCGAAGTTTCGCAATCGGCGGGCCAGACCAAGCAGCAGGCGGCGTCGGTCAAGAAAGCCTCCACGTGCCTTTCCGACCTTGCGTCTCACCTTTCGGCCGCATTGAAGGAGTTCGAGGCCGTGAACGCCGCGGATCTGGGCGGCCGTTCCGCGGACCAGGGCATCAACTTTCCCAAGGCGGTCAATCAAGAAAGGGGCTTCACTTACCGCGCTGCCGCGTAAGCCTGAATTCCCTGTGCGCCGGCGAGGGCCCAGCTTCGCCGGCGCATTTTTTTATACTAAATCCGGCAGTTGAGTCCCGCACGCTGCCGGGAATCTTGCCGCGGCGTCGCTCCCGCGCAGGCGGGAGCCGGTAATAGGGGCAAAAGTCCGGGCAGGTAAGTAGTTCACCACGTTAAGCCAAGCTGTATGCCGTCGTCCCCGCGAAGGTGGGGACCCGTCTTAGAGCTTGTTCCAACGGGATAAATGGATTCCCGCTTGCGCGGGAATGACGCTGCGGGGTCTCCCCCAGCGGGCGCAATTTCGATGAAAGCGCCCCCGGCGCCGCAAGGCTCCAACCGGCGGCGTCACAAGACCGCACAACGGCTAATTGATCTGTGCTTACCATAGATTTACCCTACGCGCGGGCCGCCTCGTGGCTCGCCGCACCTGCGAACCTGTTTGCCTGGGGGGAAAACCATGAGCACGCCAAATCCCAGCGGGACTGGAATTCGGAATACTCTGCTTTGGATTGCCGTGGCCGCCATTGGCGCCTTCTCGCTCGGCTACGTCGCCCTGAGCCGGGGCGAGACCATAAGCGCGGCCTGGCTCGTCGTCGCCGCGCTCTGCGTCTACTTTATCTCCTACCGCTTTTACGCGCTGTTCGTTGCCAAAAACGTACTCGGCATCGATCCCTCGCGACAGACGCCGGCCTACCGTCACAATGACGGTCTCGACTATGTTCCCACCAACAAATACGTGCTGTTCGGCCACCACTTCGCGGCTATCGCGGGCGCCGGCCCGCTCGTCGGCCCCGTGCTCGCGGCGCAGATGGGCTACTTGCCCGGCACGCTATGGATCTTGGCCGGGGTGGTCGTGGCCGGCGGCATCCAGGACATGACCGTGCTGTTCTTCTCGACCAGGCGCGACGGCCGCTCGCTCGGCGACATGGTGCGCTCGGAGATGGGGCCGGCGGCCGGCGGCATCGCGCTCATCGGCGTGCTGCTGATCATGTTCATCCTTCTGGCCGTGCTCGCCATGGTCGTGGTGCGAGCCTTGGCCGAAAGCCCGTGGGGAACGTTCGCGGTGTTTTCCACCATTCCGATCGCGCTGCTGATGGGCATCTATTCCCGCTTCTTCCGGGTTGGCCGTATCGGCGAAATGTCGATTATTGGCATCCTGCTGCTGCTAGCCGCGCTGCTTTACGGGCGAACCGTGGCCGAGACCCCGGAGCTGGCGGCCATGTTCACGTTCGATGCTAAGACGCTCTCGCTCCTCGTCATCGGCTACGGATTTGTAGCATCCGTCCTGCCGGTTTGGCTTCTGCTCGCGCCGCGCGACTACTTATCGACCTTCCTTAAGGTCGGCACGATGGTGCTGCTCGCGATAGGCATCCTGATCGTGCAGCCCGATCTCAAGATGCCGGCTCTGACGAAATTCGTGGACGGCACGGGCCCGGTTTGGGCGGGTAGCCTGTTCCCCTTCCTGTTCATCACCATCGCTTGCGGCGCGGTGTCCGGTTTCCACGCGCTGATCTCGTCGGGCACCACGCCGAAGATGGTCGAGAACGAGAGCCAGATCCCGATGATCGGCTACGGCGCGATGCTCACCGAATCTTTCGTGGCCATCATGGCCATGATCGGGGCTTCGGTTCTTGAGCCTGGCGTCTACTTCGCCATGAACAGCCCCGCCGCGGTCATAGGTCCGGACCTGGCCGCCGCAGCCGCGAAAATATCGAGCTGGGGTTTCGCCCTCACGCCGGACATGATGACCCAGTTGGCGCAGGATATGGGCGAAAAAACGCTACTGTCGCGGGTTGGCGGCGCGCCCACGCTCGCCGTCGGTATGGCCTATATCCTGTCCGGCGTGTCCGGCGCTTTCGGTGCCGCGATGATGGGGGTATGGTATCACTTCGCCATCCTGTTCGAGGCGCTGTTCATCCTCACCACGGTGGATGCCGGCACGCGGGTGGCACGCTTCATGATCCAGGATACGGTTGGCAGCGCGGCACCTAAGGCTCCAGAGATAGGGATGCTGCTCGCCGGAGCGCTGGCCGTAGCCGTCTTTAAAGCGCTGGACGGAAGCTTGCTTCTCTCCGGGGTTCTTGCGGTCATCCTAGCAGTTCTGTACATTCTAGTTGCCGCGCGTTTGCTCCCAAGAGACTGGTTCAGTAATGTAATCGGATCGGCGCTAGCGGTCGCCGCCTGGGGCTATTTCCTCTACCAGGGCGTGATCGATCCCTTGGGCGGCATCCGCACGCTATGGCCGCTCTTCGGCATCTCGAACCAAATGCTGGCCGGGATCGCGCTCATCGCCTGCACGGTCATCCTGTTCAAGATGAAGCGCGAGCGTTATGCCTGGGTTACGCTGATCCCGACAACCTGGCTGCTCGTTTGCACGCTCACCGCCGGCCTGCAAAAGATCTTCAGTCCGGTGCCCGCCATCGGCTTCCTTGCCCAAGCCCATAAGTTCGAGGACGCTTTGGGCGCGGGCAAGGTTCTGGCGCCGGCCAAGGACCTGGGCGAGATGAGCCGGGTTATCTTCAACGCCTACCTGAACGCGACGCTCGCCGCGATCTTCGTTCTGGTCGTCGTGACAATCGCGGTTTACGGAGTCATCTCCATCCGCCGCGCTTTGGGCAGCCCTGCCGTTACCGCGCTTGAGGTGGGCGGCATGGCGCCCACAGGAGCAGCCCATGGCTGAAAAGCTTAAGTTCTGGAAACTTGTGACTTCAGACCGCGAATTTCATGGCCGGCATCCCCGACTATGAGACCTATGTCCAGCACCGGCAAACCTGCCATCCGGGCGAGCCGGTGATGTCCTACAAGGAGTTCTTCCGCGAGCGGCAGCAGGCGCGCTACGCCGTGGGGCGCGGGAAATTCCGCGGCTGCTGCTGACGTCATGTGTGGGGGCACGCCTTGCGCTTTACTGCAGGCGTTCCGGGCCAAATCAGCCGAAGCGGTAGCAGCGAAAGGCGGCAATGGCAGCGCCTGGGCGCCCGTTTTTCACGCCGTCGCAATTTCGAGGCGCTTATGATAGAGTTCGCGCATGCACAGCTCTCACCCCGACGCCGAAACCGTGATCGGCATCTTGCGCGCCAACGAAGCGGCTTTGCGCGCGCGCGGAATCACGCATGCTGCCCTTTTTGGCTCGCGCGCCCGTGCCGGCAACACACAGGATAGCGATATCGATATCCTGATCGAAACCGATCCTGAGGTTCTCACCGGCGTTTACGGCTACGCCGCCATCAAGGCGGCGGTCGCCGCCCTCTTCGACGCCAACGTCGATGTCGTCAACCGCGACTTTCTAAAACCTTCGATCCGCGCGATCGCGGAAAACCATCTCATTCATGCCTTCTGAGCAAACGGCTACGGCGGCGCTGCTCGATATCGCCGAGAATATCGGCTTCGCGCAAAGCTTCGTCGAAGGCATGACCTATGAGCAATTCCGGGACAACAGGCTCGTCTTCTATGCCGTCACCCGCTGTCTTGAGATTATCTCCGAAGCGTCGCGCCGCTTGCCGCCAGAGATCAAAAACCGCCACCCGCACATTCCCTGGCCGGACATAGCCGGAGCCGGAAACATCTACCGCCACACTTGCGAGGACGTGCAGCAGAAACTCGTTTGGGGCACCGTCCATAAACGCCTTCCCGAACTTCTTGCCGCCGTCAATCAGGAAAAGCAGCCGGACTGCCCCGCAAGGGAAGGTTCAACCCCGGACGAAGACGGTTAGGCGCAAAGGGCGCGAACGTCTGGACCGCGCCTGCAAATTGCAACGCTACGGCGTCCAACTGCCGGCGCTTGCGATTTCCCGGTACATTGCATCGGGCGCCAGATCGATCTCTCCGGGCCAGGTAACGGCGCCATATTCGAGATAAACCTGCCCGAACAGCGCGGCATCCGAAAGCGCGGCAAAAACCCCGGCGTCCGGCGAAAATATAAGCCGGCTCATATCGACGCTGCCCTCAAGCCCATCGAGAAAACGAACCCTCAGCCTGTAATCGGGTAGCGCTTCGACAGCGGCAACGCGCCAGCGGGCTTTCGGCACGATGGGCGGGACTACGGTAGCGGATCGATTTTGTCCGGCGTCTGGTTTTGTGAGCATCGGTTCCATGCTTCCATTAACTCGGTTCGATGGGCCTTCGCCCATTCCATGACGAGCGCCTGCGCGCGTCGCGCATCAAAGCAAATCCTCGAATTCCTCAACCGTCAGCCCGGCGTCTTTGACGATCCGGCGGAGGGTACCTGTTTTCAGGTCCCGGCTGTGAAACGGTACAGTGACACGCAGCGCAACATTATTCTTATGGCGCATAATGTGGTGGCCGCCCGTGACGTGATGCACGGCAAACCCCGCCTTCTCCAAAGCTGCGATGACAGTGCGGGCCGTTAGCGCCGGAAGCTTTCCCATTATGCGACTTCGGGAAGAGCCACCGTGAGCGGGCTGACGAGAGCGCCGCGTTCTTCCGGGAAGGGAAGGCCATCCTTGCGAAGGCTTTCGAGGTAGCCGGTGATGGCGTCGCGTGCCATCGCGAGGGCTTCCTCCACGGTTTCGCCTTCCGTTACGACGCCCGGCAGCGACGGACAAGAAACGACGTAGCCCCCGTCCGCATCGGGTTCAAGAATAACCGTGTAAGTGTAGGATGTCATGGCTCGCCCAGTCAGCTTCGATTTCTTCCCAGCTAACGGATTTCAGATCCTCGCCGGCACGAGACCTCTTTTGGCGGGTCTCGCCTTATCCGGTTAAGCAGCCAACGCCGCCTCAACAGCGTGCGGCTGCTTTTCAATTACCAAAAGCAAGACACGGCTTGCGCCGGTTGGCGCCCTGTGTCCCTGCTCCCAATTTCTCAAGGTGGACAGGGGAAACCCATACTTTTCCGCAAATGCTTTCTGGGTCAGGCCCTGCCTGTTCCTGATCGAGCGAACATCCAGCGGATGCGGGACCGGAACGATGGTCTTCTTGCCCCGCGAAGAGTCGCCACGGGAATACCGCACGGCATCCTTGAGCCCTGCGATAATCTTGCTACGCGCCATGTCTACCTCCTCTTGCCTTTTGCACTCTTCAACAACTTCAACGGCGGTGCAGTCTTTCCCGGCCGATTTTCTTCAACCAGGCAATTTATTAATTTTTTGATTGCTTTTTTTTCTGCCGCAGAGATGTTTTCCTTCTCTGACTTGGGATATAGGGCGATCAAAAAGATCGGCATATGATCTCCGCCGTAGTAATAAAGCACCCTCGCCCCGCCGCTCTTGCCTTTCCCCTTGGCGCCAAAACGGAACTTTCGAAGGCCCCCGGTTCCCTCTATGACGGAGCCGAGCTGACGCACGCAGGCAAGCTCCCGCTTCATTTCTTCGATCTCTTGTGCGGATAAAATATTCTCCGCATCGGCCGCGAAACTGCCAACCTCGACAATTTCCAATAACCTTTGGCCTTCCGGCTCCACGAAAATCGAACCGAGAGGCTTCTGCAATAGGTTTTTGGGGCATACGAATGCTCCTTAGTCAAAAAGCCTAAACTGACAATATGCCCGATTATATACGTCATTGACGTAATATGTCAATGACGTACGCGCAGCCTTGGTTTAAGAACCGTTATCGGGCTCGCAGCCCTATGACCATCGGGAGAAGTGACGGCATTTCAGACAGGAAAGCAGCGCGAACAGCGTCCCGATCAACGACGAGGCATAGCTGTTGCCGAAGAACGCGTTGAGGGGCGAAACCATGCGCGGGCTCCCGATCCGGAATGCGCAAGCTACGATCGTCAGCCGGCATTCAGGCAATCGCCCCGTCTGGACCCGGGGAGCGACTCAAGCATGCACTTCAGAACTTAACCGCAGCTTTATAGAGCTTCCCCAAAAACAGGGCAAGCGAACCGGCTGCGTCTTCCCCTTAGCGCTTGCCTCAGCCGAACCAACCCTTCTTCTTGCCTTGTCCGGTGCGTTTCTCTTCGGCGATCCGCTTATTCCTCACGGCATGCTGATGGGTAGGATCGATGGCAAGCGCGCGGTCGTAATCGGCGATAGCGCGATCGTAATTACCTTTGCTGTAGTAGGCGAGGCCGCGGTTATTATAGGCGGTCGGGTCTTTCGGATCGAGCCGGACGGCCTCATCGCAATCGGCGATGGCGCGGTTATAATCGCCTTTGTTGTAAAATACGGCGCCCCGGCTGCTATAGGCGCACGCGTATTTCGGATTGAGCCGGATGGCCTCATCGTATTCGGGGATGGCGCGGTCATCGTCGCCTTTGCCATAATAGGCGGCGCCGCGGTTGTAGTAGGCGTTCGCGAGTTTCGGATCGAGCCGGATGGCCTCGTTGCAATCGGCGATGGCGCGGTCGTAATCGCCTATGCTGAAATAGGCGAGGGCGCGGTTATTATAGGCGGTCGCGTGTTTCGGATAGAGCCGGATGGCCTCATCGTATTCGGCGATGGCGCGGTCGTAATTGCCTTTGCTGTAATGTTCCACGCCGCTCTCGACGTATTTTTCTGCACGGGTTTTCACATCGGCAACCGGTTGCGACGCCCGCAGATGCGGTTCGAGACCGGCAATCAGCCGCGCGGCATCGGCTGCAAAATAGCGCGCATCGGTTCTGAGCTGAAAGCCATTCATCCACGCAAGATCTTTCAAGCTGCCCGGCAGATCCGCCTCGCTCAGGAAATTCGCGTCGTCCACATAGACCGGCACCACCGGAATGCCGCGCTGCAGCGCCGCCTCGATCTCGATGCGTACGAAATCGTTCGGGCTGTCCAGCCGCCGGCTGCCACGCTCATCCACCGCGGTGAGCCAGCGGTCCGCGATCAGCGCGAGCAGCAGCTCCGCGCCCGCCACCTGCTCGTTCAGATAGCTGCGGAAATTCACGCCGAGCGGAATGCCGTGCACATCCATGAATACCGCGCCCGCGCCGAATTTCGCCTCGAAATGCCGGGCGAGCGGATCGTAGATCAGCGTGGCGACGGGCCGGGAATCGTGCCGCCGGTAGGAGATGAAAATCTTGCTCATGAATGCCCCGCCGGGAAGCCGATACTTGGCTCGCAGCTTAGCGCGTTCCGGACATGTGTCCAACCGTCTTTGCGAGTCCCGGGTCGCTGCTGGGTGGCGCATCCCACAATGAACGGGGGAATTGCCCCTCACCCTGTCCCTCTCCCCATGGGAGAGGGAACGCTAGAACTCTCGCTGCGGCTAGTTCAGGGGTCCCTTCTCCCATGGGGAGAAGGACAGGATGAGGGGAGATACGCTCGTTCATTGTCACAACCGGCGCCCCAGCTCTTCCGGGTTAATCAAGCGTTCGTTTTGCGTAAGGCGCTACTGTAGTTAATGCAAGTATAGTAAACGCCGGCCCGGCATATTTTCCGCCGCCGTCTTTCTGCGAATCTTTTCCCGCTTTAGGTCGATTTCTGCGATCTCCAAAATCCTATTAAATATACGCGCAGATTGAGGATTAACCTAAACATTGTCTTATTTTGGCGGGCCAAGACAATGACGCCTGTATAATTTATCCATGTGGGACAGTAACTTAATGGAGGCCCAGCGCTTAACCGTTCCTTAAAGAGCATGTGCTAAATTACTTGCACAGTGATAGAGCGGCGCGGGCGGCGGCGAAATGCGGGCAGATTGCGTTAACAACCAGTTAGTTGCCGGTCGCGCCGCGCGGTTGCGTATGGGCCGGCTCCAGCGGGAAGAGCTTATCGTAGCGCGCATTGTCGCCGGGCTTCAGCTCGTAGCAGCTATCGACTTTGACGGCCTCGCCCTTCGCCAGCAGCTCGCCCACGGTCGCAAACTCGAAGCCGCGCTGGCGCAGCCCGGCGATTATCAGCGGCAGCGCCTCGGCCGTATGCCAGCCGCGGCCATTGGCATGCATGACCACGATGGAGCCAGGTTTCACATGCGAAACAACGCCTTGCCGAAGCGCCTCGGCTGTTGCCGCCTTGGCCGGATCGCCGGACACCACGTCCCACTGGATGGCGAGCAGGCCGGCATCGTTCACCGCGTTCAAGGTCTCCGCGTTGCAGGTTCCGAACGGAAAGCGGAACAGCGCCGTATGCTCCATGCCAGGCGCCGGCCGGTAGCACGCTTTTGCCTTGAGATCGCGCCGGACGCTCGCATCGGCCTTGAGATCGAGCGCCAGATCCGCAGCCGCGCCGGCCTTCGGCAAGAGCCGGAAATTGCGGTGCGTCCAGCTATGGCTGCCCACCTGGAACAGCGGGTCTGCGATGAGCTGCTCCGCGCGCGCCTTGTGGTCGAGCAGCCATTTGCCGCTGGGGAAGAACGTCGCCTTCACGCCGAGCCTGCGCAGCGTATCCACGATTTCCGCGTCGTAGCCCGAGATTTCGTTGCCATTCTCGCAAAGGTCGAAGGTCAGCGCGACCAGCCGTTCGCCGTTGGGCAGGCGCACGCTACGAATGGACCCTCGCAGGTTCGCGGGCAGGCGGGCGAGCGTCACGGCAGCGCCGCCAGGCTCCATGGCGGGATCGTAAGTGCTTCGGCGAATTACCTTTTCTCCGAACCGCCCGGCGAGCGCCTCAGCGGACCAGCATTGCCCGCCCGGCGCTTGCGCCAAGCCGCCAGCCGGCCATGCAAGAAGAGCGCCACAGCCAATACCCAGGATCGCCAGCTTCAAGAAGTTGCCCATGCTCTCTATTCTCACGTTCAGTTCACAGATTCCATTAGAATCCCAGTAAATTTCTTATTGCGCAAATCCCGCGTTGCTCGCAAACTCTGTTTGCGTCATTTCGATTTGGCGCTCTCTCATAGGTGAACCGATATGGCAAAGAAACCTGAAGCCAAACCAAAGGAAGCCCCCAAGCAGGAGAAACCTGCCGCCGGTAAGGGCGACGACAAGAAAAAGGGCGGAAAAAAATAAGGCTAGTCGCGTGAAAAAGGGTGAAGAGATTTTCTTCCCCTTTTTCCTCCTTTTGCCTATAAGCAAGGCCGCAACCGGCAGCGTTCCAACCCTAGGATGGCGTCTAAATGCGGCTTGTTTACCGGCTTCTTATAGTTCTCCCTCTCGCAATGGGGCCATCGGCCGCGTCCGCTATAAGCCTGACCAATCGCGACACCGCCGATCAGAAGCTCATCGTCATCGAAGGCGATACGCAGAGCGAGCGGGTGATCAAGGCCGGCGAAAAACTTGAGCTTTGCGAGAAGAGCTGTGTCATCCGCCTGCCCGACGGAGAAGACTACGAGTTCGATGGACCCGAAATCGTCTCCCTGGAGGAGGGGCTGCTTTTCCTCGACAATCCTGAAGATCAGGGCAAGACAGCCCACTAGTACAGCCGGAGGCAAGTTCGCACCCCATTTGCCGCACGCTCTCAGGCGAACTTGCCTCCGATAAGCTGTACTAGATTCAATAACTTGCTAGTACGCCTTATCCGCGGGAAATCCTGTCGGCGCCAGCCGCAAATGGGTCAGGATTTCCCGCGGGGCGTACTAGTATAATTTCCGGCTAGAAGTATACAGCGTCTCTACCCAGTAGTAACCGGCACGGCGACGTAGATTTCGTTCTGGTCGTGCTTGATCAGAACCAGCGCATATTTGCGTCCTGCCGATTTCGCGGCATCGAGAGCGACTTTAAACTCCGACGGCGACGACACAGTCTTGCCTCCTGCCTTTAGAATGACGTCACCCGCGGCGAAGCCGAGGTTCGCCCCTTTGCCGCCCGGTTCAACGCCCACGATGGCCACGCCCTTGCTGCCCTCGCCCTCCACGTCGCGGGCGGGCGCGAGTTCTAGGCCCAGTCTTTCCTCCTCCGTATGGCTTTTCTTCTCCAGCGCCGCCACTTTAACTGTCTGGCGCATCTCATCTATTTTGATCGCGACGTTTTCGGACTTGCCATCGCGGTCTATCGCAAGCGTTATCTCCGTGCCAGGCGCTATCCCGGCGATCTTGCGAGCCAGATCGCGCGCATCCTTGACCGGCTCATTATCGACCGCGGTGATGACGTCTCCCGACTTCAGGCCCGCTTTGGCCGCGGGGCTATCCGGCTGCGGTTCAGTAACAAGCGCGCCACGATCGCTCTTGAGACCAAGACTTTCCGCGATGTCCTTGGTTACGGGCTGTATTTGCACGCCTAGCCAGCCGCGCGTTACATGGCCGTATTTCTCCAATTGCGGGATTAGGCTTTCAACCGTTGAAGCCGGGATATCGAAGGCGATGCCCACCGAGCCGCCCGAGGGCGAGAAGATGGCCGTGTTCACTCCCACCACTTCACCCTTCAGGTTGAAGGTTGGACCGCCCGAATTTCCCCGGTTGATGGGTGCGTCGATCTGCAGGAAATTATCGTAGGGGCCTTCGCCGATATCGCGGCCCTCGGCCGAGATAATGCCAGCGGTGACGGTGCCGCCAAGGCCGAACGGATTGCCCATCGCGACGACCCATTGTCCGATCTCGGGCGTCTCCTTGGCAAGAGTGACGAACGGAAACTTCTTGTCCGAAGTCTACCTTCAGAAGCGCAAGGTCGGTCTGCTTGTCCGTGCCAACCACCGTCGCCGTCAGCGTTTGCCCATCGTCGGTTACGACCTCAACTTGGGAAGCGTTGTCGACAACATGGTTGTTGGTAACGATGTAGCCGTCCGCGGAGATGAAGAAGCCTGAGCCCTGCGCCTCTATTGGCATCGGCTGGTTCTGTTGCCACCGACCGCCATGCTTTCCTTGGAAATCGCGGAAAAACTTCTCGAATGGCGTGCCCTTGAACGGGTTGTTGGAATCGTCCTCTGACATGACTTGCGCCGCAACCTGTTGCTTTACGCGGACGGACACGACGGCAGGCTTAACGCGCTGCACAAGAGCCGTAAAATCGGGAAGCCCGATCACATTCCGATTGGCCGTCAGCGCGCCCGGCGCCTCGTTCTTCTGCAGGACCGGCGCGCCGGCATTCGCATGGTAGACTGCTGGCGCGGCAGCGATTAGCGCAGCTATAGCTACGCCAGAAAGCAAATATTTACTGCGCAGCAGGCGCTGGCCTGTTCCGTTTGCGCTTGGCGTTACTCTTTCATTTTGCTCAGACATCTCAGTTCCCAACCTCCAGAGCTAGTGAACTCTTGTGGTGAACACATATGTGGTGAATGCGCTTCACCTGACCCGGGCGGAAAAACATTAAGTTTTCTCAATCTAGGAAGCGAGCGGAGGGGCGAGGCCCCTTTTGCGCTGCAGCGGCATGCCGTGCTAGTATTGAGCCGGTGAAATGAGGAACCGATGCAGCATCCTCGTATCAAACGCGACCCGAACGTGATGTTCGGCAAGCCCGTCATCGCCGGCACGCGCATCACGGTCGAACACATCCTCCGCCTGCTCGGCGCCGGCGATAGCGTCAAGGAGATTATCGAAAGCCATCGGCACATAACCGCGGAGGATATCCGGGCCGCCCAGAACTACGCCGCCGATTACTTGGCCCATGAGTCGCTCATCGCGGCCGAATAATCATGCCAGCGTTTTTCGCCGATGAATGCATTTCCACCAAAATCGTGATGGGCTTGCGCCAACGCGGCTTCGACGTTGCCGAGGCCAAGGACGTTTGCAAGGGCGATACCGATAAAATCGCGCTGTCATTATCCGCGACAGCTGGCCGGATCATGATTACGGGCGATTGGGGGTTCCGGGGAACTTGCCGTCCCTGCGCAAGCCTGCTGCCGGGGTGATTATTCTGGGCCTTTACGCACTTCCCATCCGTAAGCGGGAAGAGGTGGCTGGGGAGCGCATATCAGCATTGGCCGATACATTTGCGGGGTGCATCACGATCATCGAGCCGGGACGCGAGCGCCGGCGTCCGCTGCTCTCATCCGGCGAGGAGTGAGGCGGCGGCGCGTAAAGGCTTGCGCGCGGCGGCAATCCCGGACATTTTGCGCGCATGCTGCATATCAACGATCTCTCATACCGCATCGAGGGGCGGCCGCTGTTCGAGCACGCCACGGCGGCCATTCCGGACGGGCACAAGGCCGGCCTCGTGGGCCGCAACGGCACCGGCAAAACCACGCTCTTGCGCCTGATCGCGGGAGAGATCCACCCTGATGACGGCGCGATCGGCTTTCCCAAAAACGCGACCATCGCGCATGTTTCGCAAGAGGCGCCGGGCGGGCCGGAGACGCTGCTTGAAACCGTGCTCGCCGCGCATTCCGAGCTGGCCGCGCTCAGCGCCGAGGCGGAGACGGCGGACGACCCGCACCGGATCGGCGAAATCCACACGCGGCTTTTGGACATCGACGCACACTCCGCGCCCGCCCGCGCGGCGCGCATCCTTTCCGGCCTCGGCTTCGACGAAGAGGCGCAGGCCCGGCCTTGTGCGGAATTCTCCGGCGGCTGGCGCATGCGTGTGGCGCTGGCGGGCGCGCTCTTCGCGGCGCCGGACATCCTGCTTCTCGACGAGCCAACGAACTATCTCGATCTTGAAGGCACTCTTTGGCTCGAAGATTTCATCCAGAACTATCCCTATACTGTGCTGATGGTGAGCCACGACCGCGATCTTCTCAACAGGGCGGTCGACAGCATTCTGCATCTTACCGAGCGGCGCCTTGCCTTCTACACCGGCGGCTACGACCGTTTCGAGGAGACGCGGCGGGAGCAGCAGCGGCTGCAGCTGAAGCTGAAGAAGGGCCAGGACGATGCGCGCCGGAAGATGGAAGCCTTCGTCGAGCGCTTCAGGGCCAAGGCCACCAAGGCGCGTCAGGCGCAAGAGCCGGCTGAAAGCGCTCGCCAAAATGCAGCCCATCGCGGCCGAAATCAACTCCGAGGTGGTGCCCTTCCGCTTTCCCTCGCCCGAGCGCCCGCTCGGCAACCCATTGATCCGCATGGAGAATGCCAGCGTAGGCTACGATCCAGCCAAGCCGGTCCTGCGCAATCTCAACCTGCGGCTCGATAGCGACGACCGCGTTGGCCTGCTCGGCGCGAACGGCAACGGCAAGTCCACGCTCGCCAAGCTGCTATGCGGCAAGCTCGACACGCTCGAAGGCTACCGGCGCGCTTCGAAGAAGCTCGAATACGGCTATTTCGCGCAGCACCAGCTCGACGAGCTGCGCCCCAAGTATTCCGCCTACGGCCACATAGCGGAGCTGATGCCGGACGCGACCGAGGCGCAGAAGCGGGCGAAGGTTGCAGCCATCGGTTTTGGCGCGGACAAGGCGGATACGGCGTCGGAGAAGCTCTCCGGCGGCGAGAAAGCGCGTCTCCTGTTCGCGCTCGCAACCTTCCATGCACCGCATCTGCTCATCTTCGACGAGCCCACGAACCACCTCGATGTGGACAGCCGCGAGGCATTGATCCATGCCCTCAACGATTACGAAGGCGCGGTAATTCTGATAAGCCACGACCGGCATTTGCTGGAGGCCACCGTCGACCGGCTTTGGATCGTGCGCGGCGGCACCGTCACGCCTTACGACGGCGATCTCGAAAGCTACCGCCAGGAAAACCTCGCCGCCATCAGGCAGCCTTCCGCCTCCAAGAACGCAGACGGTGGGGCAGGCGCCGCGTCTGAGAAGCGCAAACGCGAGGATGAGAGACGCCAGTCCGCCCAGCGCCGCGCCGAGCTTGCGCCGCTCCGCAAGCAGATGACGGAGCACGAGAAGCGTATCGAGACGCTGCAAAAGAAAATCGCTGCCATCGACCTCGCGCTTGGCGATCCAGCCCTTTATGAGAAACAGGCCGCGAAGGCCCAGGCGCTTACGCAGGAACGTGGCGTTCTCGCCAAAGAACTAAAGATTGCCGAGGAAGCGTGGTTCGAGGCATCTCTGGCCTACGAAGAAGCGGCGAGCGCAGTTTGAACGCGCTCAGCATCGGCAACTTGAGAAGCCAGTCAGGATTACTGCAATCCAATTCACACGATACACTAGTGGGCCAGGCGGCTATCTTAGAACGGTTACAAAGAGTTGATTTCTATTGCGTTTCCGATCAAGAAACCGTATTCGATGGTCACGGGTTGAAGTTAAGCTAGGTCCGGCGGAATGATCCTCTGCTCTTGCAACGTAATCAGCGACGGCGCTGTGCGCCGGTCGCTAGCCGCTCCGAATCCGCCGCGCACGCCGAGCCAGGTCCACCGCCATCTTGGCTGCACAGCACAGTGCGGGCGCTGTGCAAGGTCGCTTCGCCAGATCATCGATGAGGCGGGGCCAACCTCTGCCGCGTCCGAAACGCTCGCGGCGAAAGTGGCATAATCCTCGCTCGCGAATTTTTGAAAAGCTATTTCAAAACGGCCCTTGGATTATTACTTCAAGCGATGGCCGATGCGATCCGGCTAAAGCTGTGCCGTTGAAACGGAGAATAATATGAAGGGCGAGCCGAAAGTCATCGAGTACCTCAATACCGCGCTCCGCGCCGAGCTGACTGCCGTCAATCAATACTGGCTGCATTACCGGCTGCTCGACAATTGGGGCTACAGGGATCTCGCCAAGCATTGGCGCAAGGAATCCATCGAAGAGATGGAGCACGCCGACAAACTTACCGCGCGCATCATCTTCCTCGAAGGCTTTCCCAACATGCAGGTGCTCGACCCCTTGCATATTGGGCAAACAGTGAAAGAGGTGCTCGACTGCGATCTTGTGCTTGAGCTTGCCGCGCGCGCGCTTTACGAGGAGGCCGCGACCCATTGCCATGCGGTGAAAGATTATGTGAGCCGGGATCTCTTCGAAAAGCTCATGCGCGACGAGGAGGGGCATATCGACTTCCTCGAAACCCAGCTCGATCTCGTGGATAAGCTCGGCCTCGAGCTCTATGCCCAGGCTCATATCGGCAAATTGGACGATTAATTTGGATGGCGCACGGCGGCGCTTCTCGCCTCGCCGTCCCACCAAGTTTCAAGCCGGGCACCGTAAAGCGCCGATCCAGCCGCGGCGCAGCTTAAGCTTTTGGATAAACCGTTTCTGCGATCAGCGAGGCCCCCGGTATTGGATTGAACGTTTTTTTCGAAACGATATCGAGCGCGGTACACCGTAACTCTGCTTCGGGCAAATCCCTAAATTGAGCCGAAATCGAGTGCAGAGGGACCGGCAAGCGATCACGTAAGTGCTGCCGGGCGCTGAGTGTCGAAAAGCCTAAGCTTTCGAGCTTTTTAAGGTGATGGCAAGCGCGCCAGCGGTTGATTGCCCCAGGCACGAAACGCATCGCCAGCCAATAACTCAGCGGCGACCATTCGAGCATCTCGATATAGTTGGTCTCGCGTTTTCCGTGATCGGAAAGATCGATACGATGACTGTGCCAGCCTCCAGGAGCCGTCAACCGCTCCATTGTCTCCCAGAACGCCTCGATTTCCCAGATATGCTCTATGGCGGCTTGGCTATAAACGAGGCCAAACCGCCCGTCTGCCTTTGCCATTGTGGCATTTTCCAGATCCTCGAGTTTGCAAACCCGGTAGTCGATACCGGGCTGAAACGTTCCGTTAGAGACACCCTCCAGCTGAGCCTGAACCTGAGGAAAAACACCCGCCAGCACCCGGATGCCCGGATCAAATCCTTTTAGAAGTTCCTGAGCGAGATTTTGCCAATAGGAACCGGTTTCAGGGGTTGCGTTTTTGAAAACGTCCCAGCAAACGGCGTAGACCGGCGAAGCGCCTTGGGAGCGGCAATATGCCCAAAACAGGAGCGCCGTTCCCAAATTCCGTCCCGGCCCAATTTCCAGGATCCGGTCCGCCGTTTGAAATCCGGCATTCGTGAGCCGCTCCAAATGGCGGTGAAACACATTCCAAGCATAAGTTGCATCTCCCGAGCCGAAACGTTGAGCAAGAATTTCCTGCGGAAACATGGCATTCCGTGTCAGAGACGCCATACTCAGGAGATTGCGGGTGCCACGCCAAACAAACCGCTTCAATTTTGCGCCTGAGACGAGTGACATAACCCATTACCGAAATTTATTGTAGACAACGGTTGAAGACCGGCGGCTTGCGACCCAAGCGCCAACCGAAGCCCTTCAGGATTGGGAAGGTGTGAGAATTGGTTTTTGCATATACACCACGCATGTTCGGAACGTCCGGAAGAACCAGGGCAGCATGACCAAAACTCTGCTTAACGCTCCCAAGAGCCTAACGTGCCGCTTTGGAGAGGTGTTGAGCAGATCGCGCTCCACAAAACGATAGGAATAACCGATGTCCTTCCAAAGCGCCCGATAGCAAGAAATATCAACGTAATTTAGACCGGTTGCAAAATAGACGGCGTTGCGGTCGGCTACTTGGCTTGCAGACAAACCTTTTTGATGTTCGTTGCGCACCCCGCAAAGAGCCCAGAATTTGAACCACCACCTGGAGCCAAACACAGATCCGAAAGGTACATGGATGTGGGGCTCGATTGGGATCCATTTGGCTGGAAAAATATGGAACACATGGCCCCCCGGCTTTAGCACGCGATATATTTCGCGAAACGCCAAACCTTGATCCTGAACATGCTCAATAACTTCATTTGAAAACACAAAGTCAAACGTCTGATCGTCAAACGGAAGAATGCCGCCGCGATTGAAGGCGAAATAACAGCGGTCGTCTGGAGAGCGAAGCTTTATGCAGTCCAAAACATCGAATCCGCGCGCATTCTGATAGCCGGCGTCTAGAAGATCATACACCGCGCCGCCGGCACCGCAGCCAAAATCGAGAATCATTGCTGTTTTCGGCAGTTCAACGCCAAGACGCTGAAAACATGCCGCAAAGGGCGTCGCCATATCCCCAACCTTCCACTACTGCCCGACCACTTAGCGCTAAACGTGCAAAATGGCAATGGTGTTTATACGATTTAGAACAAGATGGTGCCGCGGCTAATCTGGATTGCCTGCCGCGGCGCTTCTCGCATCGCCGTCCCACCAGGTTTCAAGCCGGGCGCCGTAAAGCGTCGATCCCGGCGGCTGGCGCAGATGCGACCACGCGGCGATCCATTGCTTGGGCGCGTAATAAAGCGGAATGCCGTAACGGCCCGAAAGCAGAAGCCGGTCGAAGGCGCGGACGGCCGAAACGAACTCTTCGCGTGTATTGGCCCTAAGCATCGCGGCGATCATGGCGTCCACGCCTTGGCTCTTCACACCCGCGAAGTTGCGGCTGCTCTCTTCATCGGCCTGTGCAGACGCCCAGCGGTTAGATTGCTCGTTCCCTGGCGAGAGCGAAGAAGCCCACGCGAATTCAATCATATCGAAGTCGAAAGACTTGAGGCGCTGCTCAAACTGGGCAGAATTTACACGGCGGATTTGCGTATCGATGCCGATTTGGCGAAGGGATGCGGAATAAGCGAGCATCAGGCGTTCTTGTTCCGCCGATCCGCAAAGCATCTCGAAGGTAAAAGAAAGCCCCGTCGCCTTGGAGGTCATGACGCCGTCTTTCAGCTGGTAGCCAGCCTCGTTCAGAAGCGCGATCGCTTCTCTGCGGCCCCCGCGGTTGGTTCCAGTGCCATCGCTGACCGGTTGGCTGAATGTGCCTTCTAGGACGCCGGGAGCGAGCTGGTTCGCGTAGGGCGCCAGCAGTTCGCGCTCGCGCCCGTCCGCTGGCCTGCCGTGCGAAGAAAGCTCGGAGCGGTCGAAAAAGCTTTCCGTCCTGGCGTAAAGCCCGCGAAAGAACGTCTTGTTCAGCCACTCGAAGTCGAACGCGCGCGTCAGCGCCTGGCGCACAAGGGGGTCTGCAAAGATAGGGCGCCTGGTATTGAAAACCAGGGCGGCCATGGGCGCGGGCACGCCCACGCTGAATTCCAGTTTCTTAACGAGCCCGGCACGTGCCGCAGGAAAATCGAAAGCCTCCGTCCATTTGACGGGATCGATGCTATCGCTATCGCCCATCACGTCGAAAAGCCCCTTGCGGAAGGCATCCATCATCGTTGTGCTGTCGCGGTAGTAGTCGATCCGGATAGTGTCGAAATTGAATTGACCGCGCCTAACGGGGAGATTCCGCCCCCAGTAATCCGGGTTTCGCTTAAAAACAATGCTAGAGCCGGGAGATACGTCTGCAACGGTGTAGGCGCCGGTCCCGACCGGCTTCGCAAAGCTAGTCTTATCGAAATCTCCAGGCGCGACGGCGTGCTGCGGCAAAATCGGCATCAACCCCATAATGAGGGGCATCTCGCGGTCGCCGCTGCCCGCGAAAGTAAATTTCACGCCGCGGTCTCCAACTTTCTCCGCTGAACCAACCTTCTTGTAATATTCCCTATGGTTCTTGCCGCCTTTTTCTTTAAGAAGGGACCAGGAGAACAGCACGTCGGCGGGGGTGACGGGCACGCCATCGGAGAAGTGCGCCTCGGGGCGGATTTGAAACGTGACTGAGCTGCGATCCTCCGGAGTTTCGATACTTTCGGCGATAAGTCCATACAAAGAAAACGGTTCGTCGTAGCTGCGGGCCATCAGCGGCTCGTAGACGTATTCGATAACGCCGGCGGCGGGTTCGCCCCTGATATTGAGCGGGTTGAGGCTATCGAAGGAGCCAAGAGCGCCCAGCCGCAACTCACCGCCCTTGGGCGCACCCGGATTAACATAACTTAAGTGTGGAAGCGCATCGGCGTATTTGGGCCGGCCGTGCATCGCGATTGCGGGCTCCGGCGCAGCCCATGCTGCCCCGTACAGGAAGCAAGCGGCCACTGTTGCCAGAATGCAATTCCGTCCGGCTAATCTTCGGCATTTAGCCCAGCGTTTAATGTCTCCATGTGCCAAAATGTCAGCTCTCTCTGCGTGTACTGCCGATTTAATCCGAGCTTTAGGCATTGAAAACTTCGAAAAAATGGCAGAGCAGCAGTTCGTGTGACCGGTATGGCGCGAAAAGGATGCAGTTCGATATAGACTGTAAGACTGTCACGGGAAAGCCGCAATTGGCGGGTTTTCAAGCAACAGCCCACGCATGTGGGGCGAAGGATAGGATACCCAGCACAGTTCCGGGAAAGGTTCGCATTAATGGTTTTCGCACGGCTTATGATGGCGGCCTCGATAGGTATGGCCGCGACATTGGCGCTAACGCTCGGTACAACCGGGAGTATGGCTGCCGATACGAAGAAACCTGCAGCACCCGCGGCGGCGCCTGCCCAAGCGGCGGATGCGGCTCAGAAGCCAGTGGACATCTGGTACAAGCTCTGTTTCGACGTTCCGGTTCCCGAGCCAGTAAAGCCTGGCGAGCAGCCGAAGCAGCAGAAGCCCGAGGAGATGAAGAAAGTTAATATGTGCATCACCCAGGTTGACGTTCGCGACAACGTGATCGGAGCGCTCCGTGGCAAGCTCGCGCTCCGCCAAACTGCGGGTCAGGAGAAGCCGCAGTTGCTGGCGATGCTGCCCTTGGGGTCCTCGCTGCCTCTGGGAGCGCTCGTGAAGATTGACGACAAGGAGCCCATCAAGCTTGCATACCAAGCTTGCGATCAGGCCGGCTGCTATGCCGAAGCGGCCGTGGAACCCGCTCTGGTTGAGTTGATGAAGACAGGCAAGCAGATAGCCTATCTCGGCATCGACGTGACGGGGCAAGCGCTCAGCATCCCGCTGCCGCTCGAAGGCTTTGCAAAGGCACTCGACGGTAAGCCGATACCGATGGAAAAGTATACCGAGGACCAGAAGAAAATTGCCGACTTCATCCGTCAACGTGTAGCCGAACTCCGCAAGAAGCAGGAGGAGGCCCAGAAGAACGGTGGTGCGGCAGCAGCACCGGCGGCGGATCCGAAGAAGAAGTAAGCTTGAGGACATCCAAGCTAAAGCGCGGCAAGGGATAGAATACCCAGCACAGTTCGGGGAAAGGTTCGCATTAATGGTTTTCGCAAAGCTTATGAGGGCGGCCTCCATCGGTATGGCCGCGACGTTGGCGCTCACACTCGGTACAACCGGGAGCATGGCCGCCGATACGAAGAAACCTGCAGCAGGTGCCGCAGCACCTGCTGCAGCGCCAGCCCAAGCGGCGGACACGGCTCGGAAACCGGGAGACGTCTGGTACAAGATCTGTATGGACGCTCCGGTCCCCGAGCCAGTAAAGCTGAGCGAGCCGCCGAAGCAGCAGAAGCCTGAGGAGATTAAGAAAGTTAATATGTGCATCACCCAGGTTGACGTGCGCGACAACGTGATCGGGGCGCTCCGCGGTAAGCTCGCGATCCGCCGAACTGCGGGTCAGGAGAAGCCTCAGCTGATGGCGATGCTGCCCTTGGGCGAAATACTGCCTCTGGGAGCGCTCGTGAAGATTGACGACAAGGAGCCCATCAAGCTTACATACCAAAGTTGCGATCAGGCCGGCTGCTATGCCGAAGCGGCTGTAGAACCCGCTGTCGTCGATTCGATGAAGACAGGCAAGCAGATAGCCTATCTCGGCATCGACGTAAACGGGCAATCGATGAGCATCCCGCTGCCGCTCGCAAGCTTTGCAAAGGCATACGACGGTCAGCCGATACCGATGGAAAAGTATACCGAGGACCAGAAGAAAATCGCCGACTTCATCCGTCAACGTGTAGCCGAACTCCGCAAGCAGCAGGAGGAGGCCCAGAAGAACGGTGGCGCAGCAGCAGTTCCGGCGGCGCCAGCACCGGCAGCGGATCCGAAGAAGAAGTAAGCTTTAGGAAATTCAAGCCAAAAAGGCCGCTTTATGCGGCCTTTTTCATCTCATACTAGGCGCAGTAAGTCTTGACTGCTCCCCGCCGTCGCGATCGGCTTCAGCCCCGAGGCGGCGGGCGTCGCCGCGGAACGGTCAGAACTCATAGCGCCATTTCGCAGGGAGATAATTTCATGCCCGCGCAGTTCTGGCTATTCCTGGCGGCGCTTTCAGGCGGCTTGGCGGTGGTTGCCGGCGCCGTAGGCGCGCATTTGCTCTCCGATACGGCCTCGCTCGATGGCCCTTGCAGCAGGCTTGACCGCACCGCGCAGAATAACCACGCGATCCATTCGGTCGCGCTCCTGGCAACCGGGATCCTCATGCTGTATTCGCGAGGGCACGGCGCCGGGCTTCTCCGCGTGGGCGCTGCAAGCCGCTGCCGCTGCGTTCACAATCGGCATTGTGCTGTTTTCCGGCGGCATTTATGCGCATGTGGCGGGCGGCTTCGCTTCCACAAGGTTGTTCCCGCGGGGGTATGTTCCTTATTGCAGGCTGGGCGGCGCTTGCCATCGGCGCGCTGGGCCTCCGCTAGAGTGCGTCCGGAAAATTGCGAAGCGGTTTTCCGATAAGACGCACGGCTAAACAAAGACTTAGAGCCCCGCTTTTGATTCCATCAAAAGCGGATAGGCTCCAGAGTCCGTCCGGAAAAGTGTGAGCGGTTTTTCCGATAAGACGCACGGCTAAAGAACAAGTAGAGCCCGCTTTTGATTCTATCAAAGCGGATAGGCTCTAGGGTGCGGGTGGCCCGGCTGCCGGTACGATTGGGAGAGAAAGCCGGTGCTTGGGGGTAACGCAAAACGGACCGGCGGCTCGCGGAATCTGTTCACGGCGACACGATCAGTGAGCCACGGCGCCATTGAGCGACGCAGGCCTGCGGCGGCTCGGGCTCTTGGATTGCTGCTTTCGGGCGTGATCGTGCGGATAGCCTTTTCGGGCTTTTTCGCTGCCTTTGCTGGCTTTTTCGACGCCTGGGCCTTGCGCATAGTCCTGGCAACGCGGCCGGCTTCGCTGCTTGCGATGTTGAGCGCGAAGCAGAGGTTCCGCGACAGGTTGGAGTCGAGGCCACGGGTGGCTTCAACAGCCTTGGAGAGGCACTGGACGATGGTTTCGATTCCAGACGGCATTGCCATTTTCTTTGCTTCCATTTGAAAAACGGCTGGATTGGTGACCCGCAATAGCAACCCCCGGTTGACGCTGGTTTAGCTGGTGTTTTTCAAATTGAAACAATCGCTTGTTTTTCCATAGTTTTTCCGTGCAACCGATCCGTGTGTGGCGACAACCGGCAGTGCCGGGACGCGCGGGCCGCCGTGACGGCAGGGCTTAGAGCCGGTGAAAGAGTTCGGCCTTCTTGGCCGCGAACTCCTCCTCGGTGAGTATGCCCTTCTCCTTCAGCGTGCCGAAGCTGCGCAATCAGCGTCAGGATCGAGCCTGCGTCGGATGTGGCGGGCTTCTGGGCGGGTGCTGCCTCGGGGGCGGCGGCACAGGCCTGAGGCGTGGGGGCCTTGGATTTGGGCGCTGGCCCGGCCTCCGGCGTCATTCCATGGACGCGCGGGAAGGCGTTGAGGCGTACGGGACCGCGATTGCTTGCGAAGGTCAGGGCATCGCCATCGGCGCCTTGCGGGGCCAGCCCCGAGATGTTGAAACCGGTGGTGTCGTAGACCTCGATGCGGCCCGCCCGATCGACCGCCAGCCGTCGGATGCCGGCGAAATAGGCGTAGCGGCATGCGTTGCGCGATCCGGCTAGGGACGGCTCTCCGAGCTTCGCGGGCCACCAGCCGTAAGGAGAAGCCGTAGGAGAAGCGCCAGCGCCCTCTTTGCCGGCACAGCCAGCACCATCGCCACGGGACTGCGGCTGGCCCATGGGCGCAAACAGGCTCGCCTGGGATAGGCTAGCCTCGGCCAGGCTTGCCTGGACGCGAGCAGGTTCGACAAGTCGTTGCAGAGATTATCCGCCGCCGGCCTTCATCGCGTTGCCGGCCATATCGCCGAACATGGCGCTGCCGCCGCGCATCCATTCGACGCTGCCGCCGAATTCAGGCGCATCGAACCGCGCCACGCTGCCGCCGCCCTTGGCCATGGCGTCGAGCATCGTTTTCACGGTATCGGCGCCGATCTTGTACTGCTCAGCGAGTGCCCCGACGATCTTTTCACCCTCCGGCGTAAGCATGGCCATGACGCGCCTCCCAACGGCTTGTTTGTTATTTAGATTAGGACTGAGGGAACCGATTGCAATTGGCGCACGCGGAAAACGCCAGGCGGCCCGCCGCGCGGCGATGAGCCTGAATACGGTTTCCCGTTTATTACCAAGCTGCGCATGTTTCCGCATTTCGGAAGTAAATTTCGATCTTGAATAAGTATAGCACAGGCGCGTTTCGGAAGACTTAAGCAAGGAACGCAACACTAAGCCATTGTTATATATAAAACAACGCTCGGGCGCGGGGCTGGATGGCTGCACAATTTCAGGAAATATTCAGGTTAACCGGAAAGTTGTCCGTATATTTAATAGGGTTTTGAACTGGCAGAAATCGACCTAAAGTGGCAAAAGATTTGCAGAAAGAACTCGGCGGAAAATATGAGACCTTGGC
>CAWAVJ010000005.1:0-36341 GCA_963785355.1 uncultured Alphaproteobacteria bacterium
TCTACCATTATATCGCCGTTAACCTCATCTTTTCGAGATTTTACCCCAAAAGTGCGAATGCCGTGCGTCCTCTGCAACGGCGCCATTATCGGCCATGCGCCTTAGCGATACGTTAAAGCGTGCTATCGCATTGATTTTGCATGTGAAATGCCAGTAGCGGCGAACCGCGTCCTGGCGCGCCGTGTCACAGTATAGTTAATTTCAAATCTGCAAACATATTTTATAGGGTTTTGGAGCCGCAGAAATCGGCCAAAAACCGCAAAAAATTCGCAGAAAGACGGTGGCGGAAAATATGAGGCGCACGCATTTACCATCCGCGCATTAAGCATGATAGGGCATTACGCGGGCTTTACCTTTTGTTTAAACTTCCTGGCGGTGGCGTCCTGCCGCCAGGCCTGCCCTTACCGCTACGGTTTCGCGACCCTCTACTTACGAAGAAAGGCGACGAGCTCGGCAACGGATAGGCGTGGGACGGGGGGGCCGCCAAACTTAAAGCATTGCCATTGGAGGCCAGTGGCTTCGGCGTCCGTTACTTAAGCCGATCTTCCTGGCGCGCCATGATATTTATGCGCTCGTGCAGGATAGCGACAACCAAGGCGGGTGCATTCCGCGGGCTCACCGCTATGGTTCTTGATCGTTCGAATCTGATTGCCGCTTCGATTGCCGCCTTCAACACCGGAATATCGTCCCGAACGATATTCCAAACGATCTGATTGTTCACAGTATCATAGCCGTGACGGAGCGGGTTTCCATATTGGCAATAGGACGCCACGGAATTCCGGCATGCTTCTGCTTGAACTCATCAGGCAGATGGCGGGAGGCTTCGCTTATGATCTCCAGGGTCTCTTTCGATCCCAAGCGGAGAAACTTGTTCGCGATGAATTGCTCCCAAGAAGATTCTCCGGTGCGCCGTTGAAGATAGCTTATCGCTTCGAGGATATGGTCCAGACGGTCCTTTAGCGTGGCGCGCATCAGAAGACCGCGATCTCGTCGTCCGCCATGCGCTGGCGGAATTTTTCCGGCATCGAGTGAGCGAAGTACGACCTGCGTTTCTATTCCGATGGCGTCCTCAAAGAAGGGCAACACCGGAAAGATTGATGAGGGAAAAGCGGCTCTTGGGGTCGACGTCGATGAGCACGTCCAAATCGCTATCCGGCCGCTCGTCACCGCGCGCCCGGGAGCCGTAAATCGCTAAGCGCAAAACGCCCTCTGCGCGGATCGCGCTCTCGTTCTCCCTAATCTTGGCCAGGATTTGCTCGCGGGTCATGGCCAGATTTTAGACCCATTCGCTTGCTGCGTCACCTGCCGTGGCGCGGCTCCAAACGCCAAGTGGAAAACGAAGGCTGCGTTCAAGCCGCCCCGCCCGCGCCGTCAACGATCTGGTCGAAGGCCTTGCTGCGCCAGCCCGGCCTTCAGTTGGGGAACGGAGTGTCAGGTGGGCTCAGGCACGGGCGCGGGCATCGCTCACGGAAAGCCGCATTCCTACCGCCTTGAGAACGGCGAGCAGGGTCTTGAGGGTGGGATTACCCTTGGGCGATAGCGCGCGGTAGAGCGACTCGCGGCGGATCCCCGCTTCGGCCGCCACGGCGCCGAGCCCGCCATACGCTTCCGCTACGGAGCGCAGCGCCAGCAGGCCGCCGCCGCGCTCATCGGGGTCTTCGAGCGCCTCCATTGCGGCTTTCAGATATTCTACGGCAAGCTCGCGGTCAGCGCGAAGCTCCGCGACCTCCTTCTCATGGTGAGAAACGGCTCCAATTAGCTTAGCCATGGTTGCCTGCCCTTCCACTCCGCCCAATATTCCTTCGCCCGCTCGATGTCCGCTTCCTGGCTGCTCTTGTCCCCTCCGCAAAGCAAAATCACAATCGCCTTGCCATGCCTTCCGAAATAGACCCGATAGCCCGCGCCCGCGTGAATTCGAAGCTCGCTCACGCCCTCGCCGATGAACTTGATGTCTCCCGAATTCCCAGTCTGTACTCGCTGTAAGCGGAGACGAATTCTGGCTTGGACAGTCTTATCGCGTAAGCTATCTAACCACTCACTAAACGGCTCGGAACCATCTTTTCGCTGATATCGAAAAAGCTCAATCAAGCAGGAACTCCCATACTGTAGCTTAGAAGCTACAAAAAATCAATCAACCTGTGTACGCAAAGCGATAATCAGGTAAATTATGCCACTTGCCAGATGTGGCCAATTAAATAAGGGGCGGGACGCACAGCGGAAAGAGGGTTGCGAAATGCGGCGGCGATTGGAGGCGGAGACATGAGGAGAAGCAATTTCGCGCTGTGGCTTCAGCCGTCGCTGCTCGATGACGCGCGCAAGGCGGCCGAGGCGGAGGGCGTGGCGCTGAACCAGTTCATCAACGTGGCGGTGGCGGAGAAGCTAGCCGCGCTCAGGACGGAGCGCTATTTCCAGGAGCGCGCCGCCCGCGCCGATATCCCGCGCGCGCTGGATATCCTCAAGCGCGCCGGCGTTGGCAATGCGCCGGTGAAGGGCGGCGAACTTGACGGCGAGCAAACATAATCTGCTAGGAAAGTTTCGCCTCCCAGTCCACGCCCCCATAGAAAAGCCTGAGGATCGTGACGCTTCTTTCCTCGACCGAAAACGCGATGGTTACGCGCCGCTCGAATCCGATAATGCGGAGGCCGGGGCGGATGTCGTCGCGCCGCCGGCCGCGTTCGGACGCAAACGCCAAGTTGGCGCAGAACGCCTCAATGCGGTCGAGATAGCCTACCGCGACGGCCGGCGCCGCGCCCTCGGCGATCATGTCATACAGATCGATCAAATCTTGTAGCGCCTCGGGTGCGTAGATGACAGAGCGCTGCTTCATTTCGCGGTCTTGAGCCGCGCGGCGTGATGAGCGCGAATCGGCCGGGAAACGGCTTCCACGGACAAGGCCCGGCTGGGATCGGCCTGCATTGCGTCGTACACAGGCGCCACTTCCTCGCGCAGCCAGCGCTTGACGGCGCGGTCGCGCTCCTGTAGCGCCCGCAGCCCGGCCCGCACGACCTCGCTCGCCGAGGCGTACTGGCCCGACTCTACAAGCCCGTCAATGTAAGCGGCATGCTCTTCGGGCAAACTGATGGTGCGTTTTTCAATGTGGGACAAAAGCGGCTCCTTTTTTTGCGGCCCAGTATGACTTTTTCATACCGGACGGGCAAGCAAAAGAAGCGGGCCGTTTCCCTGAGCCACCGCTACCCGACGAGGCACGCAAGGTTGCCGATGCGGGGGGCACACACGTAAGGTGGCGCTCACGCCGCCTCGCCTGCACCGAGTTCTTCCTCAATATCGGCTGAATTCTGGATTGTGAGCTGTCTTATCAAAGATGCTATCAAGCCTCCATAGCATTCGAAACGCCATATCAGGTTGATCGTTTAGTCTTGCTATGATAGCAATTGCAGCATTCACGAGAAATTCATCTGGAAATAGTTCGCAATAGCTATTAAGTTCCAGGGCAACTCTTTTGTTTGTAAAATTTGGCATTTTACCGTCAAGCGCATATGCATTACGTCCACTTATAAAGCCTTCAACCCATGAATAAGCCCCCGCCTGAAGTTGCGGAGAGGCTTTCTTTAATTCTTTGCATCGCACGATAGCATGCGGCGATAACGTCGCGCCTCGGGAAGGCGCAATGTTTGCGGCGAGCAGCAGCAGGAATGCGAGGCAGCAATGCGTCATAGTTAAGGCAGAACAGAAACGTTTCATCGTGTTTATCTTCTATCGTATAGTGATGTAATGATCTGGTACGTGTTAGTTATGGGATCGTAATGTATGTTATACTTTACCGCTCTCGTTGCATCTACATAGACATTGTCTTTATAAGCATGCGTATGCATCATAATTACTAATTTTGCTGCAGTCATTACGAGTTCGATAACCAAACAATTACGTATAAATTTCCATCTGCTTGTTTGCATGGCCAGGAAGGCTGCGCGCTGATGGTGACAGCCGGGGAACGCTACCGCGAATAGTGCTGCAATCAGGTAACGCATCACATTAACCATTTCCCAAAAATTGAAACAGTTTTAATAAAACACGTCTATGCCAGGATGCAAAAGGTGCGCTGGCAATATCCACATGGCAATGGGGGCACGTATGGCGAAGGATTTTGCAGGGCCGGACGCATGTCGATTAAGCTGAGTTTTTTTTGGGAAGTGCCCTATAAAAAACGGATGAGTGTGGCGTGATTCCTGACTCTGCTGCGCTCGCCTGCGCATAACCCAAATGCGCGTTGAGCTTGGCGAGGAGGTCGGCGGCTGCCTCGGCGATATTGGTGCCGGGGCCGAAGATCGCCACCGCGCCCGCCTCGTAGAGCGCCGCGTAATCGTCCGGGGGGATGACGCCGCCGACCACGATCAGGATATCCGGCCGGCCCTGCTGCGCCAGCTCGGCCTTCAGCTCAGGCACCAGCGTCAGATGCCCTGCGGCGAGCGAGGACACGCCGATCATATGCACATCGTTCTCGACCGCCTGCCGCGCCACCTCGGCGGGCGTCGCGAACAGCGCGCCGATATCCACGTCGAAGCCCAGATCGGCAAAGGCCGACGCGATCACCTTCTGCCCCCGGTCGTGGCCGTCCTGCCCGACCTTGGCGACCAGAATACGCGGGCGCCGGCCGTTGTTCTTCTCGAAGTCCTCGCACAGGGCGATGACGCGCCGCACCTTTTCGTCCATCTGCCCAATCTCCTGGCGGTAAACCCCCGAAATGGCCCGCGTCTCGGCACGATGGCGGCCGAACACTTTCTCCATCGCCATGGAAATTTCGCCGACGGTCGCCTTGGCGCGGGCGGCGTTCACCGAAAGCTCCAGGAGGTTGCCGGTTCCGCTCGTGGCCGATTTGGTGAGCGCGGAAAGCGCGGCTTCCACCGCGGCCGGGTCGCGCTCGGCCTTAAGCCGCTCCAGCTTTTCGATCTGGCGCGCGCGCACCGCCGAATTGTCGACCTTCAACACTTCGACCGGCGCTTCGTCCTTCACCTGATATTTGTTGACGCCGACAATCGTCTGCTTACCGCCGTCGATGCGCGCTTGGGTGCGCGCGGCTGCTTCCTCGATGCGCAGCTTCGGGAGCCCCTGGCCAATGGCCTTCGCCATGCCGCCAAGCTTTTCGACTTCCTGGATGTGCTCCCAAGCCTTCTTGGCCAGCTCGTAGGTCAGCCGCTTGACGTAATAGCTGCCGCCCCATGGGTCGATGACGCGCGTGGTGCCGGTTTCGTATTCGATGAACAGCTGAGTGTTGCGCGCGATGCGGGCGGAGAAGTCGGTCGGCAGCGCCAGCGCCTCGTCGAGCGCGTTGGTGTGCAGCGATTGCGTGCCGCCGTGGGTGGCCGCGAACGCCTCGACGCAGGTGCGCGTCACGTTGTTGAACACGTCCTGCGCGGTGAGCGACCAGCCGCTGGTCTGGCAATGCGCGCGCAGGCTCATGGACTTCGGGCTCTTTGCGCCGAGATCGCGCATCAGCCGCGCCCAGAGAGCGCGCGCGGCCCGCATCTTGGCGACCTCCATGAAGTAGTTCATGCCAATCGCCCAGAAGAACGACAGGCGCGGCGCGAACGCATCGATATCGAGCCCCGCCGCCATGCCGGAGCGGACATATTCGACGCCGTCCGCCAGCGTGTAAGCCAGCTCCAGGTCGGCGGTCGCGCCGGCCTCCTGCATGTGATAGCCGGAGATCGAGATCGAGTTGAACTTCGGCATCTTCTGGCTCGTATAGGCGAAGATGTCGGAGACGATGCGCATCGAGGGCTCGGGCGGATAGATGTAGGTGTTCCGCACCATGAACTCTTTGAGGATGTCGTTCTGGATCGTGCCGGAAAGCTGGGCTGGCGGAACGCCCTGCTCCTCGCCTGCCACAATGAAGAGCGCTAGAATTGGCAGGACGGCGCCGTTCATGGTCATGGACACGCTCATCTCGGATAGCGGGATGCTATCGAACAAGGTGCGCATATCGTAGATCGAGTTGATGGCCACGCCCGCCATGCCGACGTCGCCGCGGACGCGTGGGTGATCGCTGTCATAGCCGCGGTGCGTCGCGAGGTCGAACGCAACCGACAGCCCCTTCTGGCCGCCTGCGAGATTGCGCCGGTAGAAGGCGTTCGAATCCTCAGCAGTGGAAAATCCCGCATATTGCCGGACGGTCCAGGGCTGCTGGACGTACATAGTGGGGTAAGGCCCGCGCAGGAACGGCGGCAGGCCGGGATAGGTGTTCAGGAAATCGAGGCCTTCGATATCGGCTGGGCCGTATACCGGCTTCAGCGCGATCCCCTCGGGCGTTTCCACAGCCGGGCCACTGGCTTCCGCTTCAAGAGCTGGCGCCTGCCACTCAACCTTCGAAAAATCCGGAAACTGTGTATTCGTCATCTTATGACCTCTGCCGCTATACGGCGCGCATCGCCCCTCATCCTGTCCTTCTCCCCATGGGAGAAGGGACGTTGTCGCCAACGCTGCGCCCAATTCAGGGGTCCCTTCTCCCATGGGGAGAAGGACAGGATGAGGGGCGATTCCCTCTTTGAATGAGACCCGGCTAGCAGCATCCGCAATCGTGGCCGTGAGCGTGGGAGTGAGCTTCGAAGCCGTCTTCGGCTTCCTCTTCTTCGGCGGCGGCGGCCGCGAGTTCCGCGACTTTCAGAGCGGCTTGCGCTTCTTCCAGGATCGCGACCGCGTTGCAGCCTTCATGAACGAGGCGGTCGATGGCGATGGCGCCGGCCGGATCGACCGTCTCCAGGACGGAGGCGGGGCCGGCGAGATAGACGGCGACCGCCCCGGCTTTTTTCAACGCCGCCGCCGCGCCGGGCAGGCTTGCGTAAATCTTGGCCGAGGAGCACAGGCAGGCAACGGGCGCTGGGCTTCGCTTGAATGCCGCCGCGAGGGCTTCCGCATTGTCAAAACCCTGTTCGGGCACGATAGAATTCGATGCCGCCCGCCGCGAAGAAGCTTTCAACCCAGTTTGCGCGCGCCCGGTAGTCTTCGGGTTTGCCGAGGAGTGCCAGGAATATAGGCGGTCTGGACCCGATGATGTCGAGAGCGGCGTCGGCGCGCTGGCGAAGGGATTCGAAAGGCTCGGCGTCGCGCATCGAGGCAAACACGGGCGGCGCCACGATGCTCGCGACCCTGCGTGAGGCCATGCGCAACTCACGAAGGCTGGCGCCCGCGCGCGCTGCCGCGATCGAAGCGGCAAAACGCTCGCCCTTGCCTGCCGCGGGCAGCGCCGGCAGTTTCCCCGCAAAGGGATGCCTGCCTCCCGCGTCCGGATTTACGGCCTCGTCCGGGAAGGGCGCTTTTTCCGATGGGTTCGGGAAAACCGAAACCCCGGTGATCTTGTCCGCCCTGCAAGCCACGGCACGTTCGCGCTCGCGGGCTTTGCGGTGCAATTCATCCCCGATAAAACCGCTTTCAATCGCGGCCGCGAGCCCGCCCTTGGCTTCTACCTCGCGGAACAGCGCCCACGCGGACTGGGCGAGTTCGTTCGTCAGCGTTTCGAGATAGGCCGAGCCGGCGGCGGCGTCGGCGACGGCGGAAAGATAGCTTTCCTCCTGCAGAATGAGGCTTGTGTTGCGCGCGAGACGCCTTGACAAAGCCGCCGGGCCGCCGCTCGCGCTGTCGAAGGGCAAGACCTCGATGCCGGTGGCGCCGCCGAGCGCCGCGCCGAACGCAGAAGCGGTTCCGCGCAGCAAATTCACGTGGGCGTCGTAGGCCGTCAGAATGCGCTCCGGCGTTCTCGCAAGCAGCAGCAATTCGGCTTGCGGCTTCTCTCCCGCCGCCTCAAGCGCGCGGGCCCAAAGCAGCCGCAGGCTGCGGAATTTCGCGATGGTGAGGAAAATGTCCGAGGGCGCGGTGAGCGAAAAGCCGATGCAGCCCGCAGCAGCGTCAAGCGGCATGCCCGCCTGCGCCAGCGCGCGCCAGTAGCTGACGCCGGCGGCGAGCGTGAAGGCCAGCTCATGGGTTGCGGAGCCGCCGGCACCGTCCCAGGCGTGGCCGCTGGCCAGGAAAGGAACGAAGAATGGGAAATGCTCGCGGATGTGAAAGGCGGCGTCCACGTGATCGGCGAACAGCGCGGCCTGCTCCGCTGGGCGCTCGCCGCTCAGCGCGAAGGCCGTCAGCGGATCGAAGCCCGCGGAGCCGGCAATCGCGCTGTTTTCCTTCGCCGCAAGCACGAGTGCGGCGTCCGCGAGTGCAGACCCTGGCGCTATGATGTAGGGCACGTCCGGGCCGAGCCTGCCGTTTGAGACCGGCCGCAGTTTCGGCGCCCAAGCCCGCATCGAAATCGATTGCTAGCGCTGTTGCGCCGGAATTGTCCGCGGCGTGCGCTTCGGAGGCGATGAGCGGCTGCACCGTGTACCAGCCCCGCGAGCCGGACAGCGGCGGCCGGTGCTCCGCCTGCGTGTAGAGCGGCTCGGTTTTGAACCCCTCGTGAAGTGCGGTTCTGAGCGTGTCGAAAGGCGCTCCGGCCAAAGCCTTGCCTACGAAAGCAAGCCATTCAGCCTCTGAGCTTTGCGGAAAGCCGGCGGCGAGAGAAAAGTGATCCATGGGGTCAATGATAGTTGACCGGAAGGGAAGCGTCCACAACCGGGCGGAGGTTTGAAGCGTGCCGTGCGCCCACTCTTACCGTGACCGGCAAAGCCACGCCAGAGTTTTCGCCGGCGGGGGGTTTAGGCGTATCGGCGGCCGGGCGAACGCGGAAGGCCTGCGGCATTGAGGAGGCGTCCCATTCGCGGGTGCCGGCTAAATTCGTAATATGGGCAAAAGTCCTGGCAAGCTCGCACCGTCATTCCCGCGAAGGCGGGAATCCATGCAGGCAAGAAACGCAGGTCTTGCCTGTACTTGCCTTGGGCTCCCGCCTGCGCGGGAGCGACGCCGCGGCTGTACGCGACCGCATATGGTATCGACGCTTGCCCGGCTTTTTGCCCCTGTCACTCAAATTCTCCATAGCAAGCTAATCCCAAACGGAGAGCCATGGGAACGGTGCGCCGTTTCAAACCTTTCTACCGCGCGTCATAAGGTTAGGAGGAAGAAATGGGTCTCTTGGACGGTCTTCTTGGCGGTGCGGTGGGCGCCGAAATGGTAACCGTGGTCAATAGCTTGATCGAAAAGCACGGCGGGCTTCAAGGTATCGTTGCGCAATTCCAGAAACAGGGCCTTGGTCCAACCATCCAATCCTGGGTGGGAAATGGCGAAAATCAGCCGATTTCGCCAGATCAGGTTCATCAGGCTTTAGGGTCCGATACCATCCAACAGCTCGCCGCGAAACTGGGGATACCCCCGGACCAGCTAGCGGCCAAACTGTCCGAGGTGCTGCCACAAGCCATCGACAAGATGACGCCCGGCGGAAAAGTGCCGTAAGCTTCGCGCTTGGTATTCCTCGCGGGGAGCGGGCTGCGGCCACCGGCACCGAACTGCAAGAGTTCACCGGCCACACGAATTGGGTCAATTCCGCCGTCTTCTCCCCTGACGGCCGTTTCGCCGTCTCCGGCAGCAACGATAACACGCTGAGGCTGAGGGATGTGTCCGAGTGGACGCAAGCCCCCGGCGTCTCCGCCGCGAAATAAGCCGCTTGCGTCAGTGGCTCTTGCGTGCGCCATGCCGAACCGGCCGGATAACGATTTCCCCTTCGCGCACCTTGCCGGATCGAGGGAATCACGATTTCAAATCGCATCGCAGCTTATTGTCTTCACCGCCGCTCAAAACCTGAGGAACAGCGTACCGGCCGTCCAAACGAAGGGCTTTCAAAATGTATCCGGCTGCCTCATGCGAGTCGATATATCCTCGAAATAGCGGCTCATCGTATTGGTCATGGAAGCTAAAATCGGCTGGCTTCTCCACCCCCTCAAGCCTCGCCTCAGCGAATGTGGGATCGATCGGCCCGAACCAAATAGTTATAAAATCGCCGTCCTTGCTGAGGTACACGTTGAGGCGCAAAAAATCGGGCGCGCCATCTACGATGGGATGATTGTTGTATTCATACACCAACGGCCCGCCGGGATATTCAAAATCCCGGAGTTTTACGAAATTCCACAGAGATGGATCGAACGCCCCTGAGTTTTTTCCGTTCATGGCAACGAAATTCCGAATCCCGTTAATGCATTGTAACAGGCATCCTGTAGCATGCAATGAGGCCGTCCGCATCGGCACACGCCGCGATATGCGGCATATGTACGATAGGAAGAGCACGGATCTGGACGGCCGGATCGTGGAACACAGTGGTGCTTCGATCACGCTCGCAGACCTTTACAAGCCGAAATTTCTTGGCCGCCGCACCTGCAACAGTCCTTGGCTAACGCCCCGTCGCAGTGCAGATGAGACTTGCTCCGACGATTTGCGGTTGCTGCCTCGTTCTGCGACGAACACCTATTTCCCACAGACGGTAACAGTGATTTCGCTGACGAAAGCGGATTTCTTCACATCGCGCCTGAGTTCTACTCCCGCGCGTGATGCCCGCTCGCTGTCTTTCCTGAAGAGGCGATATGCGGCGGCAAGCGAAGGACCGAAAGTCCCTCCGGGTCGCGATCCAGGAGCGCAAGGGCGCTGCCAACGGCGCGGCTCGGCACCAAATCCCCCGCTTCGTACTTCTGAAAAGCGCGCGGGCCGCCGCCGATCAATTCACCGGCTTCCTCCTGCGTCAGCCCCAGTTTGGTGCGAATGCGCTTGATTTCCTCGGGCAAAAGCAAACCTTCCGCGCTTGCCTTCAGCCGGTTGAGGGCGCGATCCGACACTTTCATGTCTTCGCCCGTATGGATGCTCTCGCCGGATCCCTCGCAATACCATCCCGGCATATCGAAGATCGCGGCCGCCCCCTTGTATTCGAGCGTCATCGGCCGCACCCCGCGCTGCATCGGGGCTCCCGTTTTCGGACAGACCGGATTACTCATCGTCTTTCTCCTTGAACGACAGCAGCAAAAACTCCGTCACGGCATCCGCCGTGAACTTCACATAAAGCGTCCCCGCCTCCGAGGGCACGTGATACACATCCTGCCAAACGCGATGATCCCCATACGAGGTCATCGATTTATAAAAATGCGCGCGTTGCATGGTCTGGATCGTTGCCACAATTTCCGCGCGTCCAAAACCGATAGCCGCGGCGCTGCGTACGGCGGAGCCCGTGACGTGGAGCTTGTCCACGCCGTCGAAGGCCGCCTTAAAAGCTGTCAGATCGTAGGCCGGCTTTCGCTTCTCTGTCATGGAAGATAATACACCATTGTGGTGTAATGTCAAGAAAGTGGATCGGTTAGATAGTCCGGTATGTAGCCCCTTATCCTTTCGGGCTCAAGCTTGTCCCGAAAGGGCTCGCTGTATTTTGCTTCCACTTATCGTTCTGTCCGAACAACCGGGGCCACCTCACTTCGCCGGAAGAGAGAACCGGCAAGCCCCAGTGCAGGCGGCACCCAAGTAGAAGAGGACGAAGGCTGCGGGAAGAGGGGCGAAGGGCGAAGGGCAAGGGCCGGGAGAGAGAACTCGCGGCCTGCCCGGAACCCAGGCTCAAGGAGCATCTTCCCATGACCAAATCCGCCCCCGTCCAGAAACTCGCCCTCGCGGCCCCGCAAACCATCCCCCTCGACAAGCTCACGCTTCAGCGCATCTCCGCGCCCTCGAGCATAATACCGGCCGTCAAAGGTCATGACACCTGCTCCCCCCGGCCGTTCTCCCTGCCGGCAGAATTATTTACTTATATAAAATTGCCACTTCTGCCAAACGAACCCAATTTCGCCGGCAAACCGTAGCCTCGGGCAAGGAGTTACGCCCGGCTTTAGGACGCCCCGGCGGAAGAGCCGAATGCTGTGACGCTTGGTATTCAGAGATTTTCCGCGCGCCCATCCCAAGGCAGGCAGAAGACGTGAAAGTGCAAGGCCGTTGCCCAACAGAGCCGGAAGCCGGGATATTGGCGCGGCAGGCTTTCCTGAGCGCCTCCGCCCAAGCCCCGCCACAGTTCTCGTGCCTATGCCCTTTTTGCCGCTGCCCGGCGGCGCCATTCGCTCAAGCTGTTGTTGAAACCCTCGCCGCTTCCTTTATAACGCCTCGGAACCCGAGCGGTAAAAATGCCCAGACGCACCGATATTGACTCCATCCTCATCATAGGGGCTGGTCCGATTGTGATCGGCCAGGCCAGCGAATTCGATTATTCCGGCACGCAGGCGTGCAAGGCGCTCAAGGCCGAGGGATACCGGATCGTTCTCATCAATTCCAATCCGGCGACGATCATGACGGACCCGGATCTGGCGGACTCCACCTATATCGAGCCGATCACGCCGGAATTTGTCGCCAAGGTCATCGAGCGCGAGCGGGGCGCGTTTCCGGGCGAGCGCATGGCGCTCTTACCGACGATGGGCGGGCAGACCGCGCTCAACACCTCGCTCAGGCTGTTCCACGACGGCGTACTCGACCGTTTCGGCATCGAGATGATCGGTGCCACCGCGCAGGCCATCGACAAGGCCGAGGACCGCCAGCTATTCCGCGAGGCGATGACCAAAATCGGGCTGGCGACGCCGCGCTCGAAGCTCGCCCACAATCTTGCCGAAGCGCAAGAAGCCCTCGACTACGTGCAATTGCCCGCCATCATCCGGCCTTCTTTCACGCTGGGCGGAACGGGCGGCGGTATCGCCTACAATCGCGAAGAATATATGCACATCGCCGAGCGCGGCCTCGAAGCCTCGCCCACGGCGCAGGTTCTGATCGAGGAATTCGTCATCGGCTGGAAAGAGTACGAGATGGAGGTTGTTCGCGACAAGAAGGACAACTGCATCATCGTCTGCTCCATCGAGAACGTCGATCCGATGGGCGTGCATACCGGCGATAGCATCACGGTCGCCCCGGCGCTGACGCTCACCGACCGCGAATACCAGGTGATGCGCAACGCCTCCATCGCGGTGCTGCGCGAGATCGGCGTCGAGACGGGCGGCTCGAACGTGCAATTCGCGGTTAACCCGGCAGACGGCAAGCTCGTCGTCATCGAGATGAACCCGCGCGTGTCGCGCTCATCCGCCCTGGCCTCGAAAGCCACGGGCTTCCCCATCGCCAAGGTCGCGGCCAAGCTCGCCGTCGGCTACACGCTCGATGAACTCGACAACGACATCACCAAGGGCGCGACGCCTGCCTCCTTCGAGCCCACCATCGACTACGTGGTGACGAAGATTCCGCGCTTTGCCTTCGAGAAGTTCCCAGGCGCGCCGGTAACGCTGACCACCTCCATGAAATCGGTCGGCGAGGTGATGGCGATTGGCCGCACCTTCGAGGAAAGCCTGCAAAAAGCGCTGCGCTCTATGGAGACGGGGCTCACCGGCCTCGACGATTATGTGCTGGAGGGGCTTGGCCAGGGCGACGACAAGAACGTGATCCGCGCAGCGCTCGGCACGCCCTCGCCGGATCGGATTTTGAAAGTCGCACAGGCGCTTAGGCTCGGTTTCGATCACGAGCAGATATATTCCTTCTGTCGTATCGATCCGTGGTTCGTCTCGCGGCTGCAAGGGATTGTCGATGCCGAGGCGAAAGTCCGCGCGCATGGCCTGCCGGATACGGAGCGGGCATTCCGCGGCCTCAAGTCCATGGGTTTCTCCGATGCAAGGCTTGCCACACTCGCAGGCCTCACGGAAGCCGAAGCGACGGCAAAGCGCCAGGGCCTCGGCGTGCTCCCGGTCTACAAGCGCATCGATACCTGCGCCGCGGAGTTCCCTTCGCCGACGGCCTACATGTACTCGACCTACGAGGAGCCGCTGGGCGGGCAGGTGAACTGCGAAGCCAGGCCCTCGGAGCGCGAAAAGATCGTCATCCTGGGCAGCGGTCCCAACCGCATCGGGCAAGGCATCGAGTTCGATTATTGCTGCTGCCACGCGGCGTTTTCGCTTTCGAAAGCCGGCTACGAGACCATCATGGTCAACTGCAACCCCGAGACGGTTTCGACGGACTATGACACGTCCGACCGCCTCTATTTCGAGCCGCTGACGCCCGAGGACGTGCTTGGCATCATCGCGAAGGAAAGCTCGAACGGCAAGCTAAAGGGCGTGATCGTGCAATTCGGCGGGCAGACGCCTTTGAAACTCGCGCAGTCGCTGGATGCCCAGGACGTGCCCATTCTTGGCACCTCTCCCGATGCCATCGATCTCGCCGAAGACCGCGACCGCTTCAAGGTGCTCGTCGACAAGCTCAAACTCCGGCAGCCGAAAAACGGCATCGCCTATTCCATCGAGCAGGCGCTCATCGTCAGCGAGGAGATTGGCTTCCCAATCGTTGTCAGGCCCTCCTATGTGCTCGGGGGGCGGGCCATGGCGATCATCACCGATCAGTCCGCGCTGAAGGACTATTTCGACACGACGCTGGCGGCCTTCGTCACGCACGGTATCCAGCACCGCTTCCAGGGCAACAGGCGCGCGCAGGTCAATGCGGTGCTGGGCAAGAACGCGCTGCTGCTCGATTCCTACGTCCGCGACGCTATCGAAGCCGATGTCGACGCGATTTGCGATGGCCAGGATGTCTTTATCGCGGGCGTCATGGAGCACATCGAGGAAGCGGGCGTCCATTCGGGCGACAGCGCCTGCTCGCTTCCGCCCCACTCGCTATGCCCGGAAACTTTGGCCGAGATCGAGCGGCAGACTGCGGAAATTGCGCGTGCGCTCAACGTCGTCGGCCTGATGAATGTGCAATACGCGATCAAGGGCACGGACGTTTACGTGCTGGAGGTCAATCCGCGCGCCAGCCGCACCGTGCCGTTCGTGGCCAAGGTAATCGGCCATCCGGTGGCCTCGATCGCGGCGCGGGTCATGGCCGGCGAGAAGCTTTCGAGCTTCAACTTGACGCGGCCTGCGCCCAAGCATGTCGGGGTCAAGGAAGCCGTTTTCCCGTTCGAGCGCTTTCCAGAGATCGATCCCGTTCTCGGCCCTGAAATGCGGTCTACCGGCGAGGTCATGGGCATCGACCGCAGCTTCGACCTGGCTTTCGCGAAGAGCCAGCTTGCCGCCGGCAGCCGGCTGCCAACATCGGGAACCTTGTTCGTTTCGGTGAAAGAGGCCGACAAGGCCCGGATCGTAGAGCCGGTAAGGGAGCTTGCGAGCCTCGGTTTCAAGGTTCTGGCGACGCGCGGCACCGTGCGTTACCTCGAAGCGAACGGCATCGCCTGCACCAAGGTGAACAAGGTGCTGGAAGGCCGGCCCAACATCGTCGACTCCATGAAGAACCGTGAAGTCGATCTCGTTTTCAATACGACCGAAGGTGCAAAAGCGCTCACCGACAGCTCGACGATCCGGCGCACGGCGCTGATGTACAAAATACCGTACTACACGACCATCGCCGGCGCGCTCGCGGCTGTCGAAGCCATCAAAGCGATGCGCGCCGGCATCCTTGAAGTTCAGCCCCTGCAGAAATATATCGCCTAAAATCTGCGTGCCGGCGCCGCACTGGGCGCCTAGCCCGCAATTCTATTGCGGCCCCCGCTTAAAACGCAATGACTAATACCCGGATGTTATCCGGATCAGGGAGATTGGTATGACCGAGAAAGTGCCGATGACCGCTCAAGGGCACGCAGCGCTTGAGGCCGAGCTTAAACACCTAAGATCGGTCGAGCGCCAGCGCATCATCAAAGCGATCGCGGAGGCTCGGAGTCATGGCGATCTTTCCGAGAACGCCGAGTATCATGCCGCCAAGGAAGCCCAGGGCATGAACGAGGCGAAGGTCGCGGATTTGGAGGACAAGCTGTCCCGCGCGGACGTCATCGATATATCTAAGCTCTCCGGCGACACCGTGAAGTTCGGCGCCACCGTGACGCTCGTGGATGAGGACACCGAAGAAAAGGTGAAGTACCAGATCGTCGGCGATTTCGAGGCCGATATCCGGCAGGGGCAAATCTCCATCGGCTCGCCCGTCGCCCGTGCGCTCATCGGCAAAAAGGCCGGCAACTCGGTTGAGGTGAATACGCCGCGCGGCGCACGGTCCTACGAGATTTTGAAGGTCGCCTTCAAAGGCTGATGGGGCGGGGTTCGCACAACTGTCGTACCCCCTCACCCCAGCCCTCTCCCCATGGGAGAGGGCGTAGGTTGCTACCGTTGTTAGGGCGTTCCCTCTCCCATGGGGAGAGGGACAGGGTGAGGGGTGATGCCCTATGTTATGGCTCCCCCCTGCAAGCCGCGCTAATCCAGCGGGGCGCCCGGCTCGTGCTTCGCGGTCTTGATCGTGATAGCTGTCTTGACAGAATTGACATTAGGCGCAGCAGTCAGCTCGCGGATGATGAAATTTTGAAAGGTCACGACATCGGGCGCGACGCACTTCAACAGGAAATCGATATCCCCGGAGAGCATGTGGGCCTCGCGCACGATATCCCAGAAGCGCGTCCGCGCTTCGAATGCCGAAAGGTCAGCCTCGGACTGGCTTTCGAGCTTCACGTAAACGAAAGCCGTCAAGTGAAATCCAAGACGGGGCAAGTTGAACGCCGCATGATATCCGGAGATAACGCCGGATCGTTCCAGCTCCCGGACGCGGCGCAGGCATGGCGGCGCCGAAAGGCCGACGCGGTTGGCTAGCTCGACATTGGTTATCCGGCCGTTCTTTTGCAGCTCGGTGAGTATCCGCCAATCGGTTGTATCGAGTTTTGCGGGCTTGTTCACGTCTGGAAATGTCTGGGTACGGGCCATGGTTACCCTTCAGTCTAAACATATTCTAATATCTAGCAATAGCAGCATAATAAATGATTAAGATCAAAAAATGCAAATTAAGAAGCATTTGCTCGCATTCATGACCCGCCGCCAAGCCCGGGCCCGCGCCTTGACGCCACAGCTTAAGCTCTTCTTCTTGTAAAAACCGCTTGCAAGCCCACTTGTGCGATGCAACAAAAAGACGGGGAGAGAAATGCGCTATGACGGAGCGTGATGCGAGGCTCGTAATCGTAGGGTCCGGTCCCGCTGGCTATACGGCGGCGATTTATGCCGCCCGCGCTATGCTGCAACCGGTCTTGATCGAGGGAATCCAGCCAGGCGGCCAGCTCACCATCACAACCGATGTCGAGAATTACCCGGGCTTCGCCGAGGCGATCCAAGGGCCGTGGCTGATGGAGCAAATGCGGGCCCAGGCGCTGCATGTGGGCGCGGAAATCGTTCAAGACCACATCATGTCGGTGGACTTCGCGAAAGCCCCTTACGTGCTGCGTGGCGATTCCGGCACGGCCTATAGCGCTGAGGCGGTCATTATCTGCACGGGTGCTCAGGCCCGGTGGCTGGGCTTGCCGAGCGAGCAGAAATTTCAAGGGTACGGCGTTTCGGCCTGCGCGACTTGCGATGGCTTTTTCTATAGGGGCAAGGATGTCGCTGTGATCGGCGGCGGAAATACTGCGGTCGAAGAAGCGCTGTTCCTGACCAATTTCGCCCGCTCCGTCACGGTGGTACATCGGCGCGACTCGTTCCGCGCCGAGAAGATTTTGCAGAAGCGTCTGTTCGCCAACCCGAAGGTAAGCGTCGTGTGGAATGCGGTGCTGCACGAGGTTCTGGGGAGCGAGAACCCCAAAGCCGTGCATGGGGCGATGCTGCGCGACACAGGGACGGACGCTATCAGCGAGCTTGCCGTGGACGGCGTGTTCATCGCCATCGGCCATGCGCCCGCTACCGCGATATTCAAGGGGCAGGTGGAGATGAGCCCCTCCGGATACATCGTTACCGCCCCTAAATCGACGGCTACGAATGTGCCCGGCGTTTTCGCCGCCGGAGACGTTACCGACGACATTTACCGCCAGGCCGTCACCGCCGCGGGCATGGGCTGCATGGCGGCTTTGGATGCCGAACGCTATCTGGCAAGCTTGGAGACGCTGGCGCAGGCAGCCGAATAGGCGCCTGTAGTTGCGGAGGCAAAAGCCGTGCCCTTGGATTGGGACAAGCTGCGGATTTTTCATGCTGCTGCCGAGGCGGGGAGTTTCACGCACGCGGGCGAGACGCTGAGCATCAGCCAATCCGCGGTCAGCCGTCACATTAGCGCGCTCGAGCGGGACCTCAACGTTCCCTTGTTTCACAGGCACGCGCGCGGGCTCGTTATGACGGAGCAGGGCGAGCTGCTCTACAGAACCGCGCAGGATGTGTTGAGCAAGCTTGCGACGACGCAAATCCTGCTCGCGGATTCAAGGGGCAAGCCTAGCGGCGAACTCAAAGTCACGACGACAATGGCGTTGGGGACGGGCTGGCTCACACCGCGCCTTAACGAGTTCATGAAGCTCTATCCGGATATCCAGCTCAGCCTCCTGCTCGGCGACGAGACCTTGAATCTCACCATGCGGGAGGCGGACGTGGCGATCTGGTTTGGCGCCCCTACGCAGCAGGACCTCGTGCGCCGGAAATTGTTCACCGCGCACTACCACACTTACGCCTCGAACGAATATGTGAAGCGGTACGGCAAGCCGAAGTCCGCTGCCGATCTCGACAAGCATCGCATCCTGACTTACGGCGGACCGGTGCCAAGCCCATTCAAGGAGATGAACTGGCTTGAGACGGTAAATCGCGATGGCCAGGGGCCGCGCGAACCCGCGCTTCGGATCAACAGCCTCGTCGCCCTACGCGAGGCGGTTGCAAGTGGGATCGGCATTGCGGTCCTGCCGGACTATCTCGCGAAGGACTATCCCGGCCTTGCCACCCTTCTCGACGATTTGGAAATGCCGGTATTCGACACATATTTCGTGTACCCAAAGGACTTGAAGGATACAAAGCGCGTTAACGCCTTCCGCGATTTCCTTGTCGCGAAATCGCGCGAGTGGTCTTTCTAATGCAGCGGCGCGACATTTTCCGCCGCCGCAAAGGATGGCCGGGTGCGGCCATTGCAACCGGGGATGCGGCATTTTCTTCAAAGGCGGGCGAGCCGCTCCTGCGCCCGGGCGTAGGCTGCGGCATAGGCGCAATAGTGCCCGATGATGGTCTGCATCATGCCGCGCTTGGCATCGTCGAGCCGCGACAGCGGACGCGCGGGCCTTCCGCCCCAGAGCCATCCGCTTTCGAGCGTCTGGCCGGGCAGTGTCGTGGCCCCGGCGGCGAGCATCGTGCCGTCCTCGACGATCGTGCCGGCGGCCAGGACGGCGCCGATGCCGATCAGCGCGCGCTCGCCGATGCGGCAGGAGGCTAGGCGGACATTGTGGCCCAGCGTCGTATCGCGCCCGACGACCGTTTCGCCCGCCTCGCAGCGGATGCTTGTGTTGTCCTGGATGTTGGTACGCTCGCCGATGACGATGCGGAAGCCGGCGGCATCGAAATCGCAGCCGAAGAAGACGCTCGCCCGGTCTTGCAGTTCGATAAGGCCGCTGAACCGCGCCGTTTTGGCGATGAACGCCGTTTCAGGGGCTATGACATTCGCGGCCTTCCGGGCCAGAAACACGCTAGCCGGGGCTTGCCGCAGACGCATGGCGCGGGCTTCGCGCTCCTCCGGCGTCACGGCGCGGACGGGCTTCGCCGGAATGCCCGCATATATGAACCCGCCCGCGAGCTTCGATTTCGGGAAAACGATCGAACCCGCCTCGATCAGCGCGCCATTCTCCGGCACGGAGCCATCGAGAACTACGGCGTTGTCCTCGATCACGCAATCTCCGCCCACCGTACAGGCATGTACGACCGCGTTGCGCCCCACTGTGACGCGGTTCCCGATAATCGTAGGATAGAGGTCTTGCGCGATATGAACGGTGCCCATCTCGCCTATGAAGAATTCGTCCCCGATGCGCACGAAATGGCCGTCGGCCCGGATCGTAGCACCTCCCGCGATCGCGGCATTAGCGCCCGTCTCGACCTTGCCCAGCACGCTCGCACCTGGGCCAAGGAAGCGCGCGCCTTCGCCAAAACGCGGCTCGACGCCGTCGAAGGGCAGGAGAAGCGGTGCATTTGCGGGGGCGGCTACCATGGCTCGATCTCTGTTTGCTTCTATGCCTAGTGTGGCGTCTCGCAATTGCCTTCGCCTTCGAGGATAGCCACGAAGGGCAAAGGCAATTGCGAGACGCCACACTAGCACTTTGCCTCTGCTAGTGTCCCTTATGTCTCCCGGGCGCTCAAGTAGCGCGAAGCGCGGTAGCGCAGCTAAAGCTGCCGTGCGAGCCCTCGGCAAATGTAGCGGTAATTCGGAGACGGGACACTAGCGGAGCTTCGTCCTTTCCGCCGCTCGCTTCAAGGCCGAAACGCCGTTCACGGCAAAAGGCTCGCGATGTTGCAATCGCGAGCCTTCGTCCCCCTGGGGGAGGGGAACCGGCAGCCTGCAGCTCAGTTGCGGGGAGCGGGAGGAGCAGGCATGCTGATGGCGGTTTCCCTGGTGCAGGTATCGGTGAAGCGCACGGCGCCGTCGTCCAGATAGTCCTTGGTAAGGCATGTGCAGACCGGCGCCGGAGCCGCTGCCGCATAGGTGGCTACGCCTACGCCGACGCCCACCGGCACGCCATAGGCCCAGCCGTAGGAACCATGCCGCCAGTGGAAGTGATGAAAGTGGTTGTAATGCCCGTAATGCTGGTAATGCCCGTAATGGCTGAAATTATGTGGGCGTCCCGAGAAGCGGCTACCGTTGAAATGTTGAGAGAAGTGGTAATGGCCGCCGCCACCGCCGCCGCCAAGCCGCATCGCGGACACTGGGGTAACGGCTGCCGTAGTGAGGACAACTACTGACGCGAGAGCGGTCAGGGATAGAAACTTCAACATGGCGATCTCCTTCAGATCGATTTGTTAGCGAGGAGAACTGAGACGGGCGGGCCATCTGCTCTCCGTTTTACTGGCGCGTGCTGTGCGTCATCTATTTGTCGCAGGCCCCGCAAGAGAGGTTCACGAGACGCGAAAAGATTTTTGAAGGAGCTTGCTGGGAGAGGGCAGGGGTGAGGGGGCTTTACGGTCACGAACGGAAGCATCTTCTGGCAAAAGCGGCGCTTGCATATTTCTGACTATGGGGGCGTAGGAGAAAACTCCGTATCGCGCGACCCAGCAAATGAAACCATTTTGTTCCGTGCCTGGGCTGCAGCGATAGAAAATAGTATTTTTTTCTACAGCGGACGCCGCCTCCCCTTGCCGGAAGGGCTACCGCCGAATTACTTTTAAGCTAGAGGCCGCTCTGGCCTTGGATGCAAATCGAAGGGGCTAGCGCATGGCAAAATTCGTCTTTATCACTCCCAATTTCGCGGTCGCCGGCCAGCTCGATGCGGAGGATTTCCCGGAAATTGCCCGGCTCGGTTTCAAGACCGTCATCAATAACCGGCCGGACGGCGAGGAAGACGGCCAGCTTCCCAGCCACGCCGCCGCCGCGCATGCTTTAAAGTCCGGCCTGGACTATCGTTACATCCCTTCAGGCAAGCTCGATCTGTTCTCCGATCCCGTCGTGGACGCCGCCGAAAATGCCATCTCCGCCGGCAGCGGGCCGGTGCTGGCATACTGCAAGTCGGGCACCCGTAGCGCGATCGTCTGGGCGGCGGCAAGCGCCCGCACACAGGCGGCCGGCGAGGTGCTAACCCTGCTCGCGAACGCCGGCTTCGATTTCGATTTCTTGAGGGACGAACTGGAAGAGCAGGCCGGGTTGGGCCGTGCCGCCGCGGCGCTGCGGGAAGCGGCTTAAGCCCCGCCGCGCTCAGCCGATCTTGATTTTCTTCTCTGCGATAAACCGGTAGGGTGGAATATCGAGGTTGCGCGGCGCTGGACCTTGGCGGATGCGGCCTGCCGCATCGTAGACGGAACCGTGACAGACGCAAAACCAGCCGCCATAAGGCCCTTTCGGATCGCCAGGGGATTGTCCCTTCGGGAGGCAGCCGAGATGTGTGCAGATTCCGATCATAATTAGCCAATTCTCTTCGCCGGTCTTGGTCCTGTTTTCGTCCGTCGCCGGCAGATCCTCCGGGGCTTCCAAGACGCGGGCGAAAGGATCCTTGAGATCCGGAAGCGGCGTTGCCTTCGCCCTTTCGATTTCGTCTTGTGTCCTGTGGCGAATGAAAATCGGCTTTCCACGCCATAAAAGCGTAGCAGCCTGGCCCACTCCTATCGGGGATAGATCCACTTCAATCGATGCCAGCGAAAGCGCGCTCGCGTCGGGGTTCAACTGATCGATGAGCGGCCACAGAGCGGCCGCCACCCCAATCGCCGCGAATGCGCCCGTTGCAATGTAAATGAAATCGCGCCGCGATGGGCCGTCTTCCCGCAGGGTTTCTGCCGCTTCCATGCGCATCGCTCCTTGTGCTAACGCCCGTTGCCGCCGCCACTACAGCATCCGCAGTCATCGTGATCGTCTTCTTCGGCAGCGGGCGGAAGGGCGGCGCCCGATAACAGCGCCGCAATGGCGGCGATGGGATCGGTTTCGGAGGTCACGACGACCCGGATGCCGCGGGCTGCCAGTTTTCTTCGGAAACCATCGCCGCAGCTTCCGGTGATCAGCACGTCAAGGCCATCGATTGGGTGTGCGGCGCTGCGCGGATATTCGTGAATGCTCATTTCCATCGGCAAATCGAGTTTGCCCGTTTCCTGTATTTGACCGTCCAGCAAATCCTCGAAAATCATGAAGCGCCTAGCCCTGCCGGCGTGCGCCGTAATGGTGCGAAAGTTTTGGCTCGTGACGCCAATCCTCATGGTAATCTCCTGCCGTAAGCCTTCTTGCGGGGGGATGCGGATCGCATTTGTTGACCGCAAAAATGTTACTGTGATTAACTTCGCTGTCATTGCGAATGCGCAATCGTTCGCGCCACGAGGCAGGGCGATTAGGCGAAGAGCGCCGCCGGCACCATGAGGCTTGTCCCTTGAACCCAGTCACATCCGCCGAGGCTTGGACCGGAGTTGCCGATTGCCAGAACTGCAATATCCGGCAGTCGGTTCTGTTCGCCGGCTTGGGGGAGACCGGCTTTAGCGACCTTCACCGTCCAATCGGCCAGCTTCACTATCCGGCGGGCGCAACGATCTACTGGGAGGCTAGCGAAGGGACGTCGCTTTTCACCGTTCGCACGGGCCTTGTGAAGCTCACGCATTACCTGCCGGACGGCAGCCAGCGCATCGTCCGGCTTCTGGGCAAAACCGATGTCCTCGGATTGGAGTGCATGATTTCGGATGTGTACCAGCATTCCGCCATCGCGCTGCAGCCGGCCGAGGTCTGCCGCTTACCAGTGAGCGCGGTGAAAAGCCTGCTGCACGGCAACCCGCGGCTGTTTCATACCCTTATGGCGCAATGGTATCGCGCGCTCAGCGATGCCGACCGCTGGATCACCGAGCTTTCGACGGGAACGGCCCGCGGGCGCGTAATCCGGCTTCTGCTTTGGCTTTCGGAACGGGAAACCGGCGATAGCTGCAGCCTGTTCAGCCGGGAAGACCTCGGCGCGGTGCTTGGGCTGACCGCGGAAACCGCGAGCCGCACCATGGCTGAGCTCAAGCGCCAGGGCTTGATCCAGGAGCACAGCCCCAACCGCTTTTCCTGCGATATCGCTAAACTCCGCCACGCCGCCGGCTCGTAGGCCCTGCCGGAAGCGGCTTGAGCGCCCCTGCGCCGTCATTCCCGCACAGGAGCGTCTGAAAAAATCGCAGCCTCCATGCTATCGTGGCCGGGGCAAGCCCGGCCACGGCAACTTACTGGCCGGTTACTGCTTGGCGACCGAAGCTGGGCTTGCTTCGGCGGGGATTCCGGGAAGCAGGTCGAGCATCGTCTCGTCGCACACGTTCTTGGTCAAAGTAACCGTGTATTTCTGCTCGCCCCGCTGCATGTTGACGGTCATCTCATAGAGATTTTGCATCTTGTCTTTGGGGCAATCGGGCCGGAAATCGAATTTGGCGAAGTTGATGGGCGTGCCGCACCGGCCTGCCGCTGTTCCCAGCACGCTATTCAGCGGTTTCCCTGGGATAGGCTTGGAGGCGATATTGATGCCCTTTGGCGCCGTTATGAACGCTTTCGACCCGCGGTCGTAATCGCTGATTGGCCTAACGCGGACTGCCGTAACGGTTGTCCCTTCAATCAGGTTTCGCATAAGAAGCTTGGGCTCGCCCGCGGTCGTTTCGCAATCGGGCGTAGTGCCGGACACGCCTTGACCGGCGGGAATCTTATCGGAATCGTCCGATGGCATGCCAGGAACGAGATCGAGCATGGTTTCGTCGCAGACATTCTTGGTCAGCGTGACCGTGTACTTGCGCCCGGCCCGCTCCATGTAGACCGTCATCTGGTACATGTTTTCGACCTTGTCTGCGCTGCAAGTTTTCTTGTAGCCGAATTGGCCGAAGTTCACAGGGAAGCCGCATCTGCCGGGATTATCGTCGTCGGTTCCCAGGATTTCATCGAGCTTCTTGCCCTTCAGGGTCCTGGAACCAAGCAGGTTGACCTGGCCTCCGATCAAGCTGCCTACGGATAAGAAGGTTTGCGTGCGCTCGTTGTAGTCGCTATAGGGCTTCGCGTAGAGCCCTGTGACCGTTGTCCCCTCTATCAGGTTTCGTATGAGGAGGATCGGCGTATTTGCCGTGGATTGGCAGTCGGGCGTTGGCGGAGTGGTTGCTCCGGATAAGCCTGGAGCCTGATCGCCCGCTTGCTGCGCTTGAGTGCCGGCGCCGCTTGCAAGAATCAAAGCGGCTGCAAAAACAAACCTTCTCATCTCCCGGTCCTTTTCCGTTCGTTCGATGGGGCGGCCATTGCGTGGCTCCACATCGGTCTGACTTAGTACAACGGCGACAGATAAGCTACAATCTGGCCAAAGCCGCCCAATAATGAGGCAAAAGTGTGCTTAGTATCGCTATATCCGGGCGCTTCAAATCAAAATCAAATTGGTTCATCGGCACGCTTACAACCCGACGTGTTCAGCGTGTTAGTGGATGGCCCGGTCAAGCCGGGCCATCACAGCGGCGGCTACTCCGCGGCGGCGGAAGCGATGGCGCCGTGGCAGTGCTTGAACTTCTTGCCCGAGCCGCAGGGGCAGGGAGCGTTGCGCGAGACTTTGCCCCAGGTGGAAGGATCGTTCGGATTAGGCGCCGCGCGCTGGCCCTTCGCCGCACTTGCGCCGGCCCTGCGCGCCTGCGCGCCCGCGTTCCCCTGTTTACTAGCGGCCCTGCGCTCCTGCCGGGACATGGGTGAGGGCGACACGTTCACCTGGAATTCGTCCTCGCCAGTGGTGGCGTCCATGTGATGGGCCTGCATCTCAGGCAGTTCGCCGAAGTCCGCGAGCTCTTCCGGTATGCCTTGGGGGGCCAAGGTTACGTGCATGAGCTGGCCGGTCACGTCGCGGCGCAGGCGCGAGAGCATCTGCGAGAAGAGCTGGAACGACTCGCTCTTGTACTCATTCAGCGGATCGCGTTGCGCGTAGCCGCGCAGGCTCACCGCCTGGCGCAGGTGCTCCAGCGTCACCAGGTGCTCGCGCCATAGGTAGTCGAGCGTCTGCAGGAGCACCGCCTTTTCGATGTGCCGCATGGTTGGGCTGCCAAGCTCCGCCACTTTGCGCGCGGCTGCCGCATCGGCCTTATCTTGCAGGCGCTCGCGGATTTCCTGCTCGGCGATGCCTTCCTCGGCAGCCCATTCGGCGACGGGCACCTCCATGCCGAAGATCTCCTGGAATTCCTTGTGCAGGGCCGCGACATCCCACTGCTCGGCAAAAGCCTTCTCTGGGATGTAAGACGCCACCATGTCTTCCACGACCTCGCGGCGCATATCGGCGACGGTTTCCTCGACCGTCTCGTCGTACATGAGGTCGATGCGCTGCTCGAAGATCACCTTGCGCTGATCGTTCATCACGTCGTCGAATTTGAGCAGGTTTTTGCGTGTGTCGAAGTTGCGCGCCTCGACCTTCTGCTGGGCCTTTTCCAGCGCCCGGTTGATCCAGGGATGGGCGATAGCCTCGTCCTCTTCGATGCCGAGCTTGCGCAGCATGTAGTCCATGCGCTCGGAGCCGAAGATGCGCATGAGATCGTCTTCGAGCGAGAGGTAGAATTTGGATGCGCCGGGGTCGCCCTGACGGCCCGAGCGACCGCGAAGCTGGTTATCTATGCGCCGGCTTTCGTGGCGTTCGGTGCCGAGCACGTAGAGGCCGCCCGCGGCTAGCGCGATCTGCTTCTTCGCCTCGACATCGGCGTTGATCTTCGCGCGCTCGGCCTCGATTTCCTCCGCCGTTGGCTCAGCACCCGCTTCCTTGCGCTCCGCGATCCAGTCCGAAAGCCGCATGGCCGCGTTGCCGCCGAGCTGAATGTCCGTACCGCGGCCCGCCATGTTGGTGGCGATGGTCACGGCGCCGGGCACGCCCGCTTGCGCGACGATGCCGGCTTCCTGCTCGTGATAGCGCGCGTTCAAGACCTGATGCGGGACCTTGAGCGGCTTCAGCAATTCAGACAGCGTTTCGGATTTCTCGATGGAGGTCGTGCCGACCAGGATGGGCTGGCCCTTTTGGTTGCACTCCTGGATCAGGGCGATGATCGCCTTATACTTCTCCTTCGCGGTCCGGTAGACTTCGTCGTCGCTGTCGATGCGGATCATCGGCCGGTGTGTCGGAATCTCGAGAACCTCGAGCTTATAGATGTCCTGGAACTCGGCGGCCTCGGTCAGCGCGGTGCCGGTCATGCCGGAAAGCTTGCCGTAGAGGCGGAAATAATTCTGGAAGGTGATCGAGGCCAGCGTCTGGTTTTCGGGCTGGACGGTCACGCCTTCCTTGGCCTCAAGCGCCTGGTGCAGGCCTTCCGAATAGCGCCGGCCTTCCATCATGCGGCCGGTGAACTCGTCGATGATGATAACCTGGTCCTTCTTCACGATGTAATCGCGGTCGCGAAGGAACAGCTTGTGTGCGCGCAGCGCGCAATTGGCGTGATGGACGAGTGTGACGTTCTCGACGTCGTAGAGCGCGGTCTCCGGCTTCAGGAGCCCGGCCTCCTCCAGCATCCGCTCCATGAGCTCGTTGCCTTCCTCGGTGAAGACAACCGTGCGCATCTTCTCGTCGAGCTCGAAATGCTCTTTGCCGAGCTTGGGGACGAACTTGTCGACGGTTTGGTAGAGGCCGGACTTGTCCTCGATGGCGCCCGAAATGATGAGCGGCGTGCGCGCCTCGTCGATCAGGATCGAGTCAACCTCGTCGACGATCGCATAATTATGCCCTTGCAGCTCTGGGGGCCGGCCGCCGAATTGCACCATGTCCTCGATGGAATACTTCATATTATCGCGCAGATAATCGAAGCCGAACTCGTTGTTCGTCCCGTAGGTGATGTCGCAGCCATAGGCTTGGCGGCGCTGATCGTCGTCGAGGTCGTGCAGGATGCAGCCCACGGTCAGCCCCAGGAACCTGTGGATCTGCCCCATCCATTCGGAGTCGCGCTTGGCCAGATAGTCGTTCACGGTGACGACGTGCACGCCGCGCCCGGATAGCGCATTCAGGTAGGATGGGAGTGTCGCGACAAGGGTTTTGCCCTCGCCGGTCTTCATTTCCGAAATCCTCCCGGAGTGCAGCACCATGGCGCCCACGAGCTGCATATCGAAGTGCCGCTGGCCGAGCGTGCGCTTGGCCGCCTCGCGCACTGTGGCGAAGGCCTCGGGCAAGAGATCGTCGATGCTCTCTCCGTTGCTCAGCCGCTCGCGGAATTCGATTGTCTTGCCGCGCAGCTCCTCGTCGGAGAGCGCCTCGAATTCCGGTTCAAGAGCGTTGATCGGAGCGACCCTCGCGTTGAAGCTTTTCAGACGCCTGTCGTTGGAACTGCCGAAAATCTTGGTTGCGAGCGCGCCAAGAGAAACCATGATAGCCGAGCCTCACTGCCCGCCATGAAAACGCGGCCCGCGAATACCGGGCCGCATGCCAGATCGCCTTATGGGTGGGGGGCGGTGGCTTTTCTTGCGGGCTATTTTCCGAAATCACCTGGGGAGAAGCGTTCTTCTCCTCATACCAAAGCAGAAATAATGAGACGTGTCTGCGCTGTCAACGCGAGGCTGGCGGCGCGCGTCAATGCGGGCGGCTTGCCGGCAACATGTTGAGCGCCGCACACCCTTCCTGCGTCACACTGGAACCTGATCGCGCCGGAATTTCCGCCGGTCCAGGGAAATGACATTCCAGCCGGCGCAGTGCGTGGCTTCCCCCTCACCCAGCCCTCTCCCAGCAAACTCGCCGAGGCGAGCTTGCTTTTACGATTAATGCCGCTGGTGAAGCGGTCCAACGGATTAGACATCGGCCATGATTGCTTGCTCCGGGCTGTCTGGCGTCTTGATTTCCCCGGCTTCATCTTGCGCCTCGCCCCAGAACGCGGCAACGGATGGCCCATCCTTCACCCGGCCGTCCCGCAGGAAGCGCCAGAATCTCGTGGAACCACACACGCCGTCCGATCTGCGTATACCAGCGCATGGCGTGGCGCAGGCCAGGGTCCGGGTGGAACAGAACGCGGTACAGAGCCTTGGGGCGGCACTGCAGGGCCATCTCGGTGAATTTCATCCAGAACAGTACGCGCCACGGCGGTATGTGGCGGTTGGCGAGCACTTGATGCTTGTAATCCCAGTAGCGAATGTCTGTCTGGATCACCTGCCGGCTTGCCGCATCCTGGGAGAACGGCGTCCAGCGGTGCGGCGTGGCGTAAATCAACTGGACCTGATCGGGGTCGTATTCGAGAAGCTGGCGAAGCCCGCGCCAGTGATCCCGGTCCGTCTCCTCCTCGAAGCCAGCGGCCCACGTCGCCAGCGATAGCATACCGTGACGGCGCAGCAAACGGATGGCTTCGCGATCGGTCGCGGCGGTTGCACCCTTGCGGATACTGGCGAGCGTTGCCTCGCTGGTGTTTTCGATGCCGAGCAGGAAGCGCGCAAAACCTGCCTTCTTGTATAAGTGCAGAATGTCGGCATCGCGGACGATGTCACCGGCGCGCGTCGATCCAACGAGGATCGCGTCAATGTTTTCCGCGATCAGCGCCTCAAGAAAAGCGAGCCACGCCTTCCTCGAAGACGTTGGATTTTCATCGGCGAAATTGAACACCTTTACGCCGTGCTCGCGGTAGAGGCGGGCGATTTCCTGGGCGAACAGCACCGGATCGCGATGGCGCCAGCGGGTCCAAAAGCCTCGCTGTCCGCAATAGGTGCAGGCGTGCGGGCAGCCACGCGAGAATTGCACAACAGTGGCGCGCAGGCCGCCCCAGTAGCTGTAATGGGCGTGGTCGATGAGTTCCCAGCCGATGCGGCAGGCGTCCAGGTTGCGGACCGGCGCGGCAGGTGGCGTCGCGCGCAGTGCCCCGGGGCTGCGAAAGGCGATGCCCGGCACGCTATCGAGGCGGCGCCCCTGGCCAAGGGCGGCCATCAGCCGGCACGCCGTTTCCTCGCCCTCGCCACGCACAATAGCGGTGACCCAGGGTTCCGCCTCGAGGATTTCGTACCAATGATAGGTGGGAAAAACGCCGCCATAAACGATATGCGCGCCGGGCAGCGCCGCCGCCACGCCGCGTGCGATTTGCGCGATGACCGGATGGCCGGACGTTGAACCGGAATGGCCGAACAGCACGGCATCCGGCTTTAGCCGCGCCGCTTCCCGGATCAACTCCGGCACCGGCGTGGCATCGCGGTCGCCATCGATGAGACGCACCTCGTGTCCCTCATCGAGGAGCGGCCCGCCGATGGCGAGAAGCCCGAGCGGCGGCAGATGGTCGTCGGGAATGCGGCTGCCGATGGCAGGATGCGGCGCGTTGATCAGCAGGATACGCATGGGCGGGCTCCATTTGGTTGAAACGCAGTTCAGGCGGCAGCAGCGGGCACGGCGAGGCCGCCAAACCGGCGTTCGCGCTGCCGGAAGTTTTCCAATGCCGCGGCGAGATCGTCCGCGCCGAAGTCGGGCCACAGGCGCCCGGTGAAATACAGCTCCGCGTAGGCGCTCTCCCACAGCAGGAAGTCGGACAGGCGCTGTTCGCCGCTGGTGCGGATGAGGAGATCGACATCGCGCAAATCCGCTTCGCCCGTGATGAGGCGCGCGAAGCCTTCGCGCGTGAGATCGGCCGGCCCGAAATCCGCGCGGCGGCGCTGAGAATGGCCTCGCGCGCGGAATAGTCGACCGCGATGCGCAGATGCAGTTCAGCGCCGGAAGCGGTCGTCTTTTCGGCGCGCCCGATGGCAGCGGCGACTCCATCGGGCAGACGGTCGCGCCGGCCGATGACGGTGAGGCGGACGCCGCTTCGGGTCAGACGCGCCGTTTCTTGGCGCAGATAAAGCCGCAGCAGGCCCATCAACGCCGCAACCTCCGCTGCTGGACGCCGCCAGTTATCGCAGGAAAAGGCATAGAGCGTGAGCGTGCCCACGCCCAGCCCGGGCGCCGCCTCGATGGTGCGGCGGATGGCCTTGACGCCCGCTTCGTGGCCGGCCTGACGCGGCAGTCCGCGTGCGGCAGCCCAGCGGCCGTTGCCGTCCATGATGATGCCGGCGTGCAGTTTGGACGAGAAATAACTTTGCATCGCAAAGCTTCCTTGCAAAAAAAGGGTTGGACGATGTTTTAGGCGGGAAGAATACGCATGGCGTTGGCGGGATTGTTCTCCTCAGCGGCGGCTTTGGCGGCATCGCGCACGACCTGCTCTAGTACGGCCAGATAGTCCAGGAAGCGGCGGCGCCCCTCCCGGGTCATGCGGCAGAAGGTGTGGGGCCGGTTGCCCTCGTATCCTTTGATGATTTCCACCAGCCCAGCTTCCTGCAACACCGCTAGATGACGGCTGAGGTTGCCGTCTGTCAGGCCGCAAAGCAGTTTCAAATCGGCGAAGGCCAGCCCTTTAGGATGCGCAATCAGCGATGTTAGCATGCCCAGCCGCGCCTTCTCGTGAATGAGGCGATCGAGCCCTTCATAGGAAAACGGCGCGTGGGGAGGATCAGTCTTGGTCATCTTCGGCTCCGAAGGCGAAATGCAGGATGGCCGCGATCAGCAATTGCCCGATGGCGAACGGTGCCCCCATCATCCAGGGCGACAGCGTATGGTCTTGGCTCGCGAACATCAGCACGCCAAGACCTGCCACGAAATACCAGGCACCCGCGAAGCCAACGGCGCCGGGCAGAGAGCGCACCGAGGCAAATATGCCAAGGCTCACCAGGATCTGCCACAGGCCGGGCAGCATCCACAGCGCGTCCGGCGCGAACCGGACAAGCACCGCGGCCAAGCATGCGCCCGCCGCACCCGCTGGCAGGAACTGCTCGATGGCGTTGTAGATCATTGCGCCGGCCAGGCGCGAGTGAAGCCGGCGCGAGCGGCCCAGCATTTCCACGCCGATGATGGCGGCAGCGAAAATTGCCGTCGCCACCCAGCCCGCCAGAAAGACGAGCGGCTCCGCGTTTGCATCGTCGAGCCAAACCGCCTGCAGCGCGGCCGTACCGATGGCCAGAACGCCGGTGGCGGCGAGGGCGGTGGGACCGTAGCCGCGGAATGCTGCACCGGCGGCAATGTGGTTGCGTATCACGAGGATATCGGCGAGCGCTTTGTCGAGGTCGGGCATGAAAGGCTTTTCCTTTAGCTTTGCAATACAAAGCTCTCATGATGGCAAAGTAATGGCGGCGCGGGACATCGGGAAGCGCAAACCGCCACGGAGCTGGATACGCTCAGGACGCGGCTGGAGCCGGAAATACCGTATTAATCGAGGCCAGGGTGAGGGTCGCCCAAAAAACCAAAGAGAGCCGTGGGGCTCTCTTGGCGCGTAACTCCCCAGTTAAGGGGTATCGGACGTTTCGAGCGATTTGAAACTCCGGAACAACAAATATGTGCATATTTTCCGTGGCGCAAGACTACCGCAGGCCCATTATGGGAGCGCGTATTTGGGCCACACTGGAACTCTAAGCTGGCCGCCGGGCTCTACAGGCAACTGTGCAACTCGCGCAAAAGCTATGACAATTCTAAGATTCCTCCTTCCCAACGGGGCTGGGCCGTCTTAAAAGCGGGTTTCACGAGTTCTCGCCCCTCCTTGGGGCGTTCGATTTGGTCAATGTCGAGCCTTGAGGAGTTTCCAGCCGTGAGTTTGAAAACCATTTGCTATGGCGCGATTGTGCTTTCGCTGGCATTTTGCGCGCAATTCGCCCATGCCGCCGGACCGGTTGCCCGCGTGAACGGTGCCGACGTCACGGAGGCCGAAATCTCCTTTGCGGAAGCCGAGGTCGGCGCGGAAATCGCGGGATTCCCTGTTGAAGCCCGCCGGCGCGTCCTGCTCGAATATCTTGTGGAAGCGCATCTTTTTGCGGACGCCGCCGCAAAGAACCAGCTTGGCACCGGCAAGGAATTCGAGGAACGCCTCGCTTATTACAAGCTTCGCGCGCTCCGGGACACGTTCTATGAGAAGAAGGTCCGGGACGCGGTTACGGAGGCGCAGGCTAAGGCGGCTTACGACGAGCAGATCGCCAAGATCGCGCCGGAGCCGGAGGTGCGCGCCCGCCATATTCTCGTAAAGTCCGAGCAGGAGGCCAAGGATATAATCAAGCAGCTCAAGGCCGGTGCCGATTTCTTCGAACTTGCGAAGAAGAGTTCGCACCGGGCCGAGCGCGGACTCGGGCGGCGATCTTGGTTATTTTTCGCGCGGCCAAATGGTGAAGCCGTTCGAAGACGCGGCCTTCGCGCTCAAGCCGGGCGAGATCTCCGGCCCCATCCAGACCGAGTTCGGCTGGCACGTCATCAAGGTGGAGGACCGGCGCAACCACCCGGTTCCGGCTTTCGACGAGGTGAAGGATCAGCTCATAGCGTCGCTCGTGCAGAACCAGCTCAAGACCGTGGTGCAGGGCCTGCGCGGGACCGCAAAGATCGAGATCGTCGATCCGCAGCTCAAGAAAGCCATCGAGGAAGACGCGCGCGCCGCTGCCATGGAAGCGCCCGCCGCACAGAAGCAGCAATAATGCGCGATCCGGTTGAATGCTTCGCATAGCTCTTGCAAAAGCCCCCCTCACCCCAGCCCTCTCCCCAAGGGGAGAGGGAGCCGGGCTGCAGCCGTGTGAGAGGGCGATTTCGGCTCCTCTCCCCTCGGGGAGAGGGACAGGGTGAGGGGGGCTTTGCTAAGCGCTCGCCCCGATTTGGCATAACCCAAGGAGCCTGACCTCTTTCATGGCGAAAATAAACAAAGTGTCGCCGTTCGCGCCCACGGCGCTAACGGAATTGCCGCCTATTCCGGGCGTGCGGCTGGCGGTCGCCGAGGCCGGGATCAAATATGCTGGCCGCACCGATGTGCTGCTGGCGCTCTTCCCGGAGGGCACGCAGGCAGGCGGCGTGCTGACGCGCTCCAAGACGGCATCCGCGCCAGTGGATTGGTGCCGCGCGCAGCTTCAGCACGGCGAGGCCAGGGCGCTTGTTGTGAACTCGGGCAACGCCAATGCCTTCACGGGCTGGCGCGGGCGCGATGCCGTCGAGGCGACGGCGAAATTTGCCGCGGAGGCAGCCCGGCTGCACGCCGGAAAGGTATTCATTGCCTCGACAGGTGTTATCGGCGAGCCGCTCGACGCATCCAAGTTTGAAAGCGTGATGGCAAAAATGGCCGCGGACGCGTCGGGGAATCGCTGGGCGGAGGCAGCGCGAGCGATCATGACCACGGACACGTTTCCCAAGCTCGCCACCCAGCGCGCACTTATAGGCGACGTTCCAGTGACGCTCAACGGCATCGCGAAGGGCTCGGGCATGATCGCCCCGGACATGGCGACCATGCTCTCCTTCATCGTGACCGATGCGCCAATCGAAGCGCATGCGCTGACCGCGCTGTGCCGGCGGCACACGGTCCCGACCTTCAACTCCATCACAGTCGACAGCGATACATCGACAAGCGACACGCTGTTGATTTTCGCAACGGGCGAGGCTGCCTGCTTCGGCGCACCCCGCATCGCGAGCGCGGACGATCCGGAGGCCGCCGCGTTCTCAGCCGCGCTGCTTCACCTGATGCACGATCTTTCCATGCAAGTGGTGAAAGACGGCGAAGGCATTTCGAAGCTTATGACGATCCATGTGGAGGGCGCCGAAAGCGATGCCGCCGCCCGCCGGATCGCGCTGGCGATTGGCAACTCTCCCCTCGTCAAGACTGCGATTGCAGGCGAGGACGCCAATTGGGGCCGGATCGTCGCAGCCATCGGCAAGGCCGGCGAAGCGGCGAACCGGGACCGGCTTTCGATCTGGTTCGGCGATATCCAGGTGGCGCGCGAGGGGCTTCGCCATCCCGATTACAACGAAGCGAGCAGGCTCCGAATATATGAAGCGCGGCGAAATCGAAATCCGCGCCGATGTTGGCACTGGGGGCGCGGGCCGCGCAACCGTTTGGGCCTCGGACCTCACCCATGAATACATCGCGATCAATGCCGATTACCGGAGTTAATCTCGTCCTGGTCGCCGCAGTCGCGCTGATCGACGCAGACGGCCGCGTTTTGCTGGCGCAGCGGCCCGCGCATAAAGAGCACGGCGGCCTCTGGGAGTTTCCGGGCGGCAAGCTCCACGCTGGCGAAACGCCGGAGGCAGCCCTCATCCGCGAACTAAAGGAAGAGCTTGGCATCGAGGTGCCCGCGCGCTGCCTCGCGCCGCTGACCTTCGCCAGCCACGCTTACGAGAGCTATCACCTGCTCATGCCGCTCTATATCTGCCGCAACTGGCATGGCGAGCCGGAGCCGCTCGAAGGCCAGACGCTCGCCTGGGTGCGCAAGGACAAGCTTGCATCTTATGCCATGCCGCCGGCCGACGTGCCGCTCATCCCGATCTTGCAGGATTGGCTCTGAACCGAACGGCTCTCACGGAAGCATCCATGTCAACGCAAACGAGGACTGCGCTGTTGTGAGCCCCACCGTTCTCCGGAAAGCAGGATACCGCTTCTTTTTCTTCTCCCGCGAGGAGACGCGGATCCATGTCCATGTACATACGGCTAATGGAGAGGTAAAATTCTGGCTTGAACCGGAAATTGAGCTTGCCCGAAATCACCGTCTAACCCAAGTTCAGTTACAGGACATTCGCCTGATCGCCGGGAGCACCATGACAGCCTCATTGCAGCGTGGCGGCAGCATTTCCCAGGGCGTTGAAGTAAGCCATATTTCATCGCATGGCTTATGGCTTCTGGCCGGAGATGCCGAGCTATTCCTGCCGTTCGAGGATTTCCCATGGTTCCGGGACGCACCGGTTGGGAAAGTGCTCAACGTCCAGGAGCCGTCCCCTGGACATTTTTACTGGCCCGATCTGGACGTCGACCTCTCGGCGGAGATCATCGCTAGCCCCGGCAAATATCCGCTGCTCGCCCAGCGATAGCGGCATTAATTCCCGCCGCGGGAATGGCGGTTTGCGGCTCGAACTCGATTGAGAACGCTATTTGGATGCCGTGGCGATTATTCCGCCGTCACGCTGCATCGACGACGGCATCGAGGCTTAGCCCCGGCCTGCAAGCGATGCACTCGCTGCGCGCCGGCAATCGACGTGCGCTATGATTGCCCAATTATCGGCGTGGGGAGTTTTTCATGCGCGCATTTATAGTGGCAATCGGGCTCGTGCTGGCCACATGCGGCGGCGCTTTCGCGGACGCGGCAAGCGACTGCGAGCAGGGAAAAGATCTTAAGGTTAGGATCCGCGGCTGCACGCTTATCATTGAAGGGCAGGCGGAGGGCGATAAAGCCACTGCTTATGCCCGGCGCGGCACCGTTTATGGCGATAAAGGCGATTTCGGCCGCGCCATCGCCGATTACGATCAGGCCATCAGCCTGAACCCGCAATTCGCGGCCGCCTATTTTGTCCGCGGCTTCGCCCATAACAACAAAGGCGAATATGACCGCGCCATCGCCGATTACAATCTGGCCATCCTGCTGAACCCGCAATTCGCGGACGCCTATTACGACCGCGGCAACGCCTATAACAACAAAGGCGAGTATGTGCGCGCCATCGCCGATTTCGATCTATTCATCCGCCTCAACCCGCAATTCGCGGCCGCCTATGTTGGCCGTGGCGCCGCCTATTACCTCAAAGGCGATCATGACCGCGCCGCCGCCGACTTCGATCTGGCCGTCCGCCTCGATCCGAAGATGAGCGATACAATCGCCAAGGTGAAGCAGATGAAGCCGTAGCAGCGTGGTCCGGCGTTCCGTTGAATGGCGCCCTGCGCGCGAGCGCGAGCCGCCACCCTCGATACGCGCGGCAGCATCTTCGAGGCGCTCGGGCGGCGCGAGGAAGCGATCGCCGACTTCAGGCGCGCGCTATCGAAAGCCCCCAATCTGCAAAGCAGCAAGGACGGGCTGAAGCGCCTCGGGGCAGAGCCGTGAGGTTGCCCGCGCAGGCCTTTATCGTGGGCAGGGCTTGACGCCTCTTATACCAGCCGTCGAAGATTTGACTCCTTTGCCGGGGCGTGCTGTGCCCCAGCGTCATGGTGTGCGGGAGGCTACCGCTTGTTTTTGTTGATGAATATTGGGTTCGTTCGGCAAAAAGCCAATTTCTATATAAGTATGTACTTTTGGCCGTCTGAAAGAACGGCCAAGGACAAGGGTGTCAGGACTTTTGGCGGCAGGTATTACCTCGCCAGCCGCAGCTCACGATA
>CAWAVJ010000006.1:0-8642 GCA_963785355.1 uncultured Alphaproteobacteria bacterium
CGGCTGCGCGGCAAGGTTGACGGCGCGGGACAGCAACCGCTGATTCGGACCATGCGAGGTGTGGGCTATGTCCTCAAAGACAGGTAGACCGCCCATGCGCAGCGCCGCGTGGCGCATTTCGCTCTGGGCAACGCTCGCCTTTGCGTGCGGAACCATGGTGGTCTTCGTTTTTCTGCAAAGCTTTGTCGCAGGGGACATTCAACGCCGCAGCGATGCGTGGTTGTCGGGCGAGGTGGAAGTGCTGGGCGACGTCGCTGAGCGGACACCGAAAGATGCGCTCTATGGCCGCGTGGTGGGAGAAGTGGCGGAACTGGCGGCCAGAGAGGTGCCCAACAAGGAGGCCTCGGAGACTGAATCGATTCGACGCTGGCGCTGCCTGCGAGCCCGCGGGAGCGAAAGACCGTCGCCGAACTGTGCCGCAGCGAAAGCCTCGTCGAGATAAACGATGTGACCGCCCTGCCCGCGCGCGCCGGCTGGCCGTTCGTGGCGGGGCCTCTCGTCAACGTCTATAATGAGAGAGCGGCGCAGTTTCTTGCGGCGCGCGGCGCGGTGACGCTTTGCACGCCGGTGGAATTGCCGCTCTCCTCCGTGAGCGTAATCGCCAAGGCGTGCCCGGAGCTTGAGATCGAGGTGTTCGCCTTCGGCCGGCTGCCGCTCGCGCTGTCGAGCCGCTGCTATCACGCGCGGCTGCACGGGCTGCACAAGGACTCCTGCCAATTCGTCTGCGAGAAAGACCCGGACGGACTCGGCGGTGGACACCATCGATGGCCAGCCTTTCCTTGCCGTCAACGGCGTACAGACGCTTTCGCAAGGCGTGCAGGCATGGTGCCCCACGGGCGGCGAGGCCGCTTCCTTCGGCGTCCGGCGCTTGCGGCTTTCGCCCCATACCGCCAATATGTGCGCGGTCAGCGCGATCTACCGCGACCTGCTCGACGGCGCTCCTGGAGCCCACCGAGGCCCGCTCCAGGCTTTCCGCGCTGAACCTCCCCGGCGCGCTTATCGACGGTTACACAAGAGGCGTGGCCGGATGCGCGCCCGTGGCTGCGGAATGAGGCGTATCCATTGAACAAGTCCCCCCTCACTCTGTTTCTCTCCCCAAGGGGAGAGAGGACGCTAGAATGGTCCTCTTACCTCGACGAGAGGCCGCAGCTAACTCCCTCTCCCCTTGGGGAGAGGGTAGGGGTGAGGGGGTCTTAAACCCCGGTATAATCGAATGAAAATCACACAAGCCTTCACCTTCGAAGCGGCGCATGTGCTGCCGCACGTACCGCTCACACATCGCTGCCGGCGCATGCACGGGCACTCCTACCGGGTCGAGCTGCGGCTCGAAGGCCCGGTCGATCCCGCGACGGGGTTCGTGATCGATTTCTTCGATGTCGAGGCAGCTTTCGCGCCGCTCTTGGCAAAGCTCGACAAGAATTGCCTCAACGAGGTGGAGGGCCTCGAAAATCCGACCGCCGAGAACATCGCGATCTGGATTTGGGAACGCAGCAAGCCCACGCTCCCGCAGCTCGTCCGCGTCACCGTTTACGAGACGCCAGATTGCTGGGCCGAATACGAGGGCACGTAAGAGCAGCTTCTTTTAGGCGCCAGGCCAAGCTGTCCAGGGGAACGGCTTCTCATCCGTATCCATAAAAATGTAGCGCGCCATCTCCGCGAGCCAGCGCCCCAGCGACACTCCGAATTGCCGGAGAAACGGGTTGGGTTCCTTCGCAATAAGAAACCAGATCAGTTGCACGATGGCGGTTGCATTGAGCAAAGCCTGCCCGCAGCCGAACAGAAAAAGGAATACAACCGTAAATCCTGCCCGGCGCCAGTCTCGCGTCACGCTCCGCCGGAATCTTGCCTGCATCGCTCATGATCCGCTCCTCACGATCGGCCAGGCAGCAAAGTTACTTCGATTCTTTGGCGTAAATTAGAACGCTTTCATCCAAAGCCAAGCCGCCGGTGTCATTCCCGCGAAGGCGGGAATCGATGTTCGCGCGGGCAGAACGAGCTGTTAGATGGATACCCGCATGCGCGGGTATGACGGTCTGCGGCTCAACGCCGATTGAACCCGCCTTAGACCTACGGCAGCCTGAAAACGGGCGAATCCGCCTTGCCGGTTTCGAGGAAGCCGGCGGCGAGCGCGGCCATGGCGGGCGCGAGCATATAGCCGTGCCGGTAGGCGCCGTTCACGCCGATGGTGCGGCGCGCGACGATAATCTTCGGGATATTGTCGGCAAAGGAGGGGCGCACGCCAGCGGAGAGCTCGAGGATTTGGGCCTCGCCGAAAGCCGGGGCGAGCGCGTAGGCGGTGCCGAGCAAGTCGAGCGCCGAGCGCAGCCGCACCGGCCCGCCATCCTGGCTTTCGATCTGGGTCGCGCCGATCATGTAGAGGCCATCGCCCCAAGGCACGGCGTAGAGGCGGAAGCGGGGATGCAGGAGCCGGACGGGCCGCGAAATATGCACATCGGGCGCGCTCAGGATCGCCATCTCGCCGCGCACGCCGCGCATGTCCGGATACTGATCCTGCGCGGCGAGCCCGCGGCAATCGATGACGGCCTCGCCGGCACTCGCAGCCAGCCAAAGCGGAGCGCCGGCGGGGCTTCCGAAGTGCAGCGTGGCACCCATGCGGCGAAGTTCGCTCACCAGGAAATCGAGCGCGCGCCGCGGCACGAGATGCGCTTCGTGCGGGAAGAAAAGCCCCTGCATGAAACGGCCGCCAAGCTCGGGTTCGAGGGCCGAGATGCGCTCGGGGCTGGCGGGCTCGTGCCCTGTAGTCTGCCGGGCGAAATGAGCGAGGTCGGCCTGGTCGCGCGGCGCCGCAACAACCAGCGTCCCCGCCGCCACCACCCCGGGATACGCCTCGCGCCACATTTTGAGGCCAACGAAGCCTAGCTCGCGGATGATGGGCTCGGCACCCTCCGCTTCGCAATCGGGGGCGAGCATCGCGCCGGCGAAACGGCTAGCACCCCCGGTCTGCCGCTCGGGCATCGCCTCGCGCAAAGTGACATTGTGCCCACGCCGCGCCAGCTCGAACGCCTGCCATAGCCCGAAAATGCCGCCGCCAACCACAAGAACGCTAAGCTTTGTCATGTGTCCTGGATCTTAATGCGAAAGCTGAGGCGCCTGGTTCAAGACCCCCTCATCCTGTCCTTCTCCCCAAGGGGAGAAGGGACGCCAGAATGATCCTCTCACCTAGTTGAATGGCCGCAGCCAACTCCCTCTCCCCTTGGGGAGAGGGCAGGGGTGAGGGGGGTCTTGACGCCGATTATTGTCCCTTCGGCCGGAATGCGGCGCATTTTTCCGGGTCGGTCTCTAGCCGCGCGGCGCCGATCAGGTCCAGGCAATATGGGATTGCGGGGAAAACGGCGCTCATGCAAACGCGGATCGAGGCGGGCTTGCCCGGCAGGTTGACGATCAGGGAGGAGCCGCGGATGCCGGCCGTTTGGCGCGACAGGATCGCGGTTGGCACCTGCTCCAGGCTCTTGGTGCGCATCAGCTCGCCGAAGCCCGGCATCATCTTGTCGCATATGGCTTCGGTCGCTTCCGGCGTCACGTCGCGAGGCGCTGGTCCCGTGCCTCCGGTCGTCAGGATGAGCCCGCAATTCTCCGTATCCGCGAGCGCGGCTAATGTCTCCTCGATCACGGGCCGCTCGTCCGGGATGACGCGCGTTACAGCCTCCCACGGCGAGGTGAGGATTTCGGCGAGGTATGCGGCGATGGCCGGGCCGCCTTTGTCCTCATAGACGCCGCGGCTCGCACGGTCCGAGACGGTCACTATCCCGATCTTTGCCGTTACCATAATTTCTCCACGAAGCAGGCTGAATTGTGCTTGTGCCCAATCGGCCACAAGCAAGGACGATAGGGAGAAAGTTTGACCGTCGTCAAGGGACGAGGGCAGCGAACGCCTAAGAGACCGCGATGGCTTAACGCGGCACGCCGTTTTCCCGGCTTTGGGGCGGCGGCGGAAAGGTCTATGCAATGTCCGAACGGAAGCTCCGCGCCCGCGATGGCGCTTCGTCTGCGTCCAAAGTCGTTGTGCGGCCCCGGAGCCATGTCTCGTCGGGACGCGGCGAGGGGGTGATGGCGCGCAGCTTCAAGGGTGCCAACGGCAGCGTTGAGCATTTCTTCATGATCGATGCGCCAAAGGGTTGCGGCTTCGCGGATCAGACGGCTGGCCTCCAGGAACGCTACGCGGCAGCGCTGAAACAGCGTGGACTGACGCCTGAGACCGCGATCTTCCGCCGGATTTTCCTGAGCGATATCCTCAATCAGGCCGACGCCGTGTGCGACTGCCCGCTCGTCGATGAGATCGCGGAAAACCCCGTCTCCACCTCGATCATTCAGCAGCTTCCGCTATCGGGCTCGAAAATCGCGCTGTTCGCCTATCACATCGAGAGCCCTGAGCCGTTCGAGAAGGAATTTATCGGGCCGCGGCACATGCTGCTCAAGAAGAACGGCATGCGCCATCTCTGGAGCGCCGGCCCCTGGGTGGACGGCAAGCCGGCGCTGCCCGCGCCCGCCGCCGAAACGAGCGCCTTGTTCGACGAACTCATTCAGGTACTGGCAGACCAAGACGCCACGCTTGCGGACCACTGCGTGCGGACTTGGCTCTTCATCAAAGATGTGGACATCTTCTATCAGGACATGGTCGACAGCCGCCGCAAGCTGTTCGATGAGAATGGCCTGACGCAGCAGACGCATTACATCGCCAGCACCGGCATCGAGGGCACGAGCGCCGACCGCTTCGACACGGTGTGCATGGACGCGCTCTCGCTGCTCGACCTTCAGCCCAGCCAAATCTCCTACCTGAACGATTTCAGCCGCCTGTGCCTGACCAAGGACTACGGCGTCACCTTCGAGCGCGGCACCCGCATCGCTTTCGCCGACCGCATGCACTATTACATCTCGGGCACGGCAAGCATCGACAATCGCGGCAACGTCTTGCACTTGGGCGACGTGCAAAAGCAGACCGAGCGCGCGGTAGAGAATGTCGACGCACTGCTGAAATCCGGCGGCGCGAGCATGGACGATATGATGTACATGATCGCCTATTTGCGCGATCCTGCGGATTATCAATGCGTGAGCAGCTACCTGCACGATACTTTCCCGGACTTGCCCTGTATCGTTGTGCAAGGGCGCGTGTGCAGGCCGGAATGGCTCGTGGAACTTGAGGGTATCGCAGCAGCACCCAACAGCGATCCCACGCTGCCGTCATTTTAGATCGAGGAGGAGGTCCCCATGAGCATGTTGAACGCCACGGCCGGGACGAAGCAGACCGGAAAAGGAGAGGCTTCCGAAAAGCCTTTCGCCTATCTGAACGAGGAGGCGATCAGGGCCGCGGTTCTGAACAACCAGCCCTACGATTACGCTTTCGTGCCGAACGCCATCGAGGAGCGCTATAAGGAAGAGGTCCTCCTTGACGCGCCGGTGATCCCGCATCGCGGCAGCTACGGCCTGCCGTCGCTCCGGCGTGGCCCGAAATTCGAGGCTGTCATCCACGATCTCTTAAGCGACCGCTTCCGCCATATCGTCGAAGAGAAGTTCGACATCGACCTCTCCGGCAACCCGCCGGTGATCGTCATGATGGGGCAAACCAGCGGCGCCTACAACGAGGGCTACGCGCACCCTGATTCGAAGCACAAGATCATCACCGTTCTGCTCGGATTTTCGCGCGAATGGCCTTACGAGCGCGGCAAGCTGCGCATACTGAACAGCCCGGACCGCGAGGATTTCGCTTTCGAGTATCCGCCGGAGTTCGGCAAGATGCTGCTGTTCCGCGTCAGCGACAAATCGTGGCATGGCTTCACGCCGCAAAAGGGGCAGCGCATGAGCTTGCAGCTCTGCTACTGCGATTCCGAAGCGTATGTGCGCAGCGAATATCTGCGGCACAAGCTCAGCGCCTATGCGAAATCGATTCCGGCTCTGCGCAAGATCATTGGCTTGGTGCCGCGCGCCAATCCGGCAGCGGCTTATGAGACCAAAGAGGGCAAAGAACACTAGGCGTGATCGCGAGGCGCTCCAGCGCAGCGGAACAATTCAACGAGAGCGAGGTCCTGGGCCGTCATGCCCGCGCAGGCGGGCATCAATCTGGGAACGTGAATTGCCTTCACGAATGTGGATTCCCGCTTTCGCGGGAATGACGGCTTCTGGCCCTGTTAGTAACGAGGGTATCACCATGACTTTCCCGCGAGTTCCCGAACCCGCCGCGATCGCGGAACATTTCTGCAAAGCGCTCCGGGCCTGCACCGTCAAGGAGGAGTATTACCGGCGCTGGGTCTTGAAGGACACCTTGCCCGAGGACCTGTGCGTGGGTGTGCTCGTGCTGCCGGTCAAGCCGCCGCTTATCGACGAATGCGGCGGCGTGCGCGACCTCCACGGCAACAATTCGAAACGGTCGTTCTTCACGCCCAAGCTCCAGGAGGATTTCCCCGCCGTCAAGGCTTTCGTGGAAGCGTTCCAGCGGCCCGAAGTAGCGCGCCGGTTCTCGGAGACGCTCGGCATCCCCGAGATCGACGGGAGCTACCTGCGCATCGAATATATCCAGGATACCGACGGCGCGTGGCTTGAGCCGCACCGGGATATCCACGAAAAACTCTGCTCCATGGTCATTTATCTGACCACCGGCCCGGAAGCGAAGAATTGGGGCACCGATATCTACGATCACGAAAAGAAATGGGTTGGCCGGTCTTCGGCCGAATTCAATTCGGCGGCGATCTTTACCCCCGGCCCGCATAGCTGGCATGGCTTCGACAAGCGGCCTATTATCGGCGTGCGCCGGCTGATGGAAATCAACTACGTCCGGCCTACCTGGCGCGACCGCAATCAGCTTTGCCTGCCCGATAGGCCCGTTACGCTGGCCTGATCCGGCCTCGGCCGCAGCCCATGCAAATCGCCGCCATCGCGGCGGCGACTCTGTTTCGCACGCGGGGGATAACCGCAAAAAGTGCATTGGGCATTCTTTTGCCGGCGGCTTGCAGGCCGCCCGCTGCATCATGTGGTGAGGCCTTCATGCCGCAACCCTCCGTTGTCACTCTGTAGTTGCACACCTTCCTGTTGCGGACGCAAGCTCCAGGCTAGCTTGGCCTGTTCAACCCCCATAGGCGGCAAGGCACGCGCCCGGCCGCCTCCCAAGTTGCGGGGGGAAATGGAAGATGAATGTTGAGATCGAAACCCTTGTTTCCGAGATCGAAGGCGGCCAACGGACGTCCGAGGCGCTTGAGCGGCAGATCGCGCAAGTTGCCGGGGTCGCCGGTCCCAAGAACCGGCGGCTGTTCTTGAGCGACCTGGACGAAGCGGTTGAGCTGCCGGGCCGGCGCGGATGGCATTTTGCGCTTTCAAGCGGAAAGCGGGGCCAACGGCGCTACTTCGGCGCCTGCATTTTCAAACCAAATTCCGAGCACGAGGTTCTGGCGCACGCGGAGGCGACGCATCCTGCCGAGGCCGTCGTGCTGGCTTTTCTGAAAGGCCTGCGCGAGATGCGGCGCATCGAGGATGGGGCTTCGGCGCTGGTAACGTGGTGCGCTTAAGTTTTGCCGCTCCCATCACTGCGATGGCAAGCCCCGAAATGGCCAGGGGCTGCTTCGCGATGGCGGGCAGCCGCACAACGGGCGGGACGCTCGTCGGCTGGTGGCGCGCTTTTGCCTACCCGGGCTAAATGCTGCGAGTCAACGCGATGCTTGCGCCAAGACGGGACGGAGGCCGCAAGTATTGCTTAGATATTATTGCATTAGGTCAGGATTGTCTTCGACGATTTTCGATCCGATGTATTGAGATCCGATAATATTAAGATGATTGGCGTCTCTATAAAGCAACCTATTTTCCTTAAGCATACTGCAAGCTGTTGCGTCACATAGATATTTCTGTAACTCAATTAACTTGATCCGCGAGTTTTTAGCTGTCAGAGTCCTCAACGATTCCAGAATTTGGTCTGATTCATTATCGACCTTCTTTCTTTCAATAGCACAAAGCTGCAGCATTTTTGATAGCAGCCGTCTTCCCTTGCATCTATCTGCCTCAAATGGGAAGTGCGGAACGTCCTCCGCAATGTAAACATCTATTCCATTTCTTAAGAGAACATCGACAGTTCTCGACATTTCTATTTCTAGACTGGAATCGGCTGGAACCTCATGTAATCTATGAACCCAGTGCATTGTTAAGATAACCTTCTTTATTGTCTTGCTCGATCTAACCAGGTCAAATATGTTCGAAAAATCCTTATTGCTCACGAATGGAGCGGTTCCTCTTATATAATAAGCTATATTCTTATTTGGCAGATTTTCGGCCAATCCGATAAATAAATGCTCCGCATGGCTGTCACCAATTAGTGCAATGTCCACATTAGGATTATCTTGTGATTGGATACATCTCACATAGCCTTCATACCTTAGCGCCTTATCTTGAATATTTTTCTCCGCACATGGATGAAAGTGTTTTAATAAATATTTAAAGAAAGCTATTTGTCCAACATCGCCTTCATAAGCCTGTGCGGATGCACTTCTGAACACTAAACCATCTCTCTCATAGGTGCTAAAGCCAACGTAGCCCGCAACAATCATTAATAGAAAAAGTGTGATTGAATGCAGGTTGCCGTGCTTGCCGAATCGTATGGGATGCTCAATCAACCTGTAGGTAATCCATGCTAATACGATTGCAAT
>CAWAVJ010000007.1:0-17551 GCA_963785355.1 uncultured Alphaproteobacteria bacterium
GGCAAGCCGGAGGGCGATCCGGATTACACCCTGATCCCGCAGTTTTCGTTCGAAACGCAGCCGCTCGGCGAAGGCACGCTCGACGGTATCGTGCGCGCGCAAACGCTCCTGAGCTGGTTGGCGCTGGGCCTGCTCTTCTCGATCCTGTCCGGGATCATCAAGAAGGATTGAGGGTGAGGCGGGCGGCGAAGAAGCCGTCCATGCGGTCGCAATGGAAGGGCAGGGTGCGCAGCATGCCGGAAGGCGTCACGCATTCGGGCGGAATGTTTGCATCCGTCATCGCGAGGCGGTCTTGGCCGCCGCGGGCGTCCATAGCAGCATCCGAGGCTTGGTCCTGGATTGCTTCGCTTGGCTCGCAATGACGGTCTGGAACGATTGGCAGCAGCGCCACGTCCGGCCGTGCCACGAGCAGGCGCTCGATTTGGGCCTCGCCCTCCTCCGCCTCCAGCGAGCAGGTGCTGTAGACGAGCAGGCCGCCTGGTTTGAGCAGGCCAAGCGCGTGTTCGAGCAGCCGGGCCTGCACGCCGGAAAGTGCTGCGATATCGGCCTCCGCCTTGAGATAGGGAATGTCGGGGTTGCGCCGGATGGTGCCGGTCGCGGAGCAGGGGGCATCGAGCAGCACCGCGTCGCACGGCCCTGGCGCGGTCCATGCGGCTACATCGGCCTGCACGATTTCGGCTTCGAGCCCGAGCCGGTCCAGGTTCTCCTTGAGCCGGTGCAGGCGCGAGGCCGAATGATCGACGGCGGTGACATGCGCGCCGCGCGCCGCAAGCTCCGCGGTTTTCCCGCCCGGCGCCGCGCATAGGTCGGCCACGCGCAAGCCCCGCACATCGCCCAGCAGCAGCGCGGGCAACGCGGCGGCGGCATCCTGCACCCACCATGCGCCTTCCGCATAACCTTCGATGTCCTCGATGCGGCCTTTGACGGAGAGGCGCACCGTGCCGGAGGGCAAGAGCTCTCCGCCGAGCCGCGCGGCCCAGGCCGCCGCATCCGCCTTGACCGACAGGTCGAGCGCCGGTTCCTCCAGGTGCGCGGCGGCGATCAGCCTCGCGGTTTCCTCGCCGTAATGGCGTGCCCAGCGGGCGAACAGCCAGGCCGGCGTGTTGAGCCTGCCCGCGTCCTGCTCCGCCAGGATTGCTGCGGCGTTCGCGCTCACCTTACGCAACACGGCATTGATAAGCCCGGCATAGCGATGCGTCCCGCGCGACGCCTTTGCCTGGTCGACCGCAAGGCTGATCGCGGCGTGCGGCGCTACCTCCATGAAGGCGAGCTGTGCCACGGCGGCGATTAAGATGAACCGCGCCTCGAAGGCATCGGCGGGCAGCGGCTTTTGCATAAAGCGGCCGAGCAGATCCTCGATCTGACCCAGCCGGCGCAAAGCGGTGGCGGCGATGGCGTGCGCGAAGGCGCGGTCGCGGGACTCGAGGCCGGCAAAGGCGGCTTTCGCACCCGAACCGGCGAAAGCCTCGTCGAAAGGCTGCCGCTCGCGCAGCACCGCGCGCAGCAGATAGACGGCCAGCCTGCGCGCCTGCAAGCCCGGCCCCCCTATTTGCGTTTGTTCCTGCTGAGATTTCAATGGGATGCAGCCCTATCGTCATCGCGGAAGCCGCCTACGGCTATCGGGGAGCCTTCCAAATAGGGGCTTGAGCCGTATAATACCAGCCGCAAGAACTCCTGACCGTTCCTGGCGCAACTTGGGTCGCTGTGGGCCGGGAGCCGATACATTTAAGAAAGCGGTCGCGGCCGCATAACCTTCAGCTGCGGACGTAGATCGAACTTTCGTTGCGAGGCGGGCCGGCTTGCAATCCCCAGGCTCACTTGTGACTCAAGGCTGAGATGAAGTGGGCGCGCAATAACGAGGCCAAGGCAAGGGGCACAATCAAGGTTTTCGCTTCGGCAATGTTTCCGCGGACCGGGGCCAGGACGCGCCGCACGGCGATCAACTCGCCTCTGCGGGGATTTCGAAAAAGCACCGGGGGCCTGGAGCCCGGCTAAGGCGCGCGTCCAGGGTGGCGAGCTTTGCGTCCAGCGCCTCGGCAACGGCCACGTACCAGGCGTCATACGATGTCAGGTTCCCGCGCAGCTCCCAAACGCGGGCAGCGAATGGGCTGTAAGGAAAAAGCTCTATGCGAAGGGCAAGAAGGTCTGCATGGGCAAGTGCGGCGGCATCCGCGGAAATGTGGCCGGAAAGTACGGCCCGGCGTAAGATGTTCGCCGCCTCGACTGGCATGAGATGAGGAGCCGCAAGCGGGCCGGTGGCAAGCAGCTCCAGCGCCCACGTTCCGTCCTTGCCGCTGTCGATGAGGGCGGCGACAACAAACGATGCGTCGGCAACCAGCATCAGCGGCGATCGGCGTCGCGGTGAGCGAGGATTCTGGCCGCCGGGAGATCGGTTCCGGTACGCTGCTTCCGCTCCACAATCCTGGCGACGAGCGTCTCGACGTCAGGACGGCTCGCCAGGTCGATAAGCTGAGCGCGCAGATACTCCTGAAGCGAACGTCCCGATGCCGCAGCCCTCGCCGCAAGCTCGTTTCTCGCCTCGTCCGGTACGTCCCTAATCGTGATAGATGTGCCCATGCATGCATGGTGATGCTGCTGGCAGCAAAATGCAAGCAAGTCATTGCGGGGGCGGGTTGTGGTCCGCCGTGCCGGTCAGCGGTCTACCGTCGAACCACTAAGCAAACATTCCTGGCTTGCCCAACGAATGCCCAGCAGCCTGTTATGGGCCGGTAAGGGTCGGGAGCAGATATCGCGGCGGGAATTCCGGGTGGCCGCACTACCTCCAAATCCGGAAGGTGCCGTCGATGCTCAGAATTGGGCGCGCGGCTCGAATTGAAACCGGCATGCCGATGAACCGCTCTGAAACATGGCTCTGCGGCATCGGCGGGTTATGTTCGACGGCTCAGGTATTCATTTGCCTCGACGTTCTCCACGTCAAAAATACTGCAGGCAGCACAAGCATTGTGAGATATAAGGTGCGAATTTCCGGATATGGAATCGGAGAAACGATTTGCGACTGCACCAGAACGTCGTAGATCCCGCCGATGCCCAGAAAAAATGGAAAAATCAACAAGGCGCTGTTTCCCAAATGATATGTTGTGGCATACAGCAATCCTACAAAGAATAGTTTCTTGTATTCAGGTTGAAATCCTACGTGATGGAAGGTGTAAAACAGGGCAGTTAGAACGATAGCTGGCACTGCACCGAATGCCCTCACCAATAAGGTGCGAAGAAAAGCATAGAAAAAAATCAGTTCAAAACATAATGCAAGCATCACATAGGCTGACGTCCATACGATTGATGCAGTCAAATGGAATTCCAGCGGGGCTGGATTGCGCGACAGGAACAGAAAAAGCAAGAGCATTCCCAAGCTAAAATTAATCAAAAGAAAAATTGGCCAATTCTTAAGGCTAAGGCCAAACGCTGAAAAGTTATTTCCTGTTCTCAGGATATATGCCAAGGGAAAAATAATGCCTACAATCAATATTTGACCTATATCTCTGATAACAATCCTCAGCCATCCAAAATCGCCGCTGAACGTCATGACGGCAGACAGGGCAATAACTGCTATCCCCGCCGCAAGGCCAACGAGCGTTTCGCTTGATGGGTGCCACCTAAAGAGTTGGGATAGTGTATTCTTCATTGTATTTTACCCTTGGCGTAAAATTTAGCGTGATCGCTAGCTTTCACAGCGATCGTGAACAGCATGCGTAGCCGGTTTGCGGAGAACTGTCAGCCTAGCGGAAGGTCCGCTCCCGGCCTTGAGCGGTATGACTGGCACGACAAGGCCGGCGGCCGTTCTTGGCCTAACTGGGGAAAATGCCGGCCATCCCCTATCGGATCTTAGAGCTGCTGTTGACTTGAACCTCGATCTTCCGCGTCCTACGTATCCGGCATGAAAACAAACTTCAGTCTTTTTCGCGAGCGGCTCGCCGAGATCTGCCGCATGCGTAACATGACAGAAAGCAAGGTTTTCGCTGGTATTGGCCTCAGCGGCCGGCGCGCTATCAATCCCAGCGTCTTCGGTCCAGGAGCGCTCGACCTCTACAGTGTCTGTCAAATCGCCGATGTGCTCAACGTGAGCTTAGATTGGCTGATGGGCCGCTCGAACGTCATGAGCGTCATGGAGGATGTAAAGCATCCCAAGCCTCCTTCATAGGCTTGAACCCAGGACCGTACAATCGCTCCTCAAGTCATAGGATTGCCGGTTCCGGTGCCAACGCAGCGGATGGTCCTGTGCCTCTATTTGCCAGAGGCGGCCAAGCATAAAAATTTGTAGAAAAGTGAAAGCCGCGATCGTGCGTTCGCAAAGGCGCTTATCGGCCGCCTTACCGGCGTAAAGCGGCGGGGATAGATAGCCGTAAGCCTGTACCATGCTTAATTTTCGCTTGGTTAATGGGCACGCGCCATCTTTTCCGCCGCCGTCTTTCTGCGTATCTTTTGCCATTTTAGGTCGAATTCCACGGTTCCAAAATACCCGTTAATATTAGATTATTGCGCATGTTAACCGCGAATCCAAACCTTAAGTTGCGGAATTAGTTAACGGCAAGCAAAGGTTAATCGCGTAATATCAATGACTTATTCGTCCGTATACAGCTTATGCGTTGCCGGGATTGCTTTTTCTTGCCTGCGCTCCAGAGGAGGAAGAAAGCCAAGCCCGCGGCGATGTAATTAGCAGAAAACATAGGTTTGCGAGCGTTTAAAAAATGCGGCTTCCACAGTAAACAAGTAAGAGTATTTGCATGGAAATACCGGCGCCGCAGGCTCGAAGGCCAGCGCGAGCCGGGCAGCGCAAATAGAAGGTGGCCTTTTGCAAGGTTCGCCTGGGCGCCGCCGCTTCGATGTCTTCCTCCACGCGCCTGCCGGGAATGGCGGAAAACGCCATCCGGCTGGGAAAACGATGGCCCTGTGCGGCGTTAGCGCATCGGTAAGGAGCTATGGTCCATCATTGTGTCATGGAAACGTGCGGACGCGGCCAGGAGGCTCGCCATGGCGTCATTTGCAGGATTGGGAGCGGGGCCGGGGCGGCTGCCGGGCGGTTGAGGGCCGCATCGGGCAGCGCGGGCCGGGCGCGGTTCGCAAGCGAGCGGGCTGCGCCGAAAGGTAAACGCGCGGTACTGCGCTCACACGCCGGAAACCGCGGGATTTGGGAGCCCCAACCTATCGGACATGGCTAACAAACCGCTAAAAACTTGTGGCGGCCGGTATAAGATCCGGGATAACGCCTTCGGGTTTCGGGGCAACGAATCTCAACCCCAAGGCCCGCGCCCCGATGGCCGGCTGCCTCGCGGCCGGCCGCCTCGCGCCCCGCGGCCCCACGGGCCAGGCTCTCCCGGTTCGCCGCGATCTTCGAATGGTGGCGCCTCGAAGCCGCCGCCGCTGGGCCCTTGCATCTGGCCCATCTCGCGGGCTTGCTCCTCCAGCGCCGCGATGCGGTTCTCCGTGTTCGGGTGGGTCGAGAACAAATTGTCCCAGCCAGCGCCGCTCAGCGGATTGACGATGTAAAGCGAGGCGCTCGCCGGGTGCTCCTCCGCCTGCTCGTTGGGGATCTCGTGCGCGGCGCGCTCGATCTTCTTGAGGGCGGAGGCAAGCCACAGCGGATGCCCGGAGATCGCCGCGCCGTCGTGATCGGCGGCATATTCGCGCGAGCGGCTGAGCGCCATCTGGAGCACCGCCGCGGCAATCGGGGCGACGACGATCGCGAGCAGAGTGCTGACGATGCCTCCGCCCTCGCCTTCGCCATCGCGCCGGCCGCCGCCGAAGAATAGGCCGAAATTCGCAATCATGGAGATCGCGCCGGCGATGGTTGCCGCCACCGTCATGGTGAGCGTGTCGCGGTTCTTCACATGCGCCAGCTCATGGCCGAGCACGCCCGAAACCTCCTCCTTGCTCATCAGACGCAAGAGCCCCGAGGAGGCTGCAACGGCGGCGTGCTCCGGATTGCGCCCCGTGGCGAAGGCGTTCGGCTGATCGGTTTGGATGATGTAGACGCGCGGCATCGGAAGCTGCGCGCTGGCCGCGAGCTGGCGCACGATGGCGTAAAGCTCGGGCGCTTGGCGCTCGTCCACCTCCTCGGCGCCCTGCTGCGAGAGCACCATTTTGTCCGAGTTCCAGTAAGCGAACAGGTTCGTGGCGGCGGCGATCGCGAACGCGATGGTCATGCCCGGCCCGCGCCCGATGGCGTAGCCGATGGCCATGAACAGCGCGGTCAGCGCCGCGAGCAGAAGCATGGTGCGGAAGAAATTCATGCGTGGCCTGCCTTTTGTCCGGTGCGATGGCTTTGCAAATTGCCTAATATCTCGGCGCTGGCGCACGGCGGCGCAAGGCCAGAGGCCGCGAAGCCTGCATCGGCTGGGAGCGGAGATCGCATTGGGAAACGCGGGCGCCCGCAATATGACGGCACTGGCCGTTGCCGGCGCCAATGACGCGCGGTTATGAGCGTTTGTTCTTACTGCCGATGGCGGGCACGCTTTCCGCCGCTCCGCTCTGCTGCAGGCGCCGGAGTTCTACAACGTAAGGCCGGCGGCGGGCAATGGATGCCAACGGGCAGCAAAAAAGCCCGGGACGGGGTCCCGGGCTTCAGAGCCTGCCGCGAGGGTGGGCTGCTTAGGAGGAGAAAACAGCCCGCGCGGCTAGGCCAAGGTGGCGCGAGCGCCACCCGCGTGAACTTACATGTTGTAGGCGCGCTCGCCATGCTTGGCGATGTCGAGGCCCTCGCGTTCCGTTTCCGGGGAGACGCGCAAGCCGACCAGCGCTGAGATGATGAGGTAGACGATCAGGCTGCCAACCGCGGACCACCCGATGGTGATCGCCGCGTTCTTGAACTGGATCCATACCTGAGCCATCATGTCGTAGTCGGCGATGGGGCAGTCGCTGGTGACTAAGCCGTCCTTGACCACGCACTTGGTGTAGTCGACAACGCCCGCGCCGCCATAGATCGGAGCCGCCACGATGCCCGTGCCGATGGCGCCGATGAAGCCGCCGATGGCATGGACGCCGAACACGTCGAGCGTGTCGTCATAGCCGAGCGCGCTCTTCACCGCGGTTACGAAGAAGAAGCACACCACTCCGGCCACTGCGCCAAGGATCAGCGCGCCCATCGGGCCCGCGTAACCGGAGGCAGGCGTTACCGCGACAAGGCCCGCGACGACGCCAGAGGCGAGGCCCAGCAGGCTCGGCTTGCCCTTGAACAGCCACTCGACGAGGAGCCAGGCAACGCCCGCTGCCGCGGTCGCAACGAAGGTGTTCGCCATGGCAAGCACCGCGCCCGCATTGGCTTCGAGGTTCGAACCCGCGTTGAAGCCGAACCAGCCGACCCACAGCAGCGAGGCGCCGACCATGGTGAGCGTCAGCGAATGGGGAGGCATGGCCTCTTTGCCAAAGCCGATGCGGCGGCCGAGCAGAAGGGCGCCAACCATGCCCGCGATACCGGCGTTGATATGAACGACGGTGCCGCCCGCGAAGTCGAGCGCGCCCATCTGGAAGCCGAAGCCGGAGCGGGCCAGAGCCGCGTCGTTATTCGTCGCGAGGTCGTTCGGGCCAGGGTTGAACCAAACCGAGTGGGCGATCGGGATGTAGACGATCGTGAGCCAAAGGATTGCGAACAGCACGACGGCCGAGAACTTCATCCGCTCGGCGAAGCCCCCAATCGCGAGCGCGGTGGTGATCGCGGCGAAGGTCATCTGGAAGCAAACATAAACGAGCTCGTCGAGGCCGACGCCGACCGAGAACGTCGCGGCGGGCGACTTGGGGTCGATGCCGTGCATGAACAGCCGGTCGAAACCGCCCATAAAGCCGGACAGGAAGCCATGGCCCTCGGTAAAGGCAAGGCTGTAGCCATAGACGAACCAGGCAACGCAAACGATGCATTGGATCATCAGCACCTGCGTGAGCATGGAGAGCATGTTCTTCGTCCGCACCATGCCGCCGTAGAACAGCGCCAGGCCCGGAACAGTCATCAAGAGCACGAGCAGCGAGGAGGTCATCATCCAGCCGTCGTCAGCCTTGTTCACGACAAGGTCAGGGGCCTTCACTGCTACCTTAGCGGCCTCCTCTGCGAACGCCGGGTCCATGATCGCGGCAGCGCCGAGCGCGCCAACCGCGACGAGGGCCAAATTACGCCAAACCGTCTTCATTCTGTTTTTTCCCTTCTTGAACTCGATTAAAGTGCATCCGCGTCTGTTTCGCCGGTGCGGATGCGCACCGTTTGCTCGACTGGCGTGACGAAGATCTTGCCATCCCCGATCTGCCCGGTTTTCGCCACCGCGGAGATTGCCTCGATTACTTTCGCAACCGACTCCGTGGGAACCACGGCCTCGATTTTGAGCTTCGGCACGAAGCTCACTTCGTATTCGGCGCCGCGATAGATCTCTTTGTGCCCCTTTTGGCGGCCATATCCCTTGACTTCGCTAACGGTCATCCCCTCGATGCCAGCGTCGTCGAGGGCCTGACGCACCTCGTCCAGCTTGAACGGCTTAATGATCGCCATCACCATCTTCATTATTGTGTTCTCCATTAAAGTCTTGGCTTCGAACCCTGCCCGTTGCTCCCGTTGCGCGAATTGAGAAGTCCTTGCGAGGCCCGGAGAAACGTAATCAAAAGCTGTGCCAAACTCCGGTGTCCTACTACCCCGCTCACGCAGCGCATAAAAAACCGTAATTTCGCAATTGGACCGTCACAGCCGCCCCATGCGGCCTGCAACATGAATTTGCAGACGGGAAAATTGCCCAATATGTGGGCGGCGTGCCCGATTGAGGGGCATAACGGACGTGACCGGGAAATAGGCGGAAAGGCCGGCGAAAGAAAATGGTTGACATGAACCGTGGGCTTAGGCTTCGGCACTAACGCATGTCATTGCGTTCACAGGTGGCCCGCCCTTTCGCACGCCGCCGTTTTCATGGTTTGGAGGCGATCCTTGCGGCTGTTCCTCGTTTGCCTGACCTCACTGCCCCTTGTGCTGCCCGGCCAGGCGGCGGCTCAAAAGGCGTCAATCCTGATCGAGACGGCGCAGGCGGCAGCGCAGGCGATCCCTTCGGAGGCTCTAGGCGCTGGATTGGACGGCCACCAGCACGGAGACGTGGACAAAACCTATAAGCCGGAGGCATTGGCAGAGCTCTCTTCTATCCCCTTTTACCGGCTTTCCTACCGGCTGCGAACCGAGCTTGGAGCGGAGGTCTGGCACTGGAACGGGGAGGGCGCCTGGAGCGACCCCGCCCACGCCCAAGGCTATTGGTCTTCAAGCGATAAGGCGGATCAGCCGATCCAGTCGACAAACGGCTACCGTCTGCCGCGCCGGGGCAACACCCACGATCAAGCCAACCATGACGGCTATTCCCGGCTCGACGACGGCGACGAGACGAGCTTCTGGAAGAGCAACCCCTATCTCGATGAGCATTTCACGGGCGAGGACAATGCGCGCAACCCGCAATGGGTGCTGATCAATTTCGAGCGGGACGTTGGTGTCGAAGGCTTGCGCATCCTCTGGGGCGAACCATTCGCGACCGATTACGAGGTGCAATATTGGGAAGGCGCGCCGGCCGAGTTCTATAAGGACATGCTGCGGGGCCGCTGGCGGCCGTTCCCGAAAGGGAAAATCGGCACGGGGACGGGCGGCGATGTTCTGTTGCGGCTGAGCGATGCGCCGGTGCGCACGCGCTACCTCCGCATCCTTCTGAAAAAGGGTTCGGGAACGGCTCCCACCGGTTCGGCCGATATCCGCGACCGCCTCGGCTTTGCCATCCGCGAGCTTTACGCGGGCAGCCTCGATACCAACGGCGGCCTCGTGGACCGCGTTGCGCATGGGGCCAATGGCAAAACCCAAACCAAGATCGTGACCTCGTCCACCGATCCCTGGCATCGCGCCATCGACCGCGACGAAAAGATCGAGCAGCCTGGCATCGACCGCTTCATGCAATCGGGGCTGACGCATGGCCGCCCGGTGCTCATGCCAACGGGCCTGCTTTACGACACGCCCGAAAACGCCGCCGCCGAAATCCGCTTCCTCAAGGCTAGAGGCTACGATATCCGCCAAATCGAGCTCGGCGAAGAGCCCGATGGCCAATACATCTCGCCCGAACATTACGCCGCGCTTTTCATTCAGTTCGCCGATGCCATCCACCGTGAAAACCCTGCGCTGGCCGTGGGCGGGCCGGGGTTCCAGTCGGAAGTCGATGGCTGGAATGCCATACCGGACGATGCCGGGCGCACCTCCTGGATGAAGCGGTTCCTTGGCACGATGAACGAAAAGAAGCGCGGCAGCGATTTCGGCTTTTTCTCCTTCGAATGGTATCCCTTCGACGATCTGTGCGAGGATTCGCCCTCAGAGCAGCTCATGGAGCATCCCAAGCTCATAGGCCAAACGCTGCGGCGCCTCGATGCGGACGGCGTCCCGAGGAACATCCCCTGGATTATCACCGAATTCGGCTATTCCTCCTTCGCGGGCCAGAGGGAGGTTGAAATGCCAGCGGCGCTGCTTAATGCCGAGATCGCCGCGCTATATCTGATGTCAGGCGTCAAGACCGTTTATCTCTACGGCGTCGAGCCCAACAGCCCTATCCGCGAGGGTGCCGCTTGCGATACGTGGGGCAATCTCATGGCTTTCCAAGAAGGGGAAGACCACAGGATCAAATGGCGGCTTCCAACTTACTATGGCGCGAAACTCGCCGGGCAAGAGTGGCTGGGCGCGCCGGATGGCCTGCACAGCCTCTACCGCACCCGCATTAGCGGCTCAGGGGGCGATGGGAGCCTCGCGGCCTACGCGGTTCATAGGCCTGATGGCCAGTGGGCGCTCATGGTCCTCAACAAAGACCCCCTGCGGGCGCGGCTTGCCGATGTTCAATTCGAGGGCGCGGGTACTGGCGACGGCGGCTGGCGCGGGCCGCACGAGGTGTTTCAATATTCGCCCCGGCAATATGCCTGGCAGCCCAACCGGGACAATGGGCATCCCAAGTTTTCCAAACCCCCAGAGCAGTACAGGACCCAAAGCGGCGAGCCGCTCTCGCTCCGGCTGCCGCCGATGTCCTTGACAGTGGTGCGCGGAGCCGGCCCGAGAAGCCATCGGCCGGTTTGGATGCCGTTGGCACCCGGAAAAACCGCGCCGTTGCCGGTGCGGACTAAGCAAACATTCGTTGGCTGGCCAGCGAATGCTTACTTAGAATACTTTAGCGGCGCGCTACCGCACGGCGCGCTACTTGAGCGCCTGTGTTTTCGCAGCGTTTGGCTTGAACTTTTCTGGAATTAGATGCTATTCTTATCGAAGCTGCAGCTTTAGGCGTGGGGGGGCGGCGCAATGCATTGCGGCTATCTTTGCAGTGCTAAGTGCCTGCGATACGGTTTCGCCCTTGGGAGGCTTAAGTGACAGAGACCGCGAAACCGACACCAGTGTTGACCCCGGTACTAACAGGCGCAGACGTCGGCACGGGCGCCCTGACGCTCGTCGGACTACTTCAGACTTTTTCCGAGCACAAGCTTGACAAGTTCGAAGAGGCCGACTTGAAGGCAGGCGTGGATTTCCTCCGGCAGGCCGGAAAATCGGATTCCAAGGCTGAACAAATCTCGCAGATAAGAGAAGCAAGAAACAGTTTCACCAAAGCCGTCAATGTTACAGACGGGTCCGGGAAAGCGATCACCCTGCTCGGGCGTTCCTGTTGCCATTATTGGCTCGGTGACGAAACAAACAGCAAAGATGACCTGAACGCGATTTTGAACATCGATCCGATTACGACTCTAAGGATTCTCCTTGCGGAGATGAACAAGTATAGCGATCCCGTTTTCGCGCATGGCGGTCTTGTTGGCGCAACCGTCGGTCCGGTTATCGTCATCAGCTTTACGCGCGCGGTGCGCTTATTGACCGGGAGTGAAAGCCGCAAACGGCACAGAAAAGAACTCTGTCTGAAAGCGGTATCGGAGCATGAGGACTTACGGATAGTCAAGAACATTCAGGACGCCACGTCAGCATACTTGAATAAGCCAATTCCTTGGGTGAAGGCTTTGGATTGAATAATTGGCTCGGGCCATCGGTGTTTGGTCTTGGCTCCTAGATTTCCTTCACGAATAAGGCGGGCTTCCCCGCGAGGGTGCCGCTTGCGATACGTGGGGCAATCTCATGGCTTTCCAAGAAGGGGAAGACCACAGGATCGAATGGCGGCTTCCAACTTACTATGGCGCGAAACTCGCCGGGCAAGAGTGGCTGGGCGCGCCGGATGGCCTGCACAGCCTCTACCGCACCCGCATTAGCGGCTCAGGGGGCGATGGGAGCCTCGCGGCCTACGCGGTTCATAGGCCTATGGCCAGTGGGCGCTCATGGTCCTCAACAAAGACCCCCTGCGGGCACGGCTTGCCGATGTTCGATTCGAGGGCGCGGGTACTGGCGACGGCGGCTGGCGCGGGCCGCACGAGGTGTTTCAATATTCGCCCCGGCAATATGCCTGGCAGCCCAACCGGGACAATGGGCATCCCAAGTTTTCCAAACCCCCAGAGCAGTACAGGACCCAAAGCGGCGAGCCGCTCTCGCTCCGGCTTCCGCCGATGTCCTTGACGGTGGTGCGCGGAGCCGGCCCCGAAAAGCCATCGGCCGGTTTGGATGCCGTTGGCACCCGGAAAAACCGCGCCGTTGCCGGTGTGGACCAGGCTTCGGCCTTCGTAGCACTGTGCAACAGGTTGTTACACAATTGCTGCCTGCGCCGTTCCCTGGGTGTACTCGCTGTTAACCGATTGTTAACTTTTCGCGTCCATCTTAGGTTGCATCGTTTCACATAAACAACCAAGGAGATTGCACATGGCCACCACACCGATCACGAATGCCACGAGCGCTCAAGCGTCCTGCCACGGCCACGCAGAGTCAAGCTGCGGCGAACGCCAGCAAGACTTCTGGGCACCACCACCACGGAAAGCCCAAGGGTGCCGAAGGCGGAAAACCGGCCGCTGGCGCGGGAGCTGCGCCTGCTAGCCCACAAGCTACAACCGCTGGCCCTGCCGGGCTCGCGGTCTCTCTCCTAGGCAGCGGCTCCAATAAGAGCGCCTAAAGCCGTATCCGCCTTGACCGGACACGCTTGACGTCATCCCGGAACCGGTTTTGCCGGCATCCGGGATGACGTGCATCCATCAAATTCAATCATACCGCATATGGGGCAGGACTTCCCGTGGGGCGTATTAGTGCCGCTGGAGGTCCGCGAAATACCCGTCGACCGGGTCGCCGTTCAGCGCGGCGGCAAGCGCATCGAGCGCTTCGTTGATCTGCGAGGCTTCCTCCTCCTCAAGCAGGCGCACGGCATTTCCAACATGGGTGAGCACCCACGCGCCGGGCTCCGCCCCCTCGATCAGCATGACGTTGATACGCCGCTGCCCGGCGCGGCCTTCGCACAGAGCGGTGAACCCGTCGCTTTCGATGACGCGCATGGGAATGCCGATGCACATGGGCGAGGGGCTCCTAGAGTGCGTCCGGAAAAGTGCGAAGCGGTTTTCCGGTAAGACGCACGGCAAAACAACAAGCTAGAGCAGTGCGTCCGGAAAAGTGCGAAGCGGTTTTCCGGTAAGACGCACGGCAAAACAACAAGCTAGAGCAGTGCGTCCGGAAAAGTGCGAAGCGGTTTTCCGATAAGACGCACGGCAAAACAACAAACGAGAGCCTGCTTTTGATTCCATCAAAAGCGGATAGGCTCTAAGCCGCGCCCGCGGCGCGTGGCACGAGGTTCAACCCAGCCGCCCTCAACTCCCCCGCCAGCGCTTCGACAAGCTCCGGCAGCTTCGCTGCAAGCTCAGGCGTTGGCTCGAGGCCGAGGGCGAAGGATTTCGGCTCCGCGCCGATGAGAACCGTGCACGCCGGCGCCATATCGTGCAAGGTCAAAGTCGCCAGCACGTCCGAGAGGCCCACCTGGTGCGGCGAAATCTTGGTGCGGAAAAACGCGTTGAGCTCGCCATCCCCAAGCCGGACCAGCGTGCCGGGCTCACGGCCACCGCGCACGCAGTCCGCGATCAGCAGAAGATCGGCGCTGGCGATCTGGTCGAGGCAATCCATCGCCGAAGTGCCGCCATCGATTACTTCGACCCCGGGCGGCAGCTCGTAGCGTGCGGCGAGCGCCCTCACTGCATGCACACCGATCCCTTCGTCGGAGAGCAAAATATTGCCCACCCCAAGCACAACCGCGCGCATGCTATCGCTCACTGCAATAATCTTTCTTTGTGCAGGCTGAAGGCCCCCTCACCCCAGCCCTCTCCCCAGGGGAGAGGGAGTCTGGCTGCGATCCTCTCTATCAAGGGAGGCGGCAGTTCTAGGGTCCTCTCTCCCATCCGCATCCGCTAGTGGATGCGGAAACTTAGGGATCGTAACTCGCCTTGGCGAGCTTGCTGGGAGAGAGGCAGAGTGAGGGGGTCTTTTCCCCTTATACCGCGGTCACCTTGACGGCCTGACCGGTCTCCTGGTCGTGTACATGGACGGCGCAGGCGAGGCAAGGGTCGAACGAATGGATCGTGCGCAGAACTTCCAGCGGCTTCTCCGGATCGGCGACCGGATTGTCTACAAGCGACGCCTCGTATGGTCCCGGTGCGCCGTCTTCCGAGCGCGGGCCGGCGTTCCAGGTGGAGGGCACCACGCACTGATAATTGGCGATCTTGCCGTCGCGGATCACGGTCCAGTGCGAGAGCAGGCCGCGCGGCGCCTCGTGGAAACCGAAGCCCATTATCTCGCCTTTGGGGAACACCGGCTTGTTGTAAGTCGCGACGTCGCCCTTGCCGATATTGGCGATAAGCTTCTCCCAATTGGCTTCGAGCAGATCGAGCATCACCGCGCAACGGACGGCGCGGGCGGCGTGGCGGCCGATGGTCGAATGCAGCGCATCCACGCCAACCTTGGCGCCAACCAGAGCCGACACCGTATCGAGCACTTTGGTGACGTAGCCAACGGTCGGCTGATGGCCGGCGGCCACCGCGTTCAGCACCGCCGCCAGCGGTCCAACCTGCGCGCGCTTGCCGTAGAAGGTCGGCGCCTTGAGCCAGGAATATTTGCCGTCGTCCTGGAAGTCCGTGTAATGCGGCGTGGTTTCGCCCTTGTACGGATGCAGCGGGCCTTCCTTGCTGTAGGTGTACCAGGAGTGTTTGACGGACTCCTCAACGCCCTTGCCGAAGTAGTCGTCGCCGAAGCTTTTGATCGGCTGATACTTGGCCAGGTCGCCGCCAGGGATGTACCCGCCGGGATACATGAACTCGGTGCCCTTCGTGTCGATGGGGAAGTCTGGCGCCGAAAGATAGTTCATCACGCCCGCGCCGTATTTCGTCCAGTCCGCGTATTGCGAGCCTATCGCCGCGACGTCGATCAGGTACACCTTCTTCACGAAATCGGCGAGCTTGTCGATCTGCGTCTTGATCGCATAAAGCCGGTCCACCGTCAGCACGGACTGGCTGTCGACCGCGATCGGGTTCGATACGCCGCCCACCGCCATGTTCTGGATGTGCGGCGTCTTCGAGCCGAGAATAGTGACGATTTTGTTGGCCTGGCGCTGCACGTCGAGCGCCTGCAGATAATGCGCCACCGCGACGAGGTTGATCTCCGGCGAAAGCTTCATCGCTGGATGGCCCCAATAGCCGTTGGTGAACGGCCCAAGCTGGCCCGTGCCCACGAACGCCTTGAGTTTCTCCTGCGTCGCGATCATGACCTCCTTACCGTTCATCGGCCAGTCGGTATATTGCTGGATCCAATTCGCGGCCTTTACGGGATCGGCCTTGAGCGCCGAAACCACGTCCACGAAGTCGAGCGCGGAGAGATGATAGAAGTGGACGATATGGTCATGGATCGCGTGCGCCGAGATGATCATATTGCGGATGAACTGGGCGTTCAGCGGCACCTCGAGCTGCAGTGCGTTCTCGACGGCGCGCACCGAGGTGATCGCATGCACCGTCGTGCACACGCCGCAGATGCGCTGGGTGATAGCCCAGGCGTCGCGGGGGTCGCGGCCGAGCAGGATCAGCTCGACGCCGCGCCACATCTGCCCGGACGACCACGCCTTCGTGACCTTGCCATCGTTGATCTCGGCATCCACCCGCAGATGGCCTTCGATACGGGTGATGGGGTCGATGGTGATTCTTTGCGACACGGGACGGTCTCCTTAAACTTGGGTGCCGATCAGCGATATTCTTGGCCGGGCAAAATGGGGAACATCTTCACGAAGACGATCAAGGCCAGCACCTCCATGGCGATCACGCCAAGTGTCACCAGGATTTCAGGCGCTGACGGGAAGTAGTGCCAATGTGTGGGGCTGTTGTAAGCCACGAGGAAAGCGTCGATGCGGTAGAGCACAGCGCCCGCCAGCATGCTTGCCGCCGCCGGGAACATCCGCGACATCCGGGGGCGCGTCCCGCTGGAAGCGAATACCGCTATCGGGAAGGCGAACAGGGCCGTCTCTATCCAGAACATCGTGGTTTGCAGGTTGCTCTCGATGAGCCGGTTAGCCACGCCACGGTCGAGGATGTCGGCGAAGCGCAAGACCATGAACATTAGCAGCACAGACGCGACGATCTTGCCGAGTTTTGCAAGCAGCGGCAGTTCCCCGCGCACGTCGCGGGCGAAGCCCACCGCCGACAGCGTCGCCTCGAAGATGACAACGGCGTACCCCATGCAGAGGGCCGTCATCAAGAACAGCAACGGCAGGTACGGCGTCTGCCAGAGCGGATGGAACCGATGGATAGCCCATCGCGATCAGGAGCGAGCCGAGCGAGCTTTGGTGCATGCTTGGCAGCAGCACGCCAAGGCCGATGAAGACGAACAGCATCCGTTCAAATGCCTTCTGGATGCCGCGGGTGCCCAGCCATTCGAGGAAGGTCGGGAACCACTCGATCCACAGCACCACGATGTAGAGCGTGATACAGGCCGCCACCTCGAACATCACCGAGCCGGGGTTGAAATAGGACGGCGACAGGATATGCCAGAAATTCCAATAGCGCCCGAGGTCGATGAGCACCGAAAGGCCGCCGAGCGAGTACCCGAACACGGAGGCGGTCAGCGCCGCGCGTATCATCGGATGAAATTCGCCCCGGTTGAGGATGTAGACAAGGAGCGCCATGGCGTAGCCGCCGCAGGCAAAGCCGGTGGCGATGATCACATCCCACACGACCCAGATGCCCCAGGGGTAGCCATTGTTGATGTTGGTGACGGCGCCGAGGCCGTACACGAAGCGCTGGTAAAGGAAAAAGAGCGCGACGCCGATGAGCAGCGCGAGCGCGATTGTCAGCCGGCGTACCAGCTTTCCGCCAATCGCTTCGTGCCTTCTGCGGATACTTGGCCTGATGGGGATGTCTGTCATGTTAGGCCTCCTCATCGTCGTGCAGGTTCTTCGTGCCAAAATAGGCCGCCAGCACGAGGCCGGCGAGTGCTGCGGCGGGAACGGTCAGGCCGCTGTATAGCGCTTCCTGCATGCTTTCCGATTGAGAGGCATAGGAGCGCTCGGGCAGGCCCACCGGAAGCCCGAATTTGTCGAACGGTATTCCGGCGAGGTAGCGCACTTGCGTGCCGCCCAGCGCCTTGGCTCCGTAAAACTGCTCGGTATAGTGCGCCGCCGCACGC
>CAWAVJ010000008.1:0-28536 GCA_963785355.1 uncultured Alphaproteobacteria bacterium
GCCTTCACCATAGACAAGTTCAAGCAGGCGTTGGTATTGCCTCGCCTATTTGAATATCGCAGCCGCTGCCACCATGTATTACCGTGCGGCGATTGCGAAGAAATGAAGATGTGTCTCTCGCAATACGCAATCGAGACGGCTCTTCAAGTGCAGCTTGGAAGAAAGGCAGCGCTTGTGCTTATAAGACTCTGGATGATGCACAGGGAAAAGGAGGAGCTGCTCGAATAACCATAAGGTGGAGGACCCCATGGCCAAAATCCTTTGCGTTCTTTACGACGATCCCGTCGACGGATATCCAAAGACCTATCCGCGCGACGGCCTCCCTTCGCTGAAGGGCTATCCCGGCGGCCAGACGCTGCCCTCACCCAAGGGCATCGATTTCAAGCCGGGCACCCTGTTGGGCAGTGTTTCCGGCGAGTTGGGCTTGGAAAATTCCTCGAACGGCAGGGTCACAGCCTGTACGCGACCGCTGACAAGGACGGCCCGAATTCCAGGTTCGAGAAAGAGCTGCCCGATGCGGATGTTGTGATCTCCCAGCCCTTCTGGCCCGCCTATCTCACGGCGGAGCGGTTCGCCAAGGCGAAGAAGCTCAAGCTGGCGATCACGGCGGGGATCGGTTCGGACCACGTCGACCTGCAAGCGGCGATCGAGCGCGGCGTCACAGTCGCCGAGATCACCTACAGCAATAGCATTAGCGTGTCCGAGCACGTGGTGATGATGATCCTGTCGCTCGTGCGCAACTACCTCCCGTCTTATGGCTGGGTGGTGAGAGGCGGCTGGAACATCGCCGACTGCGTAAGCCGGTCCTACGATCTGGAAGGCATGGACGTTGGCACCTTTGGCGCCGGGCGTATCGGTACGGCGGTTTTGCGCCGTCTGAAGCCCTTCGATGTCAAGCTGCACTATACCGACCGCCACCGGCTCCCGGAAGCGGTGGAAAAGGAGCTAGGCGCGATGTTTCATCCGGGCGTCGAGGAGATGGTCGAGGTCTGCGATGTGGTAACGATCAATGCGCCACTGCATCCGGAGACCGAGCACCTGTTCAACGACGCTCTCCTTGGCAAGATGAAGCGCGGCGCCTACCTCGTAAACACCGCGCGCGGCAAAATCTGCGACCGCGACGCAATCGTCCGCGCTCTCGAAAGCGGCCAGCTCGCCGGTTACGCCGGTGACGTCTGGTTCCCGCAACCGGCGCCGGAGGACCATCCCTGGCGCACTATGCCTCACCACGGTATGACGCCCCATATTTCGGGGACGTCGTTATCGGCGCAGGCCCGGTATGCCGCGGGTGTGCGCGAAATTCTGGAGTGCTGGTTCGAGAAACGCCCGATCCGCGAGGAATATCTGATCGTTCAGGGCGGCGCGCTGGCGGGAGCGGGCGCTCATTCCTACAGCGCTGGCGATGCGACGAAAGGATCTGAAGAGGCGGCACGGTTTCATGCCTGATCGCTTTTGCCTCAACACAGATCGCACCTAAACGGCGTTTCCCAAAAGCGGCCACCGGTTTTGGGACGAAAACTCTGCGAGGAAAAAGAGACTCTAAACAACCATTCGTTGGGCAGCCAACGAATGGTTGTTTAGTTTTGGAGCCGTCCGGATAGATCGGAAAGCGGAAATCTGGCCGAAGTGTCCCGGATCGCTAGAGCGTCCGTTCGCAATCACACCAAAACCGTTGCCCTCTGGTGCGCAGCTGCTGGCCCGATCGGCCGTGGCGCCGGGAGAGCGGCAAGCGCGAGGAGCGGCTTGGCGCCGAAGCTCCACAAAAGCGGAACCGGGGCTGTAACGTCCCGCGCATTCTAAGCGAATAACAAGACGAAAGCCGGCCTCAAGCAAAAGGCGACCCGCCTTGCGCTCATTCGTTTCGGCGGGCTCAAACACCAGGCAAGGAGAAACGGCGATGCACAGTTTAGGTAAAGGCATGGTTGCAGGCTGCGCGGCGACGGCGGTGCTGTCGGCGCTCATGGCGATGAAATCTACGATGGGCATAATGCCTGAGCTCGACGTGATCAAAATGCTGAGCTCGATGATGGGGGCTCCCGCAATCTCCGGCTGGGCCGCTCATTTTGCAATCGGCACCGTCCTCTGGGGCGGTATGTTCGCGGCATTCAACAGCCTGATTCCCGGAAGCGCTCAGATCGTGAAGGGCATCGTGTTCGGGCTCGCGGCGTGGCTCATGATGATGGTGGCCGTAATGCCGATGGCCGGCCAAGGTTTGTTTGGCCTCAATCTTGGTGCCATGGCGCCGGTCATGACGGCGATGCTTCATGTTATCTTTGGCGCGGTCATGGGCTTGGTTTACGCGCAGCTTGCTTATGCGAGGCCGCAAACCGCTTGAGCGGCTGCCTGATGCAGGGGCCGCGGCCGATCCGCGGCCCCACCATTACCTGTTGCGGGTCAGCGCTGGGCCAGCGCAATCTGCGCCATTGCATGAATGCCGGGACCGGGTATGGGCAAGTCAAGCGGCGGGCGCGTCCTGTTCCAAGAGGGTTAGGGTTTCGCTGGAAAGCGCCGCGATCTGCTGGACAAGATCGGCGGTGCCTTTGTGGACGCAATCGCCGGCGAGGCAGTTTGCATGGATTGTGCCGTCAAGGGACAATATGCGCTCGCGCAGACCGGCTGTAGCAGCGCGGGCGGAATTGGCGAAGGTTGCGATATCGCGGGTGACGCCGTACTGGCCATCGATAGAGATCCGCATGACCGACGTAAACTGGTTGAGTTCCCGAATCTCGTTGCCGATGGCGTCGACGGCGCTTACCGCAGCGTGGACAGCCTCCTGAATGCCGGCGACCTGCTTGCGGATGTCTTCTGTGGCTTTGACCGTTTGCCCCGCGAGCGTCTTAACTTCGCCAGCCACGACTGCGAAACTTCTGCCGGCGGTCCCGGCCCTGGCAGCCTCGATCGTTGCGTTGAGCGCCAGCAAACTGCTTCTGGCGTGCAATGCCTTTGATCATCGAGACCACGTTGCCGATGGTTTCGGCGGAACTGGCCAGTTCCCGGATCAAGGTGTTGGCCCGCTCCGCTTGAGATACCGCTGAGTCCGCTTTCCCGCGGCAGAGGCGACCGTCCCGCTAATTCCGCCAAAGGACTCGCTTAGCCGTTCGACGGCCTCCGCCACCCCCGTGACGCTACCGGTGGCATCGTTCAGTGCCGCAACCACTTGCGTCGAAGAGCTTTCGGTGTCGCCGGCAAGCTGGCGCATACAGGAGGCGGTTTTCTGTATGCCGCTCACGGCGGCTTCGATATGGTTAAGTACCCCGCCGGCGTGTTCTACGAACACCTCCTTCAAGTGCTGAGTCTGAGCCTCCTTCTCGGCGATTGTGGAGGAGGCTGTGGTCGTAACGGAGGAGGCGCCGGCAAAGAGGGCCGAGGTGAGGCCAGAAAACGCCGCCGCCAGCTCCGCCAGCGGTCCGCGGTGCCCGCCCGCTTGCGCCAGACGCTCTTCGAAATCGCCAAGATCGAAGGTTTCGATGACCTCGCGCATCCGGCGCATGCTGCGGCGCATCCGCCAGATATGATAGGCAGAGGCCAACAGTGCCAAAACGGCAGCAAGCATTAAGAAAATCATAAACTCCACCGTCTCGAAGGCTTACCCGGACGCCGCCGAGCCATCCGGCTTGGCCGCGATAGCGGGAAGCGTCCGGAGCCTCCCCGGCCGGACAAGCCGGGAAGTACCGTCTAATACCGCCGGGCGGGCCAAACAGCCCGAAAGGTCTTCGTATCCCATCGTACGCTCCTCCCCGGCTTCCTACGCCGCCTGGTCTGCCTAATTCAGAAGCCCCCCGATGTCGAGCACCATGCCGACATCGCCGCCGCCAAGCAGGGCGCATCCGGTTACGCCACGGATACCGGTCAGGTATCCCCGCAGTGGGCGGATCAGAACCAATTGCTGTCCCATGAGTTCGTCCACCTGAAGTGCCAGGCGCTGAGACTGCTTGCCAACCACGACGAAGAGGTATCTCTCTGCAGCAGGCCGCATTGTGCTCCTGGAAGCCTTCTTCGGCATCCGCCTTGAGGAAATGGACGGGCAGGACATCGCCGGCCCCCAATTGAGCATGTGCCGGCCCTCGCTTGCCGACAACCGCATCACATCTTCAAAACCTGAATGTACGATCCGCTGTATGGCATCGAGGGGCACGACATAGCGGTATTCGCCCACGCGCACAACCATGCCGTCCAGCACAACCATGGCCATTGGCAGGATCACTTGGAAACGGACGCCGCCGCCCGGGGGCGCGTCGATACGCAGTTCGCCGCCCGGCTGCGAAGTGCCGTTCGCGTTTCGGCGAAAAGAGCTCCGGCTTCCGCGCCTGGGATTGCTTCAAGTCCGCATCCGTCGTCTTCGAGAGTGGCTAGGATGCGCTCGCCGTTTCGCGCGAGCCCGAGGCGGAGCTGGCCGCGCCGGTCCTTGCCCAAGGAAACGCGCTTTTCCGGCGGCTCGATGCTCCGGGCCACGCAAAAGGCGATCAGGCTGCGCAGATGCGGCTTGAGTTCCTCAAGCATGTCATGATCGAGAACAAGGTCTTCGCCGCCGACGGCGAAGAGGATCTGCCGTCCGCTTTCCCGCGCGGTGGCTTCGGCAGAAGCTTCCAGGGGCTTGATCAGCAGTGTGGCCGGGCGGGCGCGGACGGCAATGGCTTCCTCCTGGAGGCGCTCAAGCTGGGTGCCGAGCTGAGCCTCGGCCTGGTACGCCTTTTCGATCTGGCCGGAGAAGCTTCAGCACGATCCGCACTGCGTCCTTGGCCTTGCTCCAATCTCCCCGCCTTCAGCAACTCGGCCTCGACGGTCCGCACCAGTCCTCAGCGGCGAGGTTGCCAAGCGTGCGGTAGATCATGGCCTGGCCGGTGACGATTTCGCCGATGCCTTCCAGCACATCGCGTGTCATCGAGATCCTGGCCGGCGGTGGCGGGCGGCACTGCGGCTTCCACCAGCGCTTCCCGGGGGGGCCCTGCTCGGGGCCTCGCGGCGCGGATTACCGTTGAGCGCCATCTCGAGCTTTAGCGATATGCGGGTTGCATCGAGCGCCGCCAGCGATTCCGCGAGCTGGTTTTCGCTCAAGGACGTTGCGATCAGGAAATCGAACAATGTGCTGGGGCCGTCGAACACCGTGACATTGCTGATGACGCTGACGGCCCCCGAAACGATCCATTCGAGGAAGCGCTCGCCGGCCTGTTCGTCGTTATTGAGGGCGGCGCGGACAATGAAGAACCGCTGCCCCTGAATTCAGAGGCGGCCGCGGCTGCTTTGAGGCTTTCTGGGGTCAGAACTTTCCGGAAAGACTTTGGCAGCCCCAGCCGCGCCTCCATGAACGAAAGGGTGTGGCACCGCTGGCGGTGAAGGTTACGTTCGCGGCCTCGCTAAAGAGTTGCTCGATCGCCGCCATGTCCGGCGTTCCGCCGCCGCCAGGCAGCGTTCGAACAGTAATTCGAGATCGGCGATGAAGGAGCCGGCAATGCGCAATAGTATTGGGTCGGGGGACGCTCCATCGTCCCTTACCCGCGCGAACAGGTCGATCAGCGACATGGAAAGGTGAGCCGCCGTTTCCATCGCGTAATGGCGGCAGGCGTGGTAGACGAGGCGCAAAAGCTCCATCGCGACCTCGCACTGCGCAGGCCCGCCAGCGTGGTTGCGCATGTCCTCCAGCACCTTGGCCAGCTCGATCAAGGTGTCGAACGCCTGTTCGGCGCACCAGTTTTGCAGCACCGCGGCTGGAACGATCTTCGTCTCCTGCAATTGTGCCGGCATAGTCCGCTCGACGGAGACCAGTTCCTCGTACAATCTGAGCTCCAACCGGCGGAAGGTGGCGAACTGGCGCTCGGCAGCGATCTGCTCAGCGATATCGGCGATGCGAACGAAGTCCAAAGCCGCGGCCTTCGAGCGGATTGCGGCAACGGCATCGAGAAACGCGGCCTCATCCACCGGTCTGCCCGCAGCCAAAAGGCTTCCGAAGGTCGAAATGCTGGCAAGGAGCGGCGGGAGACTGTCGAAGAATTCGCGGATCGGAGTGACGTCCCCAGCAGTGGTAGTGGCAGCGGCAGAGCTGGCCTTGGCATCGCAGGCGGCCAGCGATTGGACCTTTCCGGCAAAAGTCCGGGCCTCAGCCAGCGAGATATCGTGATCCCTGGGAAATTCCCCCAGTAGCTCCAGCCAGCCGGGCATACCGATCTGTTTGGCAGCGTAGAGAAGCCGGTCCACCTGCGAAGTCAGAGTGTGCCGCGCCTGCTGCGGGGCGGCCTCGAACTCTGCGAGCGCGGCCTCCATCTCGGCCAGGATGTCGTGGACCATGCCGAAGAAGATCGCGCGATAGGTGGGATCGGCAGCGAGCGCCGAGCCGCCAGAGGACCCGCCGGCAACAGGTGACAACACTTCGGCGCCAAAGCCGGCCAATTCCCGAAACTCCTCGCTTGCGAAGGCGTACCCAGCGGCGGGCGAAGGGGCGTATGCCGCAGGCGCTCCGGCAAGCGTTTCCGCAGAAAGGGGCGGCGTTGGCCGTTTTGTTTCCGCGCGCTTTTCCTGCCACGTATCGCCATGGATCAGGCTGTCCATGCCTGCGATCAGCACCTGGAGATCGCTCGCGGCCGGGCTTGAGCGCGACAGGAAATCCCCAATCAGGCCGGCTAGGGGCCCAAATCCGATCTGCCCGGCGGCGTAGCGCAGATGCTCAAGCGATGGGGCCAGAGCGCGACCGTCCGCAGACTTGCCGGCCTGCCATTGCGCGAGGACTGCCCGCGCCTCCTTCAGGGTATCCTCCGCCATGCCGGTGAAGATTTGAAGGTAGAGCGGATCTTGGGAAAGGACTTCACGCTCAACCGGCTCGAAGACGATCGCCTGCGGCTCAGCCGGCTTCTCTTGCGCCGGTGTCCGGCACTCTTCGATCTTCGCCTGAATCCTGCTTATCAGGGCCTCCGCGTCCTCCGGAGGAACGTCGGCGCGCCGCGCAAGCGACTGGTTCATCATCGCGCGTAAAGTGTCCGACACTTCGAGGAGCAAGGAGAGGAGATCCGGGTCGAGAGGAACGTTCTCGTCGCGCACCAGGCCGATCAAGTCCTCGGCCGAATGGGCGCATTTTTCGATTGTTTTCAGCCCAAGAACCCGCGCGTTGCCCTTGAAGGTATGAATAGCCCGGAACAGGGCAGCGATGTGCGCGGCGCTGGACGGTGCCTCCTTCAAGCAAAGCAGGGACTGCTCCGCGGCGTCGAGGGCCTGCCCGCCGTCGTCGGCGTACAAAGCCCAGATTTCTTCCAATTCGCCGGACACAGCGGCCTCCTATACGTTTGCGCAATGGCGCTCAGCGCTGCATCAGTTTCTGCATGGTCTGCACAAGCTGGCTGCCGCGTTTTTCGGCGAGATCCATGGAAACCGCGCCAGAGGGCTTCGGTGACGATGGCATCGGCACCGAGCTCGCGAGCCTTGGCCGCATGAGGCGAGCCCGCGACCGCGACCGAGGAAAGGATGACGATCTTGGCACGCGTCTTCAGCTTGGCGTGGCGCAAGAACTCAAGCCCATCCATCTCCGGCATCTCGATATCCAGCAGGATCAGTTCCAGGTCCGGATGCTTGCTTAGCTGCTCCAGGGCCATCTTGCCATTGGCCGCGGTGGTAACGATTTCGAACTCGGGCAGGGGAGAGATAAACTTGCTGACCACGAGACGCATCATTGCTGCATCGTCGACGAGCATGACTTTGTGCGGCATTTGAAGGTTCTTTCGTTCGATGGTTGCGGTGATGGCAGCGGCTCCGCCTGGAAGCGGAGCCGCAACCTTTGAGCGTTAGAACTTGCCGAAGCCGCGTTCGTCGTGATCCAGCGGAATGATCGCCTTGGGCGACTTGCCGTTCACGCCGTTCACGCCGTTCGCGGCAGAGCGATGGCCGGAGGCAGAACGCGCTGCCGCTGCCGCCGGAACCTGTCCCTGCCCCTGCGCGGCGATAAGCGCCTTGAACTGCGCCAGCATCTCCGGGGTGAACCCCTCAAGCCCTGGCACAGCCTGCGCTCCGCGCGCGCGTTCCCGCAGTTTGAAGCGACGCACCGCGTCGCGCATGCGATCCGCGAGAGCGGCCAGCTCGCCCGACGAGGAGGCCAGCTCTTCGGATTGCTGGCTGCCTTCCTGAGCGGCCTTGGCCACTTGGTTCATGGCGGTGTTGATCTGCGATACGCCGCGTGCCTGCTCGGCACTGGCGGACGCGATCTCGCCCACCAAATCCTTGACCTTGACCACATTGCCGACGATCTGGTCTAGCGCGTCGCTGGTCTCCTTCGCGATGCCGACACCGCCCGCCACCTGCTTGACCGAGCTCTCGATCAGCTCGGCGGTCTCGCGCGCCGCTTTCGCCGAGCGCCCGGCAAGGTTACGCACCTCCTGGGCCACCACCGCGAAGCCCCGCCCATGCTGTCCGGCACGCGCTGCCTCAACTGCCGCGTTCAGGGCCAAGAGATTGGTCTGGAAGGCAATCTCGTCGATGACTTTGATGATCTTCCCGATGTTTTGCGAGGAGGCGTTGATCTCGCTCATCGCTGTGGTCATCGCCGCCATCTTGGCCTGCCCCGCATTGGCTGCCTGCGAGGTGTTCATGACGAGCTGGTTAGCCGTGTTAGCGGCATCCGTGTTGGCCTTGACCTGGCTGTCGGTCTCCTCCAGGCTGGATGTTACCTCTTCCACGGAGGAGGACTGTTCCTCCGAGGTCGAGGCCATATTCTGCGAAGCGCCGCGCAGCTGCTCCGCGGACTGGCCCACTTGCTCGACCGCCTCGACGACCTGATGCAACGCGGAATTGACTTCCGCCAGCGCGCGCTCGAAGGCATCCTTGAGTGCGAGGAAGTCGCCCCGGTACTCACCCTTCAAGCTGACACTCATGTCGTTCCGGCCGAGGGCGTCGATCACTTCCTTGAGGTTGTTCAAGGGCGTGATCACCGCGTCGAGCGTATCGTTGACGCCCTGGACGATCTTGCGGAAATCGCCTTGATGCTTGGATGCGTCGGCGCGGGTGGCGAGCCGGCCCTCCACGGCAGCCACCGAGAGGAGGTTGGCGTCGGCGACGAGCGCGTTCACAGCATCGATGCAGGTGTTGAGGTTGCTCTTAAGGACGTTGAAGTCGCCATTGTAGCTGTCGGTGATCTTGGCGGGGATCGCGCCCTTGGAGATCTGATCGACGTAGTTGGCGGCGACGTTCAACGGCCCGATGACCGCATCGAGCGTGTCGTTGACGCCCTGGACGATCTTGCGGAAGTCGCCCTGATGCTTCGAGGCGTCGGCGCGGGTGGCAAGCTTACCTTCGACCGCCGCGACGGAGAGCTTGTTGGCGTCGGCGACGAGCGCGTTCACGGCATCGATGCAGGTGTTGAGGTTGCTCTTAAGGACGTTGAAGTCGCCATTGTAGTTGTCGGTGATCTTGGCCGGGATCGCGCCCTTGGAGATCTGATCGACGTAGTTGGCGGCGACGTTCAACGGCCCGATGACCGCGTCGAGCGTGTCGTTGACGCCCTGGACGATCTTGCGGAAGTCCCCCTGGTGCTTGGACGCGTCGGCGCGGGTGACGAGCTTGCCCTCCACGGCAGCCTTGGCCAGCATGTTGGCATCTGCGACGAGCGCGTTCACAGCATCGATGCAGGTGTTGAGGTTGCTCTTAAGGACGTTGAAATCGCCATTGTAGTTGTCGGCGATCTTGGCCGGGATCGCACCCTTGGAGATCTGGTCGACATAATTGGCGGCGACGTTCAACGGCCCGATGACCGCGTCGAGCGTGTCGTTGACACCCTGCACGATCTTGCGGAAGTCGCCCTGATGCTTCGAGGCGTCGGCGCGGGTAGCAAGCTTGCCTTCCACGGCGGCGACTGAGAGCTTGTTGGCGTCGGCGACGAGCGCGTTCACGGCATCGATGCAGGTGTTGAGGTTGTTTTTGATGGTGTTGAAATCGCCGTTGTAGGTGTCGGCGATCTTGGCCGGGATCGCGCCCTTGGAGATCTGGTCGACGTAGTTGGCGGCAACGTTCAACGGCCGATGACCGCATCGAGCGTATCGTTGACACCCTCGACAATTTTGCGGAAGTCGCCCTGATGCTTCGAGGCGTCGGCGCGGGTGGCAAGCTTGCCCTCCACGGCGGCAACCGAGAGCTTGTTGGCGTCTGCGACGAGCGCGTTCACGGCATCGATGCAGGTGTTGAGGTTGTTTTTGAGGACGTTGAAATCGCCGTTGTAGGTGTCGGCGATCTTGGCCGGGATCGCGCCCTTGGAGATCTGATCGACATAATTGGCGGCGACGTTCAACGGCCCAATCACCGCGTCGAGCGTGTCGTTGACGCCCTGTACGATCTTGCGGAAGTCGCCCTGGTGCTTCGAGGCGTCGGCGCGGGTGGCAAGCTTACCCTCCACGGCGGCAACCGAGAGCTTGTTGGCGTCGGCCACAAGCGCGTTGACCACGTTGACACAAGCGTTAAGGGCGCCGGCCAAGACCTCGAAAGTGTGGTGGGCGTCGTTGGTGTCGGCGTCGCCCGGCGCGGTCTGGACGGAAAAATTTACATCGCCCTTGGCTAGGCGGCCGAGACCGTCGACTAATTTCGCGGTTTCCTCAGCCTGATAGTCGGCGACTTTCTTGGCAAGGCGGGCGGCCTTTCTGACTTGGGTTTGGTCCACCACCACTTCCAGGGCGCCGATGGTCTTTCCCGCCTCGTCGCGAACCGGAACCGCGGTGTAGGAAACGTCCATCTCGATCCCCGGCATCGGCTTGGCGACGGTGTCGGAGGTGATTGATTGGTTGCGGCTCATTGCGCGGTGGCAGGCGCAATTCTCGGTCCCGCAATCGCCGGCCTTGAAGTGGTCGCGGCACTTGCTGCCGATCACTTGCTGTGCCGTGCGTCCGCCTGCCGCGGCCCCCGCGGAATTCATGTACTGGATGGTGAAATCGCGATCGATAATCATGATTGGCGCGGGGATGGCGTCGAAATGTCCAACCAGCGTGCCGATGGTCTTGTTGACTCCGTCGACGATCTTGCGGAAGTCGCCCTGATGCTTGGCGGCGTCGGCGCGGGTGGTAAGCTTGCCCTCGACGGCGGCCTTGGCCAGCATGTCGGCATCGGCAACAAGCGCGCCGATATTGCCCTTCAGCAGCATCAGCCACTCATGAATCTGGTCTTGATCGGAGGCCTTGGCCATTTGCACGGTCAAGTCGCCGTTGGCGATGCCGGTGACATATGCGACTAATGCGGTCAGCCACTGGTGAACGCCGTTGATGGCCTCTTTCATGCGCTGATGATCGCCCTGGCATTCGATCTCCACCTTCTCGCGGAGATTGCCGCCACGGATGAGGCGCAGAACCCGGTTGCCCTCCGCGATGGGTAGCAGGATGGCGTCCAGCATGGCGTTGATGCCTTCGATCATTCCTGCGAAATCGCCTTTGAACTCATCGGCCTTGCCGCGTTCGTCCAAATGGCCTGCTTGCGAGTCCTTGGTCAGGCGCTGAAGTTCAGCGATTACAGCCCGCAGATTAGCGCGCAGCGTTTCGACTGTGTCGTTGATGAAGGCTTTCTTGCCAGGGAACTTTTCGAGTTGTGCCTCGAAATTACCTTTCGCAATCTCGGCGACGCAAGCCATGGCCTTTTTCTTCACTGCGATGTGCCCGGCCACCATGGTATTGATGCCCGAGGCCATCTGGCCGAAATCGCCGGGATACTTGGCGGCATCGATCGCCGCGTCGATATCGCCGTTGTCGTGCGCGGCGGACATGGCGTTCATGTCGCCGATCAGGCCGTTTACGGTGCCGGCGAATCGGTTGATGGCCTCGAATGCCTCCGCCCATTCTCCGGTGAAGCCCTCGGTGCTGGCGCGCTGATCGAGCTTGCCGGCTTGCAGGGCGGCGACAATCCTCTTCAGCTCGTGCAGGCCCTTGCCGCCGGCCGCGGTTTGATCCTGCGAAGTTGCTCTTGTCATTGCGATATTTCCTTTGCTGTTATGGGTTGCGCCGCAAGCTTGAGCTTCCGGCTTGTGCGGTTTGGCTGCTTGTTCCGGTTGTGTGCGGAGGGATGCCGCGTTTGGGGTTGAAGATCGTTTCATCGGGATCGGGCCTCATGGCAGCGCTTTAAGCGGCCGCGCTCTTCGGGGGTTGCGTTTCCAGGCGCACATCAAGCGCGGTTTCGGTAACCAGGCGGGTCGTGTGGAGCAATATCGCCACCTTGTCGTCCTGCTTGCCCAGCCCGCGAATAAGGCCTTTCCCATCGCGGCTATTTCCGAACTGCGGAGGATTATCGATGTTGCCGGGCGGAATTTCCCGGACGTCGGCGACCGCGTCCACCGCGAGCCCGATGGGCACACCGTCCACGTCGAGGACGATGATCACACTGCGCTCGGTGTAAGCCTTCCACTCCATGGAGAAGCGCAGACGCACGTCCATGACCGGGATGACCTTGCCCCGCAAATTGATCACGCCCTTGATGAAAGCGGGCACGTCGGGTACTTCCATCACCTTCTGCATGCCGACGATCTCGGTAACGAAGCCAATACCGATGCCGTACTCCTCGCCGCCAACGGTGAAGGTCAGGTACATATCGTCAATATTGTTTTCTTCGTTGAAGGCGAGATCGCCTTCGCTCTGCGCCCCCGCCGTACTTATTCCTTTACTATTCTCACTGAAGGCTAATTTGCCTTCGCTCTGTTCTTCCGTCATATCTGTTCCTTTGCTGTTAACTGCACCATCGATTGCGCCGCCGCGACGAGAGCCAGCGGCACGCGTTCCAAAGCCAGCATCTTCTCCGCCGCTTCCAATTCCTGGGCGGCGCGGGGCATGCCAAAGACGACGCAGGTGGCTTCGTCCTGCGCAAAGGTGCGCCCCCCGGCCCGCCGGATAGCCAGAAGCCCGGCGGCGCCGTCCCGTCCCATGCCTGTGAGCAGAGCGGCGGCGGCTTTGCATCCCGCGTGCTGGGCGACCGATTGGAACAGCACGTCCACCGACGGCCGCGAAAAGTTCACGAGCGGGCCCTCGCACAAAGCCACCCGGTATTCGCCGCCGGAACGGACAATGCTCATGTGCCGGTGGCTGCCCGGAGCGATCAGAATGTGGCCTGGCACTACTCTGTCGCCTTCCTGCGCCTCCTTCACCCGCATCCGGCAGGAAGCGTTCAGCCGCTCGGCGAAGGTTGCGGTGTAACCTGCAGGCATGTGCTGAACGATAACAATGCCGGGGGCGTCTGAAGGAAAGGCGGGCAGGATATCGGCGAGGGCTGGCACTCCCCCGGTTGAGGCGCCGATAGCGATCACACGGCCGCTGGTTTCCTTCAGGACTTCCGGCACCGGTTCCACCGCCAAGCGCCGTTCTTTGCGGGCAAAATGCGCGACGTTGACCCGCGCCGCGGCCTTCACCCGCTGGCAGATATCGTCCAGCATCACCGGCAGGCCGTCGGTGAGACCGATGGCGGGCTTGGCCAGCACATCGACCGCTCCCGCCCTGAGCGCTTCCAGGGTGATGCGTTTGCCCGTCTCGGTCAGAGAGCTGATCACCACCGTCGGAATCGGCATGACGGGCATGAACCTTTTGAGGAAGGTCACGCCGTCCATTCTGGGCATTTCCACATCCAGCGTAATCACGTCCGGATGCAGCTCAACGATAAAATCGCGGGCGCGGTAGGGATCGGCGGCCTGACCAACTACTTCGATCTGCGGGTCCTTGCCCAGGCCGATGCTGAGAATCTTCCGGACCAAGGCGGAATCGTCGACAATCAGAACTCGGATTTTTCTTGGCTCTTTCACGATACCGGCCTCCGGTAAATGCCGCCGGAGACCGGCTGCCAGCGTGTGCCAAGATCGCGGACCACTTCGGTCACGCTGGTCAGAAGCCAGCCCCCGGGCTCCGTGACATCGAAAAGCTGTTCCAGGATTTGAAACTGGTGCTCCCTTTCGAAGTAGTAGAGAAGGTTCCGGCAAAACACCGCGTGAAAGCTTTTCCGGAACGGGAAGGGCGTTGTCTTGAGGTTAAGCCGGCGGAAGGTGCACATGCTGCGGACCTGCGGAACGGCCTGGTACTGGCCCATGCCGGCAGGCACGAAATAGCGCTGCAGGATATCGGCCGGGACATGCTCCAGATGGTTGCCGCTGTAGATTGCCGATTCCGCCTGGCTGATTGCCGGTGCGCTGATGTCGGTTCCCAAGATGAAGACGCGCGAGGCTGCCGGCGGGGCCCAGCGTTTCTAGGGCCATGATTGCCAGCGTGAATGCTTCGTCCCCAGAGGAAGCAGCAGCGCTCCAGACGCGGAATTCTCCGCTGCGAGCCCCGGGGACGAGAATGTTGTCCCGGAAATACTCAAGCACATTCGGTTCACGGAAAAAGAAGGTGTGGTTCGTGGAGGCCGCGTGGATCACCGCGAGTTGCAGCTCGGTGTCCTTACCGTGTGTCATCTCGCGCGCGAGCTCGTCGAAATCCGGAAGCTCGAAGCGCATCAGAACGCGGTTAAGGCGATGGACCAGCAAATCCCGCTTCTTTTCCGGGAAGCTCATGCCGCAGCGATCGCTCAGCCAGCCGCGTATAAACTCATATCCTTCGCCCTCGGCCAGCATCAGAGCGTTCTCCTGCGGGCAAGGCGTTCGCAGTCGAGCACCAGGGCGACCTCACCTGTACCGAGCAAAGCGCAGCCCCAACTCGCGCGAATGTTTTGAAGCTGGCCCGTCAGTGGCTTCATGACGACCTGCTGCTGATCCAGCATCTCGTCCACCGGCAGGCCGATACGCCCGGAGGACGTGTTGAAGACGATGACGATGGACCGGTCGAGCGGAGTGAGCTCGCAGTTCTCCTCGTCATAGAAGTGAGGCAGGCGGCAAATGGGGACGTAGGTATCCCTTACCCGGACCATCTCGGCGCCGTCTTCGGCTGTAATCTCCATGATCTGCTCGCTGCCCGGCCGGAAGATGCCGGCCACCACGTCTACGGGAGTGGCGAACAGCCGCTGGCCGAGGCGCATCACCAGGCAGTCGAGGAAGGCCAGGGTCACCGGAATCGACAGCAGCACGCGGCAGCCCGCCCCTTTCTGACTGTCGATAGCGATATGTCCGCGCAAATCTTTCATGGTGCTGTTGAGCACATCCATGCCCACGCCGCGGCCCGACAAAGCGGTGACCGTTTCGGTAGTGGTGAAGCCCGGCTCAAGTACGACCCGCCATAGAACGGCGTCTTCGGGCTCCTGCCCGGCCCCGATCAGCCCCCGCTCGCGGGCCCGCGCCAGAATGCGCTCCCGGTCGAGGCCGCGGCCGTCGTCCGCCACGGTGATCTGGATTTCGCTGCCCACCTGAGCGGCGGACAAGACGATACGCCCGGCTTCGGGCTTGCCGGCCGCTTTGCGTTCCTCCGGAGATTCAAGCCCGTGATCGGCGGAATTGCGCAGCACATGGACCAGCGGCTCGTACAGCCTGTCGGAGACCACCTTATCGATAGCGGTCTCCTCTCCTTCGAGAATTAGGTCGATTTTTTTGCCGGTTTGCCGCTCGAGCTCCCGCACCATGCGCCGGAGGCGGCGGAAGACCTCGGCCACCGGAACCAGGCGCAGTTCGGAGGCCGCGTCCTGCACCTCGCGCACCACCATGGAGAGCCGATGCGCGGATTTCTCGAATTCCGTCAAGTCGAGCCCGGCGAGGTCGGGCGAGCGCACGACCTCCGAGACGCTGAGGCTCAGCTCTCCGACTAGATCCATCAGCCGGGCTGATTTTTCGGCCGAAACCCGGAGCAAACCTCCGCCAGAGGCTTCGGTTTCTTTCTCTGCGCTCAAATTCATCATGCCCCCGGATATGCGAAGCTGTGAGCTGCCGCGCCTCCCTCAAAAGAGGAGCGCAAGCGGCTCGCCTGCAGCAGGTCGCATTCTTAGATTTGCCCGTCTTTCAATGGGTTGTAGCGGATCTGCGTTTCGGTGCAGTTCATTGGATAGTTACAATCTTACCGATAGTTGGGTTGCAGACGGCCTTGAGCTTAAGGCGGAGGCTTTCATGCAAGCGCGGGCAGCAGAGGCGCTGCTGGAGCGTTACGGCGACCGCTCGCGCGCTCAAAATGGTGGCCAGCAACATTTTTGAGCGCCGCATCCGCTTGAACCTGAATCCGGCAGTTGAAGCTGGGCCGCAGCGTCGTCCTCGCGCAGGCGGGGACCCATATAAGAGCTTGTTCCAACGTCAGAAATGGATTCCCGGCTTCGAGCGTGTGAGAAAATTAAATCCGGAACCGTTGCAACACACTCGGCCGTCATTCCCGCGCAGGCGGGAATCCATTTCTCAATCTGGAACAAGCTCTACTCTAGGGGCATACATCATTCCTTCGGGATTCGAAGGTGAAGCGGTCCCTGATGAAGCGGGCCGCCGATATTTGGTGGGCTGGCTACGCTGGTGTTTATAAAGTTCACCGCTGCCCAGCTTAACGCGGCGGCGCAATCTGAAATCCGCCTGTACGGCGCAGGTCAAGATTTTGTGCTTGCTGGCTTTTGCTTAAAGCAAGCATAAGCGGGCGTCCGCACACCGCGCAGAAGACCATTTGCAAGGGGCTTGAGGAAAAATCTGCATCGCGGAAAGTTCATTACCCCCCGGTTGATTTAAGCTTGATAGATGCTGAACGGTGTCTATATTTTGTTTCCGGTTGATAGTCAGGCGTCTAAGCGCCTTTGATGCGCTCGCGTAATTTGCCGGGGTGCGCTCCCAGCCCAAGTGGTTGAGAATGGGCGCCGTAAACCTTTATAGCTTGAAGCCCTGTAGAAGCTTCTCGAGAAAGGTCGATCATGAAATACGTCGTCAGTTGGAACGAACGCGAAGAGTCTTCGCCACCGGAATATGAGGCCGCGCAGAAGCATCTGTTAGAGGTATTCAAAGACTTTAAAGTGCCCAAGGGTTTTAAGATCAACCAGTGCCTGGTTCGGGATGGCAAGTTCAGCGGCTACGTGATCTTTGAGACAGAGACCGCGGCCGTTGAGACAGACACCTTAGGACGCATTCTTCATCCGATATCCGATAGGATCGACGATCACTTTCGTTCAAATTTTCAATTAAAGATAGACCCCGTAGTCGATATGACGGACGCGGTCGCGGCGTTCATGACATCATGAATGTCGATTGGCGCGGTGGAGAGCTAGACGGTTCACCGCGCTGCCCCGGCTAAACGCTCAAGGAGTGGGCCCTCTTGTGGCGGCAAATAGACAACTTTGCCGTCCGGCCCAACGGTGCGAGCTCCTCCGCCGTCGCCGTCTCGGGCGCCCGGCCGATGAACACGGCAAGGTTCTTGACGCAGCAGACCTTCTGCGTCTTCTCTCCGAAATGGCGCGCGGTCATATCGATCATGCGCTGACGAAGCGGGCTGAGACGCATACATAACTCCTATTGTGAGTGAGGCTGACGCCTCATTCTCAATCGGAACTTCCGGCTTGCGGTAACGGTTCAGAATGGAATGCCGCCCGTGAGGCAGCGTCTACCGCGAGAGCGGTTTCGTTCTTCGACCCAAGACGGGAGAATGCAAGGTTGAGTCGCTGGACGGTGTGATGCCGCCCATTCATTGGCGAGACCGCGAAACCAGCTTAGACGGGAAGTAACATGTTAACGGGCGGTGAAATTCGCGTAAGGCCCTATTGTGGTTAATGCGGGCATAGTAAACGCCAGCCCGGCATATTTTCTGCCGCCGCCTTTCTGCGAATCTTTTGCCACTTTGGGTCGATTTCTACGACTCCAAAACCCTATTAAATATACGGGCAGATTTAATCTTAACCATAAAACGATGCATCGGCGCAGGCAAGCAGCGCAAGACGTCCGACAATTTTCGTGCAACATCAATGCGTTAAGCGTTTAACGATTTAAAAACGCGCTTCTGTTATAATTGGCGTCTGAAAGAAAACCGGATGGATTGCGGGCTCTTCCGCAAGAAACCTGCAAGAATGAGGTTAACGCTTGCTTGATCGCCCCGCCTACTACGGAAGGCTAGCCCCTATGAAAGGCGCGCTCCCACTTGCGGTGTCTGCCGTAGCCTTCCTGGATGTAGGGCGTGAACGCGGCGATGTGCAAAATGAGCCAATTCAGGAAGCTGGCCGGAAAGCGCAGCGGCTTCACGAAATCCACGAACAGCACCACGCGCACCTTGTCCGTCCCGTTCCACGCCTCGTGCTCGTAGGCGTCGTCGAAAACGAGCGCGCGGCCCTCCTCCCAATGGCAAATGCGGTCTGCCACGCGGATCGCGAGCCTGTCCCTTGGCTCCGGCACGATCAGGCCGAGGTGGAAGCGAAGCAGTCCGTTGTAAGGGCCCCTGTGCGGCGGCAGGTGCTTGCCGGGATCGAAAATCGAGAACATCGCGGACTTGAGGCCAGGCACCTGCTTGAGAATTCGCCAGGTTTCGGGGCACAGCGCGATGTTCGGCCGGGATTTGAGACCGTAGGCGGCAAGCAGAAAAGTCTTCCACCCCGGCCCGTTGCTGATCGAAGCGGCATCGGCGGCGATTTCATGGAAGTCCGGCAGCTCGTCTTTGCGCCGCAGCACAGTGTCGAGTTCCCGGCGGATGGTCCGCCATTCGCGCTCTATTCCGGCCACCCAAGGAAAGACGGCGTTATCGTAGACAGGAGGATTGCCAATGGCCGAATATGTGAGATTAATCCGCTCGACGGCCCTGACTGTTGACAATATAACCTTGATAAAATAGCCATTTCCTTCGCGCATAGCAAGTCCTTCTGTGACGAAGACTTGCTCGTTGCTTGGCGGCGGCGATACGGAAGGAAGCCTGGCGGTATTCGTCATGCGACAGCCTTGTATTCATCCTGGCAGCCGGGCATCCGCTCGCAGTCCAGCTAGCGCCGATTTGTAAGAAATTATCCCAAGAAAAGTGCGCTAACTAAACTAATCTGCGATAAGCGTTGTTCCAGTTTTAGGCTGCTTCCGTGCGAAGTTCCGCGCCGCTCTCGCTCAACACCCTGAGAACTACTTCAGCCGCCTTTCCGCTGGGCGTCCCCTCAGGCAGAAACATCTTCTCGCGGATTTTGCCAAGCGCCGAAAGCTGAGCGCTCCGCTCCGCACTGCTTGAAAACAGCGGCTCAAGCGCCGCACTAAGCTTGGGCGAAGTGCAGTCTTCCAGGATGCGTTCCGGAAATGCGTTCTCTCCTAGTACCAGGTTGGGAAGAACGACCGAATGTACCTTTACCAGGAAGCGGAAGCGAGCCGCCAGCCTGTCGACGCGATAGGCCACCACCATCGGCGTGCCTGCGACCGCCAGTTCGAGCGTCACCGTGCCCGACGCCGCAAGCGCGGCCTGCGCAAGCTTGAATGCCATGAACTTGTCCTCGTCCCCCTCGACAAGGTGCGGGCGCTTAGGCCAGGTAGCCAATCCCGCCTCGATCAACGGACGCACCGAGGGAACCGTGGGCAGTATAAGCTCCACCGGGCCAATCCGGCGCTGCAGCAGGGCGATGGCCTCGCCGAACGGCTCCATCAGCCGCGAAACTACGCTCGAACGGCTGCCAGGCAGCACCACCAGCACCGGAACGCCCGGCGGCAAGCCCAGGCGCGCGCGCAACTTCTCAGCGTCAAGCGCATCGATCCAGGCGGCCCTTTCGATGAGCGGGTGGCCCACATAGGTGCAAGGCGGGCCGCCAAGCCGCGCATGCGCTTCCGGCTCGAAAGGCAGGAGCGCCAGCAGATGGTCCACATAGGGCCGCATCTTGCGCGCGCGGCCGGGACGCCAGGCCCAGACGGTTGGGCTTACATAATCCACGATAGGAATGTGGGGCCGGCGTTTGCGCACGCGTTTCGCAATCGGATGGGTGAACTCCGGGCTGTCGATGATAATGAGTGCATCCGGATTGAAGGCGAGGGCGGCGTCAGCCGCCTGATAGACCCGGCGTACAAGCTTTGGAAGGCGGGCAAGGATCGCGATCGGCCCCATCACCGCCACGTCCGACAGCGGAAAAATCGAGCGCAAGCCAGCGGCCTCCATGTGCTCGCCGCCTACGCCCGCAACCTCGAAGGCGCCCGCGCCAGCCTTCGCCTGGAGCGCCTCCAGAAGCTTGCCGCCGAGCACGTCGCCCGAGTGCTCGCCCGCCACCACAAAGATTCGCTTTGCTCGAGACATGGGCTAGCCCCCAAAAACAATGCCGCGCCGGCTACTTTATTGGCCTTCCGCTTCCGAGGGTGCGGCGCCGTAGAGAAAAAGGCCGGACTTGTTCGCCTTTTCAACAAGCTCGTCAACGCCGGCCAAGAGCACGGCGCCGGCCTCTACCGCTATGCCCGGCAAGCCCCGCTTCGGCTGCAAGTTCAACGGTTTGCGGGCCGATGGCTGGCAGATCGAGCCGCCGGTCCTGCCGCGGTTTCGGCCTTTTCACCAGCACGCCTTTCCTCGATGTGACCCCCCAGCGGTTCAGGCCGGAGCAGCGGCGCAGCATGGCGTCGGTTCCCTCCGCAGCCTCGACCGCGAGCACATAGCCGCGGGCTACGACGGCTGCTTGGCCGATGTCGAAATGGCCAAGACCCTGCGCCACCCTGAAGCCTAGCTTTATGTCTTCCAAATCTTCGGCATTGGGCAGGCGATTGGCGAGTGAGCCCTCCGGGGCCAGAAGGCGCGGCGCGATCTCGTGAACGGCGAGGACTTCGAAACCGCGCCCTTCGAAAAAGCGCGCCACGCCGCGAAGCACGGTGTCGTCGCCACCACCCAAGAATAGGCGCAAGAGCTCAGGCAAATGCCTGATGAAGCCTATATCGATCCCGATCCGGAAAAGGTTCGGTCTGCGTAAGCCGCCGACGAACACGAGCCGCGTGCAGCCCTCGCGCCGCAGGATGCGCAGCGCCCGCCCGACCTGGCCGATACGCACATAGACGTGGGGGAAACACTCGATGCTGGCGTCCGCAATTCCAGCCAAGCCTACGATAAAGGGATCTTGGCCCGCGCTTTTTGCGTCCTCCGCGACCGCGCTAGGAAGCGAGCCGGCGCCGGCAATAATCCCAATCCGGCCGGGAACGCCCTGGCCGCCGGGCTCGGCAGTTTCGGATCGGGGCGCAGCCACGCTCATTGCGATTGGCTTCTAGGCACGCAAAATGACCGGTCCGCCTTGGCCCGCATGAATGCAACGATCCGTTGGACCGGGGCGCTATCCGGGAACATCTTATCGACATCGTCGAGCCGCTCTTGCAGCGTCCCCTCCTGGGAGAACAGCATGCGGTAGGCTTGTCTCAGCGCGTGGATCTGCTCCCGCTCGAAGCCGCTGCGCTTGAGGCCGACGATGTTGAGCCCCGCAAGCTCCGCCCGGTTTCCGAGCACCATGCCGAAGGGGATCACATCGTTCTCGACGCCCGACATGCCGCCCACGAAAGCGTGCGCGCCGACGCGCACCCATTGATGCACCGCCGAGAGGCCGCCGAGAATCACGTGGTCCTCGACGATGACATGGCCTGCGAGCGTGGCGTTGTTGACCAGGATCACGTGATCGCCGATTTGGCAGTCGTGCGCGACATGCGCGCCCACGAGGAACAGGCCGTGGCTGCCAACGCGTGTCACGTGGCCGCCGCCTTCGGTGCCGCCATTCATGGTGACGTGCTCGCGGATTGTGTTATGCGGCCCAACGATCAGCCGGCTCTCTTCGCCGTGGTATTTCATGTCCTGCGGGGGGCCGCCAATCACCGCAAAGGGGTGAATCTCGCAACCCTCGCCGATTTCGGTAAGACCTGTGACGATGGCGTGCGAATGTATCTTGACCCGGCTCCCAAGGGTGACATTCGGGCCGATGACCGCAAAGTGGCCAATCTCGACACCGTCACCCAGTTTCGCTTCCGGGTCGACCGCCGCTGAGGGGTGTATCGCTGCCGCGGCCATGGCTCGTGTCACTCCTCGTCCCCGTTTTGGTCCGCCTGCCCGGGCCCGTCCAGGATCATGGCGCTGATCTGGGCTTCGGCCACGAGTTGGCCGTTCACCGTGGCTTTTCCGTCGAAACGCCAGACGCGCTTACGGTTGCGGCGCTTGGACATATGATAATGGACGGTGTCCCCCGGTAGCACGGGCCGCCGGAAGCGCGCACGGTCGATCGACATGAAGTAGACGAGGTGCGGCTCGTAATTCCGCTCCAACGTCGCCACGCAGAGTGCGCCCGCGGTCTGAGCCATTCCTTCGATGAGAAGAACGCCCGGCATGACTGGGAAACCGGGGAAATGGCCTTGGAAGTAAGGCTCGTTGATGCTCACGTTCTTGATGCCAACCGCGGACTTGTCGCCGTCCATCTCCACGATCTTATCGACGAGGAGAAACGGATAACGATGCGGCAAGAGCTGCATAATGCGGGCGATATCGGCTGTCCCCAGCTCCTTCTGCTGGGGCTTCGTTAGGCTTTTGCTTTCGCTGTCGGTCACCGGTTTATTCCACATAGACGTACTTCTAAGTGCCTGCTCCGCCTTGGTCTTCGCCAGAAGCCTTGCGCCGCGCCAGTATGGTGAGCGCTGCAAACTCGCGGATGGCAACACTCATCAGCTTCGCCGGAGAACCCAGCCACGTTTCGCCCGGGGGAATACTGGAGGCGACGCCTGCCTTCCCGCCAATCCGGGCGCCGGCTCCGATCCGTACATGCCCCACGGTTCCGCTTTGCCCGCCCATCACGACGAAGTCCTCAAGGATCGTGCTACCGGATATACCGGCGTGTCCAGCTATAACACAGTGTCTTCCAATTACCACGTTATGCGCAATCTGCACGAGATTGTCGATCTTTGTGCCTTCGCCGATGACGGTATCCTTAAGCGCGCCCCGGTCGATGGTTGTGTTCGCACCAATCTCAACGCTGTCCTGGATTATGACGCGGCCTGTCTGCCGTACCTTATAGTGCCCATTTGGCCCCATGGCGAATCCGAAGCCGTCTTGGCCGATGCGCGCGCCGGCGTGGATGATGACGCGGTTGCCGATAAGCGCGTGCGTAATCGATGCGCCCGGCCCAACGAAACAATCGCGGCCTATGGCGACGCGGTATCCCACCACCGCGCCCGCCGCGATCCGCGTGCCCCGGCCGATTTGCGCTTCAGGTCCGACGATTGCGCCCGCCTCGATCACCGCTCCGTCTTCAATTCTGGCACTCGCGTCAACAAGCGCAGAGCCGCCCGCGGCCTCGCTCCCAACTTTTGGGTATCCCGCATCCGGAAAGAAGAGTTCCAGCGACTTGGCGAAGGAGCGGTAGGGATCCTTGGAAATAAGAGGCACAGTGGACGCGGGCACGCTTTCCGCTGAGCCTGCCGCGACAAATACGGCTGCGGCTCGGGTTTCCTTGAGCGCTGCCAGGTACTTCCGGTTCTCGAAAAAGGAGACGTCATGGCTCCCCGCGTCGTCGAGTGCCTTCACGGCGCTGATCGGTTTGCCAGCCTCAGTTAAGAAACGTTCGGGAATTTCTGCGTCTGCGTAAGCAGCAAGTTCCGCAAGAGAATAAGGCCCGGCTGGGGCCCAAAAGCCTGGATGATCCATGATCGTTACGCTGAAAATGCTAAGCGGACCTTTGTCCGCTTAGCATTCCTTTGAAAGTTTCCGTGCTGCCCGGCAACCCCAGGCCGCCTGTGCTTAGAACCTGGTTGCCGCGCCGAACTTGAAGACTTCCGTTTGGTCGTATGTCTGCTTAAGCAGCGCATAGCCGAAGTCGGCGCGCAGCGGGCCAATAGGCGAGTTCCAGATCAAGCTCGCGCCAACCGATGCGCGAACTGCGTCGGAATCGTTGGTCCCGTTGAAGCAGTACTCGGGCTTCCCTGTTGTTGTGTTGATGGTTTTGCCATTCACGATCCCAGACCCAGGGGGGCAGTTACCGTTGAAAGTTCCTCCCAGATACTGCAGCGCGAGCGCGCTTGCATCCGTGCCCCAGAGATTGCCGGCATCCGCGAAGATAGCGCCGCCGAAGCCCATATCGTCGGGAATGAAGGGCAGCGGGAAGCGTATCTCTGCTGTGGCGCAGTAGAAGTTCTTGCCGCCCAGGGAATCCCCGGTCAGAGGATCGCGTGCGCCGATGCCCATCGGCGCGAAGCCGCGAACGCACTCGCCGCCTTTGTAGAAGTCGTCAACGGTACGGATATACCCGCCGTTCCAGTTGAAGATGTTACCGGCCAAGCCACGTCCAACGAGGGTGAAGTCCTTGGTGAGAGGATAATAGGCCCGCACCTCGCCGACGGTGCGGAGGTAGTCGATGTCGCCGCCTGCTCCAGCGAAGTCTTCCGAAAAGGAGACGTAGACACCGCGGGACGGGTTCTTACGATTGTTGCGGGTATCCCAGATCAGCCCGTACCCGACCGAGGAGGTAATCGCAGCTCCCTGAACTTCGTACACGGCCAGAGGCGCATCCAAATCGAGGTTGTAGATATCCTCGTACTTGAACGTGTAGTTGGTATTCAGCCACACATTGTCGAGAAGGCCAAAGCCGAAGCGGAGGCTGCCGCCGGTGTTGAAATCCTCATAGCCCGCAGTGGAGTACCCAGTGTCCGACTTGTAATCGGCGTTGCGGACGAATGCGTCGACGCCGAGCGAGAGGTTCCGGTCGAGGAAGCGCGGCTCAGTCCAGCTGGTATCGAGGCCATAGCTCACCTGGCTGCCCGACAGTTTAACCTGCACGTACTGGCCAGTGCCCATGAAGTTACGTTCGCTGTAGGTGACGTCTCCGATGACGCCCTCGGCCGTGGAGTAACCGGCGGAGAAGGACAGCTCGCCCGTCGACTGCTCTTCAACGTTGATGCTAAGGATGACGCGATCCCCAGCCGACCCAGGCTCCTTATTGACTTTGACGTCCTTGAAGAAGCCGAGAGCCATGAGGCGCATACGGGCTTGGTCGATCATAACCTTGTTGTAGGCGTCGCCTTCTGCGACCCGGAATTCGCGGCGGATAACGTAATCTTCCGTACGGAAGTTCCCCGCCACGTTAATGCGCTCAACATAAACGCGCGGCCCCTGCTCAACCACGTAAGTCACGCCGACCGTCCGGGAAACCGGATCGCGATTGATCCTCGTGCGAACCTGCCCAAAGGCGTAACCCTGCTGGGCAACCGCAACGGTTAGCGCTTCGACGGTCTTGTCGATCGCCTCCGCATTGTAGATGGCGCCCTGCTGGGTCAGAAGCTTACCTTGCGCGACCGCGGTGTTGAACTCTGGCAGCGTCAATTCGACGCTGACCGCACCGAAATCGTATCGCGGCCCCTCGTCAAGCGTAAAGGTCAGGAAAAAGCCCTTGCCCTCACGGTCCACGTCTGCAACAGCCGAGACGACACGCATATCGGCGTAGCCATTCTTGATGTAATAGCGGCGCAGGAGTTCCCGGTCGAGGTTGAACCGGTCCGGATCGTAGACCGAGGTCGGCTTCAGAAAGTCCATGAAGCTCGACTCGGTCGTCGTGATAATGCCGCGAAGCTCGGTGTCGGAGAAACTTTGGTTGCCGATAAAGTTGATGCCCGCCACTTTGGTCTCGGGCCCTTCGCGAATCTCGAAAACAAGGTCGATCCTGTTGTGATCGAGCTGGATGATCTGGGCATCCACCTGGGTAGCGTAATGGCCTTGGCGGCGGTAGACGTCAAGAATGCGCTGAACGTCTGCCTGCACGCGGGCACGGGAATAGAGCGCCCGTGGCTTGAGCTGCACTTCCGCGCTCAACGTTTCAGTCTTGACCTCGCTGTTCCCTTCGAAGGCCACCCGGTTGATGATCGGGTTTTCCACAACCGAAACAACGACCACGTTCCCATGCAGGTTGAGATGGACGTCTTGGAAAAGGCCGGTTGCAAACAGCGCGCGCAAGCTCTCGTCGGCTTTATAGCCGTCGTACTTTTCGCCCACGGCAAATTTCAAATAAGAACGGACGGTTTCAGGTTCTATGCGGCTGTTGCCTTGAACCTGGATGTCCCGGATCACCGTTCCGTTTTGAGCAAACGCATTTATCGGCTGTATCGTCGCGGTTGTAAGTGTCACCGCGAGAACAGCCGCAAGAATTGTGAGGGCCGCATGAACCCTTCGGATTATGCTCTTGCGCAGCATCGATTTAATTGCCCCTCTAACGCCGGTTCGCCAACTCAGCATGTCACACGGCAAGTGACTAGCACTTTGTGACGCCAAGGTGGCTTTACCCCACCCTTTACCCAACTTCGCAGTCTGCCTGTTGCCCCCCGGCATCACGCAGCCACTAAGGTAGAACCCCCTAAACTTGCTACTTATGGCAGACGCTTGCGATTTTCGGCGCTTGCGGCTTGCCTCTCCATAGCTCAGCAACGTTATTCCACGTCACAAAAACCATTAGCATGAGAAGCAGAGCGAAGCCAAACTGAAATCCGGCTTCCTGCGCTCTTTGGCTCAATGGCCTGCCGAGTATGGCTTCTGCGCCATAGAACAAAAGGTGGCCGCCATCCAAGACCGGAATGGGAAAGAGATTGAAAAGCCCGACGCTCACAGAAATGAAGGCAATGAGCGGAATCAGGTTGATGAAACTCTGAGACGCAAAAGTGTATGAAATTTCAGCGATTTTTACCGGCCCTCCGAGCGAACTTGCGCAGGCGTTGCCCCGGGAAAGCTGGCCGAGAAACTGAAAAGGCCCCTCGACGATGCGCCAAGTGCGCCGGAACCCTTCGGCCGCCGCCGTGAATAATCCGGCGCTCTCGATTTTGGCATTTGCGGGGTTGGTCTGGCCCAGAACGCCGAGCCTGCCGATGCACTCGGCTTCGGTCAGCTCCGGGGTCGCCCTCACATCCACAGCCTTCCCATCGCGGTCGACCACAATGTCGATCGGAGAGCGCGCGTTGAGCACAACGTAAGAGCTGAAATCCTCGAAACTTCTGACAGGCTGGCCGCCCACCGAGACAATCTTGTCCCCAGCCTTTAGCCCTGCCTGGGCCGCGGGTGTGCCCGGTTCCACACAGATGATTTCTGCCTGTTGATAAATGACCCCCGTCCAGAGCACCATTCCCGTGAAGATCGCAAGGCTCAAAAGCATATTTGCGAGCGGCCCCGCCAGCACAACGATGGTCCGCCGCCAAAGCGCGGCTGTGTGGAAGTTGCCCTTCCTTTCGCTTGGACTGAGCTTGCTGAGGTCCTCCGCCGACGGCAAGCTGGCAACGCTTTCGTCGCCTTTGAACTTCACGTAGCCGCCGAGCGGAACCCAGGCAACGCGCCAGCGTGTGCCGCGCTTGTCATGGAAGCCGCCGATCTCGGGGCCGAAACCGACCGAAAATGTTTCGACGGTTATGCCGAGCGCGCGCGCGGCCAGAAAATGCCCGAGTTCATGGACGATGACCACCACGCCGAGCACGATTAGAAAGGCTGCGATCCCTACGGAAGCGTTTTCGATCGTGGTCAGCGCAGACGACAAGAGTTGAGGCATCATTTCAAAAAACCTTTTCGCGCGGGGAGCCTCGAGGGCTCAGGCGTTCGCGCCGCCGTCTCGGCAAATGCATTTCTTTGTGCGGCGCGGTAGCCTGTGCTCAAGGCGCCGTACTACGTACTTTAGGAGCTAGAACCTGCACTTGCAGCGTCAAGGGGTGCGAAGCGAGTTTCGCCAACGAGCGTGCCGGCAATTCGCCGGGCTTGTTTATCGAGATACATCACATTGTCGAGGTTGTCCGGGGTAACGCCTGCAAGCTCGCTCACCGCCCTTGCCAAGGTCTGCTCGACGGTGGCGGCGATGGCGGGAAAGGCGATGGAGCGGGCGAGGAACGCTTCCACGGCGACCTCATTCGCGGCATTGAGGACCGTCGCTGCCGCTCCGCCCGATTTCAACACTTCCTTTGCAATTCTCAAAGCTGGGAAGCGTGCTTCGTCCGGCTCCTCGAAGGTCAAAGTTCCCACGGCCGCGAGATCGAGCCGTTTGATTGCAGCGGCGGGCAGGCGGGCGGGCCAGCCAAGGCTGTAAGCGATGGGCGTCCGCATGTCGGGAAGGCTGGCTTGGGCGATGACGGAACCGTCGCAGTAATAGACCAGCGCGTGAATGATGGATTGCGGGTGGACGATTGCCGAAAGCTGATCGGCGCGCACGCCAAAAAGGTGGAATGCCTCAATCAGCTCCAGGCCCTTGTTCATCAGCGTGGCGCTGTCGATGGTGATTTTCTGCCCCATCGCCCAGTTGGGGTGCTTGAGCGCGTCTTCCGGCCGCGCGGCGGCGATCTGTTCGCGCGTCCACGTCCGGAAAGGGCCGCCGGAGGCGGTAAGAACGATCCGCTCGACGTGCTTGGCGCCGGGCTCATCCAAGGCTTGAAAGACGGCCGAATGCTCGGAATCGACCGGCAGCAGCGTTGCCCCATGGCGCGCCGCCTCGCTCATGAACAGCGGTCCAGCCGATACGAGGCATTCCTTGTTGGCGAGCGCGATAACCGTTCCCTGCCGCAGCGCCGTCAAGGCCGGCACCGAGGCCGGCCGCGCCGACGATCGCGGCCATGATAATGTCCGCGGGGCGACTTGCGGCTTCGATGAGCGCTTCGGGCCCCGCGCCGCATTCGATCCCCGTGCCGTCGAGCAGGCGCCGCAGTTCGCCCCCCTGGCGCTCATCGGCGAGTGCCGCGAATTCCGCATTGAGCGAAACCGCAAGTTCCGCAAGTTTGGCGGCGTTGCGGTTTGCGGCCAAGGCAACGGTTTGGAAGCCTGCCCGGAT
>CAWAVJ010000009.1:0-19029 GCA_963785355.1 uncultured Alphaproteobacteria bacterium
GGGTAATGAGGCGAAAGCTTGACAATGTCGTGCAGTGCAGGCAAGGCTAGCTAAGCATTCAAGTCGTCGTATGTTGGCAAGCGTTTTGTGTGTGGGGTACAATGCGTAGAGTCCTTACCGTATTAGCGGCGATTTTGGCTGCCGTCTTATCGTGGAGCCCCGCGTCGGCCGATGACGATGGCTATAAGGACGATGGCTATAAGAACGCCATGTGGTCTGCGGGTTTGACCGCCGGGACCCTTGGCCCCGGTGGCCAAGCCTCTTTCCTGCTTTATAAAGTTGTTGTGGTGCGGCTCGAAGGCTCTTACCTGAGCGTTCCCACCGAGGGACTAACTGTCTCGTTACAGTCTGCGGGGGCAATCCTCGACTTGCATCCTTTCGAGAATGCGTTCCGCGTTTCCGGAGGCATCCGCTATTTCGAATACGATATCAGTGGAATCACCACCGTGAACGAAGCGTCCGGCCCAAATAGGTTCCGCATCGAGGCGACAAACAGCAACCAGGCGGCACCCTACTTAGGCTTTGGGCTCGATACCTCGCATTTTTCTGGAGGGAAATACGAGTTCAAGCTCGGCCTCGACCTCGGCGTGATCTACTCCGGCAAACCGGATGTTTCCGCCAACAACCTGACCAATCCAGGTGAAGACGTGCAAAGTCAAATAAATAGCGTAATCGGCAAGTATCAGGTTTTGGACTTATATCCCGTGGCGACGATTTCGGCGCGGATCAACTTCTAGGCCACCCATTGCAGCTAACCTTGCTAGGCTTTCCCATTCACGCGCTCCCCAAACCGCGCTCGTGCGCTTCGAGCACCTGTCCCGCCAGATAAAGCGAGCCCGTCACCATGATGCGCACGGGGCCGCGGGCCAGCTTGCGGCTTTTCGCGAATGCGGCCTCCAAGCTGGCGGCCGGATTGGCGGCAATGCCCTCCCGATGAGCAATGGCCGCGAGATCGCCCGCGCGATAGGCGTTCGCCTGGCCGGGAATCTGAACCGTGACTGCGAGTTCGGTCAGCCCTTGGAAATGCCGCAGGAAGCCGCCGGCATCCTTGGTGGAAAGCATGCCGGCGATGAGATGGACCGGGCTCGGGACCCGCTCCTCAAGATCGGCGAGCGCGCGCGCCACCGCTTCTCCGGCGGCAGGGTTATGGCCGCCGTCCACCCAAATCTCGGAGTCCGGCGGCGCCAGCTCGTGCAGCTTGCCGGGGGACAGCCGCTCAAGCCGCGCGGGCCAGACCGCGGCCGTGAGGCCCTTGGCGATGGCATCCTCGGAAATGTAGAAGCCTTCCAGCCGGCGTGCCGCGGCAATAGCGGTGCCCGCGTTTTCGACCTGATGCCGGCCGAACAGCCGCGGCAGCGGCAGGTCGAGCAGGCAATCCTCATCCTGGAAAATTAGCCTGCCCTGCTGCTCGAATACATCCCAGCTCCGGCCGGCCGCGGCTATCGGCGCGCCGAGTTCGCGGGCACGCGCATCGACCACGCCAAGCGCGCTTTCGGCCTGCCTCGACACGATTGCCGGCCGCCCGCGCTTGATGATGCCAGCTTTTTCGTAGGCAATGTCTTCGATCGTATCGCCCAGATAGGAGCAGTGGTCGAGGGAGATCGGCGTCAGGATGGCGGCCAGCGGTTCGGCGATTACATTCGTGGCGTCGAGCCTGCCGCCAAGGCCGGTTTCAAGCAGCACGATGTCGGCAGGGTTCTCCGCAAACGCGAGGAAAGCCGCCGCCGTGGTAATCTCGAAGAAGGTAATGGGCTCCCCGCCGTTCGCAGCCTCGGCCCTGCTCAAGATGCCGGCCAGATCGCGCTCGCCGATGGAGCGCGCGCCGCCGGGCGCCGCCAGCATGATCCGCTCGTGGAAGCGGCGCAGATGCGGTGAAATAAATGCATGCGTCCGGTAGCCCGCCGCCTCCAGCATCGCCTTCAGGAAGGCAACGGCCGAGCCCTTCCCATTCGTCCCCGCCACGTGGACAACGGGCGGAATCCGCCGGTGCGGGTTGCCGAGCGCGTTAAGCAAGCGCTCGACCCGCCCGAGGGAAAGATCGATGCTCTTCGGGTGGAGCTTTTCAAACCGTGTAAGAAAGGTATCGGTCTTTTCCGGCTGCAAAGGCGGCGTCCTGGGTTAAAGGGGAGCGAACGCGATCGTTTGCGCTCGCGGTTCTATAATGACGAAAGGCTGTCAGACTTACGAAGGCTAGTACGCCCCGCGGGAAGTCCTGCCCCACATGCGGCTGGCTCAGACAGGACTTCCCGCGGATCAGGCGTACTAGCAACTCTTTAGCTTCTAGTACAGCTTATCGGAGGCAAGTTCGCCTGAGAGAGTGCGGCAAATGGGGTGCGAACTTGCCTCCGGCTGTACTAAGCAGACTTTCGTTGGTTACCCAACGAATGCCCGCTTAGATTTATTTGTTTTCGCAGAGTTTTTTCGCAAAACCGGGAAGGCCACTTTTGCGAACTCTGCTTAGCTTGCCGGGCCGGCGCGCCCGCCGTCAACCGCACTCTCCACGGGCGATGCTTCCGCATTCACAGTGGCGATCTGCTCCGCCGTCGCAGGCAGGTTGATTTCCAAGGTTCCGCCGGCCGCCTTGGTGCGCACTTTCACGTTGTTCATGCCCGCCCGGTGCTTGCGCTCGGTGACGAGCAAGCTGCACAGCCGGCTTATCGTCTCGCGCAGCTCGTGCCGGTGCACCACCATGTCGATCATGCCGTGCGCAAGCAGGTATTCCGATCTCTGGAAGCCGTCGGGAAGCTTCTCGCGGATGGTCTGCTCGATCACCCGGGGACCGGCAAAGCCGATCAGCGCACCGGGCTCGGCGATGTGGATGTCGCCAAGCATCGCGTAGGACGCGGTAACACCGCCGGTCGTGGGATTGGTGAGAACCACGATATAGGGCAGCTTCGCCTCGCGCAGGCGCTGCACCGCGACGGTCGTGCGCGGCATCTGCATCAGCGAAAGAATACCCTCCTGCATACGCGCGCCCCCCGAGGAGACGAAGAGGATGTAGGGGATCTTCATCTCGACCGCCTTCGACATGCCGGTGATGATCGCCTCGCCGGCCGCCATGCCCAGCGAGCCGCCCATAAAGGAGAAATCCTGCACCGCCGCGACAATGGCCAGGCCGTCCAGCGTGCCGAGGCCGGTCAGCAGCGCATCGCTCATGCCGGTTTTCGAGCGGGCTTCCTTGAGCCGTTCCGAGTAGCGCTTCTCGTCGCGGAACTTCAGCGGATCGGTTGGCACCTCTGGGATCGGCACGACCTCGAATTTTCCGCCGTCGAAAAGCCCCTTGAGCCGCGCCTCCGCCCCGATGCGCATATGATAGCCGAAGTTCTGGGATGACGAATTGGTTGGCTTCGAGGTCCCGGTGAAAGACCATCTGCCCCGTCTCCGGGCATTTCACCCAGAGATTTTCCGGCATCTCCCGCTTTTGCCACAGGCCGCGGATTTTAGGCCGGACGACGTTGTTGATCCAGTTCACGTATCCTCGCGCCTTTCATGCGCGCCGAAGGGGGCTTGCCTAACTTCAAGCAGCTTTCATACCGGAAGAAAGCTGCTCCACCAGATCCAAAACCGCACTTTTGGTTAAGCTGGTCGCTTTCTGCGCATCGTCAAGGCTTTGCGCGATGGCGTCCACAAGCACCGACCCCACCACAACCCCATCGGAGACGCCTGCAATTGCGCTTGCTTGAGCGGGCGTCCGAACGCCAAAGCCGACCACGACCGGCAGCGGAGTGCGGGCTTTGATCCGCGCTACATTCCGCTCAACCGCAGCCGTGTCCGGCGCGCGCGTCCCAGTAATTCCGGCGATAGAGACGTAATAGACGAAGCCGCTCGCGTTTACCAGTACCGTTTCGAGCCGCCGATCGGTGGTTGTGGGCGCGGTCAGCCGGATGAAGCTCAACCCGGCCTGCAGCCCCGGCAGACAAAGCTCGCCGTCCGCCTCCGGCGGCACATCGACCACGATAAGCCCATCGACACCGGCCTCTACGGCCGCGCCAAGGAATGCGTCCACAGGGAACACATAGATAGGATTATAATATCCCATCAAAATGACCGGCGTATCTTTATCCTCCTCGCGGAAGCTCTTCACCATCTCCAGCGTCTTGCGCATGGTCTGCCCGGCGCGCAGGGCACGCTGCGACGATCTTTGGATCGCCGGGCCGTCCGCCATGGGATCGGAGAACGGCATCCCAAGCTCGATAATATCCGCCCCCGCCTTTGGCAGCCCTTTCAGGATTTCCAGCGAAACGGCGTAATCGGGATCGCCCGCCGTGACGAAGGTCACGAGCGCCTTCCTCCCCGCACCCTTCAAATTCGCAAAAGTCCGCGCTATCCGATTCATCGAAACCGCTCGATCCCCGAAGTTTCCCCGGCTGAACGCCGCCTAAATTTCCATGCCAAGATGGCCGGCAACAGCGAAGATATCCTTATCGCCGCGCCCGCACATGTTCATAACGAGGAGATCGCTGGGCGGCAAGCTTGGCGCAAGCTTTGTGACATAGGCGAGCGCGTGCGCGGGTTCGAGCGCTGGGATGATGCCTTCGAGGCGCGTGCAGATTTGGAACGCCTCCAGCGCCTCCCGGTCGGTTGCGGCCACATAGGTGACGCGGCCGGTGTCGCGCAGCCAGGAGTGTTCCGGGCCGATGCCGGGGTAATCGAGGCCCGCCGAGATGGAATGCCCGTCGAGGATCTGGCCATCGTCATTCTGCAAGAGATACGTCCGGTTGCCATGCAGCACGCCAGGCCGGCCGCCGTTCAGCGATGCGCAATGCCCGTTCGGAACGTCGAGGCCGCGGCCGGCTGCCTCCACGCCGTAAATCTTCACGGAGCTATCGTCCAGGAATGGATGGAACAGGCCCATCGCGTTCGATCCCCCGCCGATGCACGCCACCAGCGTATCGGGCAGCCGCCCTTCCGCGGCCATCATCTGCTCGCGGACCTCGCGGCCGATAATCGACTGGAAATCGCGCACCATGGCGGGATAGGGATGCGGCCCGGCCACCGTGCCGATGATGTAGAACGTATCCTCGACATTGGCGACCCAGTCGCGCAGCGCCTCGTTCATCGCGTCCTTGAGCGTCGCCGTGCCCGAAATCACCGGCTGCACCTCCGCGCCCAGGAGCCGCATGCGGAAAACATTCGGACTTTGCCGCTCGATATCGGTCTGACCCATATAAACCACGCAAGGAAGCCCAAACCGGGCGGCCACGGTCGCAACCGCCACGCCGTGCTGGCCGGCACCCGTTTCCGCGATGATGCGGGTCTTGCCCATCCGCCTTGCGAGCAGGATCTGGCCCAGGCAATTGTTGATTTTATGCGAGCCGGTATGGTTGAGCTCGTCGCGCTTGAAGTAGATTTTCGCGCCGCCAAGGTGCTTGGTCAGCCTCTCGGCGTAATAGAGCGGGCTCGGCCGGCCGGCGTAATGCGCGTTGAGGTCTTCAAGCTCGGCATGGAATGCAGGATCGTTCTTCGCAGCCGTATAAGCCGCCTCAAGCTCGAGGATAAGCGGCATTAGCGTTTCGGCCACGAAGCGTCCGCCATAAAGGCCGAAATGACCCCGCTCGTCGGGTCCGACGCGATAGCTGTTCAAGTGCAGCAGCGTTTCGGGTGTATCGGACATGAATTCTTTTCCCTGTTAGGACGCGGCCAGGACTGAAGCGGCCGGTTCGAAGGATTTCGCGATGCTTATAAACTCTTTGATCCGTGCGGGAGTTTTTACGCCGGGAGCGGTCTCAACTCCAGAAGAGACGTCGACCGCCAAGGCGCCGCTGGCGCTCAACGCCGCGAGCACATTATCAGAGTTGAGTCCGCCGGAAAGCATGAAATTTGGCCTGAGCGCCGCCTTTGGCAGCCACGTCCAATCGAACGCGATCCCGTTTCCGCCGGGCAGCGCGCCAGGGAGCGCGGAAGGCTTCGCGTCGAAGAGCAGAATATCGGCGAAGCGCTCGAAGCGGCGCCCGGCCGCGATGTCCTCCATGCCCCCCACCTTTATCGCCTTGATGATGGACGCACGCGAGAGCGAGCGGATCGCGGCTATGCGCTCCGGGCTCTCGTCTCCGTGCAACTGAAAAAAGTCCGGATGAACCCCGGCTTCGATTTCCCGGATCGCCTCGTCCGCCGGGTTCACGGCCAGAGCCACGGTTTTTATGCGCCCTTCAGCGAGCTTTGCGAGCTCTGCCGCCTGCTTCAGCGATACATTCCTGGGGCTCTTTTCGAAGAATACGAAACCGGCGTAGTCCGCACCGGCTTCGATGGCGGCCTCCAGGGTCTCCTTAGCCGATAGCCCGCAAATCTTGACTGAGACGCTCATCGTTCTTTTCGATTGAAAGCTCCACGCGCAAGCGCGCCGCAGTTGGTATCGCTGGCCGCTTAGAGGTACGAACGGAGTGGCCGCGCCGCGGCGGGCGTGCAGGAATTCCCTGCGGATTGCAATCCCGCTTTCAGGGTCTCGGCTTCGCGCCTCCATAGGGCCACTTCTTTAGACCTTGTCCGGGCCTCCTTCCGCCAGCGGCCCTGCCCGATCCAAACAGCAGATGCTCCAAGGAAAATCCCTACGAACATGGCGGCAAAGAGAAAAACGAACAGCGGATACTCAACCGACGGCACAAGGCTTTTGTCGGTATAGGGGCTTAACGGATCCAAGACGAACCGGACAGGAGCGCGGTTTGCGACCGCATAGGCAACGGCCGCAAAGCCAAGAATGCAAAGAAATAGAACCTTGATGAAGCGCATCTTTATTCCGCAGTTCGTTAAAACGTCTGATGCTAACCGCCCTAAGTCTCGACCGTTCTTCGTCATTGCGAGCGAAGCGAAGCAATCCAGAGGCAAGTCGCTGAAGTTTCTTCTGGATCGCCACGGCCGCCAAGGCGGCCTCGCGATGACGGGGAGTGTGCCGGAACGGTCAGGACTTTTGAGGGTTGGTATTAGCGGCTGCCCTTTTTCTTGCGCTTGGGCTTATCACCCGGCGCTACTGGCGGGTTGAGCCTGATACGGAGTTCCTTGCCCGTCTTGAAATAGGGAACGAACTTTTCCGTTACCTCGACTTGGTCTCCTGTCCGCGGATTTCTGCCCGTTCTGGCGGGCCTGTGTTTCACGGAAAACGCGCCGAAACCTCTAAGTTCTACACGGTCCCCCCGGGTAAGTGCGTTTGTGATCTCCTCGAAAATCACATTTACGACCTTTACCACGTCCCTTTGCATTAGGTGAGGACTCCCGCCTGCAAGTTTTTCGATTAGTTCGGATTTAATCATTTGCAGTTCCTCAGTATTTCCCGGCTCAAGGGTGCCAAATCGAGAGTAGTCCGTCAAGCGGCTGCTCATTAAGCGCTGCCAGCCCGCTCAACACACTCAAATCGACAATTCGGCCAAGTCCAAGCTTATCGGCTACGGCCGCAGCGGCCGACCGGAAAAAATCGAACTCAGAGGCAAACTCCGGCTTCCAGTCCTTCACCTCCAGCCCGCTCTCGACTTTCCTCAGATCCGTGAACCACTTGATGGCGGTTTGTTCATCCCCGATCGCGTCGATCAGCCCGATCTTCAGCGCCTCCCGCCCGGTGTAAATCCGGCCGGTTTTGATATCGTCCAGGTACGGCGTAATGCCCTTGCGCCGTTCGGTAACGAGGCCCACGAACCACTCCTGCAACTCTTTGACCAATTCTCCGGAAAGTTGCTTAGCTTGTTCGCCGGCAGGCGAGAAGGGCGAGGGTTCTGCCTTAAGCGGCCCGCTTCTGACCTCCTCAACCTTGACGCCAAGCTTGCCCAGCAGCTCGTTTACTTCCGCCCATTGGAAGATGACGCCGACCGAGCCTGTTATCGTGTTGCCCCGGGCGACGATGTAATCGGTAGCGATTCCGGCCATATATGCCGCGGACGCCGCCACCGTGCCGAAAACGGCTGCCACCGGCTTGTCCTTGGCAAGCTCACGCAGATCCAGGTAGAGGGCTTCGCCACCAACCGTCGTTCCGCCGGGGCTATCCACGGTGACGATAACAGCCTTCACATGGGGGTTTTTGCGAAGCTTCTCAAAAAGCTCATGCCGCTTCCTGCTGTCGCCGATAAAGCCGTTGATGGCAACGCGGGCAATTTGATCGCGTCCGAAGGCTGTAAGCGGCTCATGATCCGCTCTTGCAACCGCAAAGGCGATTGCCGCGATCACGGCGAGGATCGCCAGCACGCGCCAAGCCGCAAGCCGGCGCCTCAGGCGGCGCCGATCGATAAGAATATCCGAGTCCAACGTCATGCGCCCGCTTCCCGCAAGAGCGGGCTGGCGGATGCCAGCCCGGCTAGCTACTTTCACGCCCGGGTGGAGCACTCCGGGCTCTTGGCGTTACTCCCGCATTCAACCCGTGGTACGATGGACGGCCGCGGCCAGGCCATCCAGTCGCTTCTTAAGTTAGTATCAGTCTAAGCTTGTGCGAAGGCCTCACTCTTTTTCTTTGGTTTGGGCCTTGTGCAAGGCCGCGCCAAGAATATCGCCAAGCGACGCGCCGCTATCGGTCGAGCCGAACTGCGCCACGGCTTCTTTTTCCTCCGCGATCTCAAGCGCCTTGATCGAAAGCCCGATCTTGCGGCCGCTCTTGTCGATCTGCGTCACCACGGCGTCGACCATATCGCCTGCTGCGAAACGCTCGGGGCGCTGCTCGCTGCGGTCGCGGGAAAGGTCGCCGCGGCGGATGAAGGCGGTCAAATCCGTGCCCGCGATTTTCACCTCGATGCCGGCGTCCTTCACCTCGATGACCTCGCAAGTGACGGTAGAGCCCTTCTTGAGCGTGGACGCGGCCTGGAATGGATCGGTGCCAAGCTGCTTGATGCCAAGGCTGATCCGCTCCTTCTCGGGATCGGTCTCAAGCACAACCGCGCGCACCGTGTCGCCCTTGTTGAAGTCCTTGATCGCTTCCTCGCCTGGGCGTTGCCAATCGAGGTCCGAGAGATGGACCATGCCGTCGATCCCGCCATCGAGGCCGACAAACAGGCCGAACTCGGTGATGTTGCGGATCTGGCCTTCGACGGGCGTGCCTTTCGGATGGTGCTCCGCAAAGGCGTTCCAGGGATTTTCCTGCGTCTGCTTCAGGCCCAGCGAGATGCGGCGCTTGGCTGAATCGACTTCGAGCACCTGCACCTCGACCTCCTGGCTGGTCGAGACGATCTTGCCGGGATGAACGTTCTTCTTCACCCAGCTCATTTCGGAGACGTGGATGAGGCCCTCGACGCCCGCCTCCAGCTCGACGAACGCGCCGTAATCGGCGATGTTCGTTACCGTTCCCTTGAACTTGCCGCCAATCGGGTACTTGGCCTCGATGCCGCCCCATGGATCGGAGCCGAGCTGCTTCATGCCCAGGCTGATGCGCTGCGTCTCCGGATTGATGCGGACGATCTGAACCTTCACGGTGTCGCCGACATTCAGAATCTCGGTCGGATGGTTGACGCGCTTCCACGCCATGTCGGTGACGTGCAAGAGGCCGTCGATGCCGCCCAGATCGATGAACGCGCCGTAGTCGGTGATGTTCTTGACGACGCCGTCGACGACCTGGCCCTCTTCGAGCTTGGCCACGATCTCGGAGCGCTGCTCGGCGCGGGTTTCTTCGAGCACGGAGCGGCGCGAGACGACGATATTGCCGCGCCTGCGATCCATTTTCAGGATCTGGAAGGGTTGCGGCACGTTCATAAGCGGGGTCACGTCCTTGATCGGGCGGATATCGACTTGGCTGCCGGGCAGGAACGCAACGGCGCCGTCGAGGTCGACGGTGAAGCCGCCCTTGACGCGATTGAAGATTATGCCCTCGACCTTCTCGCCGGCGTTGAACCTCTGTTCAAGCTTGGTCCAGCTATCCTCGCGGCGCGCTTTCTCGCGGCTGAGCACCGCTTCGCCGGCGGCATTCTCGATGCGCTCGACGTAGACTTCCACCTCGTCGCCAATCCCGACAGTGGACGGCTGCCCGGGCATTGCGAATTCTTTAAGCGGAACGCGGCCTTCGGTCTTGAGGCCGACGTCGATAACCGCGAGATCCTTTTCGATGGCGACGATCTTGCCCTTTACCACCGCGCCTTCGGAAGGCGCCGAACCGGACAGGGACTCGTCGAGAAGAGCGGCAAAGTCTTCGGCTGTTGGATTGTATTCCTTGGCCTTTGGCTCTATTGTTTGAGTTGCGATCATTAAAACTCCGAATGGCCGAAGCCAAGCCTGCGTTAGAGTTGAACAGACGGTTCGCCGAACTCGCGGTCCCCAGCGCCGTCTTCATGCGTATCCTGGCTGCCATCTAGGTATTGCGATTCAAAAATGAACCGCGCATGCGCAAAAATCATGGCGGACTGGCCCAATCGGGTCACGGGAGCAATGATTTAGCCGAGACGCGCGGCTTTATCAATAAGATCAAGCGCGGCGGCCAGGGCTTTTTCTATATCTAACTCTGTTGTATCGAGCAAGAGTGCGTCTTTCGCGGGAATCAAGGGCGAGACGGGCCGCTCGCGGTCGCGGCGGTCGCGCTCTTCAATCTCGCGCAGCACCGTCTCTTCCGCCGTTTCGACCCCATACCCCTTAAGTTCGGCATAGCGGCGCTTGGCGCGGCTTTTGGCGCTCGCGGTGACGAAGATTTTCGCATGCGCATCGGGGCAGACGACGGTTCCGATATCGCGGCCCTCGACCACGGCGCCTTTCGGGTTTGCCGCGAAGGCCCTTTGGAAAACGATCAGCTCGGCCCGGACTTCGGGGTAAGCGGCGACGACCGAGGCCGCCTCTCCGTTACCCTTGAGCCTCAGCTCGGGGTCGGAGAGCGTGGCCGGGTCCAAGCGGCTGGCGGCTTCGGCCGCGGCTTTAACGTCGGTCAGCGCGCGCCCGGCCTTGACGACATCGCGCGCGACGGCGCGGTAAAGCGAGCCTGTGTCCAGGTGCGGCAGGCCGTAATGCGCCGCAATCCGCCTCGCCAGCGTGCTTTTTCCGGCGGCTGCCGTTCCGTCAATCGCAATAATCATCAGCCCGTAGCCCCATCCTCGAAGTTGATTACCCCGATATTTCCGCTGCCATGGATTGCGGGGGTTAGTTTCGCCGCAGCGTCGTCCCCGCGGAGGCGGGGACCCATGCTAACCGCTTGTCCAAACGGCAGAAATGGATTGCCGCCTTCGCGGGAATGACGGTTGTGCATCTTGCAAAGGTCCCGCATTTCAATTTTTTTGCACGCTCCTTCGCGGAAATGCCGGGGTCATCTAGTCCTCGAAAGAAGCGCCCAACGTTTCCATGAGTCCCCTGAATTCGGGAAAGCTCGTTGCAATCATGGAAGCGTCGTCCACGGTTACAGGCTCCTCCGCCGCTAGGCCCAGGACCAAAAACGCCATCGCAATCCTATGATCCATGTGCGTGGCGATCGCCGCGCCGCCGCGCACACGCGCCGAGCCCGTGACCGTAAGCGTGTCGCCGTTCGCCTCAGCTTCGGCCCCGCAAGCCTTGAGGCCCGCCACCATCGCCGCAAGCCTGTCGCTTTCCTTGACGCGCAGCTCCGCCAGGCCGTCCATGACGGTGCTGCCCTCGGCGAAAGCCGAGAGCGCCGCCAGAATGGGGTATTCGTCGATCATCGAAGGCGCGCGCTCCGAAGGGACATGAACCCCCTTGAGCTTGCCCGCCTTCGCGCGAAGATCCGCGACCGGCTCGCCGTTCAGCTCCCGCTCGTTTTCGAAGGAGATGTCCGCGCCCATCTCCTTAAGCGTCTCATAGAAGCCCGTCCGGGTTGGATTCACGAGCACGTTGCGAATAAGAATGCTGGAGCCTGGGCAAAGGATCGCCGCGGCAGCGAGGAATGCCGCCGAGCTTGGGTCGCCAGGAACGGTCACAGGCTTTCCGTGCAGCGTCCGGCGCCCCTCGACGGAGATGCGCACACCGCCTGCCACCGGCTCCGAAGAAACGCCAGCTCCAAAATAGGCCAGCATCTTCTCGGTATGGTCGCGCGTTTTTTCGCTTTCCACCACCGACGTGCGCCCTTGCGTCAGCAGCCCCGCGAGCAACACCGCGGACTTGACTTGCGCGGAGGGCACGGGCAGCCGGTACTCGATCGGAACCAGACCCGAGCTACCGGTCAACGTCAGCGGCAGGGTGGACCGGCCCTCCTCCGCGATTTGAAGGCCCATCTTCTTCAACGGATCGAGGACGCGCCCCATGGGCCGTTTTTTCAAAGACTCGTCGCCGGTGAAGACGACGCGCATCGGATGCCCGGCCACCACGCCCATCGTCAGACGCGCGCCAGTGCCGGAATTTCCGAAGTCCAGGGCGGATGCGGGCTCGATCAGGCCGCCAAGCCCCGATCCCGTCACGATCCAATCGGCGCCCGGCTTTTCCATGCCGGCGCCCAGCGCTTGCAAAGCGCGCGCGGTGCAAAGAATGTCTTCCGAATTCAAGCAGGCCCGCGATCTCCGTGCGGCCCTCCGCCAGCGCGCCCAGGATCAAAGCGCGGTGCGAGATGGACTTGTCGCCCGGCACTGAAACCGTACCTTGCAATGCGCCCGCTTTGTGCGAAGTGAGCGGCTTCGGATCGGATGGAAGCTGGGACATCGGCCTGTTGCCTGGCTTGATTTGTGGAAGAACGGGGACGCACACTCTCTCTACCGCGTCATAGAGCCTTGCCAGGTTGCGCTGTCAATCCGCCGCGGGGGCCGCACCGGAAAAATTGACCATATCCATGCGCTTTGCCTTTGACATGCGCTGACGATGCTGACTATCCCATTCAGGATCGGCGGCGCGCCGGACGCGCCCATGCCCAACAGCTAAGGAAGCTTTAGATAGATGTCGATGAAAGCTGAGCGTGGAACCAAGCGAGTTTGCCAATCGTGCGGCAGCAAATTCTACGACCTCAACCGCGATCCAATTATTTGCCCATTGTGCCAGTCCGTAAATCCAGCCGCTGCCTCGGCCTCCCGCAGCGTGGGCGGCAATAACCTCGACGCCGAAGACGATGCGGTGCTCGATACCGGCAGAAGCGGGCTTGAATTCGTGCCCCTGGATGAAGTTGCCGCGAGAGAAGGCGAGGACTTGCCGGAAATTGAGGGCGAGGACATTGCCGGCGTGGAAGCCGACGAGGACGAGGCGCTCGACGCCGGCGCTGACGAAGAGCCATTCCTTGAAGCGGAGGACGAAGGAGAGGCCGACGTCTCCGGCTTTGTGAGCGGCGGCAAGGACGAAGAAGTCTAGTACGCTCCGCGGGAAGTCCTGCCCCATATGCGGCTGGCTCAGACAAGTACTTCCCGCGAATCAGGCGCGCTAGCAACTCTTTGATTCTAAACAGAGTTTCTTGACTTCCCCAACGCACGGCCTTCCTGGGCGCTAGCGGCCATCGTGCCGGTAACGGCCAGGAGGCTGAATTTTGCTACATAAGGCCGTGAGCAGAAAGTCCAGACGTTGCCGGAAACTGTCTCTTACTGAATGCAATGCGGCAGTGCCAAACTAGCCTCGTTCGACTTTTACAATTTGCGGTGATCGGAACCGGTTGATATCGTCGACACTCGCCGATAGCTTGGGAGCGTGGTGTCCGGGACAGCGTTCTCAAGAGCGAATGTGGAGCACAGGATGGGATTGCTTGCTGATTTTGTTGTGGCAGGTTTGAGCGATGCCCAGGGAATATGCTTCCCGCAGCGGCAACATCGCACGTCTAGAGCAACGCATCTCCAGGAGTGAGTGGAAAGACTATACCAATCTTTCATTGGGTATTCTGTGGGCGATACTCAGGGGTGAGAACGTTTCGACATCAAGCACCATGATTTGGAGGTTATATCAATCGCTTCCAACCACGAAAGTTGGCTTTTTCGCTTTCCTCCGGACCTCGTCGACCGGCTTGCAAGCCTCGAAGAAGCTCAGATAGCGCGTTTGGCAGCATCATGGGCCGAGAGCGAAGAGGTGCCAGGGCGTGGTGCAGACAATGAACCGGTTCTGTTAGAGTTAAGACGCTTGGCTCGCGCCGCAAAGACACAAAACCGCAGCCTTTTTCTTTTTGGCTCTCTATAGTCATTGACAATGAATATGCTTCAAATTTCCTCTTCGACAGTGTTCGTCCTGGATCAGGTCGTTCGCCGTGCCGTGCATTGTTTCGATAGTTCTGGAGCTGGGCGGTAAACGGCCGCATGGTAAAATCCAAATCGATGGCAGAAGTTGCAGCAGGCCCACCGATCTGTGGGACTACTTAACAAACTGTTCGATTCGCCTAAGTCCCTACTATAGTTAATGCGGGATTGGTAAACGCGCTCGTCTCATATTTTCCGCCGCCGTCTTTCTGCGAATCTTTTCCCGCTTTAGGCCGTTTTCTACGACTCCAAAACCCTATTAAATATACGGGCAGTTTTAATGTTAACCGTAAAACGGTGCATTTGGCCGCCTGACGCCGCGTTTGCAATTATAATTTACGTATGGGGAACAATGACTTAGGCCTCGCTAAAACTTTATTAAAACATCTACTTTATAATATTGGCTTCAAAGGAGCGGCCTCCATGCGCCTTCCCGCGCCAAAAATCCAGCCGGCTGAGGTTAACAGCCGGTTTACGGCCGCGAGGCCGTTCCGGGGCAGCGGCAAAGGCTGGCCGCCCGGATGCGGCCGGCTGTTAAGCCGCGAGCGCCGGCGCCGCCTTGAAGGACGCGGGCTTCGCGCAGGCCCATTTCGCCACCGTAGCGATGTCGTAGAAGCGGCAAGCCTCCATCAGGACCCGGCATTCGGTCCAGATATCGCCGTCCGACATGGGCATGAACAGATCGTGGATGTTGTCGATGCCCAGATAGCAGCGCACGCCCGCCTCATGGAGCTTCGGGAATGGCGCGATGGAATTGTGCAGCGGCGCCACCATCGGCAGCTTCTGCATGCCGAGCGCTGCGGAGGGGCAAATCACGACGCCCATATCGGCCTCGACGATCTTCGCGATGATCCGGTCCTGCTCGCGCTCTTCCTTGGCGCCGACGGAGATGGCGTGGATGGCGTAGACCATGCCCTGCATGCCGTGCTCGATGGTCTTGGTGGCGAGCAGCTCGGTCTCGTTTTCGAGCGGGTTATTCTCCTGATCGACATGCACTTCGACCGGCTTGCCGAGCCGTTTGGCCAGGTCGAGGACCAGGTCGAGATGCGCTTCGGGCCGCGGCCGGTCGCGCGAAGGCAGGCCGCCGCAGTAATCGGCGAGCTTGCAGGCTTCGGCATATTGCTCGTAGGAGGCCGGGTCGAGCACGCCCTGCAGCGGCTGCACGCCCACCTCGAAGACAATGCGGCCGGCATAGCGCTTCTTCACCGCCATCGCGGCGGTGACGGGCAGCAGGCCAACCGTGCTGTCGGCGTCGACCATGGTGCGGCAGTAGGTGACGCCCTGCGCGATCATCTTTTCGAGGCCGCGCCCGATGCGCTCGATCAGGTCGTCGTAGGTGTAGTTTTCCTTCAGGTAGCGGTAGATCTCCCACTTCTTCTGCATGTCCACTTGGGAGAGGCGGAGATTTTCCATATTGATGAGGTAGGCTTTGTCGAAATGGGCGTGGTGGTTGGCGATGCCGCCGAGCCGCTCGACCGCTTCCATGAAATGGAGGTGCAGGTTCCACGGCTCCGAATTGTCCGCGAGTTTGTAACGGAAGGTGCCCTTGCTGGTGTCGGCGACGATTTGTTCGAGCGTCGCGATACCGACATCGGCGTCGGTGATGAGCGGTATGCCGTTCTCGATGCAGAGCTTGCGGATGAGTTTGGCGTCGGAAGATTCGTCGTAGTCGTTATCGCCGGTCAGAACGTTGATGACGAGATCGAAGCGGTTCTCTTTAAGAAAAGTGAGAATATTCGGCGCGCGCCGGTCGGTGATCTTATGAATTTCCGTAGTATCGATGCCGTGACCAAAAAGAAACTTGTGAGTACCTGGCGTCGAATAAACATCTACTTCTAATGTTAAAAACTGTCTTATTGCAGGAAGCATCCGCTGTTTGTTTTCCTGCTTGCCTGCACTGATTAGGATCTTTTTCCGGCTCTTGCGGCCAAGCAACTTCAAGTTGAAGGCCAGCATTTCCAGCGAAACACCGTCGTTCATAGGTATACCCCTTCTGTGCCGCCCCCCTTGAAATCTCACCGGGCCAAGCGCTTTCAACAGCGCGCGAGCCCCGGCTCGCGGTCCCCTACCCGCAAATGGTGCGCATGTTGAAGGGCGAATCTCTGCTAGTCAACGCCGAAATTGCTCAGCGCCGCGTTTATGACCTAACAAATTCGCTAGCTGGGCGCAATCAGGTGCTATACCAGACCCTGTTGATCGCTTCCGCACGTCATTGCGACGGCGAGCGAAGCGCGGCCGGAAGCAATCCAGAGGCCAAGTCACAGATGTTGCTACTGGATCGCCACGGCGGCTTTGCCGCCTCGCGATGACGATGGCGGAAGTATTCGACCGGATTTCGTATTATTTTTTTACGTATCCATTGCTCATCATGCAAAGCGCGAAGGATGTATTGTACATCTCGGCCGCTTTTTCGTGCGCTCTATCCAGATTCGCCATGCTGTGCCGCTCGGCCGCGATGGTTTTCTCAAGCTCGGTGCTGGCCGTTAAGGCTTTGGCTTTACACGCGGTTTCGGCCAATTGCTGCGCGCGTTGTCTTTCCGTATCCGTATTATATTTGCCCGGATCGGCCAGAACGAAGAGCATCTCAGGCGGCGTGCTTGCCGCCGTCGTACAAGCGGAAAGCGCAAGGAAGATCAAAAGCGGGATTGAACGCAGCACAGCGAATTTATCCAAATTAGCACAAGTACTGTGCGTAATTAGCATAATCCGGCGGCGCGAAACACAAAAATTGAGACAATTCGAAAATTTATCCCCGCACCCGTGGCGGCATCATCTCGCCAAGCTGCGGTAAAGCCCGAGCCCGGCCGCGCCGAACGACATTAGCGCAAGCAGCCCGAAGGGCGCGGCGGCAAAGTAGGCGTAAGGTTTCGGGATAAAGTTCAGCGCCAGCGCACAAAGCGCCAAGTGAATGAGGCCCGCGATTAGCGGCCGGAACGAAAAAGACAGGGGTGCCCCGCATATCGGGCAAAAAGGGATTCCACGCGCGAGTTCCGCTCCGCAACCGGGACATTTAATCAAAGCCGCCCTCCCTTATTCTTAAAGCAAGTTATCTTCCGGAGCATTCTCCGGCAAGCGAAAGCTATCAGATGCGAATACGTTAATGCGTTTTCGCGTGACGCGCCGCGGGCGGCGGGCTAAAAGCAATCGCGCCGCCCGCGCCATTGTCCGAGCTTCCTCGCCCTATGCACGTCTACTTGCCCATTGCGGACATCCCCATTAACGCGCTGCTCATGCTCGCGCTGGGCGGAGTGGTGGGCTTTTTGTCCGGCATGTTCGGCGTCGGCGGCGGCTTCCTCATGACGCCGATGCTAATTTTCGCCGGCGTGCCCAGCGCGGTTGCGGTCGCCACGGGCGCCAACCCGCTCATCGCCTCCTCGATCACGGGCACGATTGCGCAATACCGCCGCAAGAATGTGGACATAAAGCTTGGCCTCTATCTCCTCGCCGGGGGCGCGGCAGGCTCGCTCTTAGGCGTTCACATCGTGAAGCTGCTCCGGCAGGCGGGGCAGTTCGATCTCGTTGTCTCCCTGCTCTATGTGGTGTTCATGAGCGTTGTCGGTGGCATCATGTTCGTCGAAAGCCTCCAGGCGGTCCGCAAGCAGCAGCGGGGCAAGCCCGCGGCCACGCGGCTCCGGAGACAGCGCGGCTGGGTTCACGCCTTGCCATTCAGGACGCGCTTTCCGGCATCGAAGCTTTATATCAGCGCGCTTCCGCCCATCGGGCTTGGCGTCCTGGTAGGCCTTCTCTCCGGGGTCATGGGGGTCGGCGGCGGCTTCGTCATGGTGCCGATTTTGATCTATGTCCTGCGCGTGCCCACCGCCCTTGCGATTGGCACATCGCTTTTTCAGGTCATTTTCGTGAGCGCCATTACCACCGTGCTGCAGGCGGTATGGAACCATACCGTCGACATCGCGCTGGCGCTGATGCTGATGGTTGGCGGCGTGCTTGGCGCACAGGCTGGAGCCGCTGCCGGCCAGCGTCTGCGCGCGGAGCAGCTTCGCTTGCTCTTGGCCATCCTGGTCTTGAGCGTGGGCTTGCGCTTGCTGGCCGGCCTGTTCTCGCCCGCCGATCTTTTCAGCCTAAGCCGGGCCGGGGCCTCGTAATGCGGAACGCTCGAAATCGCATCCGGCTATTGGGATGTTTCCTGGCTTTTTGGCTTGCCCCGCTGGCGGCTGAAGCGGCCCCGGCCAGCGCCGCGGTTCCGGACTCCATCGAAGCCGAGGCGTCGGAGAACTATTTCTACATCGAGCCAGGGTATAACGGCTCCAGCATCGTGCTTTTCGGCTCGATCGATCGCGAAAAGCTTCGCGGAAAACCTTTCGATGTCGCCGTCACCATCCAAGGGCCGGTAAGGCCGGTAACGGTCTGGAAAAAGGGCCGTCACGCCGGTTTGTGGATAAACACCGAAAGCCTGACCTTCGAGGGCGTCCCGAACTACTACGCTGTGCTTTCCACAAAGCCCGCGGCTGAGATCGCAGCCCTCGAAGAACGCAAGGCCCACGGCATCGGCCTCGACGCGCTCACCCTTCCGTTGCAAGCCGGGGACGGGGGCAAAGCCGGGGCCGCCGCTCCGGAGGAATTCCAGAAGGCGCTGATCCGGCTTAAGCAGTCGAGCGGCCTTTTCCTGGAGCAGAGCAGGGGAGGCGTAGAGTTCCTCGGCTCAAGGCTTTTCCGCTCCCATGTATATCTGCCGGCCTCGGCAGGCGCGGGCCTCTACCGGGCCGAGTTCTACATCTACCAAAACGGAAAGATCGTCGGCGAGACCGGATCCGATATTCTGCTCTCAAAGGTTGGGATAGAGGCGGAACTGTCGGCCGCCGCACTGGATTTTCCGTGGCTCTACGGGGCCATTGCCGTCATCCTCGCGGCGTTGACCGGAGGCGGCGCTTCGCTCATCTTCCGCAAGACGTGATACCGCAGCGTCCTTCCCCCGAAGGCGGGAATCTCTTTCAGCCGGCAGAACAAGACCTTGGGTGGGTCCCCGCCTTCGCGCATACGC
>CAWAVJ010000010.1:0-14775 GCA_963785355.1 uncultured Alphaproteobacteria bacterium
CGCGGAGGCGGGGATCGAGGCCCTGGAAACGCGCGGGATCGATGGCTACATCGCGCCCGGGCGGGCCAAGGACGCCGCGGCCGGCACGGACGAAGCATCGGCGGTTGCCCCGCTGGCCGATGCCGGCGCGACGGCCTCGCCAGAGCCTGCCGGCGCTGGAATCAAAAGCGGCTCTAAGTTTTTGTTTTATCGTGCGTCTTACCGGAAAAACCGCTCACACTTTTTCCGGACGCACTCTAATGCCCGCCGCCACCCGCGCCAGGAGCGGGACGCCGCATCAGCGGTGCGAGCAGCGCGACGAACAAGAACAGAAAGGTCAGCGCCGTGAACACGTCGGCGATGGACATCACCGTCGCATGAAGCCGCACGAGCTCCGCGAGCTTCTTCGTGGCGGCGAGCGGCGCATCCGAGCCAAAGCGCGCCATTTGCTGGGTGAGCTTGGCGAGCGTTTCCTCCGCCGCAGTGTGGCCCCAAGCGACCTGTTCATGCAGGCGGGCCAGGTGCAAATCGAGCCGCTTGTTTATCAGCGTGTTGATGATCGCCAGCCCGAACGCGCCGCCCAGATTGCGCATGAGGTTGAACAGGCCCGAGGCATTCTTGAGCTTATACGGCGCCGTCGTGCCAAGCGCCGTATTCGTGACCGGAATCATGATGAGCATGAGCGAAAGGCCGCGCAGGATTTGCGGGATCAGCAGCTCGTTGAAATCCCAGTCCTTGGTCATCATCGAGGCTTGATACGTTCCAACCGCGAAGCCGCTGAAGCCCAGGGCGAGCAGCAAGCGCGGGTCCACGCCACGTTTCATGAGCTGGGCAGAGACCGGCGCCATGAAGAACATGCAAAGCCCGGTGATGAACATGGTCTCGCCAATCTGCAGCGCTGAATAGCCGCGCACGCGTCCGAGATAAACCGGGTAAAGATAGGTGAGCCCGTAAAGGCCGACGCCCAGCACGAAAGCGAAAAGCGAGCCCGTCCAGAAATTACGGTCCTTGAACGCCGAAAGATCGACGACAGGAGACTTGGCGGTCAGCACGCGGGCGAAGAACAGAACCCCGCTGATGGCCGAAACGGCTGTTCCCGCGGTAATCGCATCGCTGTCGAACCAGTTGTCGGTTGGCCCTTCCTCCAAAATATATTCGAGCGCGCCAAGAAAACCCGCCATGGTCAGGAACCCAGGCCAGTCGAAATCTTCGAGCAGCTTGAAATTCGGCTTGTCGAAATCGATCAAAAACCAAGTAACCGTTGTGACCACGATCCCCGGCAGTATATTGACGTAGAACAGCCAGTGCCAAGAATAGAGGTCGGTGAGATAGCCGCCAACGGTCGGGCCGATGGTCGGCGCCAGCGTGGCGACAAGCCCGATAACCGGCGAGACGACGTTCTGCTTGTCTTTCGGGAAGATCGAAAAGGCCGATGCGAACACGGTCGGGATCATGCCACCGCCGATGAAACCTTGCAGCGCACGCCATACAATCATTTCTTCGATGGAGCTCGCGGTCGAGCACAGAATGCTCATCGCCGTGAAACCCGCCGCGGAGATCACGAACAGATAGCGGGTCGAAAGCGCGCGCGACAGGAACCCCGAAAGCGGGATCATGATGACTTCGGCAATCAGGTAGCTCGTCTGCACCCATGGGATTTCGTCGGCGCTGGCCGAGATGCCGGCCTGGATTTCGGAGAGCGAGGCCGAGACGATCTGGATGTCGAGGATCGCCATGAACATGCCGAAGACCATCGCCACGAACGCCACGACGCGGCGCACCGTAACTTGCGGCTCCGCGCCTGCGAACGGTATTGCACCGGCCGTTGCCGGAATGGCTTGCGCGGTTGCAGCCATGTTACCTGGTCCCAGAATCCACTATCGCTGAAGCATAAGTCATAGCCATAGGGCACAACCCCTCACCCCAGCCCTCTCCCCATGGGAGAGGGAGTCCGCTCGCAGCCGTTGAGAGGGCGTCCCTTCTCCCATGGGGAGAAGGACAGGATGAGGGGTAATGCGCGTTGTGTGGATCGCTTATTCTGGACACTGGCTTTCTCACTTCCGGGAAGGTCCGGCCTCCCTCACCCCTGGGGGAGGAAACCGGGGTGAGGGAGGCCAATCCGGCAAGGCCGCCCGCAATTGGCGGCTCCCGCCGGTTACTCTTTGTGCGCCGGCGCGGCGGAAGCCCTGTCCGGTTCTGCGGCGCCCCTGGTGTTGACATAGGTCACAACCGAAAGGCCCGGCCGCAGGATTCCTTCGAGGATCGCTTCGCCATACACGCGGATGCGGACGGGGACGCGCTGCACAATCTTGGTGAAATTGCCCGTGGCGTTTTCCGGCGGCAGCAGCGAGTATTGCGAGCCGGACGCAGGTGCTAGGCTTTCGACCACGCCGTGGAACACGCGGCCACCGGCGGCATCGACAGCGACATCGGCGGGCTGGCCCGGCCGGATGCGGTCGAGCTGCGTTTCCTTGTAATTGGCCTCAACATAAACGGTGTTAAGCGGCACCAGCGCAAGTAGCCGCGTACCGGGCTGCACATATTGCCCAACCTGCACCGCTTTGTTGCCCACGATGCCGTCGAACGCCGCCTTCACCGTTGTGTAGCTCAGATCGAGTAGCGCCTTGTCGACGCTGGTCTGAAGCTCCGCGCGCACGCCCTCAGCCTCTTTCACCTGCGCGTTCAGCACCGCGAGATTGGCCTCCGCGGAGAGTTGGGCGGCCTCTGCCGCCTTCACCGCCGCCTGCGCCTGATCGCGGTCGGCGCGCGCTTGATCGAGCCGCTGCTGGCTGCCGAACTCCTGCCGCGCCAGGGTTTGCGCGCGGTCGAAATCGGCCGTGGCGCGCACGACGCCCGCCTTCGTGGAAAGCAGCTGGGCCTTGGCCTGCTCGATCAGCGCCTCTTGCGCCACGGCCTGCCGCCTCAGCCGCTGGATGGTCGCCTCTTGAGTGCCAAGCTTGTTGCGGGCGGCTTCGACGGCAATCTTATAGTCGCGGTCGTCGATCTGAGCGAGCGTGTCGCCCTCCCGGACCGAAACGTTCTCCTTGATGGGAACGGCGGTGACGTTTCCCGAAACCTTGGCGGAGATCACCGATAAATCGGCCTTCACATAGGCATCGTCGGTGGAGACCAGGAACCGGCCCTCGGTCCACCAGTAATTGCCGTAATAGGCGCCGCCGCCACCCGCTGCAATGAGGGCAGCCAGCAAGAGCATTTGGCGCTTTGAGCGCTTGGGCTTGGGTCCGCCCAGGCCAACCGATTTTTCGGAGGAGCCGCCGGCGGCCGGAGCCCGCGAGCCCTCCGAATCCAGCAATTCTCCCTCCAAATAGTCAGAAATTTCCTGGTTGCGTGAGGCAATCTCTTGCGTTTCCATCCGCTTGACCCTTGACGGCGCGCCCGAATGGGGGCATTTCAGTTGAACCGAACCGTTCGGTTCGATTGAGATAGGCGAAGCGGCGCATGGGGTCAAGGGTTGGCTTTGCAAAAAGTCCGAGTGACAGCCTGAGCGACGCAACTGGAGTCAGGAATGCGTACCAAGTCCGATGTAAATGTTATTCACATTAACATCGGTAAACCCTTTGCGGAGCGCTGTCAAGTCAGATGAGAATGCCAACCTATCGCCCATCGGCGCGCGATGGGCAGGGATGCGTGCAGGCTCAGGGGCTGGAATTGCGAAGAATCCTGAGTACATCCTTTTGCGGCGCACTGAGGAATCGGCCAATTGAAATCGTGAAGATGGATACGGCAGTTGCATAAATTAGAAGATCATACCGGCCCGGATGCAGCTCATTGCTGCGACACCGCCAAGCGCCAGCAGATCCTGGAGGGCGCGCGGCGGATATTTCTGCATGACGGCTTCGATGGCGCCAGTATCGGCGATATCGTCCGCGCAGCCGGCGTGTCCAAGGGCACGCTCTACGCATATTTCCCGAGCAAGGAGAAGCTGTTCGAGGCTCTCATGATCGAAGACCGGCGCGAACAGGCCGAGGCGCTGTTCACGATCGACGAGAACGATCGCGACGTCGCGGGCGTGCTGCGCCGGCTGGGCCAGAGCTTCGCCGATATGCTCTACGCTCCGGCGTCGATCGAGCTCCTGCGCATCGTCATCGGCGCTGCGGCCAAGTTCCCCAGCATCGGCAAGGCATTCTTCGACGCCGGTCCCTGCCGCGGCACGAGCCGGCTAGGGCACTATCTGGAGCGCATGACGGAACAGGGGGTGTTGCGCGTGGACAATCCCGAGCTTGCGGCGCGCCAATTCCTCGACCTCTGCAAGACGGGCATCCATCTGCGCTTGCTGCTGGGCGACAGGGACACGCCCACACGCGAGGAGATCGAACGCAATCTCGACAGCGCGGTGAGGGTGTTCCTCGCCGCTTACGGCTTGGGTTCCGACGCCCGCACCGGCTCATAGGCGATATTGGAAATTAGTTATGAACTACGATAGCCACCCGTAAACCCATCCTTCAGATGGCAGCTCGCTTATACCAACCGCCAAAAGTGTTGCCCGCTTTGCGTCATTGCGACGGCGAGCGAAGCGCGGCCGGAAGCAATCCACGGGCAAAATCGGTTTGCGCGGTTGTTTCTGGATCGCCACTGCGGCTTTGCCGCCTCGCGATGACGGCGCGCGGACGCCGAAACTGTCAAAACTTCTGATGCCTGGTATGAGAGGCGGTGTGCCACGGCCTGGCTTGCGGTGCGGCTGGGGATAACGGGGATTTCTTTCCGGCCCGGCCGTCCGCGAAATTCCGCAGGTGAAGGACGGAAAACTTCTTGCCGCCGTAGGATTGACGGTGCCGGTCAAATGCGCATCGCCGGTTTGCCAGGCGCCGATTTTCGCCCAAATCCCATTATTAGTTGTATATAAAGCAATTGACAACCAGATAGTGTGATAATGAATATATGCACGTAACGATTGAACAGGGGTATCTAATGCAGACAATCGCGCAAAGAGCAGATCCGAACCTTTTCGAGGTCACGCTCCACTTCGAGGGCAATTCATGGTTGTTTTCGACTTTCGCGCACGCCTCAATCGTGCAGGAAGCGCTTGAGCAAGCCGAGAAAGAATTTTCCGTACATAACTTCCGTCATCAGCTTAGCGACGGGAAGGTCAAAGCCACTTCCGCAGATGTTATACATGCCAGCGACGGCCACTCGTTTGCTAAACGCGAAGGAAAGTGGCAACTCATGCATTGACGCAGTCCGGAAGCGCACGGCAGGCCGGTACAAATGGGCAACCCGTATCAGTAGGCGTCGAAGTCGTTGTTGCCGGTCGCTGAGCGGGCCATCCGCCGCTCCCCAATGTTGACCACCCAATTCGCGATGGATGCCATCGATGTTGGCAACGGCAAGCGGCGCGCCATCGAGGGCAAGGTATAGAATTTCCGGTACATCTGCTGGACATTCTGCTCAAGCTCGGCCGGGGTGCACCAGGTTGGCTGGACATGGCAGAGATGGCCGGGCCAGCGCCCCATCTCCTCCTCGTTGATGATGCGGTCCTCGGCCTTCAGCTTGGCGTAGAGGGTCGTCCCCGGCGTCGGCATCAGCACGTTGAAGTAGGCCGCCGGCACCTTGTGCTGCTCCAGAAACCTCAGCGTGGAGTCGAACACGGTTGGGTTCTCGCAGTCCCAGCCGAAAATGAAGTTCAGCGAAAAGCTGATATCGCGCTTGCGCATCTTCTCGAACATCTCCGCATAGCGGTCCGTCTTGTTCACGCCCTTGCGCATATTGCCGATGGTTTCCGCGTCGATGCTCTCGATGCCAACGTTGACATGCAAGAGCCCGCTCTTGCAGGCCAAGTCCAGAAACTCGTCGTCGGAGCAGAAATTGGACGTCCACAGCGTCGACCAGCGCACCTTGAGCGGGATCAGCGCTTCCATCAGCTCCATGGCGCGGGTGCGCTTGCCGCCGAAATTGCTTTCGCCGAAGAGAATGCTGCGGCTGCCAGTATGGCGCACTTCGTCCACCACCTCCCCGGCCGGGCGCCACCGGAAGCGCGGGCTGAGATAGAGCCGCTCCGAACAGAAGTCGCAAACCAGCGGGCAGCCGCGCGAGGATTGCAGCGTGTAGGTGCGGAAGGGGCCATAAAGCGACATGTTCAACGCGTTGTAGCGCGGCCTGGGCAGGCCCGCGAGCCCCTCCTGGCTGAGCGGCTCGGCCCGGTATTTCTTCTTGAGGCTCCCCGCAGCGGCATCGCCAAGCATCCGAGCCCAGATGGGCTCGGCCTCGCCGATGCCGATGGCGTCGCAATGCTCCGCCGATTCCTCCGGATAGAAGAACACATGCGGCCCGCCCATGACGACCTTCGCCCCGCGGCGCCGGAACTCGGCGGCGATGTCGTAGGCCCTGAGCGAGTGCAGTGTCCACGCGCTGATCGCGACCACATCGGCCGGGCGGTCGAAATCGATCTCCTCGACCTGCTCGTCCACCAGCGTCACGCGCCATTCCGCCGGCGTCAGCGCGGCAAGGTAGGGCAGCGTCAGCGGCACGACCGCACGGCGCTTGGTCTTGAACACCTTGCGGCTCGTTTTCGACGTGTAAAAGGAGGGCTGGATGATGGTCAGGTTGAGAGTCATCGAGTTCACTTCCCAGTGTGCGAACAAGCGTCGCCCGCTTTTGGTCCCTGGAACGCTAACGCGAGCCTTGCGCGAAGGTCACGAAAATAAGTTTCAAAATTATGACTTTGTTGTGCCCCTTTTGCACCAAACCCCGCCTCCGTCAGCCCCCAGCTCAAACCTCGCTCAAGTCCGAGTCTTTAGCCTGCAACTTCGATGGCTGCCTTGGGGAGTGACTCACGATTTAATTGCGATGCCCCCGGCATCGTGTCTATATTGCTCAAATAGCTAATTTAACACCACTGCAATTGATGGAAATCGAATTTCCCATTGAATTCTTGGTTCACGGAACCCCTGTTTCGCTGCAGCGAAAACGGCGTGCTGCCATTGCAGAGTGGCAGGAACGCGTGAAAACGGCGAGCACGGTAGCGATTCCGGCCCCGCATTTTGTATCCGACGGCCGTATCGCCGTTACCCTATACTACCTGCCGGGCGAGCCAATGGAGGGCGATATAGACAACATCGTGAAACCAATCCTGGACGCTCTTTGTCACCACATTTACATCGACGACAAGCAAGTTGAGCGGGTTGTTGTGCAGAAATTCGAGCCCGCCAATATCTTTAACTTTGAACGGCCCACTACCACTTTCGTAAAGGCTTTGACACACGCCAAACCCGTTCTCTACGTGCGGATTTCGAACGATCCTTTTGAGGAGCTGGCATGAGCACGCAAACCGAAGCAGAGGTACTGCAACGGCTTCTCCCAGAGCTTGAGGCGCAGGGGTATGAGGTTTACCTGCACCCAAACCGGCGGTTTTTGCCATCTTTTCTCGGGGACCACACGCCTGACGCCGTTGCTCTTAGGACAGACAAGAACATTGCGATTGAAGTTACCCGGCAATCCGCGGACACCGCCAAAAAACTGGAGCAGATAACAGCGCTTTTCGAGGGCCAGCCAAAGTGGGAGTTGCGTATCGTTTGGCTTGAACCGGCAAATTCGCAACGTGATCTTGAGGTGCAACCGTCAGCCGCTATAGCAAAACGGATCGCCGAAGTCCAAGAGCTGCTCGACAAGGGCAGTTCGGAAGGCTCTCTCCTCCTTGCCTGGGCAACCTTCGAGGCTCTTGCTAGAGCTATTCTGCCGGACAGATTTCAGCGCCCGCAAACGCCCGGGAGGCTCGTTGAAATCCTTGCGACGGAAGGTTACATCACGCCTTCGGAAGCCGATTTCCTTCGGGTATTGGCAGAAAAACGCAACAAGTTGATTCATGGCGAATTGCAGACGCACGCTTCAAAAGCAGAGCTCGGAAATTTCACCAAAACGCTTGGGTCTCTGCTGGAGGAACTCGCTTAATCAGGTAGCCGGCCGCACTGCCGCCCGGCCAAACATTCATTCCCGCTGCCTGGGTCAGGTGGATTCCCGATGAGGTTCGTTCTCCAGCTCCTCGATGATTTCGTTGAGACCGTCGAGCACGAGCCGGGCCGTCGCAAGATCGAGATCGACGTAGCAGTCAGGGGTGAACCCCGGGGAACAATATGATGGTTCCAGGCGCGCGGAAACGAACCGCTTGGCGCCATCCCGCGTCTGCTTAATTCGCCACTGAACCGAGCCGGAGCCGTAAGGGCTACGGATCGTGGGCTCCTTTTTTTCAACCATGCCACTCGTATAGTTCAACCAAGGGAATTTCCTTAATGGCCAGCGCCACCGGTTCGTAAGAAAGAGCCACATGCTCAAAGCCCTCTTTCCAGGCTCTCGATCATTTCCTGGAGGCAATCGCGTGAGCGCCGGGCCGCATCGAGATCGAACTCGACAAATAGATAGCCGCCAGGGTCTCGCAATGAGCCGTGGCGAAGGCTTGGCGTGAAATGGAGAGATATGAAGTCTTGGCTTCCGTCTTCTGCCCGCTTAATGCGCCATTGGTGGAAGCCGTCGCCGTAGGGGCTGTCAATTCGCTGCCCTTCCCTTACGGCATCGCCCACTGCGTAAACATACCAGCGTGGTTTCAAACGATCGCTCAACCAGCCCATTACATCGGCCCCTTCCGCTAGCGTTACGCCGCGCATTTTACCTAAAAAGCTGCGAGGCCGGCGAAATAAGAAAGGCCGTGCTGCCGCCGGTTTAGCGAATGCTGACGGCGAAGAGTTCGGCGGCGCGCTCGGGCGGCTGAAGTTTGCCGTCGACAAGGAAAAGCACGCGGCCGGCCGCCTTGGCGAAGCTCGGGTCGTGCGTTACGACCACGATGGTGCGGCGTTGGCGGTGGGACAGGTCCTTGAAAATCGAGCGCAGGTTCTCGCTCGCCTTGGTGTCGAGCGCGCCGGTCGGCTCGTCGGCGAAAACGATGAGCGGATCGTTGGCCAGCGCCCGCGCCACTGCCACGCGCTGACGCTGTCCGCCGGACATCTGCCCCGGCAGCTTGCGCGCCTGATCGCCGAGGCCGAGCGAGCCGAGCAGCTCAAGCCCTCTGGCCTGCGCTTCCTTTTCGGATAAAAGTCCGAGCTTGCGGATCGGGAGGAGCACATTGTCGAGCGCGGAAAACTCGGCGAGCAGAAAATGGAACTGGAAAACGAAGCCGAGCTGCCGCAGGCGGATGTTGGCGAGTTCGTCCTCGCTCAAGCCTTGCGTGCTGGCTCCGTTCAGCCACATCTTGCCCGATGTCGGCATGTCCAATAGGCCCAGGAGATAGAGCAGCGACGATTTCCCCGAGCCCGACGGCCCCATCACCGCAACGAACTCGCCCTGCTCGATCTCCAGATCGATGCCCTCGACAAGCGTCACCGGAACGTCCCCCGGCAGCACCCGCGTCAGCCCTTCCGTACGCAGGATCGCGCTCATCCCGCGCCCCTCAGGATGTCGACGGGATGCACGCTCGCGCCTTTGCGGGCCGGCAGGTACGCCGCCGCCAGCGCCGAAGACATGGCGAACCCGACCCCCATCGCAATTGGCGACCAGCCCCAATCGAGCGGAATAAAGGTCGGCTCCGTGTTGAACGGCGTCTTGATCTGCACTTGGGCGAGCGCCTCCATCATCGAAAGCCCAAACGCGGTTCCAAGAACGCTGCCAATCGCGCCAACGATGGCGCCCTCGATCAGGAAAATGAGCAGGATACTGCGCGCGTGAAAGCCAACAGACTTCATGATGGCGATGTCGCGGGTTTTCTCCAGCACTACGGTCGAAATCACATTGTAGATGCCGAACGAGGCCACGATCAGGATCGCGCCCACCACGCTATTCATGATGATCCGGCGCACCTTGAGCAGGGCGATCAAATCCTGGCTCGCCTCCTGCCAGGACTGCGCCTTGTATCCTACCGCCGCCTCGACAACTTTCGCCACCTCGGGGGCGAGGTCCGGGTCGTCGAGCTGCAGGATCAAGCGGTTGGCGATGTTCGGCCGGTTCAAGAGGTTCTGGTTGCGCTTGAGGAGGACGTAAGCCTGGCTTTCGTCAACGGGGGCGTTTCCGGTCCTGAACAGCCCCACGACCTTCATCGTGCGCACAACGCCAACCGGCGAGGCGACGGTGACGTTCTTGCCCATGACAATCCGGAACTTATCGGCTAGGCCGCTGCCGAGCACAATGCCGTCCGGGTTGGCGGCGAGCGTGTCGAGCGAGCCCGCGATGAAGTGCTCATCGATGGTGCTGACATGCTTCATCAACTCCGGGATCACCCCGTTGATGGTCGCGCCGAAATCCTTGCCCGCGAACGTAACGATCGCCTGCCCCACCAGCGCCGGCGCCACACGCACATGCGGCAACGAAGCGATGAAGCCGAGCTTCTCCTTGTATTGGCGGATGCCGCGAACCTCCGTGCGCGGCTTCAGGCTGCGCAACTCCACGGCGGCGCCAGGGTAGGTTTGGAAGACGGGCTGCGGGCGCGGGTCGCGGTATTCGTCGTAGACCGTGACGTGCGGAGAGCCGTCGACGAGCCGCTTGATGAAATCGGCGTCGGAGCCCTGCATGAGCGAGGTGACCGCCATAAAAAAAGCCACGCCCAGCGTGATGCCCAGCAGCGAGACCGCCGTCTGGCGGCGGTGCGAAAGCAGGTGGCTCAGCGCGATGGAAACCGCGAGGTTCATGCTAACTCCCGCAGTTGCTGCGCCCGCCGCCGTCATGGCCGGGCTTGACCCGGCCATCCAGCAACGTATTGATAGCGCTGACTATTCCGTGGATGGCCGGGTCAAGCCCGGCCATGACAACTGAGTTTGCGGCAAGTGCATGGATTTCACACGCTCCATCGCGCAAATGAGTCCCCTTACATTGGCGCCGGTCCCTCACCTTGCGGGTGAAGCTCAAAAACGGCGGGGGCACAGACGCGACAGCCAGAGCTTGTTTCATCGCTTGGTTTCCTGAGCAAGACCGGCATCGCCGGGCCGGACGCTCACCGCTTCGCCGGGCTGCAATCCCTTCGGCGGATCGATCACGACCATATCGCCTTCGTTCAGGCCCGAGACGGCCTCGACGCGTTCCCGGCCCTTGATGCCGATTTGCACCGCAACGCTTTCAAGCTTCCCGTCCCGCACCACCCAAACCGAAGAGCCCGTGACGGCGGAAGCCGGCACCTGCAGCGCATCCTGCTTCTCCGCAGTCACGATGTTGGTTTCGGCGGTCATGCCGATCATCAAAGCCGTATCGGACGGCAGCTCGATCCGCACCCGGTAGCTGCGCGCGACGGGATCGCCCTTGGGCGTGATCTCCACCACCGAGCCGTCGAATACGCGCCCAAGGAAGGCGTCGGACCGGATCAGCACCTTCTGCCCAACCTTTACAAGCGGGATGTCCTCCTCGTCGACATCGGCCGAAATGCGCAAAGGCACGCCGGCCTTGGCGAGATAGAACACGGGCTGATTGACCGGGATGTAGTCGCCAACCTCGCCATCGCGGCGGATGACCGTCCCATCCGCGGGCGTTTTCAGCTCCATGAACCTCAATAGCTCGCTCGCGCGCCGGGCCGCCTGCCGCGCCGCATCCATGCCGGATCGGTCCTGGTCGAACTTGTCCTTCGTTGCCCAGCCCTGGCCCACGAGCGCGCCGGTTCGCTCGAACTGCTGCGCGGCGTAGGTCGCCCGCGCCTCAAGCTCGGAGACCGAAGCGCGAAGGTCGCTGTCGTCGAGCCGGGCCAGCACGTCGCCGGCCTTTACCGTCTGGCCCTCGTCCACTTTGAGTTCGAACAGCCGGCCCGCAACCTGCGGCGCGACCCGGACGGTTACGCTTGCTTCCACCGTTCCCGTCGCGTAAACGGCCTGCACCGCGGGCGCACGCGCTGCCCTCACCGCCGTTACGGTGCGCGGAACCGCCAGCCACCAGCCGCCGGCCGCAAGCCCCGCGATGCACGCGAGCGCAATTGCCGGACGAAGCAGGCTGCGCTGCCGTTGCCTGCTTGCGACAGGGTTGTCCTGCTTCATCGGGGCCTCAAGGTGTCCGGGCGGCGGCGTTCCGGCTCGATCATGTCAAGCCGCAGTTTGCTTAGGCTTTGCCCAGAAATAAGTGCGCCATATGGCGCCGGAATTTTGTTCGCCCGCAAGGCACGGAAAGGGGCGCATACCCAAGCGCTCAAGTAGCGCCGTGCGGTAGCGCGTCGCTAAGATGTATGTAACCCTTTCCGGAACGCGGCGGGCGGACAAAAGGACAAGCCAGATGGCGCGGTTATTTCTGGGCATAGCCTAAGTACCTGTGCATGGCACAAACTTGGCGCAAGCCCGCGACAGCTCATCTCTTTGCACGGCGCAAACCGTCATCCCGAAATGCGCTTTAGCGTTTATCCGGGATCGAGGGTACGATCAGGAGCTGCTTGCCCTTGATGAGGTCCTCCGCTTGGCCGAACAGCGCCAATCGAATGCCATGTCATCGCGAGGCGGCTTTGCCGCCGTGGCGATCCATAGTAACATTAGTAACTTGGCACTGGATTGCTTCGCGGCGTTTGCCCCGGCCTCCGAGCCGGGGCTCGCGATGACGGCAGTCAGAACAAGGAGAGTTTCATGAAGAATATCATGAACATGATGAAGCAGGCCCAGGAGCTTCAGGCCAAGGTGGCAGAACTCCAGGCAGAGCTGGAGAGCATGCAGGTCGAGGGCGTGTCGGGCGGCGGACTCGTCAAGGCCGTCTTGAACGGGAAGGGCGCGATGGCGCGCATGTCCATCGACGAGAGCCTTATGAAGCCCGGTGACGCGGAGATCTTGGAGGATCTCATCGTTGCCGCTCATAACGACGCGAAGCAAAAAGTCGAGCAGGCGATGGCGGAAAAGATGCAGGCGCTCACGGGCGGCCTGCCTCTGCCTCCGGGGCTGAAGCTGTTTTGACGCCCCAACTGGGCATGCGCGGTGCCTTCACGGATAGGTGCAATTCCCGGACAGTACGAGCCTCGCCTGCCAATGCCCCGTTCATACCGCCAGCGGCGCAATGCAATCGGGATCGTTATGCTTCGGGCTATTCATGCGCGGCGACACCGGGAAAAACTTCACCGCAGCATCGATATTTTGCGCGATTTGCACCGGGCCGCCGGATAGCCAAGCCTCGATCCCCGGCGCATCCAGCATCGCCGGCATGCGCTCATGCAGATCGCGAGTTGCCCTGCCGGCTTCCATCGTCAGGATCGCGAACGACTGTAGTCCGTCCCTCCATTGCTCCCAAAGGCCGGCAAAGGTGAACGGAAGGCCATCGTTGCGAACTATATAGAAAGGCTGCTTCTGCGGCTTCGACGTTCGAAGCCCCGGCACCGGCTTCCACTCGAAATATCCCGATGCCGGCACAAGGCAGCGCCGGTTCTTGAAAGCGGACCGGAAAGCAGGCTTGGTTCCAGCCGTTTCAATGCGCGCGTTGATGCACTGCGCGCCGATCTTTTCGTCCTTGGCCCAGGCGGGGATCAGGCCCCACCGCATCGTTTTATAAACCAGTCCGCCGCCGTTTTTCACGATCACGCCGGCGTCTTGCGTTGGCGCAATGTTCCACGACGGTTTCAAATTAGGAATAGGTTGATCGGTCAGGCGATAAAGCCCTACCAGTTCGTCCCAGGTGAAGTCCTGCGTAAAACGCCCGCACATTCAATCGAACTCCTCGCGGCCTCTCCATACTAAGCAGAGTTTCACGCTTCGCCAAAGTATGGGTGCATAGCGGCGGCCAGCAAACCCAAGCGGCGCATTCGCCAGCAGTGGGTCAATTCCAAACTCGCCGCTTCGATAAGGCCCCGGCAGCTTGACCTTCAGGTGCGGACGTGGATCAAAGCCTTGCGGCGCGACGCCCCGGCTTGCAATCTGCAGGCTCACAGTTGACACTAAAGAGACATAAGGAGGAAAGCATTTATTTGCGGGCCAGCTCTTGGAATTGCCGCTTTTTGTCATAAGTTGGATAATGTGTGTTTCCCAATTGGCGGAGCTAATTTTCGCGCATAGCGTATTTGGCGAGGGAGCACTAAATTGTAACCACTCGCGACGCCCTCAATTGGCCGCTATTATTTGTTGCGGCCCCCGACGGGGTTGCAGTTAATTATCCTGATTGGAGTGCGAGATCGTGGATATTAAGGATAATATCAGCATAGTAATTAGCGTGCTATCGGCAGTTGCTGCCATAATATCTGTCATAATTGCGAGGATCGCAATTGAAAAACAGAGATATATGCAGAGCTTTGTTGTGAACCATGACCTTTTGAACAGAGCAACAGGGATGCTGATACAAGACCACAGCCTATTGCGTATTTTTGGAATAGAACCTGACGAAGTAATCAAAGACGGCATCACCTTGTCAGAACTGATATTCATTAACACAAGTTTGGATGCGAGCGGCGCTATGGAAAAGGTTAGGGGAGAGCATCCCGTTACTCTGACCGAATATCGCAAGAATTTCCTTAAAAATAGAAAAGTTAGAACTGTGTGGAAGAAATATCTTCGAACTAAAACGTTCAGCCCCTCCCAATTTACTAAAGCCGTGGATGCTTATATAGCCGAATTTGAGTCTAAATACGAAAAAAGCTCATGAGTTTAGGGCCTAACGTCCGGTTTTGGCCCAGTGCCGATATCGAGATGTCAATCAAGCCGGTGGGGGTAGCGCCGGATTGGGCAGACGTATTCACTTCAGCAAAACCTTCAGCTTCGGACGCGATCCCTGCGAACGGGATGGTCCGGAAACGGCCTGAAGCATCCCTGTGCCCAAATGAGGCAACGAAGCTGCGGCGGCTGGTTACCATGACGGGCGGTACGGGTCGATGCGCGGTTGTTCTCCAAACGCGCCACAATTTTGCGATAAATTTTATCTATA
>CAWAVJ010000011.1:0-18987 GCA_963785355.1 uncultured Alphaproteobacteria bacterium
TAACCACGAATCCAAACCTGCGGTTGCGGAAATGGTTAACGGCAAGCATTGGTAATTTGTTTGTTTTCAATGCGTTATTGGTCCGTACACGTGCGATGTTCTACCGGAACGCTTTTTTCTTGGCAGCGCGCCGGAGGAAGAAGAAAGTCAAGCCTGCGGCGATGTATTGGTAGAAGATATGGGTTTGCTGGTATTTAAAAAATGCGGCCGCCACAGTATATAAGGAAGACTATTTGCATGGAAATGCATGCGCCACGGGCCTTAAATGCCAGCGCGCGCCGGGCAGGGCAAATAAACGGCGGCCTCTTGTGAGGTTATGCATGCGCTCCAGCGCCTCGAGTCTTCCTCCAGGCAGCAGCCAGGAATAGCGGAAAGCCTCATCCGGCTGGGAAAGCGCTTGCCTCACGCGGCGTTAGCGCATCGGTAAGGAGCTATGGGGCACCATTGCGTTACGGGAAAGCGCAGGCGCGGTCAGGAGGCTCTGCCATGGCGATATTTGCTGGGTTGAGAGTAGGGTTGGGGCGGCTGCCGGGAGGCCGGCGGCGGGATTGGGCCTGCCAGGCGGGTGCGGCTTCCGGCGGGCGCGCACTAGATCTGTCGTTTTGCCGTGCGTCTTACCGGAAAACCGCTTCGCACCTACGGGTCAAGCCCGAAGGCATGCTTTTCCGGACGCACTCCAGGCCAAAAGGTAAACGCGCTGGCCTGCACTCAACCGCCGGAAACCGCAGGATTTGCGAGGTTCAACCGATCGGACATGGCTAACGAACCGCTAAAAGCTTATGGCTGCCGGTATGAGATGACCCTACCTCAGTAGGCGCGGCTGATGCTGAAATCGACGGCGTCGAGCATGGCCGCCTTCGCTTCGCTTGCGGGGAAGATATCGAGCGCATCTTGCGCCTCGCGGCCATAGATGCGGGCGCGCTCGACGGTCTCCTCGATGGCGTTATGCCGGCGCATCAGCGCGATGGCCTGGTGCAAATCGCCTTCCTGGATGTCGCCGTCCTGGAGCGTGCGCCGCCAGAAGGCGCGCTCCTCGGCACTGCCGCGGCGGTGGGACAGCACGACGGGGAGGGTGATCTTGCCCTCGCGGAAATCGTCGCCGACGCGCTTTCCGAGCATCGCCGCTTCGCCGGAATAGTCGAGCGCGTCGTCGACGAGCTGAAACGCAAGGCCGATATTCGTGCCGTAGACGCGCAGCGCGGACTGTTCGGCGGCAGTCCGGCCAGCGATCACGCCGCCGATTTCGGAGGCCGCCGCGAACAGCGCCGCGGTCTTCGAGAAGATCACGGCGAGGTATTCTTCCTCGGTGGTGGTCATGTCCTTCGAGGCGGCGAGCTGCATGACCTCGCCCTCCGCGATCACGGCCGACGCCTCGGACAAAATTTTCAGCGCGGGCAGCGAACCCACCTCCACCATCATCTTGAAGGCTTGGCCCAAAAGGAAATCGCCGACCAGGACGCTTGCCTGATTGCCCCACAGAATGCGCGCGCTTTTCTTGCCGCGCCGCATATCGCTCTCGTCCACCACGTCGTCGTGGAGCAGTGTCGCGGTGTGCATGAACTCGACGCTTGCGGCCAGCTTGATATGACCCGCGCCCTCATAGCCGCACAGCTTGGCCGCGGCGATGGTGAGCATTGGCCTGAGCCTTTTGCCGCCCGAGTTTATCAGGTGCTTGGCAAGCTCGGGGATCAGCTCGACCTCGGAGCGCGCCTGTGCAAGGACGATCGTGTTGACCTCGGCCATGTCGGAGGCGACGAGCCGCAGGATAGGCTCCAGCGCCGCCGACGGGGCGGGGCGCGTCCCTGCTGGCATGACCAAGCTCATAAGCTTCCTCCAGTTCTCCGTTTTGGGGGACCACTATGTTCCGCACGCACTTCGCCCGTCAATCGATGAAACACCGCTTTGCCGTATAAGCTGCGTGGCTTAATGTATCATAACGGCGCCCGCGGGAGGCTTATCGCATGGCAGAGTTGCTCCGCACGACGGATATTGTGCTTCTGAGCTATGTCAACTCATTGTTGAGCGATGCCGGGATTCCGCTCCTGGTTGCGGACGTGCATGTGAGCGCGGTCGAGGGATCGATTGGCGCTTTTCCGCGCCGGGTGCTGATCGCCGCCGCGGACTGGAACGAGAGCGCCGCCATTCTAACCGAAGCCGGGCTCGCCGCCCATCTGGCCGCGCCCCCGGAGGAACGCACGCGCAACTGGTACTGAGGCCGGTACGCGGCCGCCGCCGGGGCACGCCGCACCGCTGTTCAGTTAGCGGCTGGCTTTGGAGGCAAGGCGCGGGCAGGCGGGCGGCATTTCCGTGGCCGCTATGTGCGTTTGCGTATCGGGAGCTTTGCAGGCCAGAATTTGCCTCACCAAGGTTGGGGCATGCAACTCGCTGACCGCCACCAAAACCACGAGCATCGAGGCTAAGATGGCCGCGGAGGCGAGTTCTCTGACTTCGTGATATTGGCTCTTTCCGCAATACAAAACGGCCGCTCTTGCCACTGTCAATGTGGCGAAGACCAGGCTCCAGCCATCGCTCTTCAAAATAGCATAAAGCTGTGTGAGCTCGCCGGGCAGATAAACAGAACAGGGGTTAGCTTCTAACATGGCGTCCTCCTTTTGGGACACCATGAAACGGCATGCGCCTACGCAGAGCCAGGAGCCTCCGGCTGCTTTGTTCTTTGCAGATCTTGAACTGGGCCGCGATTTTTCAGGAAATTGCAGCCGCACCGCGGCAGTTCCTGAGGGCCGCGGCTGAATTCGGCTGACGCTCTTTGTTCGCAGCATCCCCGGCCCCAATTCTCTGCAGCCTGTACAGAGATTGCTGCTCATGGTAAGCAGTTTCTGCAGAGCGTTGCAGAATGCTGCAGAGACCGGCAGAACCCTGCAGAATGCAGATCGCACCCGTTCCTTTTTTGAATTTCCATGGCTCGCCACAAAAATAGTCCAATGCAGCAAACCGTTCCTCTGACCGCGCCCAGCAAATCCAAGCGCAAGAAGGCTGCGGCTGCCTCGGACGCTGCCATCGTGGCCCCAGCGGTTCCCGCACCGCCACCCCCGCCAGCCGCACCCGCCGCTCCTACCGAGGATCAGCTTTTTTATCTGCGGATGCTGGCCAGGCATCTTTGCACTCGCAAAGGCATCAAGACCCTGACACTCGCCGACAGCGCTGGGATTGCAGGCGATCAGAAGCAAAAGGAGAACAAGACCCAAGCGTTTCTCAACCGCTATAGCCGCGGCGCTTCGGCAATCGCGGATTTCCGCGCCTATTGGATGGGCGTTCTCAAGCTCCATCAGGAGCATAAGAAAAACGGCGTCGAGCTTTTCGACGATCCGGTCATGCGGCAGGCATTCGCGCTCGTTTTTCCGCAGCTCGTTGCGAACCACTCCAAGGACAATTCTTTCATCGACGATCCCCTGCTTAGCTGGCTGTGGATCGATCTCCAGCGCAGCAAGGACGTTTGCCGCCACTATAGCGGTCTTTGGTGGATCGTGCGTCCCTCGACGAAAGTAACGCCGGGACCGGAGGCCGATTTCAATGTCTCGCTCCTCAACATCCAGCCCGAGGAGGTGTCGGGCACCGCGCTTCCATTCTTCAAATTCCACCAGGCGGCAAGCGGAACGAGCGGCGGTGCGGAGGTGACTTCGCAAGGGCGCATGCTCGCGTTCGATACCGACCAGATCTTGCTGGTGGCCAAACGCCGCGGCACCCAAACGCTCACGCAGCTGAGCTGGAAATATGCCTGGGACCCAGATCGCCGCAGGCGCGAAAACCTCATTCAGGGCGCGATTTTTACTGCCAACACGACTGGCGAACTGATCCAATCCTATTTTCACGGCAGCTTCATCGAGGGAAGCGACCGTCTGCGTGCAAACGAGTTCGAGGATGTCTACGGCTTCCTGCCGGGATTTCTGGGCACCAAAACGGAAAAGGATATGGCGGAGCTGCCGGCCAGCGTCAGCGAGGTGGAGCAGCTCCGGCTGCTACAGGCCAATCCGGATGCGCCGCCCCTGGGCATATCGGCGCTGAAGGGAAAGCTTTCCGCGCATAAGGCGGTTATTACGCCGGCCGGGCTCGAACGCTTGAAGGCGCCCCCGCAACATGGCCCGATTTTGACGATCATATAGCCGCCGGGGCTTGCCAGGCGGACGATGGAGAAGATTGAGGCCAAAATGGAACGTGGCATCAAGGCTGGAATGCTTACCTTCTTTCTTGGCCCGCCTATAAGCGGTGCCGCCTTGGGGCTCGTAGCGGCCCTCGCTTTAGCAACCAGCAACATTATCGGCCTTATTACCGGTAAGTTACACGATCCCTCGCTTGTCCTCGGGGCACCTCTTTTAATCCTGGCGCTACCGATACTTTTTGCCATGAGTTCCTATTTGGTTGCCGCGCTGCCGGCTGCCTTGGCGGCGATGTATGTTTCGATCAGGGTTGGCGTGACCGCGCGCCTGAGCTGGACAGAGACAGTTATTTTATCGGTTGTCTGCCTGGCATACACGCGTGGCGCTCCCGGCTTCTCCCGTTGGGTATTCCTGCTGGATGACTGGAGAAACGTGGCGGTTTTGGTTCCCTGCTCGCTTTTTGCGGCGCTTACGCTGCGCTATTTTGCGGGACGGCGGGGATTGGTCCGGTAAGCAGGAAGCGCCCGTTGGATACGCCCTTCGATACGACCTGCGACGCGTTTTTGGACGGCCGCATTCATGTGCGGCAGCCGGGCAAAGGGTTTTCGCTCTGGCCTTGACGCGGTGTTTTTGGCGGCCGCCTGCCCGGCGGAGGGTGGCGACGCGGTGCTGGAAGCTGGCTGCGGAGTGGGTGTGGCGTCGCTTTGCTTGCTCGCGCGCGTGAAGGGCCTCAGCGTTACAGGCGTGGAAGCCGATCCCGCTTTGGCCGCACTTGCGCGGGAAAATGCGCTCGCAAACGGCTTCGGCGAGTGCTTCCATGCCGTGGCGGCGGATGTTGCGGCGCCATGGAGCGGCCTTGAGGGGCAGCTCCACCGCGAGGGCTACGATCACGTCATCGCGAATCCGCCCTTCCATGTACATGGGCGGGCGAGGCTCTCCAAGGACGGCCGCAACGCGCGCTCGCGGGCGATGCACGAGGGCGGCCTGGACGTTTGGCTGCGGTTTCTCGCCGCTGCCGCGAAGCCAGGAGGTACAGCGACGGTGATTCACACCGCCGAAGCCGTGCCGCAGCTTCTGCCGGCCTTCGAGGGACGGTTCGGCGCCTTGCGGCTTATCCCCCTTCACCCCAAAGCCGGTGCGCCGGCGATCCGCATTATTTTTTGCGGAATAAAGGGCAGCCGCGCGCCCTTTTCCATCGCGCCGGGGATCGTGCTGCACGAGGAGAACGGCGCGCCAACGGAGCTGGCGAGAGCGGTACTCAGAGACGCGGCGAAGCTTTTTTGACACACACGCGAACCAAGATTGCGGCTGCGAAAGTCTTGTTAACGCTCATCCGCTACACATTTGAACTATTCAAAGGCTTCCTAGCTGTTCCCGGTGATCGTTCATGAAGATCGATAGCGAGCGTCTAAAAGGCTTCGGGTTTCGCACGCTGTGGGACACGGTCAATCCGTTCCACTCCAAAGGCCCGGTTATCCCGGTGATCCGCCTCTCGGGCACCATCGGCGCGGCCACGCCGTTGCGGCAAGGGTTGACCATCGCGGCTTGCGCGGACGCCATCGAGCGCGCGTTTGCCATCAAGAATGCGCCCGCGGTAGCGCTTCAGATCAATTCTCCCGGCGGCTCGCCCGTGCAATCGCGGCTCATCTACGAGCGCATCCGGGCGCTCGCCACCGAAAAGTCGCGCAAGGTCTTCGCCTTCGCCGAGGATGTCGCGGCATCCGGCGGCTACATGCTCGCCTGTGCCGCCAATGAGATCTACGCGGATGCGTCCTCGCTTGTAGGCTCGATCGGCGTCGTGTCGTCCGGCTTCGGTTTTACGGATCTCATCGGCAAGATCGGGATCGAGCGCCGCGTCTATACCTCTGGGGAGAACAAGTTCCAGCTCGACCCTTTCAAGCCGGAAAATCCGGACGAAGTGGCGAGGCTTAAGAAAATCCAGGAGATCGTCCACCAGGATTTCATAGCGCTTGTGAAGGAAAGCCGGGGCACGCGGATCGCAGGCGCCGGCGAGAGCTTGTTCACAGGCGAGTTCTGGTCGGGCAGGCAGGCGCTCGAGCTTGGCCTGATCGACGGCATCATGGACATCAGGACGAAAATGCGCGCGCTCTACGGCGAGGATGTCCGGCTCAAGGTCGTCCAATCCGAGCGCGGGTTTCTCAGGCGCAGGCTGGGCCTGGGCGCTGCTGCCGCGGGCGGAGGGTACGGCTTGGGCTTCACGCACGGTTTCGCGGACGACCTGATCTCCGCTCTCGAAGAACGCGCTATCTGGGCGCGCTTCGGATTGTAACTGCCCCGGGCGATAACAGCGGGATACTAGTACGCCCCGCGGGAAATCCTGACCCATGTGCGGCTGGCGCTGACAGGATTTCCCGCGGATAAGGCGTACTAGCAGAATCTTTGTTGCTAGTGCAGCTTACCGGCCGGAAGTTCGCGTTGCGGCGCGTGCGGCAAATGGTGTGCGAACTTCCGGCAGGCTGCACTAGCCATGCCTCAAGTTCTGGCCATCGCAGCGGGCGCCATCCCGGTCTTCTATGCGTTGCGGTGGGTACGCCGCGACTACGAACGTGTAGAAAGCTCGCTGCGCAGGATGGAGCGGCGAATCCGCCGGCCCCGCCCCGCCGCCGGAGTGCCGCTCGTTTTCGACGCCGCCCAAGGGTTCTACCGGCCCTCGAAATAAGCCTTGCCCAACCCGCCCGGCACTGCCACCTTTGACGTAAATACAAAAAGGCAAAACGGGAGAGGAAATGCTAATTGCCCTGATGGCAGATATGCACGCGAACCGGCAAGCGTTCAGTGCATGCCTCGATCATGCCCGGGAGAAAGGCGCGCAGCGCTATGTTCTGCTTGGCGATTTTGTCGGTTACGGCGCCGATCCAGTATGGACGGTAGGCAAGGTCATGGAGCTCGTCGAGCGCGGGGCAATCGCTGTGCTCGGCAATCACGACGCTGCCGTCGGCTCGCCAACCGAACGCATGCATGAGGAAGCAATGAAGGCGATCGACTGGACGCGCGGCGAGCTTGGCGTGGAGGCGCGCCGCTTTCTTGCCAGCCTGCCGCTTACCGATGCCGGCCCCGGCCAGCTCTACGTGCATGGCGACGCCAGCGCGCCGGAAAGGTGGATTTACGTGCTGACGGTTGAGGAGGCATCGCGCAGCTTGCGGGCGACGGAGGCGGCAGTCGTCTTTTGCGGCCACACCCACAGGCCCGCGCTGTTCAGCGTCACGGCGCTCGCCAAGATGACCGCCTTCGTTCCCGTAACGGATGTCCCGATTCCCTTGCACGGTCTTAGGCGCTGGCAGGCGGTGCTGGGCTCCGTGGGCCAGCCCCGCGATGGCATTCCGGCCGCTGCTTACTCCATATTCGACACCGGCAAGAAAGAGATCACTTTCCTCCGCGTTCCCTACGATATAGAGGGAGCTGCAGTGGCGATCCGCAAAGCGGCCCTGCCGCCATATTTCGCCGATAGGCTGTTCGCCGGGAGATAGAGCTCGATGGCAAAGCCGGGTCTTCAGCCGGGCAGCGTCTTGGACGGCTTCCATGTCGAGGAACTGATCCACCGGGGCGGCATGGCCCGGCTTTGGAGCGTCTCCAAGCCTGGCATCGATATGCCGCTTCTGATGAAGGTTCCGATCCTTGGCGAAGGAGGCGATCCGGCCGCGATTGTGAGCTTCGAGATGGAGCAGATGATCATGGCGCGGATTTCGGGGCTGCACGTACCGAAGTTCGTGGCGGAGGGCGATTTTGCGGTTCATCCCTACATCGTCATGGAGCGCCTGGCCGGCAAATCGCTGCTGCCGCGCCTTAAGGATCTGCCGCTGCCTTATGTGGAAGTTGCCGGGATCGGCTGGAAGGTTGCCACCGCTCTCGAAGACCTTCATCGCCAGCATGTCATCCATCTCGACGTAAAGCCGAGCAATATTCTCTTCAGGCCCACGGGCGAGGCCGTGCTCATCGATTTCGGCCTTTCAAGGCACACGCAGTTGCCCGACCTCATGCAAGAGGAGTTCCGGCTTCCCTACGGCACAGCGCCTTATATGGCGCCGGAGCAGCTTTTGGGCATCCGCCACGATCCGCGCAGCGATCAGTTCGGCCTCGGCGTTCTGCTCTATTTCTTCTCGACCGGCGAGCGCCCGTTTGGCGAAAGCGAGCGCCTGAGCATCATGAAAAAGCGGCTTTGGCGCGATCCCAAGCCGCCCAGGGCTTTGCGGCCAGATTATCCGCCATGGCTGCAGGAGATCGTGCTGCGCTGCCTTGAAGTCGAGCCGGCATCGCGCTACCCATCCGCAGCTCAGCTCGCTTTCGAGCTAAGCAACCACAGCCAGATCAAGCTGACGGCCAGGTCCGGGCGTCTGAAGCCCGATGCCTTCTTCACCGTCATGCAGCGGCGTTTCAACCCAGGCCTGACGAAGGACCGGACGCCGCGGACTGTCGCCACGCCGCTGCCGGCCGCGCCGATTATCGCCGTCGCTATCGACCTCTCGGAGGAGGCCAAGGCCACCAATGAGGCGCTGAGAGAGGCTGCGGCGCGGGCGCTGGCGACGCTGCCCGGAGCCCGCCTCGCCTGCCTCAACATCCTGAAACAGAGCTACATCGCCACGCGCGATACGGCGCTGGACGAGGAGGGCCATAACAAGCATGTGAACCGGCTCGTGGCGCTCCGGTACTGGGCGCAGGCTTTGAACCTCCGCGAGGGCCGCGTCACCTTCCATGTGCTGGAGGCGGTCGACCCCGCCACAGCGATCCTCAACTACGCCGAGCAGAACCAGGTCGACCAAATCCTGGTGGGTGCGCGGCAAAGCTCGCTCAAGCGGTCGCTGCTGGGCGGCGTGTCGGCGAAGGTGGCCGGGGAAGCAAATTGCACGGTCACGGTGGTCCGGCCGCCGCGCCCGGCTGACGCAGCCCGCGCCGGAAACGCGCCTAAACCGGAGAGCGCAGCCGGGCCCGCCGATGCCGATCCGGCGCTATTGGGCTAGAGCAACGCAGCCGCGCATTAAGCAGAGTTTCCTGGCTTGCCCAACGCATGACCTTCCCAGGCGTTAGCGGCCATCGTGACGGTAGCGGCCAGTGGGGTGAATTTTGACGCATAAGGCCGGGTGCGGAAGGCAACTAGTTAGATCAAATAGTCTGCTGCCCGGGTGCGAGCGCTATATGGCAGCAAAACGCAATTGATTTTTTTTCGCGCACTAACCCCCGCGCCAAACTCATGATATAGCTGCATTAGAGAGAATCTCTTTCGGGGCAATGATGCAAGCGCACGAAGCCGTTATCAAGGCGTTTGAGAAGGCGGGGTCCCGTGGCCTCACTTCGACCACTCTCGCGGAAAGTGTAGGTTTTGGGAAAAAGCGGGTCGACACGGCCCTCAAGGAATTACGTGCAAGCGGATCGGTAAGCGGTCCTTTCCGGGATGGAAGGTCAGCGCGCTACTTCGCTGCCAAACATGCCCCCTCTTTAAAAAAGGTTGAGGCCCAGCTAGAAGCTAAGTTGCTCGATAAGGGACTCAAGCTAAGCAGCCTTTCTGAACTAGAGGAGTCCGTAAAGGGCCCGCTAAAGGCGTTATTCAAGGATGCTCTCGCCACACTAAAAAGCGAACGCAAGATCGTCGAATTTAGGGGGCCTCGCAGGAGCAGGCTTTTTGTTCATTGCGAGCCTTTGCGGGATCAAATTGCTTTAGATGAGGTTTTAGACGGGCACAACGGAGAGCGCGGGGCGGCGCCTGGAAGGGCCGAGGAGCCAATCTCATTGGAAAGGCTGAGACCGATTTACAACGCCTTGAAAGCTGAGCAAGGCGGCATCAGTGCCGTCAAAATTTTCGATATTTGGAAGAAATTTGGAGGCGCCAAGGATCGGCTGCATAAGCTTCTGCTTGATGAAGCGAAGCAGGGCCGGGTTACGTTGCACCCGGCGACAACTGTCAATTTTGGCCAGGAGGTCATGGAGGCAGGAATCAAATTAGAAGGCCAACCGCATCCGCTTGTCACAGTCGTATTTAAGTAAAGGGCATGTTCAATGCCACTCGTAGTGAATCCGTTCGAAGACGACGCTGTGCGCGAGCCTCGTGCAGTTGGATACTCTGTTGCAGGCCTCAATGATAAGCCGTTAGAGCGGCTTTTGGCCGAATTCGAGCGCTTAGTAGCCGCTAAGGTTCCGCGCTCACCCGTTTCCGCCGGCCACGCTCAGCTTGTCATGTCGCCTGACGCGGGCTATGGCAAGTCTCACCTGCTCGGGAGATTATTTCAGAAACTGCGAGATCGAGCGACCCTAATTTATCTCCGTCCCTTTCAGGATCCGCAGCGGGCTTGGAGTTCTATTTTACGGACCACGGTGCAGGAACTAGAGCTACCAAGCGAGCATGGCGATCAGCGCAAAACCCAACTTGAAGAATTTGCCGCTGGTGTGTTGCTTCACGTTGCGAATGACTTCAAGGTGCCGACAAAAGAACTGCAAGCACACCTAGATAACGCGGCCGACATGGTGAAGCTCTCACGGCTTCTGCACCAAAGGGGAGTTCACTTCGACGGGCGCGAAAAGGCTTGGCTTCGAGTGCTAGCTGCGTGTGCCTTTTCAAAGAGCGGAAGCTTGGAGCAGGACGCGGCGCTTACATGGATGCGAGGAGAGCGGCTTGAAGATGATCAAGTCTCTGTGCTGAAAATTTCAGCGGCTGACAACGACGCCAGTGCGGATGCATCTGATCGCCAAGTCAACGAACTCTGCCTGGGTCGGCTGCACGGATTTTGCTTACTGGCTTCTTACTATCGGCCGTTTGTTTTCTGCTTCGACCAAACCGAGTTCTACGGAAGCGACCCAGCGCTGGCTGACGCGCTGGGCGATTGTATTTGGTGGCTTCATGGAAGCATTCGCAATCATCTAACGGTCATTACAGCTAACGCGAACAACTGGGCCCAAGACGTGAGGCCGAGAATGAAGGCTCCTAGCCAAGCCAGATTCTCGTCGTCGATTGATCTCGAAGGCATTAATAACCAACAAGCAAAAGAATTGCTTGCGGCGCGCTTAAGGGAATTTCAGCTGAGTGACGAGGAGATAGCCGATTTCATAGAGCCAACTTGGCTTGCCGCGCAATTTCAAACCCAGCCTCACATTAGCGTCCGTAGCCTCCTCGTTCTTGCTGCCGAACGCTATCGCTCGAAACTACCAACGGCTGTGCAGCGCCAAAAAGTACTGATCCAAGAGTCGTTTGCCCTTGAAGTCAACAAGATACGCGCACACCCTGCGATGCAGCGATACAATCAAGACTGCCTGATGTGGCTTTTCGAAGCGCTGGCGAAAGGCTTCGAGGATGTCAAAGTCAACAGATCGGATTCGGGACTAAAGTATTTTTCAATCAAGTGGGATTGTGCGGCTTGCTCGGTTTATTTTGCCACCGAAGCGGGACACCACCACCTCAGATGGAGTTCTATTGCGAAGGAAGCGATCAGATTGGCAGCAAACTCGGCCGTAAAGGTTACTACTATCGTGTTTCGCACACCGGACCTGCAGACGGTTCCAAGACCAAGCTGGCCTACGGTCACACAAACGATTGATCTAGCTCGCAAGCAAGGCTTCAATATTATCTCCTTAAGTATCGACGAGGTATGCGAATTACATGCTGCCCGAGAATTCTACTCGAACGCTTTACAAGGCGATGTGGACCACTCTCCCAGCGACGTATTTCAATGGCTTCAAGGACATTTCCGGCCGTGGTTCGAGAAGTATTCGCGTATCTGCTTAGCTCCTGAACCTGAACTGCATGCTCCGGAACCGGGTGCAATTCAGGAGCCCGCGCAGCCGAATTCGCGGGGAAGACACCTCACTACAGCCCAGGTCGAACTTCTGACAAGTTATGTTAAGGAAAAACGGCTGGTGGTGGTCGAGGAGGTTCTCCAGAGAGTAGGCGTTGGCGCGACAAGGGAAGCCCTGCTGAGGGCAGTTGAAGACCATCCAAATTTAAAAGCACATCCTGGCCCCCAATCCATCATTTTACAATGGCGCGTATAACAGTAACTCAGCTTAAGTGCGCAGTGCTCGACCCTGAGTGGCGTAGAAGCTTTCTTGAAGGCAAGAAGCCCGATACCCGGAGCTATGCTCAAAACTATGGTCTCAAAGTCTTTGGTACACGGTTTCACGAAGAAACTGACCGGCTTGCTAAATGGCTTACAAGCCGTGAACATCTCGAGGAAGCAGCGGCTATTCCTTCAGCTGAAGCTCTTCTAGATGTCCTTTGGCGCATATCTTTGCAAACATTTACGGATGAGCTTTTGGCAAAGGGAAATGGCGACGAAGCAATTGCTTTTATTGAGCGAATACGGAGCTATTGTCAGCGACTGATACAGCTTAAAGCTAGAATAGTAGGTTTCGAGAACTGGCAGGATCTATTTGTTTTTTCTGAGGCTAAGATTGATGGCATTCGCCTGCTTGTGGGTGGAGCAGAGGTCGAGGTGGCCGGCCGAGTCGACGCGATCCGCTTTAGAGGGCAGCAAGAATTAGAGGTAGTAGATTACAAGTTAAGTCAAGGGTCTCAGCAAAAATCAGATTTTGTACAGTTGGCAATCTACGCGCATCTCTTATCTCTTTGGCGGCCCGGTTGTAGGTTCTGCGGGATTCTTGAATATTACTTGCCAGAGTTCATGGAGGTAAGCATTTCGCAACAGGAAATGGCAGACATTTATACTGACTTGGTTGAGCCGGTTCTAGTTGAGTTATTTGCGCCTCAATCGGAGCGCATACTGATAATTTCAGATCCGAAACCTACTGCAGCTCCTGTGGGCGGCGCTGATTATGTCGACCTAGCAGCAAAGGTTGCTGCCGCCTATGCCCAATTTAATCTTGGAGTAGAGACGACAGGAGTTGTGAATGGCCCCCAGGTAGTGCGGATCAAACTCACGCCGGCGCCGGGGGTGAAAGTAACGTCTCTCTCTAATCGTGCAGAAGATCTCCAAGTTGCTCTCGCCTTGGACGAACCGCCGTTGATCAAACCGGGCAAGGGTTTTGTTATCATTGACTTGCCGAGACGTGATCGCGAAACGATTCCTCTTCTGAGCTTTTATAGGAGTTGGGATGTCGGCGAGAAAAAAAGCGCAATGGCCTTCCCTATCGGCGTCGGAATTGAAGGCGATTCGATCTTAGCAGACTTATCCGATTCAAACACCTGTCATGTTCTGGTCGCAGGCACCTCCGGCAGCGGCAAGAGCGAATGGCTGAAGTCGGCTATCGCCAGTCTTACCCTCATGCACGCGCCAGAATATGTCCGAGTAGCACTCGTAGACCCGAAAATTCTAACCTTTGGAGGGATCAAGGAAAGCCCCTATCTTTGGCGACCCGTTGCGACCAATACTGGCTCCGCGTTAGCAATCCTTTCTGACGCGGTGACGGAAATGGAAGGCCGATATGTCACATTATCTCAGGAGGGGTTTATCAATCTTGCGGACCGTTTTCAGGCTGGGCGATCCGATCTGCCCTATATAGTTCTAGTGTTTGACGAATTTGCAGACTTGATCTTAGCCGGCGGCAGCGAGAAAAAAGCGTTTGAAGCCATGGCCGCAAGGATTGCTGGAAAAGGGCGCGCGGCGGGAATACATCTTGTGCTGGCCACTCAGCGCCCGGATAGGACTGTCGTTACCGGCCTCATCAAATCAAATCTTCCCATGAAGGTGTGCTTGCGGGTGACAAATGCAACTAACTCGCAAATTGTGTTAGACGAGGCTGGCGCAGAAAGTCTTCTAGGCAGGGGCGATCTGCTCTGCGATATGGGGAAGGGCATTATCCGGGCGCAAAGCTATTTCATTCCTCAAGCGGATTTTTTGAAGGCGCTTAGGGTCTAGCGAGACCTGGTGACCCAAGCGTCTAGTCGGCTTTCGAAGTCTTAACGGTCTACAACGCTTATCTTGAGGCTTGCCGCTTTCGCCCCGTAGCAGGCCGCTGGGTATTCGTTGGGCAAGCCAGGAATGTTTGCTTAAGCACAGTAGGCGCCTTCGCGAAACGAACGGCCTGTTAAGGCCGGATTAGCCCCGTCCCCTATGCCGGGCGATGAGCTGACCGGCAACGTCATTCAGATCGTCGCCTACGATCTGCGGCTGAGGGCCGGCCCCCAAAACATCGTTGCCGGCCCGCTCTCGGCGCAGCTTGCCAACCGGCCGCCACGGCGCCAATCGGGGTTCTAATGGGCCTTCTCGTAGGTACCGATGAGCGCGGCTTGCCCAAGTATGTGATTGCGCATGGCCGCCTCGACGGCTGGCTTGTTGGGAGAGCGCATGCCGCTGAGCACCGTATCGAGGGCATAGAGTTTGAAGAAATAGCGGTGGCGCCCAATCGGCGGGCATGGGCCTCCATAGCCCAGCCGCTTCCAATCGTTCAAGCCGGCCGCCGCCCCCGCAGGCAGAACCTTGGCGCCCTCGGCAAGGCCGGAGGCGTCTGCTGGAAGGTTGTAAAGCACCCAGTGGACCCAGGTCATTTTGGGCGCCTTCGGGTCGGGCGCGTCGGGGTCGTCGGCGATGAGCGCGAGGCTCTTGGTTCCGTGCGGAATTCCAGACCAGGCCAGGGGCGGCGAAACGTCGTCGCCTTCGCAGGTGTACTTCCTGGGAATGGCCCCGCCCTCTGAAAAGGCTTCCGATACAAGTTTAAGCGTCACGGCTTTCTCCTCCGCTCCAGCAGATGCCATCATGCCCAGCATAAACACCTTTGTAAGCCAGAATGGCCACTTGCGATGTGCATGGTTCAAAATATCCCCCCACTAACTTCCGGGCTGAACACCCCGCCATTGGCGCCTTCGATACGGTGCTTTTCAAGCTCCTGACTATAACGCCTCAAGAGATAGGCCTCGCTCACGGAACCGAGCACCCGGCCATTTTGCGCGGTCTCGACCACCGGAAGGACTTCTGAGGCCGTCTTCGTAAACATGGCAAGCGCTGTGTGGATGTTGTCACCCGGCGTCAGCACGCGCGGCTCGCCATGGATGAGATCCGCCGCCGCGGTTTGCTCAGCCGTTCCATCGTAAGCGGGGGAGTGTGCCTCTACCGTCTCGATCGTACCGAGATACGCCCCGCCTTCGCTGCATACGAAAGCATATTTGGGGCCGCCCAGGGGAAAATGCTGCCGAAGCTCTGCAATCGTTTCCGAAGCGGGTACGAGGTGAAAATCGCGCCGCATCAGCTTGCCTACGGTCAACTCCGCGATCCAGCCCACGTCGTAGGCGCCCCGGATGGGCAAGCCCCGGACGTGGAACCGCCAAGTCGCAAACGAATAGCCGAAGCTTTGCCGCACCACCACCACGCAGGCGATCACGGCTGTCATCACGCCGATGGTGAGCGAGAAATTTCCAGTGGTCTCAAGCACGAGCAGCGTCATCGTTACGGGAGCGCCGACGATGCCGGCGGCGACCGCGCCCATGCCGGCAAGGCCGTAGGCAATTGGGTTGACCGCAAAGCCCGGGGCCACGGCATGGAGCCCCGCCGCAACCGCCGCTCCATAGAGCGTTCCCAGCAACAGCGAGGAACTGAACAAGCCGCCGCGCATGCCGGACCCAACTGTAAAGGCCGAAGCTGCGATTTTCGCGAGCAAGAGCAGCGTCAGCGGCTCCATCGAGAAGCCGCCGTTCAAAATATAGGAGATTTCGCCGTGTCCGCTTCCCAACACTTCGGGATAGAAAAGGGCGACGGCGCCCACAGCTGAGCCGCCAAGTACGGGCCTCAGCCAGCGGGGCACCTTGCGTTGACGCAGGCTGTTCTCGACAACTGTCACCGCCCTCATCGCCACGATGCTAACGAGCGCCGCTCCGAAGCCAAGGAGAAGAAATAGCAGATAATCGCGGCCATCCGTTGCAAGTGCGGGGGGCATCTCGAACAAAGGCCCGGTGCCGGCAATTGCGTGCATCGCAAGGTTTCCGCACAAGGCAGCGGAGGCGACAGGCGCCAGCGACTGCAACGTATAGCTGCCGATAACCAGCTCGAAAGCGTAGAAGGCGCCGGTCAACGGGCTATCGAAGGCGGCGGATATGGCCGCGGCGGACCCGCATCCAACCAGCAAGCGCAAATCCTGACGCCGCAGCCGGAAGCCCTGCCCAACCTTCGAGGCAAAACCGGACCCGGCTTGCGTATAGGCGGCCTCCAGGCCGGCGCTCCCGCCGAAACCCACCGATATTACGGTTATTAACGCCAGATCGAGGCTATCCCACAACGACATGCGCCCGCCGTAAAGCGCGTTCGCCTCGATGGGGTCGACGATCTCGCGCGGCCGGAAATAACGGATGACGATGCCCACCGACCCAACCAGCACACCGCCAATGGCCGGGGCGAAAAGAGCGTTGATAGCGGGAACGGCGATCCCGGCGCTCAAATGGCCGCCGTCGAGCGGGACGCCGAAAAGGATGTGATGCAACCAGGCCACGGCGCCGCCGATCACGGCCACGCCTGCGCCAACCGCAAACCCTATGAATGCCGCGATGGCGATAATTCCGGCTTCGTTTTCGCGTATGCGTATAAGGGCCCGCCGGTAGGCCGATGCGGTTCTCTTCCTAAGAAATAGGGAGAACCGCTGAATTCGTTTGTGCGGCTGAGCTAGAGCTGAGGCGTCAACCTGCATAGCACGCTGATTTCACTAAAATTGCACCTGCCATGACCTATGGAAAACGAGAGAGGTGTTATGTGCCAAAAACCTAACTCGCTGAGATGTTCATATAATTTAGAATGAGGAGCCGCTTTTTCCGCGCTTCTCGCATTTATTTTATCGCTTCAGCCGCGATAGCGCGGAGCGCGGAATTTCATTACTGGTTTGAGAGACGTGCGGTGAGGAACCCGAGAACCCGCCGCTCGTACTCCGCGGGCGCAAAGCGATGGAAATCGGCGTGGGCCGCTCCGGGTATAATCCACAATTCCTTCGGATCGTTCGCCGTTGCGTAGATCTGCTTCATCTCGGCAAGGCTTGCATGCAGGTCGGCATCCCCAGCGATCAGCAGCAACGGTGCGTGGACCTTCGCTATACTTTCCGCTGGGTTCAGCGTGTCCGGGTCGAATCCGAGGCGCGGCTTGACTTGGTATTTAAACAGCGGGGACAGCCATGGCCCTAGAGCGCCAAATTGCATCGAAAGCCGGTTATCGAGCGCTTGGCTGAATGAGCCGAAAACCGCTTCGAGAACCATGGCGTCAGCTTCCAGAGGCCTCTCGCTGAGGATCGCCGCGGCGCCACCCAGCGACTTGCCCACGACGCCGATGCGCTCGCCGGGCAGCTTTTGCCGCAAGAAATCGAAAGCCGCCCTTGCGTCGCGGGATTCGAGAAAACCGAACGTGATGTACGGGCCGGGGCTCTCCCCATGCGCCTGAAAATCGAACAAGAGGACTGAGAACCCATTCGCATGGAGCACCCTCGCGCGGCTCAGCATTTCCAACCGGTTCGCCCGGATCCCATGCATGAGCAGGACGCCCCCGCGATGGGGCTGTCCCTGAACGAACCAGCCCGACAGGCGGGTTCCCGAGCCGCTTTCGAACGAGACGGCCTCCACGGGCAGGTCCGCCGGCCGCTCGCCAATGGGCGACTGAGCGGCTGCGGAAAAAATGGTTCCGGCATAGTAGACGCCAATTAGGCCTGACACCGCGCATAGGGTCAGAACCGCCAAGATTTTATACGCCGCTTTCATGTCCCACCCGCCTTGGCCCCCGCTTTGACCATCCTTTCCCTGGGGTTTGCGGCAGCAATTCGACACTCCCCGCGGCGAATCGGTTAAATTAGAGCTAACGGAGGGGACGAATGGCGAACTTCAATACACATTTGGCAGTGGCGGCCGTTGGCAGCGGCCTTTGCGCAACCGTAGCGCTGGCCGGGCATGCCGCGCCGCAGAATTACCTGCTGACGCTCACGCTTGCGGGCACAATCGGCGGCATCCTGCCCGATATCGACTTGGATAAGGCGATCCCTTCGCGCATCCTGTTCAGCGCCCTTGGCGCCATCAGCGGCTTCATCGCGCTGTTCAGCCTTTCGAAACAATATTCCATCGCGGAGCTTTGGATCGTCTGGATTGGTGTTTATCTCCTCGTCCGTTATGGCGGGCATAGGCTGTTGCAGAAGCAGACCCACCACCGCGGCATTTTTCATTCGCTGCTGGCCGGCGTGTTCTTCATGGCGCTGACCGCCGTCATCTTCGACCGCGTCTTTAGCGAACCGGCAGCACTCGCTTGGCTCACGGGCCTGTTCGTGCTTATCGGCTTCATCATCCATCTCGTGCTCGACGAAATCTATTCGGTCGATATCGAAGGCGCCGCGATCAAGAAGTCCTTCGGCACGGCGCTCAAGCTGTTCGATTACCATTCCTGGCGCGCATCCGGGCTGATGGGCCTTGCCCTGGCCGGGGTTATCATGGTCACTCCTCCCGCCAGCGATTTCTGGGAGACCGTGAAGCCGCCGGTGCTGTTCTCCTTCCTGAAGGACCGGCTGCTGCCAAAGGGTCAGTGGTTCGGCGTGCGGCCCGCGGCTACCACGGCCTCGCTCGAAACCGGCGCGGCCGGCAGCGAGAAAACGCCTTAGGGCTCTCCCGGAAATAACTGCGTCGTATGGCGCCAGAATTTTGTTCGCCCGCAAGACGCAAAAAGGGGCGCATATCCGTATGCGCTCATGCGGCAAGTTCTCGTGTGCGCGGGTTTGGCCTTGTCTCGCGCCGTTGGGTGTGCTAGTGACTGACCGGACAGTCATTGGCGGTGCGCATGGAAAGCAAGGTTCGCTTCAAGCCTGCCGGAAGCGCCGGGGACAAGGCTCCGCGCCGCCGGGCCACACCTGAGGAACGGCAGGAAGCCATTCTGAAGGCCGCCCTCGACGTCTTCTCCGAGCATGGCTTCGCCGCCGCCCGCCTCGACGACGTTGCACAGCGCGCAGGCGTCGCCAAGGGCACGCT
>CAWAVJ010000012.1:0-87767 GCA_963785355.1 uncultured Alphaproteobacteria bacterium
TAACAGCGCTTCCAGCAGCGCGTGACGTGGCGATGCAAAGGGGCTGACCACGGTCACTCCGCCCCATGTAAAGCCATCCTGGAGATCTTCAGACAGCAGCAGCCGGCAACCGGCCTGTGAAGCAACGGCAAGGATTACCGCATCCCAGATGCTAAGCTGGTGATCGGTTGCGAGATCCATGGCCGCCAGCATGGCTTCAGAAGTGGTTTCAGCCACCGGAAAGGTATCGCGCCAGCTCAGAAGTGCCTCACGGGCATCGGCGCGGGATTTTCCTGCCTTGCGTACAAGAACATTGAACAGTTCGCCGAGAACCTGAACGGGTATGACCGTAGCCTCCTGCGATAGATTGCGCACCAGTTCCAGGGCTGCGCCGCGCTTATCTACACCGTTGATGCCCTCGGCATAGGCAAGGACATTGGTGTCGAGCGCGGCCTTCACCGCCCATCCTCGTAAAGCTCGTCGCGCGTCCAACGTACCGCTTCGGTTACAGGCTGGCGTTCAAGACGCGACAGCAGTGCCGCACGCGCCCCCGAGGCAACGCCCGCGTGCCCGGCGGCAGGGACGATGCGCGCGACAGGCCGCCCGTGGCTGGTCACGACGTAGCTGTGTCCTTCGCGCACGCCGCGCAGGATAAGAGAGAATTTGCGGTTGGCATCCGCGGCCGTAAAGGCTTCTTCCATAGCAGCATCCGGTAAGTAGTGATATTAACTACCATAGTGCAGCACGGCGTTTTCGGCAAGGTGTTTTCGGAGCGATATCCCGAGAAAAATTCCAAACATGTTTTGTAGAAACAGCGACTGACAACGATAGAGAGAGGCAACTCCCCCATCACGCAGCTCAGTCGCCTGTCCGCGATGCCTCGCGCACGCCTATCCCCTGCCAGTTGCCAGAATTGCTGCAACTGCGGAGAGCTTCGACCGTGAAGCTGTGATCATGATCGCAGGGAAGAGCAATACATGAAGCCTGACGCGATACCCCAATTAGCGGACGCGGTCAGCGATGCTTCCCACGCCGCCGGCAGTGCGTCGTGCTATGCCGGCTTTTGTATACGATCCCCGATCGTCGTGCGAGTTCACTTGATCATCGCGGATGCCGGCAATTGGCCCTGAGTGCCAGCGCGCATCATTCCCGGTGTGGCCCGCCGAGGGATCTGAAAGCAGGCACGCCGCCCCTCATCACGGAATCGCAACCGGCGGGTCAGCTTCTGTGGACGCCTGCGGCCGTCAGCCTACTCCGCGGAAGTAGTTCCGGCTACGAGGGCGGAAGGCGGCCTCGCGATGACGGTTCGAGTGCGGCCGTATCTCCTGTAGGCGGGCGTAAGCGCGAAGGCAGGACCGTGCCTATCCGGTTATCGCAGACACCTGCTATATAGGGATGCGGTGGCCATTCTTCCCGCGGCGGCAACGGGCCAGGAGCAGACGAACCAAACTACGCGATGGGTGCGCCGTACAATGTTCTGCCTATCTAGAAGCGGACTTCGTCTTGCGTTGCGGCGCAGCAGGAACGCGGGTCGAGTTTTCAACCGGCGCCGCCTCCAGCCTGGAAATTTCCTCCTAGAACGCGGAGCGCGCCTGCGCGGCTTCTTCCGCCGGAAGCCAGTTGGTCATCTGCGGGAACACGGTCTTCCAGAAGCGGACCTCTTTCGCCGTCCACGGCATCTCCTTGGCGATGCGGGCTTTGTCCAGCACCTTGTTGACCTCGGCGCGCACGGTGGCGAGCGAGGGCGCGTAAGACTTTGGCGGCGGCGGCCCGAAAAGATCGGGCTGCGTGCCGAAAAGGTCAGCTTGATTTCTGCGCGACATGGGACTCCACCAGGCAAATGCAAATCGTTTCGTATTTTGCCACATCACGTCCGCAAATGCGCATGCGCGCGCTAGTTTTCCTCTGTCTCCCGCGCTGTCTCAGTCCCGGCGAGCGCGCCCGCGGCGATCAGTTGCGCATGATCCAGCAGGGTCGCGCCCAAGATGTCCTCCAGCACCTCGGCTTGTGCGGGCTCGATAGCCACGAGGCGGCCGAGCACGTGCAGGAGGTCGAGCAGGTCGCTGGTGTACTCGGCGAGCCAATGGCCGGGCTGGATATCGGACAATGGCGAGGGCGGGCGGCGGTCGCCGATGATCGGGCGGCGGCGATCCTTCTTGCGATAGCTGAACCATTGCGTCAGCACGTTCATACCGGAGACGTCGTAGCCGGCCATTGCCTGCGATACGTTGTCGACATAGCCTTTGCCGATGAACAGCCGGCGGGCGGCCGCGTCGTAGCGAAGCTCGTTGGGGAAGTCCTCGGGGGTCGATGGGATCGCACCTTCGCGGGGGATCGTTGGCCCGTCTTTGGCGAGCCGTGGCGGTCCCGCCGCGCGGCAGGCGTCCTCGTCCACCATGCGCTCGCCATAGGTGTGCAGCCAAATCACCTCGCGGCCGAGCGCGGCGGCGCGCTCGAACAGCTCGGCTTCAGCCGTAATCGGCAACCGCAGGCCGGGGCGAACGAGGTCGGCGCGGAAGCGTGCCGTGAAGGCGGGATGCGCCATCACGCCCGCGATGTAGGCCATAATGTCCTCGGGCGTGATCGTGCGGCCATAGGCGAGCGACAGATGCGCGAGCAGAGACGGCTTGATGTTGGAGACCGTGGCGTCGGCGTCTCGCCAGAGGGGATACACGCGGCCAGAGAATGAGCCCTTATAATGGTCTTTATCGGGTAGATTGCCCGAGAATGTTAATGCTGGACCAGATTTTGGAGAGGTCCGAGACAAAAAGGTCGCATAGATATATCCTTCCGAGAATGCCGTCCAAAGTGAGGGGCTGGGCCTATTGATCAACCTGTTGTCAGGTATGATCCATTGTCTATCAAAGCTTCGGAATGAAAATCTTGTGGGCGCAATAATGTTATCCTTGTCGTCTGCAACTGAAACTTCCCGCCAAGGATGACCCGTCAATCCAGAGGCAAGAACTTTGCGTGTAGTCCTATCACCGTTCAGGTGCGGATGAAATAGTCTCTCTTTTTCATCCGGATCGATTTCTGAGGTTAAGCGCGACCAGCGACCGTTTAGCGACTCAACATCCGGTGCTATGACCCACATTCGACCAGACTGAACTCCTGGTGCTGCGTGATCAAGTATCGCCTCGACATCAGGAAAATACCCCCATTCAGAACTTGCCGATCCTAAGAATGGTGCACGCCAGTCGTCAGTACCGTCGACCCAGTCCGCCGCCTTGAGCGTCAATTTCTCCAAAGCGGCGAACTTTGCTCGCTCCCGATGCCCTTCGGGAAGCGCCATGAATTTCAGCTTGGCAGGCGTACTGCGGTCCTTGTTCGGCGTCCGCGCGGCCAGCACGATGCACACCGGCTGCTGCACGCCCTGGAAGATTCGCGTGTTGACCGGCTGATGCCCTTCGGGCGAGCAATCGATCACCCAGATCGCCGCGCAATCACGGCGCAGGTCCTCGCGCATCTTCTGGAAGCCGGGACCGTTCAGGAAGCCCGCGACGGTGATGAAGCAGATGATGCCAGCGCCATCCTTGTTGCCGCCAACGGCCTCGCGATGGCCGGAGCCGAATACCTTCAGCGTCGCCCACCGCCAGAAATAGACGTATAGGTTCTTCAGATGGTGAGCGTGTGCGCCGATGCCCCACTCGGGTGGCGGCGACCACAGGTCCATCGGAGCTTCGCGGCCTGAGGTGCCGTTCTCGATCCAGCCGCCCATGTCGGCCGCCCTGTTCTTGTACGGCGGATTGCCGATCACGACCGTGATCGGCTGCTCGCGCTTGATGCGGTTGGCTTCCTTGCGCGAGGCGGCGATCGGCGCCACCGTGATCGAGAATTGCGTCTCGGCCGCATATGGATCACCCAGTGTATCGGTGATGTAAAGGTTCGGGATCGGCGGGAGGAGCTTGTCGCTGAGCGCCTGCATCTCCGCGATCAAGCGCAATTGCGCGACCGCGAAAGGGCCGAACTGCATCTCGAAGGCGAACATCCGCGTGGCGGCTTTTTCCACTTCCGCCGCCACCGCGCCGGCGCCCTTGTCCGCCTCGACGGTCCCGGCGATGTGGCGCAGCACGCCGAGCAGATAGGTTCCGGTGCCAGCGGCCGGATCGCAGATCGTCACGTCCTTCGCGGCGAGCCCATCACGCTTGCCGAACAGCGACCGGTCACGCAGCGCCTCGTCCACCAGACGCACCATCGCGTCGACGACCTGCGGCGGTGTGTAATATGAGCCTGTCTGCTTGCGCAGATCGTTGTCGTAGACTTCGAGAAAATCCTCGTAGAAATAGAGCCACGCATCCGCATCGCCCTTCGAGACGAGATCCCAATCGACGACGTTGAGCACGCGCCGCAGCGTGTCGAGCGCGGAGGCCAAGGCAGCCTTCACATTCTCGTCGTCCACCAGCAATCGCAGGGCGGTGCCGATCAGCCCACTCACCCTCCGCAATTCCGTTGCGGCATGATCGAGCCCATCGGCTAGGTCGATTTTTCGCACGCGGGCGACGAGCAGGCCGAAGGTGACCGCCTGCGCGTAGCCGTCGGCGAACTGCTTGTTGGTCGCTTCCGGAAACAGCAGGTTTCGCCATTCGCTCGATAGCGAAGCGAGGCCGGGGTTGTTGCGATCCAGCTCTTCCGTGACCTCCTCGCGAAGCAAGCGGCACAGGCGCGCGGCGATGCCCGCGAGTTGCTTGGCAGTACGCGGGGCTATCGGTGCCCACCCGAGGAAGTCCGTAAACAGTCCCAGCAGCGTTGCGGGTGCAGCGAGCTTCGCGCCTGCCTTCTCGATGTCGCCCTCGAGCGCGACCGACGCCTTGAGCTCGCCATCCTGCCAGAGCGTGAAACCGTTGCCGTCCGTATAGATGAGGTTAGGGAGCGTCTTGAGCTTCTGCCACTGCCGCTTGTCGTGCTCGTCCGTAAACCGGCGCGGGTCGTAGCCCTTACCTGGCGCCTTGACCTCGATGAACCCGGCGAGCGCGTTGCCGATTGTGACGGCGTAGTCGGGCCGGGAGGACAAATGCGCCAGTGCCGTCTCGCCGACGAGCTCGACCGTGTTCGTGCGGTGCCCCGCCAGTTCCGCCAACCGCCGTACAAGCGCCTCAAGGGGCGCGCGAAGCTGGTCCTCGGGCGCGCCCGTGACGGCCGCATTTGCGAGCTTGCCCTTGGCCGACGCGCCAAATTCAGAAATGATCTCTGCAAGTCCGGTCATGCTCACCCCGCAACAGGAATAAGGCAGTAGCTATCGTTGGGCGGATCGGCGGGTCAACACCGTTCTCTTGTGCGGCACATCTTCACGTGGAGAGCAGCCGGGCAAAAGCTGCCCAGGCATTGGCAAGAAATAGCAGATCTACGTGGCCGCACGTCCGGATTCGCCGCGCCGGCGTTTGAATATGCACAGCTCGTTTTGTAACTGCTCAGGACCGCTCCGGGTCAATGAACGGCCGAACACACGGTGCCGGAGCTGTGCACCGGCCGGTCTATATGTAGTGGGTGTCTGCGCTAACTGGATAGGCATGGGTAGGACCTACATGGGTGCGTGTAGGCGCCTATCATGGTAAATTTCCAGGGTTAATGGGCAACCGCCAACATTTTCCGCCGCCATATTTCTGCGAATTCTTTTGCCACTTTAGGTCGAATTCTACGATTCCAAAATACCCGTTAAATATAAAAAAGGGGGCATATTAGTATTAATGAATGCTTGTATGAAACGTTTCATGAAACGGCTTGTAAACCAAAGGCTTTGGGACAAATTAAGAACAAACCGGAACATGTCCTGCGAGGGGCTTCAGCCTTGAAGGCAACGATCGGAGTGCCAGTTTCCGGATCGCCACGGCGGCCAGAGGCCGCCTCGCGATGAGGGCTCCGGCGCCGCGGCCCGCACAAAACTGAGGCATATGCACGCTAAGCAAACATTCGTTCGCTGCCCAACGAATGTTTGCTTAGCGTCCTTTGTTTTCGCAGAGTTTTTGTCCCAAAACCGGTGGCCACTTTTGGGAAACTCTGCTTAGCTATTGCGAAGCTCAAAAATTGCCACGATGCGCAGGATTAAATCAGCTTTAGGCAGAGGGTATAACGATGAAGCGTTGGCGGCTGATTATTTGGGGCACGGGTTGGGTTCTTGGGTTCGCGGTGCTATCGGCCGCCGCAGAAATGCCGGTCAAGCCAGGTTCGGGGGAAAGTTTCCGGGACTGCCCCGATTGCCCTGAGATGGTTGTCGCGCCGGCGGGGGCTTTCACGATGGGTTCGCCCGAAAGCGAGCCGGAGCCGCATGGCTCAGGAAGGCCCGCAGCACAAGGTGACGTTCGCCAAGCCTTTTGCGGTTGGGCGCTTCGCCGTGACCTTCGCCGAATGGGACGCCTGCGTTGCGGATGGCGGCTGCGGCGGCTACAGACCCAACGATCGAGGCTGGGGCCGCGGCAACAGGCCCGTCGTCAACGTGGATTGGAGCGACGCCAAGACTTACGTGCAATGGCTGTCGAAAAAGACCGGCAAGCCCTACCGGCTGCTTTCCGAAGCCGAGCGGGAATATGTGGCGCGGGCGGGAACGGCGACGCCGTTCTGGTGGGGCTCCTCGATCACGCCTCAAGACGCAAATTACGATGGCAATTACGTCTATGCCGGCGGCGGCGTGCGGGGCGAATACCGCAGAATGACCATGCCGGCCGGCAGCTTCAAGCCGAACCCCTGGGGGCTTTATCAGGTTCATGGCAACGTCTGGGAATGGGGCGAGGATTGCCGCAACCTGACCTACGACGGCGCGCCGGCCGATGGCTCCCCTTGGATGTCCGGAGATTGCACCGCGCATGTCCTGCGGGGCGGCTCGTGGGCCGACGACCCCGTGGACCTCCGCGCGGCCTACCGCGTCACCAACTACCCCATAGACCGCAGCAATAACTACGGATTCCGCGTCGCCAGGGCGCTCGCCCCTTAAACTTTTGTGGAACGGAAAGGGCCAAACGGCGCGTCTATCATGCGTCCCGGTTGTGGATGGAATTACCGCAGGTTGCGGATCGCGCTTGCGCGCGAGAACAAATCGTGTACATTCGGGCCATTGCAAGTCTTGCCGCCCTATGGAATAACAAAGGATAACGATTCATAGACTCTAGTCGCCATTCCGGGTGATCGAAGGGGATTACAATAACATGGACAAGCAGAAAGCCCTCGAAGCGGCGTTGAGTCAGATTGAGCGAAATTTTGGCAAAGGCTCCATCATGCGGCTCGGAAAGAACGAGCATCCGGTGGAGGTGGAGGCGATTTCCACAGGATCTTCGGGGCTGGATATCGCGCTCGGCATCGGCGGATTGCCGCGCGGCCGGGTCATCGAGATTTTCGGGCCTAAGTTCTCGGGCAAGACCACGCTTGCCCTGCATGTCATCGCCGAAGCGCAGAAAAAGGGCGGCGCCTGCGGCTTTGTGGACGCCGAGCATGCGATGGATCCAGTTTACGCGAGAAAGCTCGGCGTGAACCTGGAAGAGCTGATCATTTCGCAGCCCGATACGGGCGAGCAGGCACTTGAAATCACCGACACGCTGGTGCGCTCGGGCGCAATCGATGTGATCGTCATCGATTCCGTTGCAGCGCTGACACCCAAGGCCGAAATCGAGGGCGAGATGGGCGACGTCCTGCCCGGCATGCAGGCGCGCCTCATGAGCCAGGCGCTGCGCAAGCTGACAAGCTCGATCTCGAAATCGAACACTCTGGTTATTTTTATCAACCAGATCCGCATGAAAATCGGCGTCATGTTCGGCAATCCGGAGACGACGACGGGCGGGAACGCGCTTAAGTTTTATTCCTCCGTGCGCCTCGACATCCGCCGCATCGGGCAGATCAAGGAACGCGACGAGGTCGTGGGCAATCAAACGCGCGTGAAGGTTGTCAAAAACAAAGTGGCTCCGCCGTTCAAGCAGGTGGAGTTCGACATTATGTATGGAGAGGGAATCTCGAAGACTGGCGAATTGATCGATCTTGGCGTGAAAGCTAATATCGTCGAGAAGTCAGGCTCGTGGTATACCTATGACAGCCAGCGCATCGGGCAGGGCCGCGAGAACGCAAAGGGTTACTTGCGCGATAATCCACAGGTGGCGCAAGCGCTGGAGCGCGAGATCAGGGCCAATGCGGGGCTTATCGCAGCGCGCATCCTCGACGGCGCAGAAGGTGGCGATAGCGAGGATGCGGACGAAGGAGAGACGGCCGGCGCTGCAGCCGAGGCCGCGCCCCCCCGCAAAGGCCGCCGCTGACGGAACTTGCGCCGCGCTGGCAACGAGGGCCGCATATTGTGCAAGCCGGAGCGGCGGTTGTTTGCAAATAGGCGGCAATGAGGTATCGGTATCCCCGGCCCGGTAAGCTATTTTACCTCCCGCATAATTTTGCTTTCTGAAAATTCTGAAAGCGAGCGGGTTCACTGAAAAAGAAGTTGGTTATGAGCAGCCTCAACGACATCCGCGGAACATTCATCGATTTCTTCCGCAAGAACGGCCATGAACATGTGCCGTCCAGCCCGCTTGTGCCGCGTAACGATCCGACGCTCATGTTCACCAATGCGGGCATGGTGCAATTCAAGAACGTATTCACCGGGATGGAGACGCTGCCGTTCAAGCGCGCCGCCACGTCGCAAAAATGCGTGCGGGCAGGCGGCAAGCATAACGATCTCGACAATGTCGGCTACACAGCCCGGCACCACACCTTCTTCGAGATGCTCGGCAATTTCTCGTTCGGCGACTACTTCAAGGACACCGCCATAGAGTTTGCCTGGACATTGGTCACGAAGGATTACGGCCTCGACAAGAGGCGCCTGCTGGTGACGGTTTATTCAGAGGACGACGAAGCGTTTGCGCTTTGGCGCAAAATCGCCGGGCTCCCTGAGGACCGCATAATCCGCATTTCGACCTCCGACAATTTCTGGTCGATGGGAGAAACCGGTCCCTGCGGGCCTTGCTCGGAAATATTTTTCGATCATGGGCCGGGAATTCCCGGCGGCCCGCCTGGCAGCCCGGACGCGGACGGCGACCGCTTCATCGAGATTTGGAACCTCGTGTTCATGCAATATGAGCAGGTTTCGAAAACGGAGCGGCTCGATTTGCCAAGGCCGTCCATCGACACGGGCATGGGCCTTGAGCGCGTCGCAGCAGTTCTGCAGGGCGTTCACAACAATTACGAGACCGACCTTTTTCTCTCGCTGATCAGGGCTTCGGCTGAGATAACTGGCGTCGCCGCCGAAGGGGCGGCTCTGCCGAGCCACCGCGTGATCGCCGACCATTTGAGGGCGTCGAGCTTCCTCATTGCGGACGGGGTGCTGCCATCGAACGAAGGCCGGGGCTATGTGCTCAGACGCATCATGCGGCGCGCCATGCGCCACGCGCATCTCCTGGGCCACGAAGAGCCGCTGCTCTACCGTCTACTGCCCGTTCTCGTGCGCGAGATGGGGCAAGCCTACCCCGAGCTCATCCGGGGCCAGGCGCTGATCGGCGAGACCCTTAAACTTGAGGAAATCCGGTTCCGCAAGACGCTCGCGCGCGGGCTAAGCCTGCTCGACGAAGCCTCGGGATCGCTCAGGCCCGGCGACACCCTGGCCGGCGACGTCGCTTTCAAGCTTTACGACACTTACGGTTTCCCGCTGGACCTTACCGAGGACGCTCTCAAAGCGCGGAATATCCGCGTCGACGTCGAGCAATTTAACGCGGCCATGGCCCAGCAAAAGGCCGAGGCCCGCAAAGCGTGGGCGGGCTCTGGCGAGGCGGCAACCGATAAGCTTTGGTTCGATCTCTTCGACAAGACCGGCGCCACAGAGTTTCTGGGCTACGAGACCGAAATCGCCGAGGGCGAGGTAGTTGCGCTCATCAAAGCTGGCAAGCCCGTCAAACAGCTGAAGAAAGGCGAGGAAGGCATCGTCATCGTCAACCAGACGCCGTTCTATGGCGAGTCGGGCGGGCAAGTTGGCGACAAGGGCGTCATCATGGGGCCGAAGGGCATCCACTTCGACGTTCACGACACGCAGAAGAAACTTGGGAAAATCTTCGCGCATATCGGCGTGGTGCAAAAGGGGCCGCTCAAGGTGGGCGATGCCGTCGAGCTGCATGTCGGCGCGGCACGGCGCGCGGCCACCCGCGCCAACCATTCGGCGACCCATCTTCTACATGAGGCTCTGCGCGAAACGCTCGGCACGCACGTCACACAGAAGGGCTCGCTCGTCGATCCCGAGAAGCTCCGCTTCGACTTCGCTCACCCGAAGCCGCTCTCGAAGGACGAGCTAGCGAAGGTCGAAGATCTCGCCAACGCGGTCATCCTCCAGGACAGCCCCGTGGTGACGCGGCTCATGGCCGTAGACGACGCGATTGGATCCGGTGCTATGGCGCTCTTCGGCGAAAAATACGGCGAGGAAGTCCGGGTCGTCACCATGGGCGAGGCCACCCATGACGATAAAGGCGCGCGCGCTTTCTCGGTTGAGCTTTGCGGCGGCACGCATGTACGCGCGACGGGCGAAATCGGCCTGGTGAGGATTGTGCAGGAAAGCGCTGTTGCCGCCGGAGTCCGCCGTATGGAGGCGCTGACAGGCAATGCGGCGCGCGCCCATCTTGCGGCCCAGGACGCAGCGCTGCGCCAGGCCGCCGGCATCCTTAGAGTGCCAGCCGGCGGAGGTGCCTGCGCGCGTGGCGGATCTCCTGGAGGAGCGCAAGCGGCTTGAGCGTGAACTTTCGGAAGCGAAGAAGAAGCTCGCGCTTGGCGCAGGCGGCAACGGGCAGGCTAGCGCGGACGACGCGCTTCGCAGGGTCGGCCCTGTGACCATGTTCGCGCGCACGGTGCATGGCATAAAGCCGCAGGACCTTCGCGGCCTCGTAGACGACGGGAAACGCCAGATCAAGTCGGGCGTCGTCGCCATCGTTGGCGTTACGGACGAAGGCAAGGCCGGGATTGTGGTCGGCGTCACGGACGATTTGACGGCAAAATATAACGCCGTGGACCTCGTCAAAGCCGGCGCTGCAGCCCTTGGCGGCCAGGGTGGCGGCGGGCGGCCGGATATGGCCCAAGCCGGCGGCCCGGATGGCGCGAGCGCCGAGGCTGCGCTGAATGCAGTGGCGGAGAGGCTGGCCGGTGCGGCGGCGGCGGCATGGAATTCGCTCCGGACGGCCAGGCGCTTCCAGGCGCAGAACTTTTCCATTATGTATGCGCCATGACCGAAGCAACACCGGCAGTGCCAGACGTCGCGGTGCGGGACGCTACCCCGAAAGGGGTGACGCCGCTTGCGCGCATCCGCAATTTTTCCATCGTGGCCCACATCGACCACGGCAAGTCGACGCTCGCCGACCGGCTGATCCAGGCTTGTGGCGGCATGTCGGACCGCGAGATGGCCGGCCAGGCGCAAGTGCTCGACAATATGGAGATCGAGAAGGAACGCGGGATCACGATCAAGGCGCAAACCGTGCGCCTGGATTATCGTGCCAAGGACGGCAAGCTTTATCAGCTCAACCTGATGGACACGCCGGGCCATGTCGACTTCGCCTATGAGGTGAGCCGCAGCCTCGCCGCTTGCGAAGGCTCCTTGCTGGTGGTGGATTCGAGCCAGGGCGTGGAGGCGCAGACGCTCGCGAACGTCTACAAGGCGCTCGACAACAATCACGAGATCGTCCCCGTTCTCAATAAGATCGACCTGCCCGCCGCCGAGCCAGAGCGCGTCAAGCAGCAGATCGAGGATGTGATCGGCCTCGACGCTAGCGGCTCGGTCGAGATTTCGGCCAAGACCGGGCTCAACATCGGCGATGTGCTTGAGGCCATCGTGCACCGCCTGCCGCCGCCGAAAGGCGATGCCAAGGCGCCGCTCAAGGCCCTGCTGGTCGATAGCTGGTACGACCCCTATCTCGGCGTTGTGGTGCTTGTCCGCGTGGTGGACGGGCTTCTGAAAAAGGGCATGCGCATCAAGCTCATGTCCACGGGTGCTGTGCATCTGGTGGACCGGGTCGGTATTTTCCGGCCCAAGCAGGAAATGCTGGACGTGCTGGGGCCTGGCGAGGTCGGTTTCTTCACCGCCGCGATCAAGGAGGTGGCCGACACCCGCGTCGGCGACACCGTAACGGAGGAAAAGCGCCAAGCCGCGAAAGCGCTTCCCGGCTTCAAGCCGGTGCAGCCGGTGGTGTTCTGCGGCCTGTTCCCGGTAGACGCCTCGCAATTCGAGGACTTACGCGACGCCATGGCGAAGCTGCGCCTCAACGATGCGAGCTTCCAATACGAGATGGAGACAAGTGCCGCGCTTGGCTTTGGTTTCCGCTGCGGCTTCCTCGGCCTCCTGCACCTCGAAATCATCCGCGAGCGGCTCGAACGCGAATTCAACATCGATCTCATTACCACCGCGCCGAGCGTGATCTATCACCTCTATATGACGGACGGGCAGATGATCGAGATGCACAACCCGGCCGACATGCCCGATGTGGTGAAGATCGACAGGATGGAGGAGCCCTGGATCAAGGCAACCATCCTCGTGCCGGATGAGTACCTCGGCGCGGTGCTCAAGCTCTGCGAGGACCGCCGGGGCCGGCAACTCGACCTTTCCTATGCCGGCAACCGCGCGATGGTGGTCTACGAGCTGCCGCTGAACGAGGTGGTGTTCGACTTTTACGACCGGCTGAAATCGGTGAGCCGCGGCTATGCCAGCTTCGACTACCAGCTCATCGGCCACCGCGAGGGCGACCTCGTGAAAATGCAGGTCCTCGTCAACGATGAGCCCGTGGACGCACTCTCCATGATCGTCCATCGCGGGCGCGCGGAGATGCGGGGGCGCATGATGTGCGAGAAGCTCAAAGAACTGATCCCGCGGCACCTGTTCAAAATCCCGATCCAGGCGGCCATCGGCGGCAAGGTGATTGCGCGCGAAACACTTTCGGCCTTACGCAAGGACGTGACCGCCAAGTGCTACGGCGGCGACATCACGCGCAAGCGCAAGCTCCTCGACAAGCAGAAGGAAGGCAAGAAGAAGATGCGGCAGTTCGGCCGCGTCGAGATCCCGCAGGAGGCCTTCATCGCCGCGCTGAAGATGGACGCGAATTGAGCGCGCGCCGCCTTTTTAAACGATGGCCGGTTGTACTGGCGGCCGTAGCGCTAGCGCTTGGCGTCGCCTACTGGAAATATTCAGGCGCTATCGCCATCGGCTTTGGCAGCGCGGTCTGGATTCCGATCGGCGCCGATACGTTTTGGCTGCCGCGGCCGATCTCTCTCGCCCTTCGGAATCCGGCGCCCAAGGCGGCGCCCGGTCCCGTGGAATGGACAACGGCAGGCGAAGGCTTCCAAACCGGGCGGCTTCCTGCGTTGGTGAATGGGGAGAAAGCGGACGAAATCGTCCTCACCCGGATCGATCCGGCGAAGTTCCGGTTCGAGGTCTCGAACGACGCAAGCGGAACAAGACGGCTCGGCGATTGGCTCCGCGAAACCGGCGCTGCGCTGATCGTCAACGGCAGTTATTATGGCCGGGACGGACGTCCTACAACGCCGGTAGTCAACGAAGGTGTGCCAGCCGGGCCTACCGTCTACGGGTCGCAGCATGGCGCATTTATCGTCAAGGCATCTCAGGCCCGGATCGTGGACTTGACGCAAGAAGATTGGCAGGCGGCGTTCAAAGACGCGGAGGCAGGGATCGTCTCCTATCCCCTTCTCATCGCGCCAGACGGGGCCACCGGCAGGGCAGTGCGAAGCCGGTGGCTCGCGAACCGTTCCTTCGTTGGCGTGGACGATCAGGGCCGGGTGGTTATCGGCACGACGGTATCGGCGTTCTTTTCTCTCGACCGGCTGGCGGCGTTCCTGAAGGCGTCGCCGCTGGGCCTTAAGGCCGCGCTCAATCTCGACGGGGGTCCGGTTGCCTGCCAAGGCGTCGCGCTCGGCCCGGTTCAATTGAGACAATACGGGCTCTGGGAAATCCAAGCCGATGAGCGCAACGCCAAAATGCTTCCCCCAGCGATTTTCTCGGGCGCTCCGATGCCTCTGGTTTTGGCAGTTTTCCGTCGAATTGAGCGGGAACCGGATGCGGCCGCGCTGGGATTTCGCTAGAGGTGTCCATTCTGGCGCCTCCATGGCGGGCATGCGGGGACGGAAAGGTAGCAGGCCGCGAATTTCTCAATTGGTGCGGGCACCTTTTCGTCTTAGAGCGAAGCAAAATGCGGTCTCGGTTGTGCGCCCATTCCACGGGGCGACTATAGGGAAGCAGCCGACACAAGAACCGTCGTGCAGTTCCCTGTGCGGATCAAGCCTTCGTGAAATTAGCGGGAAGTGTTGATCGGCGGATCGCCTCAGCTTAGCATTGGGGTGCTGGGCAGTTAAGATCGCAAACTTCGTGGGGCTATGAGTATGTCTGTTTCCCAAGCGCTCACACCGCATCTCCCGTCTTTGCGCCGTTTTGCACGGGCGTTATCCGGTTCGCAGGAAAGCGGCGACGCCTATGTCGTAGCACTGCTGGAAGCGATCCTCGAAAGCGCCGCAATGTTCCCGCCTGGGCTGCCGCCCAAAATCGCACTTTACCGCCTTTTCCTGAAAATCTGGAACTCCGTTGACGCGAACGCCTTCCCGAATTTCAACGCCAGGGAAAACCTCGCTTTGCGAAACCTGCAGACCCTGACGCCGAGGCCGAGGCAGGCATTCCTGCTGCTAACCTTGGAGGGGTTCAAGCCAGAGGAAATCGCGGCGATCTTGGATTGCGACGTTGCCGGGGTTGGAGAGCTTGTTACCGCCGCCGACCGGGAAATCGCGAGCCAGCTCGATCCGGCGGATATACTGATCGTCGAGGATGAGGCGCTCACGGCCTTCGATCTTGAGCAACTGGTTAAAAGCCTGGGGCATCGCGTCACCGGCTTGGCCCGCACGCACAAGGAGGCGATTGCGCTTGCGAAGCGCCACAAGCCTCAGCTCATCCTTTCGGACATCGAGCTTGCGGATGGCAGCTCGGGCCTCGATGCCGTGAACGAGATCCTCCGCAGTTTCGAGGCGCCCGTCATCTTCGTTACGGGACACTCGGAGGTGCTTTTGACCGGTGCCAGGCCCGAGCCCGCATTCTTGATTGCGAAGCCGTTCAACGCAGAAACGTTGAAAGCGGTGATCGGGCAGGCCCTGTTTTTTGAAGTCCGGTCCCGGATAGAACCGGCCGGAAAAGCCAACGGCACGCATCCCATAGCATTGTCTGCGGCGGAGTAGGTTCATGCTGTGCGGGAGGCTACCGTTTGTTAATGAAATTGAGTTCGTTTGGCAAAAAGCCTATTTCTATATAAGTATATACTTTTGGCCGTCTGAAAGAACGTCCAAGGACAAAGGTGTCAAGACTTTTGGCGGCAGGTATCACAATGCGAAAGGCGCGGCTCCAGCGTCAGCGCCAAGGGTCTGCAAGACGCACTCGGCTGGACAGCTGAGGCGCCAGCGGAATCCCTCGGGCGCATAAGTTAGCGTAACATCCGCATTCAACTCTGTGCGCTGTATGTCCTCGATCACCAGCGTGCCGAATCCGGTCTGCACGGGAGGCGCAACCGGCGGCCCGCCGTGCTCGGCCCAGTCCAGCTCGAACCTCGCAGCCTCCACCGTTTCGCCCGTAGCCTGCCACTCGATCCGTACCCCGCCCGCGGGGCTTGAGAGCGCGCCGTACTTTCCTGCATTCGTCGCCAACTCGTGCAGCGCCATGCCAAGGGTCTGGGCGGCGGATGCCGCGATCAGAAGGGGCGGCCCCTTAAGCTCAACGCGCGAACCGGCCGGGTCCTCAAAAGGGGCGAGCTGAGACCGCACAAGCTCATCGAGGCGCATTCCTTTCCAGCTGTTCTTGACGAGAAGGTCGTGGCTCGCGGCCAGCGCTTCGATGCGCTCTTCGAAACGGCTCATGAATTCGCTGGGCTTCGTGGCGAAGGTTTGCCTCGCGACCGCCTGCACCAGCGCGAGCAGGTTTTTGGAACGGTGGTTGACCTCGCGCGCGAGCAGGCGGATGTTCTCCTCTTGACGCCTGCGCCCGGTCACGTCCGTCACAAGCGCGAGCATCCTGTCGGGCTTGCCTGCCGCGTCCGTCAAAAGCGAGACGTGCTTGTGCGCCCAAATGAGCCTGCCATCCTTGCCCGTGTATCGGATCAGCGCCTCGAACGAGGGTATCCATTGCTGGATCAGCCGGCTGTAATTGGCGGTGTCCGCCTCGCGATCGTCTGGATGCACCAGGCCGGAGAAATTCAGCGCCCGAAGCTCTTCCTGGGTATAGCCCAGCATTTCGGAGTAGGCGGGGTTGCAAGATTGGAAGCGCCCTTCGAGGTCCGTAATGGCAATGCCGATTGCAGCGTGGTCGAATATGCCGCGAAACCGCTCCTCGCTCTCGCGCAGAGCCTCTTCGGCGCGCTTGCGTTCTGTGATGTCGACACACACTGCCGCGACCCGGAATGGCACGCGTCCGCTTGTTCCCTCGCGAAAATCTACGCGGCCGATCAAGGCCATCCAGCGAATTTCGCCGCCCGGAATTACGAAGCGGAAATCCATCCTCATGTGGCCGCCATTCGCGCCTTTGAGGCCGGCTTCGTACCCCGCCATGAAGCGAGCCTTGTCGTCCCTATGCACCCGGGCGAAGGCATCTTCGATGTTGGCGCTGCAGATGGCCGGAAGGCCGAGCATGGCTATTAGCTGGGGTGAGTAGGAGGCGCGGCCGGTCTCGAGATCGATGGTGAAGGTGCCGATGCCTGCGGCTTCGGTGGCTAGCCGCAGCCGCGCCTCGCTTTCAAATATCGCGTCCGCGGCCCGGTCCGGGACCGGTTGCGCAGCATGCTGCTGCTGGGGAGGCAGCGTAGGTCCGGCCTTTTCGCGCTCCGTGAGCTTCTCAACGAAGATCGCGATGCCCCCGCCGTCCGCACTTCCCCAGGGCCATACCTCCCATCTTGTCCATTGTCTGTGGCCATCGATCCGGGAACGATGCTCCCGCTCCTTCCGCACGCTCTCGCCCGAAAGCGCCCGCCGGTGCGCCTCCTTGCACTCTTCCGGCGTATCGGGGAAAACCTCGTAATGCGAGCGCCCAACGAGGCTCGCTGGGGCAAGCCCAAGATCGGCGTGCCAGCGCGGGCTAACAGCAATGTAGTTCATCTTGCGGTCGAGCAGGGCCATTGCCAGCGGCGCCTGTTCGATGAACGAGCGGATCTGCTCGCTCTCCGCGGAGAAGGAGGCCCGCCTCCGCCTTCCTGCGCCGAATGCCGCGAGTGCGGCGCTACGCAATCCTCCGAAGCGCCCGGTTGGCTCGCGGCTCATAACCGTACTCCCGCCCTCTTGGGCCCGCCTTGCTCTTTGCTAGGCGCGCGGCTCGCGGTGCCAGACGGCGCGAAGGTTATGTACTTGACAGCCATCATGCCGTCTAAAGTATAGCACCCGTGCAACTTAGGCAATAATGAGAGTGCAACAGTAGTAGCTTAGCCGTCCGTACTTGTTTTAAGCGGGTAGCGGCGAGACGCCTATGATATGCGGATGTAGAAAGATAAGCGAGAGATAAAGCACGAGCGCGGCAATGATTGGCAGGGCTTGCGCGCGCAAACCGGCTCCGCTGAACCGGCCGGCCAAGACGGCTGCGAAGGGCAGCAAGGATGTGTGCGCGGTTCGCTTTGCCCAAAGCTCCGGCCCCCATTCGCGCCGCTTGCGGGCGTCGAACATCGCCATGCCCGCCAGTCCGAACAAGGCGAACAGCCCGAACAATATTACATGGGCGAGGTCGCCATTGGGAACCATGTGGGCGGCGGCCCAGAGCGTTACCGCCCACAGGATCGGGTGCCGGGTAACTCCGGCGATACCCGGCCGGCTGGGGTCGAATGCCGCGCCATCGAGCCCGGTAATGGAAAATGGGTCCGGCGCCGCAAAGCCGAAGGCGGCTAGCAAGCAGGCGAAGGGCATAACGATGTTCGGCGCCCAGAGTTGCCAGGGCGCGAAGCTCCATAGCTCTATCCGGGGCGCGTGCCCGGCCGCTGCGATGAGCCAGGCGAACACCACCAGCGATACGATGGAATAGAGCACTGTATAGGCTCGCCCTCCAAGCCGCTCGCGGAGTGCGCGCTTTACCGCGGGCCTCGCAGGCACGCTATGGGAGGCGAGAAACGCCGCCAGCGCCATTGCAAACTGCGCCCATTCACCTTGCGCGGCCGTCATGCCAAGTTCCCGTCATTATTTCGCAAAAAGGCCTCTCACCCTCCCTCTCCCCGCAAGCTCGCCTTGGCGAGCTTGCCTCCTTGAGTATCTGCATCCGCAAGCGGATGCAGATGGCTCGCCTTGGCGAGCTTGCCGCTCGAGTGCCCGCATCCGCAAGCGGATGCGGAGGGGACAGGGTGAGTGGGGCTATTTCGGCAAGAATGCGAACTATGAAGCCGATTCCTCATCATATAGCGCTCCTGTCATCGGCGAATATGGCCTCCAGCGCCGCCTTCTCGCGCGACACGATTTTATTGAGGAACTCGGCTGCGCCGTTCATCCGGCGGAACGCGGCGTATCCCCGCTCAAGGAAATTTTGCAAGCCGGAGAGCCCCGCTGCGGCAGCCGGCCCGCGCATCATGGTCAGCGTGGTGCCGATCAGCGGCTTCTTTGTCAGGCGGTCGAGGGACTGGCCGAGATGCAGGATAAGCTCGATTTGGCGTTCGCGATCCGCCCGGCGGCCGGCGGCGTGGTACGCCTCCGCATAGTCCGCGTCCGTCAAATCGAAGACCTTGCCGCCCAGCGCCGCGAGCATGGCGGCATCGAGCGACTCCGATAGGGCGTTCAGCTCGAAGGCATCGGCAACGGTTTCGAGCCCGGCAACCGGTAGCACCGTGGTCATCAGCGGCAGGATAAGGCGGACGGCGCGCTCGTGCCGGCTCAGGTCCTTCGGCCCGTAAATATCGCTTAAGAAAAAGGACGCGGTGGCGCCATAGCGGGGGCTTTCGAGCAAATCGCGGTGCGTGCGCGCGAGCCGGGCCGCCTGCCACACACGGAGCGCCTCGCGTTTCGCCGGTGCGCTGGGATCGCCCGCGAGCGCGTCGCGCACCGCCGCCGCCGCCGCCGCATCGAGTTGCGCTTCAATGCGTTGGACGATCTCGCTCTTGGTAGTCAAGTGTTTCCCTTTGCGGTGTACTTACCGGATGGGCGCATCTTTAGTCAAAGTCAAGTCCGGGAGGCGTCGAGACTATTCGTCTGCCGGTCCTTATGTTGCCGGGCATTATGAGGGCGGCACCGCTGCCGTCATCCGCGTCCATCATGCCATTGCCGATGGTATAGCGACGGCGCCGATGAAGCCATCAAGCGAATTCAATCTTACGCGTTTCCGTGCAAGCGTAAGACTTTTTCTATTTTAGAGAATAACAACCTTAGGTTGCTCGTAATTGGAACAAAAATCGTTTATGCACATTCTTAAGCAATCACGCTTAGAGCTGCGACAGTTTTGCGGTCTCCTTATTGTTAAGCAGTATGGGGTTCCCATGGACCATGCCGGCGATCTAGACATGCAAGCGGCAGAGAACGAAGCCGTCCTGCTGCTTCGGCGGGCGACGGCGCAGAGTTCGACGCTGAGGCAAGCGTTCCAGCTTTGCGTCTCGCGCAGGATGGACGCCGAAGAGTGGAGGCTGTTGGAGCACACGGTTGCCACGTTCTTGGAACGGCATCTCGAAAGCGCTCTTGAGCGCCCGGCGCATTGGTTTGCCCAGGCGGATCGCACGCTGGCGCTCCAAGTAAGCCAACTGCTCAGGCGCATGGCGCCTCAAAGCAACCGGGCTCGCCAATATTGCCGCGGCGCGGAAAGTTTGAGCGTCAACGCCAGGGGCTGGAGCGCGGTTCTGGGCGAGTTGCAGGCGAGTTATTGCCGGCATGCGGCGCTGGTGTGGATGGCTTTGTGGCACAGCGCCGATATACCAAGTGTAACGGCTGAGCAGGCGAGAAAGTGCTTGTACCATGCCTTCAACGTAACGCCGGCCGATAATCCAGGCGCCGAAGAGGCGGTGCCCCGATGGTACGGAGCGCCCCGCCGATTCGCTGCTTCCTTGCTCAAACGGGCCTAAGCCTAGCCGTTAACCAAATCTTAACAATTGCCATCCATCTTAGGTTGCATAACTACAACGTTCAACGAGAGGGATGCCCATGTCCATTTCAGTCGGCTCTACGCCCAACACCGCGAATGTTAAGGCCCCGGCCCCGGCTCCTGCCTCAACCCAGCGCGCCGCGGACGGCGATTACAAGACCCCAGGCCAGGGCCGCGCGGCGACGGTCAAGGACACGGATGGCGATTACAAGGCGTTGTCAACCGCCGCGAGCACGAGTTCGAGTTCCGTCCACACTGCGGTTAGCGGTCTCACGACTGGCGGCAGCAAAGCATAGCTTACATCCGGAATTTGGAGATGCACAACCCGGCGGCGGCAAAAGCGCCGCCGCGAAGAGTTGGCCTCGCGGGGCCGCAAAGCCCTAACTGAGGCCTCGCTCAGAAATTACTGCGCCATATGACACAGCTATTTTTGACCGAGGCCTAAGCGATAGTGCAGAATAGTTTTGGGGGCCGGAACGTATCCAGTACGCCGCTATTTCGCCATCCAAGCGAAAAACAGGTCTTCCGTTTGCAGGTAGGAGACCTTCAACCGGGAGAAGAAGCGGACAAGATGGGTGATAAAGCGTTGCATTGCGTGAACCTCGAAAACGCAGGAACTAAACCGGAAGGGCGTGCCGCTCTCTCGATGTTCATTCCAGCAGCTTAAGCGGGATTAATAACAGATCCCACTCTCTTTAGATCAATCTGTGCGGGTGTCTATCTCTTTGTCTGAGCTTATGAACTGCCTATTCGCAGATCCTTTCACCTGCCTTGCCGGGTGTTGCACGTGTGCCTCATGCTTAGGTCTTAGCAGGGGTTTTTGCGCTTCCGGCAGCCAAAGTTGTACCAGTGTTTTATGAACCTTCCGTAAGTTGTGTTCGGGCAATCGATGCGATCGTTCGCCTGCGCCGAAATGACGCTCACGGGCGTGGCCGCTGCTTTTGCGTGAATCGCCGGACAAAACGTAAATGGCCGGGGCAAGCCCGGCCATGAGAAAACCGCCAGTTTCCCGGCAAGGCGGCGAAGATCAGCCTCCTGCGGCAACGCCCAGATCGAAGGGGGTGGCAATCGCAACCTGGCCGCGCCAGATCCCGCACCACTCCTTGCCGCCGCGAAGCCCCATCTCGCTCCAAAGCGTGCGGAGCGCGAAAACGAGGCGGTCCATCTGCTCGTCCGTATGGTGCGGGCCAGGCGTCAAGCGTATGCGCTCGGTGCCGCGCGGCGACCGTGGGGTAGTTGATCGGCTGCACGTAAATCCCGAAGCGGTCCATCAGCGCGTCGGTCAGCGCCTTGCACTGCACCGGATCGCCCACAAGCACGGGCACGATATGGCTCGGCGTATGCATCACGGGCAGGTCTTCGCGGACCAGGCGTTCCTTGAGCAGCGCGGCGCGGGCCTGATGGCGGTTGCGCTCGTCCTGGCTCTCCTTGAGGTGGCGGATGCTGGCCAGCGCGCCCGCAACGATCACCGGAGCAAGCGAGGTCGTGAAGATGAAGCCTGAGGCATAGGAGCGGATCGCATCGACGCATGCGGATGTCGAGGCGATATAGCCGCCCATCAGGCCGAACCCCTTGGCAAGGGTCGCTTCGATGATGTCGACCTTGTGCATGGCGCCATCGCGCTCGGCCACACCAGCCCCGCGCGGCCCGTACATGCCAACCGCATGCACTTCATCGATGTAGGTCAGCGCGTTGTATTTCTTCGCGAGATCGCAAATCTCGCCAATCGGCGCGATATCGCCGTCCATCGAATAGACGGACTTGAACAGGACGATCTTCGGCGTTTCGAGATCGTATTCCTGAAGCAGGCTTTCGAGGTGTTCAAGGTCGTTGTGCCGCCAGATCCGCTTCGGGCCGCCGCCTTGCCGTAACGCCCTCGATCATGGAGTTGTGGTTCTTCTCGTCCGAGAAGATCACCGCGCCCTTGAGCAGCTTCACCAGCGTCGAAATCGTCGCTTCGTTCGAGACGTAGCCCGAGGTGAAAAGCAGCGCGGCTTCCTTGCCGTGCAAGTCCGCAAGCTCTTTTTCCAGCTCGACGTGATAATGGGTCGTTCCAGAGATGTTGCGCGTTCCGCCGGAGCCGGCGCCGGTGCGGTCGATCGCCTCGTGCATCGCGGTGAGCACCTTCGGATGCTGGCCCATGCCGAGATAATCGTTCGAGCACCACACTGTAATCGGGCGCACTCCCTCAGGCGTGTGATGCATCGCCGTCGGGAACTCTCCCTTCCTCCTCAGAATATCGGCGAATACGCGGTAGCGGCCCTCGACAGACAAAGCATCGAGAGCTTCCTGAAACTTGCCCTGATAATCCATACTTTTTCCTCTTTGCGGAACGGCGCGGCCCCACACACCGGGCGGATCTTCTGCGGCGATACGCCCGAGCTTCCGCCTTCTGACGCGATCATGCCGCGAAGATGCAGAAAAGTCTAGAGCTTAGAGCCATTACAAAGTGCCACAGGCCCAAGCTACTTGGCAGAGATCGGCGGACTTTTGTTTTGATCGTAGTTCAAAGTGCTAATCCAGGCGGAAGGTGCGCTCGCTTTCGGCGCCGAGCCCTTTTCTTTCACGCATAAGGTTAGCGAAGCGTGTGAAGAGATAATGGCTGTCCTGAGGTCCGGGCGATGCCTCGGGATGATACTGGACCGAGAAGACTGGCTGCCCTTGAGCCGGATGCCGCAATTGCTACCGTCGAACAGCGACACATGCGTCTCCTCGACGCCTTGCGGCAGGCTCTCGCGCTCCACCGCAAAGCCATGATTCATCGACGTAATTTCAACCTTGCCGGTGGTGTAGTCCATGACAGGGTGATTGGCGCCGTGATGGCCGTGCGGCATTTTCGCGGTGCGCGCGCCGAGCGCCAGGCCAAGCAGCTGATGCCCGAGGCAAATGCCAAAAACAGGGATGCCCGAGCGGACCAGGCTCCGGATGACCGGCAGCGCATACTCGCCCGTCGCGGCCGGGTCGCCCGGCCCGTTCGACAGAAAGACGCCGTCCGGATCGCGCGCCAGCACCTCTTCCGCGGTCGCGTAGCCTGGCAGCACCGTCACCCGGCAGCCCGCCGAGGCAAGACAGCGCAGGATATTGCGCTTAATACCATAGTCTATGGCCACGACGTGGAACTCAGCGCGCTCCTGCGCGGCAAATCCGCGGTTCCAGTCCCAAACCCGTTCGCTCCACTCGTAGCTCTGGGCCGTGGTCACTGTGCGGGCAAGCTCTGCACCCTCCATGCTGGGGCAGGCGCGCGCCTGGGCGAGCAGCGCGTCGAAATCGAACACGCCGTCCGGGTGATGGGCGATGATGGCATTCGGCATGCCGTGTTCGCGGATGAGCATCGTCAAGGCGCGCGTGTCGACGCCGGATATGCCGATAATGCCGCGCGCGCTGAGCCATTTGTCCAGGTGTTGGGCGGACCTGTAGCTGGAGGGCTCCGTTACCGCCGCATGCAGAATGCAGCCGCGAACGCCGGAGGCCGCCGCAAGGTTCGCCGTTTCGATGTCCTCGGGATTTGCGCCAATGTTTCCGATATGCGGGAAAGTAAACATCACGATCTGCCCGGCATAGGACGGATCGGTGAGGATTTCCTGATATCCGGTCATCGCGGTGTTGAAGCAAACCTCGCCGGCCGCCTCTCCAGCCGCTCCAACGCCGTAGCCCTGGGATAATCAGGCCGTTGGCCAGAACGATGGCGGCTGTGTAAGGGCGATCGGCCCACGCGGAGGCGCCGTCTGGGTTTATTGCTGTCATGGCTCGACCTTGGGCTAGGGCTTGTCTGCGCCCCGCGACTAAAGCGCGATTTTAACGAAAGCGTGGCCTGAGGCCGGAAAAATCAGCGTGTCGGCACGGGAGCTTCGCCGCGGTAGTCGTAAAAGCCACGCTGCGTTTTGCGGCCGAGCCAACCCGCCTCTACATACTTCACCAGCAGCGGACACGGCCGGTATTTGCTGTCCGCCAAGCCCTCATACAGCACTTGCATGACAGAAAGGCAAGTGTCGAGGCCGATGAAATCGGCGAGCTGAAGCGGACCCATCGGATGCCGGGCGCCGAGCCGCATGGCAAGATCGATAGCCTCGACGGTGCCAACGCCTTCGTAAAGCGTGTAAACCGCCTCATTGATCATCGGCATCAGGATGCGGTTCACGATGAAGGCCGGGAAATCTTCGGCAACCGTGACGGTCTTGCCAAGAGTTTCGACGAAGCGGCGGCAGGTTGCGAAGGTTGTCTCGTCCGTTGCAATGCCGCGGATCATCTCCACCAAGTCCATCACCGGCACGGGGTTCATGAAATGCAAGCCGATGAAATGCTCGGGGCGGTCGGTCACGGCCGCGAGCCGGGTGATCGAAATTGAAGAGGTGTTGCTGCCGACGATGGCTTCCGCCTTCAGGTGAGGACAAAGCGCGATCAGGATCTTCCGCTTGATGTCCTCGTCCTCTGTCGCCGCCTCGATCACAAGCTCCGCGTCGTTAAAGGCGTCGAGCGAGGGGGCGTAGGAAATCCGCGCCAGCGCGTGATCGCGGTCTTCCTCGGTGATTTTCCCGCGGTGGATCTGCCGGGTCATGTTGCCGTTGATCGTCGCAAGGCCGGATTCCACCCGCTCCTTGCTCAGATCGTTGAGCAGAACCTTGTAGCCGCTCAGCGCGGCGACATGGGCAATGCCGTTGCCCATCTGCCCGGCTCCGATAACGCCAACGGTCTTGATGACGACTGGTTCTCGCCCCTCGGCTTTATTGACGAAAGGGTTTTCGCGGGTCGTGTATGGGAGAACCATCGTCAACTCCGGGGTTGTGTGATGCTAGTTCCGGCTGTCGAGCGCGGCTTCGAATTCCGGCAAGATCTGGAACAGGTCACCAACAAGCCCGTAGTCCGCGACCTGGAAAATGGGCGCTTCCTCGTCCTTGTTGATGGCAACGATCACTTTTGAATCCTTCATGCCGGCGAGATGCTGAATAGCTCCCGAGATGCCCACCGCTATGTAGAGCTCCGGGGCCACAACCTTGCCGGTTTGACCAACTTGATAGTCGTTCGGGACGAAGCCAGCGTCAACCGCCGCCCGACTCGCACCGACCGCCGCGCCGAGCTTATCAGCAATGCGTTCGAGCATCTTGAAATTTTCGCCGGATTGCATGCCGCGCCCGCCGGAAATCACAACTTTCGCAGCGGTCAGCTCGGGCCGTTCCGATTTCGACAGCTCTTCGCTCACGAATTGGGTAACGCCGTTTGCCGCCGCGGCATGAATTCGCTCGATGGCAGCAGCTCCGCCTTCGGCGGCTGCCGCGAACGCCGTCGTGCGGACAGTCAGCACCTTCCTTGACTGATTGCACTCGACAGTCTGCACGGCGTTGCCGGCATAGATCGGGCGCTCGAACTGAACGGGGCTACGCACAGCGGTGACGTCCGAGAGCTGCGCGACATCGAGCAGCGCGGCAACTCGCGGCGCAAAATCCTTGCCCGCGGCGGACGACACCGCGACGAGCGCCGAATACCGCTCCATCAGCGGCACGATCAGTGCCGTCATGTCTTCGGCAAGCCGCGCCTTCAGATGATCCGCCTCGGCCAGGAGAACCTTCTCCACGCCGCTTAAAGCCGCCGCCTTTTGGGCCACGGCCTCGCATCCCGATCCAGCAACCAGGATGTGAACCGGGCTGCCGAGAGCCACTGCCGCCGTGAGCGCCTTCGCCGTTGCGCCGTTGAGCGTGCGGTTATCGTGCTCCGCTACGAGAAGAACAGCCATTATTGTATTACCCCCGCCTCGGTGCGCAGCTTCTCAACGAGTTCTTGCGCGGACTTGACCTTGATGCCCGCTTTCCTCGTGGGCGGCTCGGCGGTCTTGACGACCTTGAGTTTCGGCTCGATATCGATCCCCAGCGACGCGGCGTCGATCTCGTCGAGCTGCTTCTTCTTCGCCTTCATGATGTTCGGCAGGGAGGCGTAGCGCGGCTGGTTGAGGCGCAAATCGGCGGTTACGATGGCCGGCAATTTCACAGAGATCGTCTGCAATCCGCCATCGACCTCGCGGATAACCTCAAGCGATCCGTCCTTGAAGGTGACTTTGGAGGCGAATGTCGCCTGCGGCCAGTTGAGGAGCGCGGCGAGCATCTGACCCGTTTGGTTGGAGTCGTCGTCGATCGCTTGCTTGCCGAGTATAACGAGCCCGGCTTGCTCCTTTTCGACGGCGTGCTTCAGAAGCTTCGCGACCGCCAGCGGCTCAAGTGCCAGGTCGGTTTTGTAAAGGATGGCCCGGTCGGCTCCCATGGCTAGCGCGGTGCGCAGCGTTTCCTGAGCCTTTTGCGGCCCGGCCGAGATCGCGATGACCTCCGAGGCGTGGCCCGCCTCCTTCATGCGGATCGCCTCTTCCACGGCGATTTCATCGAAGGGATTCATGGACATCTTGACATTGGCAATGTCCACGCCGCTGCCGTCCGGCTTCACGCGGATCTTCACATTATAGTCTACGACCCTTTTTACGGGTACAAGAAGCTTCATAGCGTTCAGCCCTGACCTTTATGCCGCCCATTATGCTGCGCTGCAGCGCCGGGTCAACTCGTCTAAGGACGTACCAATCCGCGAGCGACCCGCCTATATGGAGCCGGAATCTATTTCGCACTTGCGAAGGTGTCAATGCGCTCCGCCTTAGACATTAGCGTAGTGCGATTTATTCTCCCGTCGCGCCATCGAACAGGCGCACCTCCGGCCGCTTCATGAGAACCACGAGGATGGCGCCCGCGAAAAACCCTCCGACATGCGCCCACCAGGCAACGGCCTGCGACGGAAAATAGACCGCACTGCCGAGTTGATAAAGAATCCAGACGCCGATCACGACAGCGGCAGAAAACCGCAGCGGCAAAAACGGCAGCTTTGGAAGCGGGACCAGCACCCACACGCGAATGTTGGGATGGAGTATGAGATAGGCGCCGATAACTCCGGAGACGGCTCCGCTCGCTCCGACGAGAGGAACGTCGGGGAAGTCCGTCGAGAAACTGTACACCAGGGCAGCGATGACACCGCAGGCCAGATAGAAGACGACGAACCGGACATGGCCCATCGCATCCTCGACATTGTCGCCAAAAACGAAAAGGAAAATCATGTTGAAGAGCAGATGCAATGCACTGCCGTGCAAAAACATGTAGGTGACAAGCTTATACTGCTCGGGAAGGTGCGCCAAAAACGATTGCCAGGGTGCGACATGGCCCGGCGTTGGCGATAGCGCTTCGATCAAACCTGGCGGGGCGTTGAAAAAGAGATTGCGACTGAAGGCCAAAATAAATGAGCACATCGATGGCGATAATACCCACCGTCACGTACTGAAATCTAACCGATTTAAGGGGATTCAAATCCCAAACGGGCACAAAAAGCATCCACAAATCCAATCGAAAAAGACGGGTTAGCGTCGCCCCGAAAGGCGGAGACCTGATGGTACCTTATGTAAAGACCAACTCTTCTTCTGGTCATCTCTCCCCAAGGGGAGAGAGGACCCTAGAATTCCGCTGCGGCTGGTTAAAGCGCTTCCTATCTCCCCTCGGGGAGAAGGACAGGACGCAGGGGGGACATTTGCATAACGGAATCAACCGGATTTCACATCAAGCATTTTGTCCCGGCTGCCAAAGCAGATCGTCCTTGCCCTTGCCGTTCACATAGCGGCTCGCGACGAACAGGTGATCGGAAAGCCGGTTGATATAACGGCAGGCCGCATCGCTTACCGGCTCGCCTTCGAGCTTGAGCTGCACGATGCGGCGTTCCGCGCGGCGGCAAATGGTCCGGGCCAGATGCAGCGCCGCCCCCGCCTTGGACCCGCCCGGCAGCACGAACGATGCGAGCGGCGCCATTTCGCCATTCATCGCATCGATTTCGCGCTCAAGCCGTTCGGCTTGCGCGTCCTTAATCCTGAGCGGGGCGTAGGGCAGCGGCTCGCCGCTATCGGGCACGCAAAGGTCCGCGCCAAGATCGAAAAGGTCGTTCTGTATCCGGGCCAGCATGCCGGCAACGTCCTGCCGGTCTTCCGGCAGCATCAGGCGCGCCATGCCGATTGCGGCATTCGTTTCGTCTACCGTGCCGTAGGCCTCGATCCGGCTGGCGGTCTTGAGCACACGCTGCGCCGCTTCCGAGCGCGGTCGTGCCGTCATCGCCGGTTTTGGTATAGATTTTTGTAAGGACGACCATTCGCTGTGCCGTCTAAGACCCGTAACAAGGTCTTTCTGCATACCACATTTAGAAGTGGTATCCTAGCCGGATACCGGCATTCGTCAGGCCGTGGTTCGGCTCGACAAAGGTTGCCGTTCGACATATGGTCGACCTCGACCATCAGACGCCAATGCGAAGTGATCGCGTAACCAAGAGAGGCGGATTCCCGGAAATTGAGCCCGCATCCGTAGGAGGATACGCCCCGCTCGTCCAGTGGACCATCATGAGCCGCACCGCCGAACGATGTTTCAAGGAACAACGGCCCGATATAACTTCGCGTCCCAGGTCACGCCCCAGTAAAACTCATCAGTCTTGCCGAAAGCAATGCGTTGTTCCAAGGTCCGGCCTGGGGGTCAGGAAGAAGTCCAGAATGCTATTCCCGTAACCGCCTGGGAAACGGCCGCCAAGAACCTCAAGGTTCAGTGCAGCCCCTCTTTCGTCCGGCGAATCCTCGAGCGCGTGATCCAGCGCACCAACCCTTACTTCGTCGATCGACCAGAAAGGGCGATCCGCTGGCGTAAAAGGCACGATCCATGGCATGTCAGAGGCGGCCACTGGCGTATAAGGGGCGGCTGCTGGCGTATAAAGGTCAGCCGCAGCAGCTGGGGTACTCCCGAACCCGGCCAGCACCAGGGACGCCGAAATACAGGCAAAACGGGCCAGCCCTACTCTGAAAATGGATTTGCGATCACGCACGATTTAGCCCCCCCGGAAAAATCCGTCTTACTTTGTCCAGTTGTCGCAACCTTTGTCAAACCGAAGCGCGCCCGGGCGAGCGGTTCAGGCTGAATGTGTGAGATTAAAGATACAACGGTTAATGGGAGACCAAATACACTGCGGCCATGATTGCGAAGATTGCTACGAACTGAAGGGCAATGCGGCACCGCATCAACCTTTGGTTAGCATTCATGCGCCCGCCGTGCGCCATGTTGAATAAGCCGGGCGCGAGCACGGACGCCGCGGCAGCCATCGCGGCAAGGATGAAAGCCTTCAAGACTGTTTCCATCGAAGCGATCCATCGCGGATGGAGTAGCAGGCACCGCGCCGGCAGCTCAGAGCCTACCCGCTTTTGATGGAATCAAAAGCGGGGCTCTAAGTCTTTGTTTAGCCGTGCGTCTTATCGGAAAAACCGCTCACACTTTTTCCGGACGCACTCTAGGCAAGCAGATGCAGGGAGAAGAGTTCGTTTTTGTCGATCCATGTCTTCATGGGCCGCCAGCCGCCAGCTTTTGCAAGGGTTTCGAAGCCCGTCACCGTGTATTTGTGTGAGTTCTCGGTATGGATCGTCTCTCCCTCGCGGAAAGCAAAGGACCGCCCGGCTACGAAAACGCGATGGGGCTTGGAGGCGCGCAGATGCATTTCGACCCGGCCCTCAGTCTCGTCATAAACCGCCTGGTGCCCGAACCAGCTAAGGTTGAACGTTCCGTCAAGCTCGCGGTTGATGCGCGTAAGAATGTTGAGATTGAAGGCAGCGGTCACGCCCTCAGCATCGTCATAAGCAGGTAGGAGGATATCGAGCTGCTTTTTCAAGTCGGCTCCGATAATGAAACGGGCGCCAGGGCCAAGATAACGCCTTGCGGATCGCAGGAAGGAGATCGCTCCGGCGGGAGCCAAGTTGCCGATCGTGGACCCTGGGAAAAAGCCAACGCAAGGACGGCCATCGAGTGGAAGCTTCATTTTGCCGGGGTCTTCGAAGCTGCCAAGAACGGGATACACGCCAATTTTTGGAAACCTTCGCTGAATGCGCCGGGCGGCGGGATAAAGCGCGGAAGCGGATATGTCGACCGGTATGTAGGCGCTGGGGGTGTCGAGGGCTTCGAGCAGCAGCCCGGTCTTGCGGCTGGAGCCCGAACCGAATTCCACAACCGCGGCCCCGGACGGCACGTTCTCCCTAATGCCGGCGCTGCATTCGTTAAGCAGCGCAATCTCGGTTCGCGTGAGATAATATTCGGAAAGCTCCGTGATGCGCTCGAACAGCCCGGAGCCGGCTTCATCGTAAAAGAAGCGGCTCGGAAGCGCCTTCTGGGGGAGCGACAAGCCGTGCAGGACGGCTTCGAGGAAATCGCTGCTTGCGCTCGAAGCGGCGGCACTTTCAGATCTGGCTAGCTTCTGCATCAGGCATCGCTCGCCAGGCGCAGGCCCATGAATTGCCAGCGCTGTTGCGGATAAAAGAAGTTCCGGTAGGTGGCGCGCAAATGATGGTCCGGTGTGGCGAACGATCCGCCGCGGAGCACGAGCTGATTGCACATGAACTTCCCGTTATATTCGCCGAGCGGGCCGGGAACGGGCTTGTAGCCGGGATAGGGCAGGTAGGCGCTTTGCGTCCATTGCCAGACGTTGCCGGAGAAGGGGCTCTCGCCCGCCGCGGAGGCAGGCTTTGCATAGAGCCGCGAAAGGCCAAACGGGGCCGGCCCCGCTTCGTTTGCCGAAGCAACTTCCCACTCGAATTCCGTTGGCAGCCGCTGCCCGGCCCAGCGCGCGAAGGCGTCCGCCTCGTAGAAGCTCACATGTGTGACCGGGCGGCCGGGCGAGACCGGCTGCAGCCCCTGCAAGGTCATCTGATGCCAGCTCCCGTCTTTCAGCTGCCAATAGCCGGGGGCCTGCCACCGTTCGCGCTGCACGGTGGCCCAGCCATCCGAAAGCCAAAGCGCCGGCTCGGAATAGCCGCCCGCCTCCATGAAGGCAAGCCATTCGCCGTTGGTCGCTTCCCGGCTGAATACCCGAAAATCCGGCAGAAGAACCCGATGAGCCGGACCTTCGTTGTCGTAGGCGAAACCCTCGCCGCGGTGCCCGATTTCGTAGATGCCGCCGGAAACCTGCCGCCAATGGCCGGCGCCGGGCGCTTCCGCAAGCGGGGAGGAAGCCGTGGTGTAAGCGGGCTTGAGCGGGTTCGCGGCGAAGAGAACCAGGATATCGGTCAGCATTAGCTCCTGGTGCTGCTGCTCGTGGTTGATCCCCACCTCGATCAGGTTCAGGGCTTCCTCTGGCACCGTACCGGCCAAAAGCGTATTCAGGTTTTCTTCCGCATAGGCGCGGTAGGCTCGCACCTCCTCTGCGGAAGGCCGGGTTAGCAGGCCGCGCCGCGGCCGGGGGTGCCTTGTGCCCAAGCTTTCATAATAAGAATTGAAGCAGTAAGCGAAACGCTCGTCGAACGCCTGGTATCCCGGCAGAAAGCTCTTTAGAACCAGCTCCTCGAAAAACCACGTTGTATGGCCGAGATGCCATTTCGTGGGGCTGGCATCGTCCATCGCCTGGACAACCTGATCCTCAGGGCTGAGCGGTGCGGCGATCTCAAGCGAAAGCGCGCGCGTTTCGCCCAAGCGTCCGGCGATCCTGCTTTGGCGGGCGCCGGATGCGGGCTTTGCAGTACGGTCGTCAAGTGGCATATTTGTGCCCCTTTTTCTGGTTTTGGAAAGCTTGCTTTTCTCCAATTCCTCAAGCCGGGGAACAAGCTAACCGGGAAGTAGGTCCATCGTGGTTAAACTTGAATACGGCTCAGCGGACGTTTTGTTACCTGCTTCCGCATCGAAAACGGCGAAGGCCGGAGCCAAAACCTTTGCGCGGTGCTTCCGCTTGCTGGAATCCATGGGCCACGGCGCGCTGACTGAATTTCCGCTCAAAAACGGACGCCGCGCCGACATTCTCTCTCTCGGAGAGAAGGGCGAACTCTGGATCGTGGAGGTAAAGTCCGGCGTGCCGGACTTTAGGGCCGACCACAAATGGCAGGACTATCTCGAATGGTGCGACCGGTTCTTTTTCGCCGTGGGCCCTGAATTTCCGGCGGGATCCTGCCCGAAGAAGCCGGTCTCTTTATTTCGGACGAGTACGAAGCCATTTTGGTCCGCGAGCCCGTTGCCACGCCGCTGCTTGGCGCGCGCCGCAGAGCGCTTACCTTGCGCTTCGCCCGTCTGGCTGCGCGCCGCCTCTCAGGCCGGGACGATCCCATCGCCGGCGAGCGCCGCGCCATCCAAGGTCTGCGGCAGGTAATCGGCTTCGATGCTGTTAGTCAAAAAGCTGTTTACAAACAGCTGCTTTTGTTGTGATGGTTGACGCGCAATAGCATTCTTTTCTCAGTGGAGTTGTATCTTGGGGGAGCAACGAATTGCTAGGACCAACGCTACTATCGAGCGTCCTGGCAGCAATGGGCGCTCATCTATCGGCACAGATACTAATGTAGTTTCCAAGTCCGCTTACAGGCCCGAGATAGATGGCCTAAGGGCGCTGGCGGTGATTGCCGTCATAATCAACCACTTCGATAAAAGTATTCTTCCAAGCGGTTATTTAGGAGTAGACATATTTTTTGTTGTGTCTGGGTTCGTCATATCCTCCTCGTTGGCGGATTATCGTAGCAAAAACTTCGGCGATTTCGTGCTGGGGTTTTACGTCAGGCGTATCAAGCGCCTAATTCCAGCGCTGGTGCTGTTCGTCGTTGTCACCGGCGTTCTGATATGCCTGTTCAATCCCACTCCAAAAGCGTCGCTAAATACTGGTATGGCAGCTCTGTTCGGTCTATCGAACTTTGAACTGCTTAGGCAGTCTGCCGATTACTTTGGCGTTGCAACCGAACTCAATGTCTTTGCCCATACCTGGTCGCTAGGGGTGGAGGAACAGTTTTATTTCTTATACCCTTTTCTATTCTGGTTCAGTGGATTTGGCAGGCTTAGCTCTAACGGTTCGAGAAATCTGCTCTGGGTGACAGGAGCACTGACCGTCGCGTCACTGATAAGTTTTGTCCTCCTTTACCCGGGCAGCCAGCCTACTGCCTATTTCTCGATGCCGGCGTGATTATGGGAATTGGGCGCTGGATGCTTGCTGTTTCTTTGGCTGAAGCGTCCGAATGCAGCGATGCCGCAATTTAAGGGTGTTCCTCCTCTTCTTGTGGCTGCCGGTATTGTGGGGGTTTTGTTTGTACCGCTTGAATTTGCAGTTCCCGCAACCGTCGCTGTTGTTGCGTTAACAGCGGCATTGATTGCTTGCATTCGCCCAGGAACGGTTGCTTACAACATTTTTACCCGCCGGCTAGCCGTCTATATCGGGCTGATTTCCTACTCTCTTTACCTATGGCACTGGGGGGTGCTCTCGCTTAGCCGGTGGTCGATCGGCATTCACTGGTGGTCGGTGCCGTTTCAGGCCGCATGTATGTTTCTTTTGGCGGCGATGTCCTACCGGTTTATAGAAACTCCGCTGCGCCGCTCCAGCTGGTCTGGGAAACGCCTTTTTTCCGTTGGTTACGGCCTGTCTGCTTCCGCTGCCGGGTATGCGCTGCTGCTTGTCCTGTCCCAACCTATGGACGGGCGCCTTTATCTCGGCCGGCTCTTGGGCATTTCTGCTCCGGCCAATCTTCAACGAACATGGTGGATGGACAAGACAACGGGCAAATATCTTGAAAAGTGCCATGTAAAAGAAGGTTTCTCGTCCGATCTGATTAAAGAATGCCTGGAAGTTGCCGCTGGCAAAAGAGGTACTCTTTATCTAATTGGCGATAGTCATGCGAGGAACTATCTGCCTGCGTTGAGAGATGCTTTCAGGGAGCATTCCACGGCCTACCTCACCATGGGGAGTGGATGTGCATTTCTGCCTCCTGCGATGTCCTCCAAATTCGCTCGCGTGCGGTGTACGGACTACGTTGCGGAAACTGCTCAATACCTCCTGCAAAGGGTGCACAGTGGAGATGTTGTGTTCGCCGGCCAGCGCCTCTCTGGCGCCGAGGACAAGCAGACACCGCTTTACGTAGACTTCATAAAAGCTTTCGCCGTTCGCTTGGGTGAAAAGGGGGTTCCACTCGTCTTGCTTGACGGTATATATCCCGCTGAGTTGGGACCGGAGCAATGTATTGAATTGCCTTGGAGACCTTTTAGGAGCGAAGGGTGTTCCGCCGCTTTTGAGACCGTGCAGAAGGCATTCGCCCGTTTCGACCGCTTGGCGCTCGACGCATCAAGTCAGGTTGCAAATCTCTTTTATGCTCCTCTTCGGACGGGTTTATGCCACGAAGGCGCGTGCGGGCAGGCCACGGCAACCGGTCTGCCGATTTGGCACGATCGAAGTCACATCACTGAAGGCGCGGCAGCAGAACTGGCACCCCTGCTGCGCATGCGTCTGGCGCAGCAGGGCTTCTTTCAACGCTTTCCAGCGGAACCTTGACGTTCCCGGAATGGGTCGTAGCGGAAGTTTGACATTTACAGGCGTTCTTAAAGTTGGAATAAGCGGCCAGGCGGGCGGAAATCGCCAACGGCCAGAGACTAACGCCGTGGGAATGCAAGCCGTTTGGAGACTTGCCGGGAATTAGGCACGCGGGAAGGAGGGTCGAAGCGGTGAATTTACCTACCAGTCTTAGTGCGATTGCGCAGCTGGCAAGAGCCGCCGATCCGCGTCCGGGCGATGAACCGGTTTCCGGAGACGAAGTTACTATTGTAACCGCATTTTTCGACATCGGCCGGGGCGGCTGGCAGCAACGCTTCAAGCGCAGCGCGGACGACTACTTCGCTATGTTCGCCCGGCTGGCTAAGCTCAGGAATCCAATGATCGTCTTTACGGAGCCCCGCTTCGCAGAGCGCGTCCTTGAGCTCCGGCGGGTAAACGGCCTCGAAGAACGTACTTCGGTGGTGACGATCGCAAATCTTTTCGAATGCGGCCCCGTTGCGCCCGTGAAAGACGCAATCGAGCGGCGCATGAGCGCCCTGTTCCGGCGCTGGGTACTGAAGCCGGAGAGCCCTGAATATCGTGAACCTCGCTACGTCTTGGTCAATGCGCTCAAAGCCGCATATGTGTGCACCGCGATAGAACTCGGCCTCGTGGCTACGCCCCAGGTTGCATGGATCGACTTCGGCTATTGCCGCGACGACAAGCGTTTCGACCCCGCCACCCCTTGGCGGTTCGACGCTGGCGGCAAGATAAATCTATTTCACATGTTGGAGTTGGACGATACACCTATCTATCGCGTTGTCCGTTATGGGGCAGTGTATTTCCAGGGATGTCATATCGTTGGACCGGCCGATGCGTGGCCTGCATTTGCAAGCGAGATGTCTTTCTGCCTGTCCGCGCTGTTGGCAAGCGACTTGGTCGATGACGACCAAACATTGCTGCTCATGGCGTGGCGCGCCAACCCCGATCGCTATCGGATTCATCCCGTCTCGTCTGCCGATTGGTTCGTCATTTTCCGGCGCTTTTACCCGGGCGCACCGTCTGAAACTGTCAAATTGAAACCCGGCCCCCCTCTCCTGCTGGAATCTCCCTTAATGGAGGAGATTTGCCATGCGCTTAAGCATGTCGAAAAGCTATTCAAGAGAACGTTTAAGCGGCCCCGGCAGATTTATAAACGGCTGCGTTCGAGTTTGAGACGTTAGACTAGTACGCCCCGCGGGAAATCCTGCCCTTCCAAGATCGGTTCCGGGGCAATACCGTTGACCGCTCTTGCGTCTTTGCGCGGGCGCCCAAGCGCGCCTTCGCCTTAACGGAGGGTTGCTTTCGCGTAGGCGCCTATCATGCTTAATGCGGGCACGGTAAACGCGCGACGCTCATATTTTCGCGCGCCACTTTTTTGCGAAAAAAACCGCGTTTTTGGTCGAATTCTGTACTTCAAAAACACCGTTAAATATACGCGAATATTTGCAATTAACCAAAGCAAAGACCGCCCTCGCCGTGAACGGCGACGGCATCGTGCAAAATATGCGTGGCATATCAATAACATAAGACTTAACGCAATCCAAAGACTTTTCTGTTATATTACTTCAAAATCGAATAGCGTCCCTCCGGCCGTCGCAAAAGGGCCGGCGGAGGCGCTGGGAGAGTTAAAATGGCGTTACTTGAGCCGTCAGAGATTCCCTGCCGTTCCGGCACGCTCCCCGAGGAAGTCCTCCCGAACGGACGGGCAGAAGCGAGCGATTTGGATTCAGCCGGCATGGCCGCCTCCCGCAGTGCCGTACCTTCCCGAACCGCGAAGAAAGAACGGCGCCCGGAGGCGCCGTTCTCATAACCGGTGTGGGGTCCGGTTATTTCAGGGGCTCGGCCGATCCGCCAAAGCGGTAGTTCAAGCCGAGGCGAACTGTTTGAAAGCTGGTGTCGAGGTTATTCGTGGTTACGCCCGTCGCCGCATCGGTTAGGTTCGCGCTGCCGAGATCGATATATTGGTATTCGGTCTTCACGGACCAGGCCGGGTTGATCTTATATTCGATGCCGCCGCCAGCCACCCAGCCGGTTTGCGTGCCGCCGGCGCTAAGTAGGTCGCCATTGTAATCTGCGCGCAGATGGGCGTCGCCATAAGCGAAGCCGCCGGTTCCGTAAACGAGCACACGGCCGAAGGCGTAGCCAAGTCTCCCGCGAACGGTGCCGAACCAATCGACGCTCTCCTTGCTGGTGAAGGGAGCGCCAAGGGCTGTGGCGCCGGCGATGCTATCGTTAAGGCCGGCGCCCTGGAAGTCGGCCTCGACGCCGTAGACCAACGGACAGCGCTTTGAAAATTGTAGCCGACCTGGCCGCCGCCGAAGCCGCCATGAGGTTGCGCGCGGCTGGAGTTGTCGCCGTTGTTGTAAGAAATCGCGCCGCTGCCGTCGCTCCAGCCATAGCCGCCGTTGAGACCGGCGTAGAAGCCTTGCCAAATGTTCTGATCGACATAGGCTGCCGGCGGCGCGTAGCTCACTGGGGGCGGCGGATTGCGATAAAGGTCGGCCGCGTTCGCGGCGAGAGGCGCAAGCGCGATTGCACTTAGGAAGGATAGACTGAAAAGTTTTCGATGGAGGCTGGACATACTAAGCATCCCCGTTCGAGGCGTGCGCTGGGCGAGAATTAGTTTGTGTATTTCTCCGCCACCGCGCAGATTTGATGGCGACCAGCAAAGAGGGAAACTTTGGCAAAGGCGTGGCGGCCGGAGTCTTATTCGTGGCCGCGTTGGCAGGCCTCGGTAAAGGCCAGTTTCGGGTGTCTCAGCAATACGCATTATAAAACCGCCACTTACGCAGCGCCGTCCCCACACGCACGTACAAATTGGTACATATTTTTTCGGCTCCCGTCTCAGCCGGTGCGATCTGACATAGTTTTCTGCGTGCGTATGAAAGTGACGATTTATTGGCAAAGGGCCTGCATCTAACTTAAAATGAATGTAGTTATAGCATAGCGCGTCAAAACGTTACTAACCGGTAAAGGAATGCGTCTGCAAACAAGCTTGGCTTTGTTTCCGGCACAATTCTGGCACAGTTGGACTCTAAGCGTCCGTCAGCTGGCGGATGCAAATTCGCCACGCGCGCGGGCCAATCTGCGCGCCTGGCGTGCAGATTGTGACAAACTCAACTGGGAATACGATATGCGGACGACATCTCTTATTGCGGCTCTATTGCTTTCACTGCTCATGGCAGGAACGGCGGAAAAGGCTAATGCCGGAGTCTTCGTCTCGATCACGGTGGCTCCGCCTCCCCTGCCAGTGTATGTTCAGCCGCCCGTTCCTGGGCCGGGTTTCATGTGGACCCCAGGATACTGGGCTTGGGACGACGAAGGGGGCGATTATTTCTGGGTGCCGGGTGCATGGGTGCCCGCACCGGAGCCTGGGCTTTTGTGGACGCCAGGCTATTGGGGCTGGAGCGGTGGAGCGTACATCTGGAACGCCGGCTATTGGGGGCCGCACGTGGGCTTCTATGGCGGTGTGTCGTACGGATTCGGCTACACCGGCGTTGGCTTTGGGGGCGGCGTTTGGGTTGGCGGCGTGTTCAGCTATAACCGCGCCGTGATGAATGTCGGCCCGGGTGGCGGCAATATAAACGTCTATAACAAGACGGTTATAAACAACAACATCACGAATGTGAGCTACAACGGCGGAAATGGCGGCATCAGGGCTCAACCGATTGCTCAGGAGCTTGCAGCCGCCCGCGAACACCACATTGAGGCGACCCGCGAGCAGCTCGAACATCATGAGCACGCACGCAAGAACCCGGACCTAAAATATGCCAATAACCACGGCAAGCCCTCGATCGCGGCAACCTCGAAGGCTGGGGATTTCAGCAAAGCACACGCCATCGCGGCCAAGTCAGGCGGAAGCTCGATCAGACCCGCCTCGCTGACCACAGAAGGCAGGCACGCTGGCCCTGGCACGCAACACTTTGGCGCACCGAACCACGGCACGCAGGGCGCAAACTTTGGCTCGGCAAATCGGTTCCATTCGGACAGTCAGAGAAACAATAGCGCTCCGAAGAGCGCGGCAGTCCATGGCGCGCGCCGGCCTGGTCCTGCGCCGCGGCCGCGCACCGCGTTCCATCCTGTGGCGAAAGCTCCAGCACCGGCGGCTAACCGCGTGAAGCGCTAAAGCGGCCGCCTTGCGGGACACTATCACGAGCTCCCCCTCCCTCCCCGTTGCGGAGCGAGGGGGGGGGGCTCAGCCGCTTCTATAAAGAAATTGAATAACTTCACCAGTGTCCCAACGTTCTTGGATGGTGACGTAAGAGCGGCAAAAGTCCGGGCACCTACTCTTCTTTATTCCGCTCGCAAGGGTTCTGGGAGGTTGAGCTAACGCGCACACCGCTGGAAGACGGGACGGTGACGGTCAGTGAAAGGGGAACGGGGCAAGGTTCAGTGGCGTCGCCGCTGCTTGCCAACATCTACCTGCACTACGTTTTCGACCTTTTTAGCGGCGCGCTACCGCACGACGCTACTTGAGCGCAAGTGGGCCGAACGCTGGCGACGGCACGAGGCCACTGGCGACATGATTATCGTGCGCTATGCCGACGATCTGGTGCTTGGCTTCCAGCATGAGAGCGATGCCCATCGCTTTCTCGATGCGATGCGTACGCGGTTCGAGGAGTTTGCACTGTCGCTCCATCCGGACAAGACCCGCCTGATCGAGTTTGGCCGCCGTGCGGCGGCCCGGCGCGAGAGGCGAGGGCTCGGTAAACCGGAAACCTTCAATTTTCTGGGGTTCACCTTCATCTGCGGCCGTAGCCGCCGGGGCTCTTTTCTGCTCAAGCGGAAATCCAGGCGGGACCGTGTGAGGGCCAAGCTCCGGGAGATCAAGGAGGAGTTGAGGCGGCGGATGCACCAGCCGATCCCCGAGCAGGGGAGCTGGCTGGCGCAGGTAGTCAGAGGATTCTTCGCGTACCATGCTGTGCCCACCAACTTCGCGGCGCTCAGCAAGTTCAGGCAGCAAAGCATCCGTGGGAGCACACCCAAGAAGGCTATGAGTGTTAAGATGGCGTTAAGGGGCTCCCCGGCACGGCTTGCCACGGGCGGCAGAGAAATGCTATGGGGCGCCTCGCGAACCGGGACGCCTCGCGCTGGATCGTATTGCCAAGCCAGCCGATCCCGGAGGGAACTCCCGCCCGCATGCTCAACATCCTCGCCATCACCTCGCCGGTTTTCCTCCTCATCGGCCTTGGCTACGCTGCCGTGCAGGCCAAACTCATGCCGGGCGCCGGTATGCGCCCGCTCGGCGCCTTCGTCCTGACCTTCGCGCTGCCGGCACTTATCTTCAAATCGCTGGCTCTGCGTCCCATCGCGGAGATTGCGAACGTCAGCTACCTCGCTGCCTATGGGGGCGGTTCGCTGATCGCCTATTTTCTGCTGTTCGGCCTGGCGCGCTGGCAGGGTAAAACGCTGACGGCGGGAGCGATCCTGGCACTTGGCGGCGCGGTGTCGAACAGCGCGTTCATCGGCTATCCGCTGGTAACATTGGCGCTTGGCCCGGTAGCAGCCGTGGCCATGGCGCTGAATATGATCGTCGAGAACATGCTGATGCTGCCGCTTGTGCTGGCGCTCGCCGAAAGCGGCATCGATGGCGGCGGCAGCCTGCGCGATGTCGCATTGACCACGGCAGCGCGGCTCCTCAAAAGCCCGCTGATCATCGCGATCTGTGCGGGCGCAGGCGTATCGCTAGCTGGCTTGCCGCTGCCAGGACCGCTTGTCAGAGCGCTCGACCTGCTCGCGGCCGCGGCCGCACCTGTGGCGCTGTTCGCGATCGGCGGCACGCTGGCGGGGCTGCCAATCAGGGGCATGCTTGGCGGTGCTGCGCAGATCGCGTCCGTCAAACTGATCGTTCATCCGGCCGCGGTATTTGCGTGCCTGCAACTGGTGCCGCCCCTGACGCCGGAGCTGGGCAAGGCCAGCGTGCTTTTCGCAGGCCTGCCGATGGCCGCCATCTATCCGCTGCTGGCTCAGCCTTATGGCCGCGCCGAACAAAGCGCAGCAGCGCTAGCACTGACCACGGCGCTGTCGTTCATCACTATTTCGATGCTGCTGGCGATTGTCTGATGGGCAAGCCGCGCGCTGCGGCCTATTCTAGCGCGCATTTCCGCCTGCCATTTAGCCTCAACTGCTGGGCTTAGGTTCATCTTCCATTCAATGGATTGGCTGCTTGTCCCGCACGCAACGTGAGGACCGCCCTGGCAAGGACGCGCATCGCGCCATCGGGTTCCGCCTCGCTCAATGCCGCACCGCCGTAAGAGGTTGCCGCGCGTCGCCAATCCTCGGAGCTGAGCAAATGCACCAGCAAAGGGTTCGGCCAGATTAAACGTTTGACGCGCCGCCTGAGCTGGGCCAGTCCATGGTGGCCTGACCGAGGCTTTCGGCATCGCGATGGGCCAGATCACGCCCTGCGCGGCGGGAGAGCTCCAGCGTAAATATTTTTCAGCACTGAGTATTGCGTGTATCAACTTATTCATAGCACAGGCAATTAATTTACTGTCGACTAGCTTAAGGTGGACAACTTATGTCTAGTGAAAAGCAAACTTTAGCCAGAACGGGTCAAATAATCGGCAAACGTCAGCGGGAACATGATGATCAGAAAGAAAAAGCCCGCCGCCGCTGCGAGCCGCAGGAGCACCGTCCCACTAAGCAGCTCCATAAAAAACAAGAGCCCGATCAGCGCCATGACGCCCGCGATAGCCAGGTTCACCACGGTATTGTATCCGCCAATAGGTATGAACGCTACCCAGATCGAGACCGCAAGCAGCACAAATTCCACGAGGACAATTGAGCCGTTCCTGCACCCAGAGGCGCCTTACCACATTCGAGCTTTCAGCGTTCATCATGCGCGCCCTGCCAGGTAGAGGATTGGATAGAGGAAGATCCAGACGGTATCGACGAAGTGCCAGTAGAGGGCGATGGTCACGAGGTCGGGCAGCAGCAGCGGCTCCTCCCGGCTCATGAACCACGCAAGCCGCCCAACGAGCACCACGCCAACGGTCAGATGGATGGCGTGGATGCTGGTCATCACCCAGTAGACGCCCCAGAACGCCGCCGCACCTCTTGGCCGCGATCGAAAAATGCGGGCCGGGAACGAGACCCCGCTCGATGTCGCCCGCATATTCGTAGCCCTTGACGGCCAGGAACAGCAACACCCAGGGCTGCGGTGACGGCAAGGCATTTCCAGACGAGGCCGCGAAGCCCGGCCTGTGCGCCTTGAACGGCCACGATCATGGTCACGCTGCTGACGAGCAGGATCACGATGTTGATCGTGCCGAGCGTGATTTCCGTCGCCCTGGCGCCCGCGAGGAAGCCTTCCGGATTGTTGACGCGATTGACGGCGTAGGCGAGGAACATGCCGCCGAAGAACAGGATTTCGGTCACGAGGAAGAGCCACATGCCGAAGTTGGCGGCGGCCTGCTCCTCCTCCAGCGTTTCCCAGGGCTCGGATGGCGCCGGGCCGGTGGCGATGGCGGCTTGGTCGGCACGGGCGCTCATGAGGTTGGCCCCGCTGCTTTGCGGCGCCGCGTGCCGCGCGTCGCCGCCTTCGATATCGCCGTAATCGTAGGGGGGCTTATCCACCACGGGCGGCTTCAGGAAATTGTGCGGCGGCGGCGGCGACGTGGTTTGCCACTCAAGCCCGGTCGCATTCCAAGGGTTATTGGGCGCCTGACGGTTCGTGAACAGCGACCAGGTGAGGTAGAATGATTGGAAGCAGATAGGCCGCCGCCAAGCACGGTCGCGCCGGTCGAAGACATCACGTTGAGCGCCTGGAACTCCGGCGGATAGACGTGATAGCGCCGCGGCATGCCCATGTAGCCCACGACGAACTGCGGGAAGAAGGTAAAGTTGAAGCCGAAGAACATCATAATGGCAGCAAACCGCGCCCAGGATTCGGGATACAGCTTGCCCGAGAACTTCGGCCACCAGAAATGCAGCGCCGCGTAAAGCGCCGAGACCGAGCCGCCAACCATGATGTAGTGGAAGTGCGCGATTATGAAGTAGGTGTCGTGGATGTGCACGTCGAGCGGTATCGAGGCGGCGAACAGGCCCGTCAGGCCGCCGATGGTGAACAGCCAAAGGAAGCCGAGCGCGTAGAGCATCGGCGATTCGAAACCGATCTGGCCCCTGTAGAGCGTTGCGGTCCAGTTGAACACCTTGATGGCTGACGGCACGGCGACAACAAAACTGAGGAACGAGAAGACAAGCGCGGCATACCAGGACATGCCGGATACGAACATATGGTGGCCCCAGACGAAGAAGCCCACCAGCGCGATGGAAAGCAGCGCGTAGATCATGAATGTGTAGCCGAAGACCTTGCGGCGCGCGAAGCAGGAGACCACCTCGGAAATCACGCCCATGGCGGGAATAATCATAATGTAGACGGCGGGATGGCTGTAAAACCAGAAGAGATGCTGGAAGAGCAGCGGGTCGCCGCCATTCGCCGGGTCGAAAATTGGCAAGCCGAAATAGCGCTCCGCCGTGATGAGAACGAGCGTGATCGCGAGCACGGGCGTCGCCAGGATGAAGACGAGGCTCACAGTGTACATCGACCAGACGAACAAAGGCAGCCGGAACCAGGTCATGCCTTTAGTGCGCAGCAGATGCGTCGTCGCGATGAAGTTGATCCCGGTGGCGATGGAGGAAAAGCCGGCAAGGAAGATCCCGCCAGCGGCGGCGAAGATTGCGCCAGTGGCGAAGTTCGTGGAATAGGGCGGATAAAAGGTCCACCCCGTGTCCAGCCCGCCCGCCGCGAGCGCATAGAGCACGAACAGGCCGCCGATAAAATTGAGATACCAGCTCGCCAGGTTCAGCCGTGGAAAGGCCACGTCCTTCGCCCCGATCATGAGCGGCAGCAGGAAATTTCCGAATATCGCCGGGATGGATGGGATCAGGAAGAACCAGACCATCACGATGCCATGCAGCGTGAACAGCCTGTTATAGGTCTCGTCGCTGACGAGGCCGCCGTCCGGCGTCATCAGTTGCAGCCGGATCACGGCCATGGCGATGCTGCCGATGAAAAAGAACAGCGTAACGGTGATGGCGTAAAGGACCGCTATGCGCTTGTGGTCGGTCGTGGAAAGCCAGGACCAGAGGCTCGTTGTTTCAAGATAGCTGTGCACTGGCGCGGGGATAGGCCGCGGTGCGGGTTCCGTTCGACCAATCGTGATGTCAGCCATTGGGGTGTTCCTTTACGTCATTGCCGCGGGGCCGGTGCCACAAGGACCGGGCGAATCTCCCCTCACCCTGTCCCTCTCCCCACGGGAGAGGGGACGCCCTAACAACGGGCACGGCCGGACTCCCTCTCCCATGGGGAGAGGGGCGGGGTGAGGGGAGATTCCCTCCGTTCAAGGCACCACCCAGCAGCCACATCGGCGTCATCACCTTCCCTTGTCTTTGAGCGAACGGATGTAAGCGGTCAGCCGCAATATTTCGCTATCGTCCACGAGCCCATTGAAGCTCGGCATCTGGTTCTGGAAGCCCGCCACGATGTCTTTGCCGGGCTGCAAGATGGAGTCGCGGATATAGGCGTCATCCGCGACAATGGTGCGCCCGTCGCTCAACTGGACCGGCCCGCCATAGACGCCGTTGAGATGCGGCGCGTGCACGGCGGAGGCGCCCTCGTGGCAGCCAGCACAGCCCAGCGAGACGAACAGCGCGGCCCCCTCCTTGGCGATGTCGTCCGCCTGGGGCTGCGCACGCAGCCACTTTGCGAACTCCTCCTGCGGCATGACCACGACGCTGCCCATCATGCGCGAGTGCTGAGTTCCGCAAAACTGCGTGCAGAAAAGGTGAAACGTTCCGGTTTTCGTCGCTTTGAACCAAGTCTCCAGATAGCGGCCCGGAAGCACGTCCCGCTTGATGCGGAAGGCCGGCACGAAGAAGGAATGAATGACGTCCTCCGAGGTCAGCACAACCCGCACCGGCACGTTCACCGGTACATGCAGCGCGTTGATTTCCCGCGCGCCGTTCGAGTGCTGGGTCTTCCACATCCACTGCTTGCCGGTGACGTGCACCTCCATCGCATTGCGGGGCGGCACGAGCGTGGTGAACTGCGCGCTGGCGGTGAACCAGAAGATGAAGAAGAACAGGAAGAAGGTCGCGGCGGTCCAGCCGATTTCGAATTCGCGCGCGACGAACTCCCCGAGCGGGCCGCGTTTGGCGTTCGTTCCGCGCCGGTAGCGAAGCGAGAAGATAAGCACCAGCCCAACTACGAGAACGACGATTGCCGCCGATACGCCGATCAGCAGCATGTAGACGCCGTCGACGCCGGGGCCTGCGTCGACGCTTGTTCGGGGAGAAGCTGCAGCCAGTTCATGATTTCACGCCTTTCCGCCTGGCGAGGAACAGAAGCGCGCCGCCCATGCCGAGCAGCCGTCAGCAGGGCTCCGCCTTTCAGCGCGGCTTGAACGGTGGCTGTGTAGGCGCCCTGCGAGCGGATCGTGGCCGTAGCAGAGCAGCCTTATGCCCTCTACGAACGCGGCGAGCCTGCTTTCGCGCGCATCCAGGATTGCCGCCCGGAGTGATGCGGCGCTCAGGTTCAAACCTTCGATGACGTGGGAAACGCGGCCGGCGCCGGTGAGGATCACCACGCCCAAGCGGATGCGCGAACTCGCCCCTTTGAGCGTCGTAGACAGCCGTGTAATTGAGCGAGTTCGTCACGCTGCGATGGAGGCGGGATCGCCGCTCAAGAAATTTCGCCGCAGCAGACAATTGCCGGTATGGCGCGAGATAGGCCGCCCTCATCGTTTCCGCGTCCGGACGCTGGAGCCTGGATCAATCCCGATCACCAGGAAATTATAGTCCCGACCGGCTTCCAACCCGGTTCGCGACAAATCCGTCCGCCGCGATGGCCAGCGCCGTGCCGCAGGTGAAGTGGCATTTGAAATCCGCGAGGATCAGGACGGAAGGTTTGCCGTCCGAGCGCATCCTTAAGGCTCAGCCGCGCGTTGCCGGACGTTATGAACCCGACGTCAAGCGGAAGGGCAGCGCCGAGGCTCGGGCGTAGCTCCATTTCCCTGAGCTGGTTCGGCGAAAGCCCGCCCCGCACGGCGTGACCGTAAGAATCGAAGCCAAAGCCGCAAGGCAAAGCCGTTGATCGCGGGATTGCGTTTCGGTCACTGCTCGCCTCCTTCGCGGGCGCAGCGGCCTTCTGCATCGCCTGCGCTGCCAGTTCCGCCGCGCTTTGCTGTGGGCTCGGAGCTTGCTCCAACGGCTCCAGTACCGCGCCGCCCTTTGAAGCGACGATTTCCATCGCGCGCCCGATGGGGATTCGAAGCAGCCCTTTGCTCTGATCGACCCAGCCGTAGCGCTCGATCCGCGCCAGCTGGGCGCTCTGAAGCTTCTCCAGATCGGATAGCGGTGAGGTTTGCAGCTCCGGCGCGGGGAACGGCCGGGGCGCCACATAGAGGCCCGGCCCTACAGCACTGGTAATAGGCCAGGAGCGCCACGGGCAGATGGCGGCGAAGAGCGTGAAGCCGATTGTGGTGGCCAGTACCGGCAGGGCGCGGATCCTGTCCGGCTCGGTATGCATGGCGTGTTGTCAGGCATGGCTGTGGCTCCCTTCGGAGAGGAACCGCTCACCCATGGGCCGGCCGCGACGAGGGCCGCCACCATGGCAACAATTGCAACCACCGCGGAGACCAGTGCCAACGGCGTGGCGATGGGCGCAAACAGCCAGACCATGTGCAGCGCGATGCCGCAGAGCACGGAAACACCGATAAGCCGCAAACCGGTTCCGCTTGCGCGGACCGAGCCCCAAAGCAGCGAGACGATCGGGATCGCCGCTCCGAAGAGCGCCGCTGCCACGGCTACGGCGGCCCATGGGCCAACCCGGCCGAGATACCATCTGGCCTGATCCGGCAGATCGCCGTACCAGTTTATGATCAGGGCCATCAGCTCGAAGTAGAAGACCGCGAGGCAGCCCGCGATGAGGAACGCGCCAAGATCGGATTTCGCCCGTTCATCGGAAACGTCTGGCGCGGACAGCGCGGCCGTGGCCAGCGCCGCCAAAATGGCCTGAATCGCCATCTCGCCGAAGAACGAGCTCGAAATGAAAGGCGCACCGATGGACAGGAACCAGTCGTAGCCCAGCACGTAGCTTGTGAGGCCGAAGAAGGTGAGGCCCAGCGCTGCGGTCAAACGGCTGACACTACCATTCAGGAGCAGGGCGGCGAAACAGATCCAGCCGCGATCGCAATGGCGGAGCGAAGCCAGAAGCCGAAGGGATTGAGATAATAGCGCGCGACATCCAGTGGGATGGCTTGCGGCGAGGCGGCCCAGGGATAGATCGCAGGCAGGCTGAACGCGATGGCCAGGAAGAAAACGGCCAGCAGTGGCACACCCCACAAGAAGCGCCTGAGGACAGGGCCAAAGGCTGCGCCCCAGCTGGTGGCCGTGAGGTTATGGATCAAGAGCAAGGCCAGGCTACCCAGCGCGATCTGGCTAAAGACCGAGAAGGCAATAAGCCAGCCGCGCGCCACCTCTTTCGGGGATACGAAGAACAGCACGATGATCGCGATTGCCGCCGCAAGGAAAATCAGTCGGCGCCATGCTGCGCCCGGGTTGAGAAGCAACGCCGTTCATTTGATCTTCTCCGCTGCTTCCGGCGCCATGGCGAGCGTCGCATGCTGGGAAACCTGTAAGCGCGCGGATATAGGCCGCGATGGCCCAGCGGTCCTGCTCGGAAACACGATCCGCGTAGGCGTACATCACGCCGAAGCCCTTGGTCTGGACGTTGTAGAAGTGGCGCACATCCGCCGCGAGGAGCCGCTGACTGTAAGAACGAGGGCGGATGCGGGAAGCCGCGCTGCACCACCATCCCGTCGCCATATCCGGACAGGCCATGGCAAGGCGAGCAGAACATGTCGAAGCGCTGCTGCCCCCGCGTAAGCAGGGCCAGCGTCACCTCCGGCGGCTTTTTGGCGGCGGTGTCGCGCGCGAGGTCGCCTTGCGCGACGGTGAAGGCGGGGATGGGCCGCGCCGAGGTGCCATTCGCCCAGAAATTCGAGGGCGACTCCGGCGCATATTTGGGCTGCTGCGTCATCGACAGGTCGCAGCCGGCGCAAGGAATAGGCCAGCCAGCATCACTCCAAACTTCGCGGAAGAAATCGCTGACTTGGGAAACTCCGCTTCACCCCAGCCCTCTGCGAGCAAGCATGCACTGGCGTGCTTGCCACTTTGCAGCGCGCCCGCAAGCGGGCCGGACGGGGGAACGAGTCAGGTGGGTGCTTTTGCGGGCGTGAGGCCGATTCAGGCGTCCCTTCTCCCCTCGGGGGAAGGACGGATCAGGGGTCGAGGCGTTATCGGTTCATCCCGCCATCTCCTCGATGAAGATGGCGCCCTCGCCTACGAGGAGGCTGCGCACGCGATCCTCGGTGCGTTCGTCCGCTGTGGGATTGACGATCAAGAAGAAGCGGTCCGAGGTTGCGCGCTCAATGCCGGGGACATCGAAAACAGGGTGGTAGAGGCCCGGCAGCCCGCAGGTGTAAAGAAAGGTGACGAAGCCCGCGATGCCGGCGGCAAGCACTCCAACTTCGAATGTAACCAGCGGGAACACTTGCCAGCTATTGTGAGGCCGGTCCCCTGAGATGAAGGGGTAGGCCACCGATAAACTGAACCATTGCAGGCACCAGGCCAAAGCCGCCATCGAAAAGCCCGCGATGGCCATCGCGCGGCGCACGGGCGGCCTCTTCATATTGAGCGCCTCCTCGATCCCATGCACATGGAACGGCGTCAGCGCATCCTCGGCTGGGAAGCCTTCCGCTTTCAGCTTGTCCGCGCCCTTGACCAGCGCTTCGGGAGACTCGAACACGGCAACGAGGCGTTTCATGCTTTTGCCTCCTCGCGCCGCAGCTCCTGAACCTCGTGGATGGAGACGGTTGGCAAGAACTTGGCGAAGAGCAAGAACAGCAGGGCGAATAACCCCAGCGGCGCCAAAATCAGGAGCCAGTCCGCCGGTTTGGCGAAGTACAGCCGGAACATGCTGGGCAGAAAGTCGTGGCTCAGCGTCATCCAGAGGATAAGGATGCGCTCCAGCCACATGCCAACGTTGATGAGGATCGAGACGAGGCAGATCAGAAGAATGCTTTGCCGCGCCGAGGGAAGCCAAAAGATCTGCGGCAAAACAACGTTGAACAGCAGCATCGCCCAATATAGCGGCGCGTAAGGGCCGGTGAAGAGATAGACGACGAGGCTGCGGTCCGCGGTCCTGCCGCCATACCAGGCCGAGAACCATTCGGTGGCGTAGGACGCCCCCATGATGAGCGCCGACGCCGCCAGGATTTGCGCGACGATGTCGAAATGCTTGCAGCGTGACCACCGATTGCAGGCCGTAGCCCCAGCGGATGAGCGCGGCCAGCACTACGACCATGGCGAAGCCGGAGAACATCGCGCCCACGACGAAATAAGGCGGGAAGATCGGCTCCTGCCAGCCGGGCATCAGGCTCGCCGCGAAGTCGAGGCCCACGATGGAATGTACGGAGCAGACGAGGGGCACGGCCAGCGCCGCCATCGTGACCGAGAAAGGTTCGATAGACCTTCCAGTGCCGCGCCGACCCGCGCCAGCCAAGCGCCAGCGCCCCGTAGAAAAGCTGCGTGGGCCGCGTTCGCGCCCGGTCGCGCAGCGCTGCGAGGTCGGGGATCATGCCGCTGTACCAGAACATGATCGAGAACAGCAGGTAGCTCAGGATCGCCCAGAAGTCCCAGACCAGCGCGCTCCGCCATTGCGGCCAGAGCGTCATCGTGTTGGGGTACGGGGCGAGCCAGTAGAAATACATCGGCCGGCCCAGATGAATGATCGGAAATATGCCCGCAATCGCGACCGCGAAGATGGTCATGGCCTCCGCGAAGCGGTTGATGGAGGCACGCCAGGGCTGCCGCGTGATGAGCAGCAGCGCGGAAATGAGCGTGCCCGCGTTGCCGATACCGATCCACCAGACGTAGTTCGCTACGGGTGAGCCCCAGACGACGCTTGAGTTGATCCCCCAGATGCCAACCCCGGAAGCGAAAAAGCCAGACGATGGTGGCGCCAAAGGCAAGCGTGCCGAGCGAGGCCGCGAGAAACGCGAGCAGCCAGCCCCTCCCCGGCCCTTCGAAAACGGGCCGTGCGACAAGGTCTACCGCGGTGCTGTCCTTGAAGGACGCCGGCACAAATCGCGCAGCTTCTGGCTCCGCGGACCGTCCGGCTTCGAATGGAACGCCTGTCGCGGTCATCCTTCTCCCCCGAAATGCCCATGAGCGCCAACTGAACGGCGCATAGCGTAACAAACCGGGGGAATCGCCCCTCACCCTGTCCCTCTCCCCATGGGAGAGGGGACGCTGGAACTCTCGCTTCGGATAATTCAGGGGTCCCTTCTCCCATGGGGAGAAGGACAGGATGAGGGGAGATTCCCCCGTATGGCAGTTCATCCGGCATCAGGTTCACTCATCTGCTGGAAAGCGGGTTGGGATTAGTCACCTTGGCGAGATAGGTCGTGCGCGGCTGTGTGCCCAAATGGCCAAGCAGCGCGTAATGCTGAGGCTCTTGCCGCAGCCGTGATACCTCGGAGCCGGATTTCGTCAAGTCGCCGAACGAGATCGCGTGAGTGGGACACGCAGCCGCGCAAGCCGGTACTACCGCGCCGTCCGGGATATCCCCGTTCTCCTTGGCAGCCGCTTGGCGCGCGCGGGCAATGCGCTGAATGCAGTAGGTGCACTTTTCCATGACGCCGCGGGCGCGGACGGTGACATCCGGGTTCTTCTGCGCGTACAAAACCTCCGCGCCGAGGTTCTCGTATTCCTGCCCGTCGCGTAGCCGAAGAAGTTGAACCGGCGCACTTTGTAAGGGCAGTTCGCCTCGCAGAAGCGGGTGCCGATACAGCGGTTGTAGACCTGGACATTGAGCCCCTCGATGATCGTGCACCGACGCCTCCACCGGGCAGACCGGCTCGCATGGCGCTTTCTCGCAATGCATGCAGGGCACCGGCTGAAAACCGCCTTCGGCACGATGTCTTGCTCTCGTAGTAGTCGATGCGAAGCCAGTGCATGATGCGTCCTTCTTCGATCTCTTCTGGACCGACCACCGGCACGTTGTTTTCGGCCTGGCAGGCGATGACACAGGCGTTGCAGCCGATGCAGGCAGCATTATCGATGACCATTGCCCAGGCAGGCGCGAGTTCCTTCACATCGGGTAAAAGCGACGGTTGGCGTTCGCGGTTCCCTGGCAAAATTCGCGGATGGCGCCGCCGCCAGGCTCAGAACCGGGTAGAGTTCTTCGGTGCGCGGATCGAGTTTTGTGACCGTGGTGGCAATTGCTGAGCCGTTTGCGGTGCAACCTTTTCGAGCTTGATGCCGGCCAGAGACCCACGGCGACGCCGCCTCGCGCAAGGCGAAAGCCGTTCGCGCCCATATCGCTGCCGATGGGACCGGCGTTCCATCTGCCGTAGCCGAGCGACAGGCTCGCGATGCCGTTCGCGTGCCCCCTCTGAATGATGACCGTGGCTTCGATGGTCTTATCTCCTCGCGCAATGCGAACCCGGCCGCCATCTCTCAAGTCCGTCCTTGCGCGCTGTGGCCTCGTTCAGGCCGAGCGCGTTGCCCCAGACTTGTTTCGTGAAGCGGCTTGGGGCATTCCTGCAGCCACGGGTTTGCAGCGTAGCGCCCGTCCCAGACGCACGGGTCTGGCTGGCAAGACGAGCGTCATCTCTTCAGCACGGCGGCGTGAGTTCGATTTCCGGAAGCGCAGGCTCGCCAGCATTGACGGGCTTGGCGGCGGTTCCTTCGATCACGCCGTCTTCGAGGCTGTTGCGCCAGCGCTCCTCGAAGTCCTTCGGCGTTTCCTTGGCCCGCCATGTCTCTCTCACGATCCGATAGGACGAAGGGGCGAGATCGCCGCCGAGGATCGCGAGGAATTCATGCGACGATGCGCGTATCGTAAAGCGGTTCGATCAGCGGTTGCACGATGCTCGCCGTGCCGTCCGGCCCGCGCAAATCGGACCAGCTTTCAAGCGGATGCGAGGCCGGCAATCGCCAATCGCATAGCGCCGAGGTTTCGTTCTCCCACTGCCCGAAATGCACGCGGATCGGCGCTTTCTCCAGCGCGGACGCGAAGTTAAGATCGGCTGGCGCGTCGTAGAGCGGGGTTGCATTCGATTGCGATAAGCGTCTTGACCTGCCCGCCATCTCAGCTTCTGCACCAGCTCCGGCAGGCCGGGCTGCGCGTCGCTGCCTGCAACCGGATCGAGTAGGTGATAGGCGCGCCGAGCTTAGCGTTGACCCAATGCACCAGCGCTTGCGCGTTTGGCGAAAGCAACAGGCCCGCCAGAACAAGCGCGCGTCCTTGATGGGCTTCAAGGTCCGCGAGCGTCGCTGTCCGCGAAACGGGATAATTCAGCGCTCAGGCTTGGATTAGGCAGGCCCTCCGCGCCGAGGCGCACGGCAAGCGCGCAGGCGAGGTGCTCGATTTCAGCGGGCATAAGCTGCCAGCGCATGATCGGCGTTCGCGCCTGTGAGCGTGGGTACCGCTTCTACGGCGTAAAGCCGGAGCATCTCCTTAGTGCCGCGGCGGACGCGGCGCTTATCGGCGAAAGCGCGGCTCAGGGCGATCTGCTGCGGGCCCGGCATCGAGGAAGCGGGAATCGAGGCTCAGGATCACATCCGCTTCGTCAATCCGGGGCAGCATGTCGAGCGGCCGGCCGAAGGCAAGTTTCGCCGCTTGCGCCGCGCCGCCATCCAAAGGCTCGTAGGCGTGCCACGCCATCGCGGGAAACATCGCCCGCAGCGTATCGATCTGCCGGAGCAAGGGTGGGCGACGTGATGCGCCCGGTCAAGAGCGCGAGCCCCGCTCCTTTGTCCTGGCGATGGGCGTCTGCCACGGCCTGCCATGCTGCGAAGAAAGTCTTCCAAGGCGCGGATATCGTTCCCCTGAACAGGCACTTGAGCACGCGACGGATCGTAGAGATTGAAGATTTCCGCTTCGGCGAAAACGTCGGTGGAACCGAGGCTTGCCGGGTGCCGCGGGATTGCCCTCTATCTTTGTGGGGCGGCCTTCGTGCGAGGTCACGATGACGCCGCGGCCGTATCCGGCGAGAGGCAGCGCGGTTGCAAACTTCAGCGGGAACTCCTGGCACCAGCCGCTCGGGCATGGTGACATAGGGGACGATCTCTTCTACAGGCTTCGTGCAGCCTGCGGCCGCGAGCGCCATGTTCGCAGCCAGGAGTTGGAGCGCTTCACGCCGGCGCATCCCCAAAGCCATCGCCGCCCTGGCTCCTCCTGACGTTCCGGTGTTCAATTTTCAGCGATGGCATGTTGAGCACTCGATCAAGCGGTTCGGGTCGATGCGATTGGCCTTCAACAGCTCGTTACCCGCGCGGCCTGGACCGGCGGCGGCTCCCAGGCCATGTTGAAGATTTGATCGTGCGGCCGCAGGTACGGCGCTGGGTTGCTGTGGCAATCGACGCACCAGCCCATGGTCAGCGGTGCGGCCTGGCTGGTCAGCGCCATCGCATCGATGTGGCCGTGGCAGGTGCTGCAGCCCACGCCCTTCGGATACGTGAACGCTGTGGTCGAAGTAGACATAGGCGGGCAGGACGTGGACGCGGTTCCAGCGGATGGGCCGGTTGCTGGCCAGGCTCTCGCGGACGGGCGCCAGCATGGCAGCATTCGTCCAAATCTGCGAGTGGCACGACATGCAGACGTGGGTGGCTGGAAGCCCGGCGAACGGCGATTTTTCCACGTCGGCGTGGCAGTAGAGGCAGTGAATGCCGAGTTCGGCATAGTGATGCTTGTGGCTGAACGGAATAGGCTGAGTGCGGACGACATTTTGTCCGGTTACATAGGCAGAGTTCATAATGCCGTAAGTCACGCCGATTGCGGCAAACGGAAATATCGCTGCTGTCATCAAGATCGCGCGTGCAATAACATTCGCACTCGGCCGGAAGAGCTGCATGGTGAACCCGTTCAGCTAAAGGTCAACCGTTGCCTGCGTTGGTTTCGCTGGGCTAAATGCATCGACGGCTGATAATGTTCCTGCTACTTAAGCTGTAGTTGACAATCTTACGCTGGCGTTGGGTGCAGCTATGTAAACCCTGGCCAGATGGATTGCGCTCTTGCCTTTGATTAAGCCAACCACCTGGGGCACCGCGTATTTTGGCGGGATCAAGAGCATCATATGCACATGATCGGGCATCAAATGCCCCTCCTCGATCTTCGACTCTTTCTGCGCCGTGGAAACGGCCGGCCCGAACGCTAGCTTCGCGCGGGCGGTGCGCCTGTTTTGCCCTCGCTCTAGGAACCCATACGGAACCCACGAGGTGAATTATCGATCCGAACTCAGCGCTTAAGTCGTTGATTTTAATGGTACCGCTGCCCCGGCTCGAACGGGGGACCCCCAGATCCACAATCTGGTGCTCTAACCAACTGAGCTACAGCGGCCTATGAAGAGCCGCAGTAAACAGCGTTTCCGGGCAAACTTCAAGCGCGCAAATGCGCGGAGGCGGTGCGAAAAGCCGCTCGCCGAGGCGGAGAAGTGCAGGAGCGGGAAAACAGCTCTTGCACTTCGAGAATTCTAAAATAGAGCTCGCAACACCATGCCTTCTGGCTTAACCAGAAGGCGGTATTCCAAGTTTAGCACATAGCGAATACAAATAAACCCGAGCAGACATTTGGCAGTCTGCCTGGGATTACTTGCCTAGAGGTGGCTGGAAGGATTGGCCTTCTGAGCGGACTGCGCAACGAGCCGGGAAAGCTCTTGAGCCTGCTGTGCGAAAGTTTCCATCTGCTGGCGCGCAAACTGGCTCTGAATGTCGAGAGCCTCTTTCAGGTCTTTCGCATGAACAAGGCGCTGAGCGAGCTCGAAATTGGCCTGGAGGTTGGCCTCGGTGTACTTCACGGCCTTCTCGCTAAGCTCGCGGGTGCCATTGGCGATTACGTCGGTGGACTTGGTCACGACGTCTTGAGCCTGGCGGGTGGCCTCGAGGAAGCGGTTGTAAGCTTCGCGGGCTTGCTCAACGCTCTTGCTGGCGAGGTCGCGAACGGATGCGGGAATCTCGAAATCGATCTGCTGGCTCATGGTGTTCTCCTACATGGGGGTTCGATCGCCGGAGGCTGGATTATGCCCAATCATTGAGCATGCCCGGCATATATGAAACTGCTTGTGTTGCAACGCAACGCAAATCTTGTGCATTGCACAATTTTGTGATTGCCGCGATTTAACCAAACTTTCCACATATAAATCCACCTTTGTTCTTTCTTCGCTTGCATTCCGTCCCGAACACCCTCCATCTGCGGGGCATACGGGTGAGCGCTGCGCCCGCGCAATCGCCGCAGGAAGAGAAATTGGCAGCAAGACCGAATAAAGCTATCGCCGGTTCCGATCCTCTCGCGGATCTGCTTTTCTCGCCGCGCGCAGCCTTCCTCTGGGATCATACGGCGCGTGCCATCACATGGATGAATCCGGGCGCACGCTCCAAATTCGGGCTTGGCACGGAGGAGTTGCCGCCGAGGCTTGCGGCCCGGCTGGCGCAATGCCTCGATGCAGCCCAGGGGGACGGGAAAGCCGTCAGCACCGTTAAGTTCAAGGCCGGCCACCATCCCGCAATCTCCTGTTCTTTCGAGGTTATCGAACTCGCCGGCGGACATCGGGGACTGATCGTATCGGAAGCGGCCAGCGCGCAAGAGCCGCCGAACGTTGTCCGCCTGCCCTCGCCCGCCAAGAAGAAGACTGCGCCCAAGCCTCCGGCCAAGCCGCAAGCTGCGCCGAAGCGGCAGCGGGCGCCCAGCAAACCCGCGCCCGCCTGCCAGCTCACGCCTGAGGAGTTGCGCGCCTTTAAGTCTATCGGCCGGACGGTTCGCCGCCTGGCCCGGGAGAAGGAGGCGCTGCGCCGGCGCACCCGAGGCGATTTCCGCGCCTCCGCCCCGGCAAAGTCACGCGGCCGGCGGCTCGCAAGCTACCCCAGACCTGCTCCTCTCCGCCTTCGATCTCGTGCTCTTTCTCGACACGGATTTCGCCGTCTGCCGGTCGGAAGGCCGCCCGCAGCACGTTGGCTGGCGCAAATCCAAGCTGATGGGAAAGCCGGCCGAAACGGTCTTGCCTCTTGCGGAGCGAACCATTTTCCGCCGCATGATCAAGAAGCTCAGCGCCGGCGCCAAAATCTGCCGCGACACGCTCGTGGTCTCTAACGAGGCCGGCGGCAGTGTGCCCTGCCGTGCCGTCCTGGGCCGCTGGCCTGACGGCAATGCCCACTATTTCCTGGCCCTGCTTTCGCTCAGCGTGCCGGCGCGCTTGAAGCGGCTGCCTGCCCTCCCGCAAATAACCCGGCTGGCGGCGTAAGGACGCCGTTAACCCTGTTCTTGCGGTTTTCTGCCGCGGCATCGCGCAATCTTTCCGGTTTTCTTTATGCGCATTATAGCAGCAATATATTTACAATTTATTAAATGACCAAATAAAGCATTGATAACACACGATAAACTTTGATCGCATCGCGCTGCCTGCCTGCGCTAAATGCGCCGTTCTATGGTTAACATTAAATCTGTGCATATATTTAATAGGATTTTGGAGTCGCAGAATACGGCCTAAAGCGGGAAAAGATTCGCAGAAAGACGGCGGCGGAAAATATGCTCCGGTGCCGTTTACCATCCGCGCATTAACTATAGTAGGGCGCTACGCGAAATGAGCGGTTTGTTAAGCGGTCTCGATCCGGCGATCCATAAGACGCTCGCTCCCCTCACCCTGTCCCTCTCGGCAAGCCCGCCCTCGCAAGCTTGCTGGGAGAGGGCTGGGGCGAGGGGCGTGACCGTAGGAATGTGGATATGGAACACTCGATGATACTCGAAGCGATCGGTGAGGACATTTGGCTGGCGGAAGGCGAGACCGTGAGTTTCTACGGTTTTCCTTATCCGACCCGCGCGGTTGTAGCGAAGCTCGATAATGGAAACCTATGGGTGTGGTCGCCGGTCGCTTTGACCCCGGCTTTGCGGGCGGAAATCGATGCGCTGGGCGCGGTGGCCCACCTCGTCAGCCCCAACAAGCTGCACCATCTCTACTTGAAGGACTGGAAAACGGCCTATCCCGAAGCCGCCCTGTGGGGGCCGCGCTCAACGATAGAAAAGCGGAAGGACCTGCAATTCCAGCCTCCATTGCAAGACGAGCCGCCGGCGGATTGGGGCGGGGCCATCGGCCAGGCATGGTTTCGCGGCTCGCCTTTTATGGATGAACTCGTGTTCTTTCATATCCCCTCGTCGACGGCGATCCTGGCCGACCTTTCGGAAAATTTCGACGCCGGCTTCCTGCGCAGCCATTGGAGTTGGTGGCAGCGGCCGCTGGCAAAGCTCGACGGCATCGCGGAGGGGCAGGGCTTCGCTCCGCTGGAATGGCGCCTATCGTTTCTGGACCGGCGTCCCGCCCGCGCGGCTCTGCGCAAGATGCTCGGCTGGCAACCCCGCCGCGTGGTCATGGCGCATGGCGTCTGGCAGCGGGAGAACGGCACCGCCTATCTGGAGCGGGTCTTCCGCTGGCTGGATTGATCGGGTACGGCGCGTCGGGGAGGTGGGGCAAATTGCTTAGCCATTCTTCCGCCAGCAAGCACGTCCATCTGGCTTACACAAGCGCCGTTCCGGGGTGAACCATTCGACCGGATTTCGTATTGCAGCCAGGGAGATTGACGTGCGCATCGGATTATTCTTTGTAGCCGCGGTGGCGCTGCTGGCTTCGATGACAGCCTCGCAGGCCGGGACACCGGTCAAGATCGGCATCCTCAACGATCAATCCGGACCTTATAGAGATCTATCCGGCGAGGGCTCGGTCACGGCCGCGAAGATGGCGATCGAGGATTTCGGCGCCGCCGGCCAAGGGCTCGATGTGACGGTGGTTTCCGCAGACCACGAAAACAAGCTGGACATCGCGGTGAACAAAGCTCGCGAATGGTACGATCGGGACGGCGTCGACGCCATCTTCGACGTTCCGAATTCGGGCGTGGCGTTCGCGATTTCGGCGCTCACCCAAGAGAAGAACAAGGTTTTCATCGATTCCGGCGCGGCGTCATCGGACCTGACCGGCGTCAAGTGCTCGCCGAACACGCTGCATTGGACCTACGACACCTGGGAGCTGGCGCATGGCACCGGCTCCGCGATGGTGAAGGCCGGCGGCGGCACATGGTATTTCATGACGGCTGCCTCTCCATTCGGCGAGGCATTGGAGCGCGACGCTTCGGCGGCTGCGCTTTCCGGGGGCGGCATGGTGCTGGGGGCGATCAGGGTCCCCCCCGGAACTCAGCAACTTTCCTCTTATATGCTGCAAGCGCAATCGTCGGGCGCCAACGTGATCGGGCTGGCCAATGCAGGCGGGGACACGATCAACGCCAGCAAGCAGGCGGCCGATTTTGGCATCGCGCAGGGCGGGCAGAAGCTCGCGGGCTTGTTCGTGTTCATCACGGACGTACACTCGCTTGGGCTCAAAACGGCGCAAGGCCTCGTCTTAACCTCGCCCTTTTACTGGGACCTCAACGAAGGCACGCGCGCCTTCGCGGATCGCTTCATGAAGGAGACGAAACGGCGGCCGTCGATGGTTCAGGCGGGCGTATATTCGTCCGTTCTTCACTATCTGAAGGCGGTCCACGCCGTGGGCAGCGCCAAGGACGCAGCTGCCGTCATCGCCAAAATGAAAGAGATGCCGGCGGAGGATCAGGCTTTCGGCAAGAGCAGCGTGCGCGCCGACGGCCGGGCGATCCACGATTCCTACCTCTTTGAAGTGAAGAAGCCGGAAGAGTTGAAGGGCCCCTGGGACTACTACAAGCTGATCGCAACCACGCCTGCGGTAAAGGCTTTCCGCCCCATGAGCGAAGGCGGCTGCCCGCTGGTGGCAGGGAAATAGCCGGGAATCGCCCGGCCGCCGTCCCGCGTGCCGCCGGCCCGCCCGCGCAATCCGGCGGCCTCTGCGATTGTGACATTAAAAATACGTTAAAAATAATACGCAATATTAACGGCTTGTTAACCCTGGACGGTCAACATCAGAATCGCGATACGGTCGATTTGGGCGCTGGTGGCAACTTACGAAACGCGCAGACGCCACGAGCCGTCCCGGTCTGTATCGCTTGTTAGTTGCGTTTCCGGCAGCATTTGCAGCCGGAAGTGCCGCAGTCCGTTGGGCATTGCCCCGGGATAAGGCATCGAGGACGGCAAGCCTAATCTTCGTCGCCCGCAGTCCCTTCTGCAAAGCTCCCAGCGGCCAGCGGAAAAGAGGCCGTGAGGAGGGTTTACGTCGAAACCGGGGCTTTCTCCTCAAAACGCAAAGCCGCGGCTCAGCATAAGAGCGGAGGACCGATGCTAAAATTAGCTCTCGTAGGTCTAAAGGGGCGCCGTTCGCGATCGGTTAGTCAGAGTGGGGTTCGCGACGCAGGCAGGACACTACCGGAGAGCGATCTTTTTCACATGCCGCAGCATCTCTATCCCCCAAGCCGCAAGGGCTAGGGGTGCGCGGGCGGGCGGCTCCGGGGGTTCGCGTTTTTCAAGTCAAGCTCTAGGTGTTGGTGGGGCGGCTTGGAACTGACGAAGGTTTCGCCCATGAAGGCAAGGAACCGGGCGCTGGCCCGGTTTCTTTCGTTCTGGCCGGCTGTTGCGAACGCTACCGGATGTGCTTCCGGGGCAAGACAGCCGCAAAATTTAGGCTTGCGGCGCAATGAACTATCACCTTTGACGCGAAGACTCGCTATAAGGGCCTCAGCAACAATCTCGCCCCCAATGCCCTGGCTACAGCTTCTCATCCTCTTATTGATGATCGCGCTCAACGGCTTCCTCGTCATGGCCGAGATGGCGATCGTCTCCTCGCGTCCTGCCCGCTTACAGGCGATGGCGGCCGGCGGCAGCCGCGGGGCTGCAGCCGCTCTGGCACTGAACGGCGACAGCGCCCGCTTCCTGCCCTCGGTCCAGATCGGGATAACGGTGGTCGCGATATTGTCCGGCGCTTATGGCGAACTCAGCCTGTCGCCCCAGCTCGCCGGTTTGCTAACCGGCGTTCCGCTGATCGGCGTTTATGCGAAAACAGCCGCGTCCACAATGATCGTGGCCGGCATCGCCTATGTCTCGCTCGTGATCGGCGAGCTTGTCCCTAAGCACTTCGCCCTTTCCAACCGGGAGCACATCGCCTGCCTGGTCGCGCCGGCTATGGATATCCTGGCGCGGATAACCACGCCGGTCGCAGCCCTGCTTCGTCTTTCCACCGCTGGCGTGCTCTGGGTGGTGAGGCCCGCTCTCGTCCAAGAGCCCGACGTGACCGAGGAAGAGGTGAAGACCATGATCGCCGAGGGCACGGAGGCCGGGGTTTTCGAGAAAGCGGAGCAGGAGATCATCGAGCGGCTGCTCAGGGTTGCCGACCGCTCCGTGCGCTCCATCATGCAGCCGCGGCCGGACCTCGTCTGGCTCGACATCACCGAGACTCAGGAGCAGATCTACGAGGACATCGTGAAAAGCGGGCACTCCCGCTTCCCGGTTGGACGCGGCACCGTGGACGATACGATCGGCATCGTGCACGCCAAAACCCTGCTCGAACAGCTTCACAAGATTGGCGAGATCAAGCTCGAAGCGGCGATCAAGATGCCGCTTTATGTGCATGAAAGCACCAAGGTCTTGAAGCTGCTTGAAATGTTCAAGTCCTCCAAGGTGCATATGGCCATTGTGCTGGACGAGCATGGCAGTGTGCAGGGGATCGTGACCCCGACCGACATCCTCACCGGCATCGCGGGCGAACTGCCGGAAGCCGGATCGGACGAACCCGGCGCCGAGCAGCGCGAGGACGGCTCCTGGCTGATCGACGCGCAAATGCCGGTCTTCGAGGTCGAGCGCGTGCTGGGCATCGAAGGGCTTGCCGGCGACGATGCCGAGTACACTACGCTGGCGGGCTTCGTACTGTTCCAGCTTGGGCATATCCCGCCGGTTGGCGAGACCTTCGAATGGAAGAACTGGCGCTTCGAAGTCGTGGCCCTCGATGGGCGCCGCATCGACAAAGTGCTCGCCAAGCAGATCGCGCCAGCCTAAACGCGACCGCCGTGATGTTGCCTCTTGATCGCCACGGCGGCATGGCCGCCTCGCGATGACGGTTGGGCGGGTTCATGCAGAAAAAGCCCCAGCTGTGACGAGGGCCGGGGCGCGAATGTTTCGGCGATTTATCGGGCGCGTTGCCGCGCAACCGCGCGCTTAAGCGGCGTCGCTGCTCTCGGTGCGCGCCCGCGCCTTGACGATCTCCCGCTTCAGGCGGCGCGCTTTCAGCGAAAGCTCCTCGTCCCGCGTCTTCATCAGGAAGGCGTCGAGGCCACCGCGATGCTCAACCGAGCGCAGGGCATTCGCGCTGATCCTCAAGCGAACACCGCGCCCAAGCGCGTCGCTCAACAGCGTTACATTGCAAAGGTTCGGCAGATAACGCCGTTTCGTTTTGATATTCGAGTGGCTTACGAGATGACCAACGAGGCCACCCTTGCCTGTGAGTTCGCACTGGCGCGACATGATCGGACCTAGAGGTGAATGGAGTTAGGCGAAATTCGCCAATTTAAGTTGATGTAACGCTTGGAGCCAAACCGGTCAAGCACACAATAAACGGCCAGGCACCGCTTGCGTTAAGCGGCGGCGCCTCCCTCTTGGACCGGGCCTGAATCCAGACCCTTTGCCTTTTCATCGCGGTCGACCAGCTCGATGACGGCGAGCGGTGCATTATCGCCGTAGCGGAAACCGGCCTTGAGCACGCGCGTATACCCACCAGGACGCCCCTGATAACGGGGGCCAAGCGTCTCGAACAGCTTTGCCACCATCTTCTCGTCGCGAAGCCTAGAGGCCACGACGCGCCTTGCATGCAGGTCGCCCCGCTTGCTAAGCGTGATAAGAGCCTCGACAACGCCGCGCAGGTCTTTCGCCTTGGGAAGCGTTGTCACGATCTGCTCATGCTTGATGAGCGCGGCGGCCATATTCGAGAACATGGCCTTGCGGTGCTCGGCCGTGCGGTTGAATTTACGGCCGGAATTATGGTGACGCATTGTCTCGCCCTCGAAATCCGCAAGCGCGAGACGGCGCCTGCGGGGCTATTGCCTTATCAATAATGATCCTCGAACCGCTTCGCCAGTTCCTCGATGTTCTCGGGCGGCCAGTTCGGGACTTCCATGCCGAGATGCAGCCCCATGCCGGCCAGCACCTCTTTGATTTCGTTCAGAGATTTACGTCCGAAGTTCGGGGTGCGCAACATCTCGGCCTCGGTCTTCTGAATGAGGTCGCCGATATAGACGATGTTGTCGTTCTTCAGGCAGTTCGCAGAGCGCACGGACAGCTCAAGCTCGTCGACCTTCTTGAGCAGCGCGGCGTTGAACTCAAGCTGCGGGACACGCTCCTCCGAGACCTCTTTGCGCGGCTCTTCGAAGTTAACAAAGATCGAGAGCTGGTCCTGGATGATGCGCGCCGCAAGTGCTACGGCATCCTCCGGCGACACTGCGCCGTTGGTCTCCACGTCGAGCGTGAGCTTATCGTAGTCGAGGATCTGCCCTTCGCGCGTATTGGAGATCTTGTAGGACACCTTCCTGACCGGGCTGCAGAGGCTGTCCACAGGGATCAGGCCTATGGGAGCGTCGTCCGGACGGTTGCGTTCCGCGGGAAGGTAGCCCTTGCCGATGTTCGCGGTGAGTTCCATGCGCACGGTGGCGCCTTCGTCGAGCGTGCAGATCACGAGGTCGGGGTTCAGGATTTCCACATCCGCGCCTGCCTCGATGTCGCGGGCGCGCGCAACGCCCGGGCCGTCCTTGCGAAGCACCATCCGCTTCACGCCGTCCGAATGGATGCGAAGCGCGATGTCCTTGATGTTGAGCACGATGTCGGTCACGTCTTCGCGCACGCCAGGGATCGACGAGAACTCATGCAGGACGCCGTCGATATGCACCGTCGTTACCGCGCCGCCTTGGAGGGACGACAGCAGAACGCGGCGCAGCGCGTTGCCAAGCGTCAGCCCAAAGCCGCGCTCCAGAGGCTCCGCGACGATGGTGGCAACGCATCGCGGGTTCGTGCCCGGGATGACGTTGATCTTTCCAGGCTTGATGAGGTCCTGCCAATTCTTGTTCAGCACGGTTCTTTCCTTATGTGGCGGCGTCATTCCGGATTGCGCGCCGCGATCACTTGCAAATGAGAGAGGAGAGCCTCTCCCGGTATTTAGACACGGCGCCGTTTGCGCGGGCGGCAGCCATTATGCGGGATCGGCGTCACGTCGCGGATCGAAGTCACCTGGAAGCCGCAGGCTTGAAGCGCGCGCAGGGCGGATTCGCGCCCAGACCCAGGGCCGCTAACCTCGATCTCTACGGTACGCATGCCGTGTTCCTGTGCCTTGCGGCCTGCGTCCTCGGCGGCCACCTGCGCCGCATAGGGCGTCGACTTCCTCGACCCCTTGAAGCCCATCGCACCCGACGACGACCAGGAGATCGTATTGCCCTGCGCGTCCGTGATCGTGATCATCGTATTGTTGAAGCTTGCATTCACATGCGCAACCCCGGAAGCAATGTTCTTCTTCTCGCGGCGCTTAACACGCGCCTTTTCCTTCGCCATGGTCTATATCCTAAATCTGGCCGCTTGAGCCACGCCTACTTCTTCTTGCCGGCAATCGGCTTGGCCGGGCCCTTGCGCGTGCGCGCATTCGTATGCGTCCGCTGGCCCCGTACCGGGAGCCCGCGGCGATGCCTGAGCCCGCGGTAGCAGCCCAAATCCATCAACCGCTTAATGTTCATCGCGACTTCGCGGCGCAGATCGCCTTCCACGACGTAATCGCGGTCGATCACCTCGCGGATTTGCAGCACCTTGGCGTCGGTCAGCTCGTTGACCCGGCGCTGGGTGGGGATATTGACCTTCTCGCAGATTTCCTTTGCGAAACGCGCGCCTATGCCATGGATATAGCGAAGGCCGATTTCTACGCGCTTATTGGATGGGATGTTTACACCCGCTATACGTGCCACGTTGTCCTCGTCGTGTTTAGGCTAAGTTCGAGCGGGTGGCCGCCCACACCGGAATGCGATACGGCGCCCAGAGGGGAGTGCCCTCCAGACCGCCGCAGATCATGAGCTAGGGGTCGCAATATAAGCACGGTTCTCAAATTAGTCTAGCGTCCTTCTTTACAATAAGGATAAAGTTCCCGGCCATCGGCGGGCCACTTGGCTTGCGCCTAATGGTGCGCGCCCCCCAGGATCGTGTCGATACGCTGCTGCACGTCCGCGATGGGCAATTCGCCGTCGACGATGTGCAGCTTGCCCTCGGCCTTGTAGTAGTCGATGAGCGGTTTCGTCTGCTGATGGTAGACCACGAGGCGTTCGCGAACCGTGTCCGGGTTGTCGTCGGAGCGCCGCTTGAAAGAAGTGCTACCGCAGCGGTCGCATACGCCTTCGGTTTTGGGAAGCCGGAAGAAGTCGTTGAAGACCTCGCCGCAGCCGGCGCAGGCGAAGCGGCCGGAGATGCGTTTGACCAGAACGTCGTCCTTGACGTCGACCACGATCACCGCATCGATCGTCTTGCCGATGCGGCCCAGAAGCCCGTCGAGAACCTCAGCCTGCTGCACCGTGCGCGGGAAACCGTCGAGGATAAACCCGGCCGTCTCTTTCGGGAGGCCGTCAATGGCTTCGGAAATCACGCCCACAACCACATCGTCGGGAACGAGTTTGCCGCCTTCCATATAGGACTTGGCGACGATTCCGACCGGGCTTCCGGTCGCGACAGCGTGCCGGAGCATGTCGCCCGTTGAAAGCTGCTTCAGATGAAAGTGGTCTTCGAGATACTTCGATTGCGTACCCTTGCCGGCGCTCGGCGGTCCAAGCAAAATAATGTTCATCGGCGACCCCTACCCTTCAGTTTCGACTTCTTGATGAGTCCTTCATACTGGTGCGCGAGCAAGTGGCTCTGAATTTGCGCAACCGTATCCATGGTGACGCTGACGACGATCAGGAGCGATGTGCCGCCGAAAGAGAAAGGGGCGTTCCCCCGATATATTAGAATTTCGGGCAGGATACATACAACGGAGACGTAAGCCGCACCGATCACGGTGATTTTATTGAGCACGTACTCGATATACTGCGCTGTCCTCGGGCCCGGCCTGTAGCCGGGAATGAAGCCGCCGTATTTCTTGAGGTTGTCCGCGGTTTCCTGCGGCGGAATGACGATAGGCGTGTAGAAGAACGAGAAGAAGACGATCAGCGCGATGTAGAGCAGGATGTGGATCGGCCGCCCCGGCCCCAGCAGCGCCAGCACCTGGCTGAACTGGTCGGAGGATGCCCCGATGAATTGCTGGGCGGTTGCCGGGAGATATAGCAGCGTGGATGCGAAAATCGGCGGGATAACGCCCGATGCGTTGAGTTTCAAAGGCAGGTGCGAGCTGTCGCCCTGAAACATGCGGTTGCCGACTTGCCGCTTCGGATATTGGATGGTGAGCCGCCGCTGCGCGCGCTCGAAGAATACGACCATGGTGACGACACCCATCATCACCACGAGCAGCACGATCATGAACGCGGGCGAGAGTATGCCGCTGCGGCCTTGCTCCAAGATGCGTGAGAGCGCGGTCGGCATTTCGGCCACGATGCCCGCGAAGATGATGAGCGAGGAACCGTTGCCGATGCCGCGCGCGGTGATTTGCTCGCCGAGCCAGACGAGGAACATCGTGCCGCCCACGAGCGAGATCACGGTGGTGAGCTGGAAGAACCAGCCGGGCTCAAGCGCCGAGTTGTTGAGCCCCCGGGCGGTCAACGTCGCCTGAACCGTAGCGATTACGACCGTGAGATAGCGCGTATATTGGTTGAGCTGCTTGCGCCCCGACTTGCCTTCCTTCCGCAGCGTTTCGAGCGTCGGCAAGACCGAGGTCAGAAGCTGAATGATGATCGACGCCGTGATGTACGGCATGATGTTCAATAGGAAAATCGCGGACCGGGACAGCGCGCCGCCCGAAAACACGTTGAGCAGGCCGAAAACGGTATTGCTGTTTTGGAACAGCTTGGCCAAAAGCGAGGTATCGATCCCGGGAATAGGGATGAAGGTGCCCAGCCGGTAGACAATCAAAGCGCCGAGCGTAAATAGGAGGCGCTGCTGCAGCTCGCCCGCTTTCTTGAACGTGTCGAACTTTAGGTTCGCGGCAAGTTGCTCCGCTGCGGAAACCATGACTGCTACTCCGGTCTGCCGCACCGCTCCGGCGCGCTATTGGGAGCGGTGTCTGGGCATGATGGGCCTCGTTTAATATCGTACAAGAGACGAGCTATCTTTCAAGAGACGAAGGAGCGGCCCCAGGGCGCAGTGCGGGGCGGCTCATCGCTTATTCTGCTTTCGGCTGGCGGCTCTCGCGTTTGGCTTGCGCAGCCCGCCTGCGTACGGCGCGCTTTCCATCGCCTGCAAGCCGGTCCTCCCGTTCAATCGTAATCTCAACCGAGCCGCCCGCTGCCTCGACCGCTTTTACCGCGGCCTCGGATGCTCCGGCTACCTTGAATTTGAGCGGCGCTTTGAGCGTGCCGCGCGCGAGCAAGCGCACGCCGTCCCGCTCGCGCCGGAGCGCACCGGAAGCGATCAGGGCTTCGGCGTCGATCAGCCCCTTCGCATCGAGCTTGCCGGCGTCGATCGCGTCCTGAACGCGGTCCAGATTGATGTGGACGAAATCGAGCCGCAGCGGATTGTTGAAGCCGCGTTTGGGCAGCCGCATGTGCAGCGGCATCTGGCCGCCCTCGAAGCCCTTGATCGCGACGCCCGACCGCGCCTTCTGCCCCTTGACGCCGCGCCCGCCGGTCTTGCCCTTGCCGCAACCGATGCCGCGGCCCACGCGGATGCGGTCCTTCGTTGCGCCTGGGTTGTCTCTCAACTCGTTCAGCTTCATGGTTCAGATTCCTGGCCGGCAGCCACGCCGCTTTTAGCGCTTTTTCGGATCCAGCGGCACGCCGTTTTCCTCGACGATGCGCACAAGATGCGGGAGTTTGTTGATCATGCCGCGTATAGCGGGATTATCCACTACGACCTTGCGGCGGTGCATTTTGTTCAGGCCCAGGCCGATGAGCGTTTCGCGCTGATCGTAGGGCCTGCGGATGGGGCTGCCGATTTGCTCGATCGTCAGCGTTTTCTTTGCGGGTTCCGGTGCCTTGCTCATCGTTCGCTCCCTTATGCCTCTGCGGGCTGAGCTGCGGCAGCACCCTCGGCACCGTCGCGTCTGCGGGTGACGATCTCGCTCACCTTCTTGCCGCGCCGTGCGGCCACGCCCCTGGGGCTATCCTCGCGCCGCAGCGCGTCGAAGGTGGCGCGCACCATGTTATAGGGGTTCGAAGTGCCGAGCGACTTCGCCACCACGTCCTGAACGCCGAGCGTCTCGAAGACGGCGCGCATGGGGCCGCCAGCGATGATGCCGGTGCCGGGAGGGGCTGCGCGTAAGAACACTTTGCCCGCGCCGTGATGGCCATGTACGTCGTGATGCAGCGTGCGGCCCTCACGGAGGGGCACGCGAATGAGACTGCGCTTGGCGGATTCCGTGGCCTTCTTGATTGCGTCCGGAACCTCGCGCGCCTTGCCATGGCCGAAGCCGACCCGGCCCTTCTGATCGCCCACGACGACGAGCGCTGCAAAGCCGAAGCGGCGGCCTGCCCTTCACCACTTTGGCGACGCGGTTGATGTGAACGAGCTTGTCCACGAATTCGCTGTCGCGCTCGTCGCGGTCGCGTTCTCTGCCTCTGCTATGGGGTTCCCGAGCCACGGCCCTAACCTTTCCTTCTTCTCAAGCCCTAGCCTGAGCAAACTTCCTAGAAATTCAACCCTGCTTCGCGCGCCGCGTCGGCCAGGGCCTTGACGCGCCCGTGATAGATGTAGCCGCCGCGGTCGAAGACGACATCCTTGATGCCGGCCTTCAGCGCGCGCTCAGCCACAAGCTTGCCGACCTCGGCTGCCGCCGCGACATTGGTGCCCTTCTCCAAGCTGCCCTTCAGCTCGCCATCGATGCTGGAGGCAGCCGCGAGTGTGAGGCCCTTGGAGTCGTCGATGATCTGGGCATAGATATGCTTCGACGAGCGGAAAACCGATAGCCGGGGCCGGTTGCCCTGAGCGCGCCGCAAAGTCCGGCGGACACGCGCGGCGCGGCGGTCGAAACTGGAAAGAGGGGAAGCCATCGTTCGGTCCTACTTCTTCGATTTGCCTTCTTTGCGTTGAATGAATTCGCCTTGATAGCGAATGCCCTTGCCTTTGTAAGGCTCCGGCCCGCGGAAGGCGCGGATTTCGGCGGCAACTTGGCCGACCTTGTCGACTTCTATGCCGGTAATGGTGATCTCGGTCGGCTTTGGCACCACGATCGAAATGCCATCCGGCACGGGATAGAACACATCGTGGCTGTAGCCGAGCTGCAGCTTGAGCGATTTGCCGTCCATGGCCGCTCGGTAGCCGACGCCGGTGATCTCCAGCGTGCGGGAGAAACCGTGCGTCGTCCCTTTGACGAGGTTATCGACCAGCGAGCGCGACATGCCCCACATGGAACGGGCGCGCTTGGTATCCGAGCGCGGCGCTACCTTGATCGAACCGTCTTCCAGCTTCACCTCGATGTCGTCGACGAGGGTAAGCGAAAGCTGGCCCTTCGGCCCCTTCACCGTCACTTTTTGTCCGTCAACCGTTGCCGTCACGTTGTTCGGCACAGCTATCGGCTTTTTGCCAATCCGGGACATGGTCCAAAACCTTCTTCTTCATCGAGCCCGTCACGGCCGGCTTGAACCGGCCATCCAGGGCAATTCACCCTTGCGGCGCGCCTAGAACACGCTGCACAAAATTTCGCCACCCACATTTTCGGCGCGGGCGCGCGTATCGGACATCACGCCTTTGGGCGTGGAGAGGATCGCGACGCCCAAGCCATTCGCGATCGTCGGCAGATCGGCCACGCTCGTATAGACGCGGCGGCCTGGCGTCGAGACCCGCTGGATCTCGCGGATCACCGGTGCGCCATCGAAATATTTGAGTTCGATCTCGAACTCCGCTTTCCCGCCGCCATACACGATCTCGGCATAGCCGCGGATGTAGCCTTCTTCCCTCAAGACGTCGAGAACGCGGGCGCGCAGTTTCGAAGCCGGAGTGGAGACCTTCGGCCGGTTGCGCATCTGCGCGTTACGAATGCGTGTCAGCATATCGCCCAGTGGATCGGAAACCGTCATATCCTTTTGATCCCTACCAGCTCGATTTCACCAAACCGGGGATGAGCCCCTTATTGCCCAGGTCGCGAAGCGCGATACGCGACATTCTCAACTTGCGGTAAAAGGCGCGCGGACGGCCCGTTACCTCGCAGCGGTTGCGCACGCGCGTCGGCGACCCGTTGCGCGGAAGCTGCGCAAGTTTGAGCCGCGCCGCGAAGCGCTCCTCCATCGGCAAATCTTTGTTGTTCGCGATCTCTTTGAGGTCCGCGCGTTTTTGAGCGTCGCGGGCCACGATCCGGCGCCGCTTGTCATTCCGCTCAATCATGCCTGTTTTGGCCATACTATTTCTCCGCCTCGCCCTATTGCCGGAAGGGGAAGTTGAATTGTTTCAAAAGCGCGCGGGCCTCGTCATCCGTTTCGGCGGTCGTGCACACGATGATGTCCATGCCCCAGATTTGCTCGACCTTGTCGTAGTCGATCTCCGGGAAAATGATGTGCTCCTTGATGCCCATCGCGTAATTGCCGCGCCCGTCGAAGCTCTTCGGGTTGAGGCCCCGGAAGTCCTTCATGCGGGGAAGCGCAATCGTGACGAGGCGGTCCAGAAACTCGTACATCCGCGCTTTGCGCAGCGTGACCTTGCAGCCAATCGCCATGTTGTCGCGCAGCTTGAAGTTCGCGATCGACTTGCGGGCCTTGGTCATGATGGGTTTCTGCCCGGCGATGAGCGTCATGTCGCGCGCGGCTTGCTCGACCTTCTTACGGTCGGCCGTGGCCTCGCCGATGCCCATGTTGAGCACGACCTTCTCGATTTCCGGCACCCGCATGGGGTTGGAGTATTTGAACTGCTCCTGCAGCGCGGGGCGCACGGCCTCGACATAATGCAGTTTGAGCCGCGGCACGTATCCGCTTGTGCTTGCTTCCGCCTGAGCCTTAGTCATCGATCGTCTCGCCCGAGCGCTTGGCAAACCGCACTTTGCGCCCATCGTCCAAGATTTTGTAGCCTACCCGCGATGCTTCTCCGCTTGCCGGGTCTTCCACCGCGATATTCGAAATGTGGATCGGCGCCTCTTTCGAGATCTTGCCGCCTTCCTGCTGCTGCGACTGTTTCTGATGCCGCACCACGACATTGACGCCCTGCACCAGCGCCCGGTTCTCGTCCGGAAACACCTGCAGCACCTCGCCGCGCTTGGTTTTATCGCGGCCGGCGATCACGACCACGCGGTCGCCTTTCTTAACCTTGAGCTTCGGACGGCTCATTACAGCACCTCGGGCGCAAGGGAGATGATTTTCATATGCTGCTTCGCACGAAGCTCGCGCGGCACTGGCCCAAAAATACGGGTGCCAATCGGCTCGCGCTGATTGTTGATCAGCACGGCGGCGTTGCTGTCGAAGCGGATCGCGCTGCCATCGGGACGGCGTACCGGGAACGAGGTGCGGACGATAACCGCCTTCATCACCTGACCCTTTTTCACGCGGCCCTTCGGGATCGCCTCCTTCACGCTGACGACGATCACGTCGCCAATCGTGGCCGTGCGGCGCATGGACCCGCCCAGCACCTTGATGCACATGACCCGGCGCGCACCCGAATTATCGGCGACCTCCAGATGAGTTTGCATCTGTATCATTGTACTTCACCTTTCAAGCGAAGAAGCTTGCCTTGCCCCTCGCGTTCAATTCACTCGGATGGGCTTTGCGCGGACTCCTGGTCCAGCACCACCCACCGTTTGTTCTTGGAGACCGGCGGGCATTCCTGAATGCGCACGATGTCGCCTTCGTGGAATTTATTGCCCTCGTCATGCGCATGATATTTCTTGGTCAGGCGCACGGTCTTTTTCAAAACTGGGTGCGTCAGACGGCGCTCGACTTGAACGACGACCGTCTTGTCGTTCTTGTCCGAGACAACCACACCCTGCAAAACGCGCTTCGGCATCTTCGTCGTCCTTAACTTTGCGCTTCGGCCACGCGCTTCTGGCGCTCGACCGTCTTGATCCGCGCGATGGTGCGGCGCACTTCGCGAACGCGTGCAGTGTTGTTGAGCTGCGCGGTCGCCTTCTGGAACCGCAGGTTGAATTGCTCGCGCTTCAACTTGAGGAGTTCGTCCTCGAGCTGATCGAGCGTGAAACGGCGGATATCTTGAATGTCCATGGCTGCCCCGCTTACTCCTTAACCGCGGCCGCTTCGCCGAGCCTGGCTACGACGCGGGTGCGGATCGGCAATTTCGCGGCGCCGAGCCGCAGCGCCTCGCGGGCCGTCTCTTCGCCGACGCCGTCGATCTCGAACATGATCTTGCCCGGCTTCACGCGCGCGGCCCAGAATTCCGGCGAGCCCTTGCCCTTACCCATGCGGACCTCGGTCGGCTTCTTTGAAACCGGCAGATCGGGGAAAATCCGGATCCACACGCGGCCCGCGCGTTTCATCTGGCGGGTGATCGCACGCCGCGCCGCTTCGATCTGGCGCGCCGTCACGCGCTCCGGCTCCATCGCCTTCAGGCCAAAGCTGCCAAAGTTGAGCGCTGTGCCGCCTTTGGCATTGCCATTCATCCGGCCCTTGAAGGCCTTTCTGAACTTCGTTTTCTTCGGTTGCAGCATCGCTTACACCATTGTTCCAATACGTCCCGCGCTCTTCGCGCTGGCGCTAAACCTTTTCCCGCGCGTGGTCGCGGTCCCCGCGGTCGCGCCCGCCGCGGTCGGACCTATCGCGATCCCCGCGGTCGCGCCGGGGGCCGCGCCCTTCCGGCCGGCCGCTGGGCCCGCCGCCTTCCTGGCTCTCCAGCGAAAGGCGCTCTTGCGCCATCGGATCGTGCTCGAGGATCTCGCCTTTGAAGATCCAAACCTTCACGCCGATGATGCCATAGGCGGTTTCAGCCTCGGCCGTGCCGTAATCGATATTGGCGCGGAGCGTATGCAGCGGCACGCGGCCATCCAGATACCACTCCATGCGCGCGATTTCCGCGCCGCCCAGGCGGCCCGAGACGTAGATGCGCACGCCTTGCGCGCCGAGCCGAAGCGCCGATTGCGTCGCGCGCTTCATGGCGCGGCGGAAGGCAACGCGCCGTTCGAGCTGCTGCGCGATGCCTTCGGCGGTGAGCGTCGCGTCGAGCTCGGGCTTGCGCACCTCGACGATGTTCAAATACACTTCCGACGCCGTGAGCTTGGCGAGCTGGCCGCGTAGCTTCTCGATGTCGGCGCCCTTCTTGCCGATCAGGATGCCGGGGCGCGCGGTATGCACCGTGACGCGGCACTTCTTGTGCGGGCGCTCGATCACGACCTTCGAAATGCCGGCCTGGCGGCGCTGCTTCAGGATGAATTCGCGGATGCGGAAATCCTCGTGCAGGAGCTTGCCGTACTCGCCCTTGCCAGCGTACCAGCGGCTGTCCCAGGTCCGGTTGATCCCGAGCCGCAGTCCGATTGGGTTGACTTTCTGCCCCATTAGGCTTGCTCCTGAACTTCTCTCACCACGACGGTGAGCTGCGAGAACGCCTTCTCGATCCGGCTCATGCGTCCGCGTGCGCGGGCGTGAAAGCGCTTCATCACCAAATTCTTGCCGACAAAAGCTTCGGCGACCACAAGCTGATCGACATCGAGCCCGTGATTGTTCTCGGCGTTCGCGATCGCCGATTGCAGCGTCTTCTTCACGTCCTTGGCGATCCGCTTGTGCGAGAAGGTGAGGTCGGCCAGCGCCTTCTCGACCTTCTTGCCGCGGATGAGCTGCGCGACGAGATTGAGCTTCTGCGGGCTGACGCGAAGCGAGCACGCCACTGCCTGAGCCTCGTTATCCTTGAGCCGCCGCTCGAATTTCGGTTTCGACATGGCTACTTCCTCTTCGCCTTCTTATCGGCGGCGTGGCCGTAATAGGTGCGGGTCGGAGCGAACTCGCCGAATTTGTGGCCAACCATATCCTCGGAGACGAGCACCGGGATGTGCTTCTGGCCGTTATGGACGGCAAAGGTGAGCCCGACGAATTGCGGCAGAATAGTCGAGCGCCGGCTCCAAATCTTGATCGGCGCATTCGATTTCTTCTCGCGCGCTGTATCCGCCTTCGCGATCACATAGCCGTCGACGAACGGGCCTTTCCAAACTGAGCGTGTCATCGCTGCCTCTATTTCTTCTTCACGTGGCGGGCGCGGACAATATATTTATCCGTGTTCGGGTTCTTGCGGGTGCGGGTGCCCTTTGTGCCCTTGCCCCACGGTGTAACTGGGTGGCGGCCACCTGATGTACGGCCTTCGCCGCCGCCATGCGGGTGGTCGACCGGGTTCATGGCGACGCCGCGGACGCTCGGACGCTTGCCGAGCCAGCGGTTGCGGCCCGCCTTGCCGAGATTTTGGTTCGAATTGTCGGGGTTCGAAACCGCGCCGACCGTGGCCATGCAGCTGGCTTGCACCATCCGCATTTCGCCGGAGTCGAGCCGGAGGATGGCGCATGCCCTGGTCGCGGCCCACGAGCTGGGCGTAGCAGCCTGCCGAGCGGGCCATCTGGCCGCCCTTGCCGAGCTTCATCTCCACATTGTGGATGATGGTGCCGATGGGCATGTTCGCCATGGGCATCGCATTGCCGGGCTTGACGTCGACCTTCTTGGCCGGAGACGACCTTGTCGCCGGCATTCAAGCGCTGCGGCGCCAGGATGTAGGAGAGCTCGCCGTCCTCATATTTGATGAGCGCGATGAAAGCCGTGCGGTTCGGGTCGTATTCCAGCCGCTCGACGGTGGCGGGCACATCGAATTTTTGCCGCTTGAAATCGACGATCCGGTAGGTACGCTTGTGACCGCCGCCGCGCCGCCGGGAGGTGATATGCCCGTGCACGTTCCGGCCAGCACTCTCGGAGCGGCCCTCGGTCAGCGCCTTCACCGGCTTGCCCTTCCATAGCTGCGAGCGGTCTACCAGCACGAGCTGCCGGAGGCCCGGGGTTATGGGGTTGTATTTTCTCAATGCCATGGCGAATGCGCCCTCGACCCAAATCTGCCTTACAGCCTTGCCGTGATGTCGATCGCCTGGCCCTCGGCGAGGGTCACGATCGCTTTCTTGAAATCGCTCTGCCGGCCTTTGACACCCTTGAACCGCTTGGTCTTTCCCTTACGGATCAGCGTGTTGACGGCAAGAACCTTCACGTTGAACAAACGCTTGACGGCTTCCTTGATCTCAGGCTTCGTCGCGGTCATCGCGACCCTGAAAACAACCTGGCTGTGCTCCGATGCCATGGTCGACTTTTCGGTCACGGCCGGCGAGCGGATCACGTCGTAGAGCTCTTCCTGTCTCATTTGAACCGCTCCTCCAGCGCTTCGAGCGCCGCGCGCGTCAGCACGAGCTTGTCGCGGCGCAGAATGTCGTAAACGTTGATGCCTTGCACCGGCAGCACATCCACATTCGGGATGTTGCGCGCGGCGAACACGAAATTGTCCTGCAGCGTGGCGCCGCCGATGATCAGCGCATTGGCAAGGCCGAGCCCGTCGAACTTGCCGCGAAGCTGCGCCGTCTTGGGCTCGGCGATCTCCGCCTTATCCAGCACAATCAGCGAATTCGACTTCGCCTTGGAGGACAGCGCATGCTTCAAAGCGAGCGCGCGCACTTTCTTCGTCAGATCGTGCGCATGGCTACGCGGGACCGGGCCGAACGCACGGCCGCCGCCACGGAACTGAGGCGGCTTGTCGTTGCCGTGACGGGCTTGGCCGGTGCCCTTCTGCTTATAAATCTTCTTGTTCGGGCCGTTCACTTCGCTCCGGCCCTTCGCCTTGTGCGTGCCAGCCTGGCGCTTGGACAGCTGATAGCGGACCATGCGCTGTAGGATGTCAGTGCGTGGCTCCAGTGCGAAAACTTCGTCGCTGAGTTCGATGCTTCCCGCGGAGGAGGCATCGAGGGTCATCACATCCGCCTTCATTTCGCCTCCGCTTCCGCGCCTGCATCGGCGCCGTTATGTTCTGGTTTGCGGAACGCGCCCGGCTTCGGCGCCTCTTTCGGCAGCGGCCGCTTCACTGCGTCGCGAAGCATGACCCAGCCGCCCTTGGAGCCGGGAACCGCGCCGCGGATGAGGATCAGGCCGCGCTCAACGTCGGTGCGTACCACCTGCAAGTTCTGGGTGGTGATTCGCTCGTTGCCGTAATGGCCTGCCATCTTCTTGCCGGCGAAGGTTTTGCCGGGATCTTGGCGGTTGCCGGTCGAGCCGTGGCTGCGATGCGAGATCGAAACGCCATGCGTCGCGCGCAAGCCGCCGAAATTCCAGCGCTTCATCGCGCCCGTGAAGCCTTTGCCGATGCTCGTCCCGGTCACGTCCACATACTGCCCAGGGACGAAATGGTCCGCGGTCAGCTCCGCCCCGACATCGATCAAATTTTCCGGGGAAACCCGGAACTCAACGAGCTTCGCCTTCGGCTCGACTTGCGCCTTGGCGAAATGGCCGCGCTGGGCGCGGGTGACGTTCTTGACCTTGCGCAAGCCCGAGCCAAGCTGGAGCGCGGTGTAGCCGTTCGCTTCTTGCGTCCGATGCGCAACCACTTGGCAATTATCGAGCTTCAACACCGTGACGGGCACGTGCTCGCCCGCATCGGTGAAGATCCGCGTCATGCCAACCTTCTGTGCCAACAATCCCGATCGCATCGGTATGCCTCAGTCCCTAAAAACTTCCCAATTCCCGGCTGGACGGCCGGGGCCGGCCCGGCCATAACGGCCTAAAGCTTGATCTCGACGTCCACGCCCGCAGCAAGGTCGAGCTTCATCAGCGCGTCCACGGTTTGCGGCGTTGGGTCGACGATGTCGATCAAGCGCTTATGCGTCCGCATCTCGAACTGCTCGCGGCTCTTCTTGTCGATGTGCGGCGAGCGGTTCACGGTGTACCGCTCGATGCGTGTCGGGAGCGGAATTGGCCCCCGCACATCCGCGCCCGTGCGCTTCGCCGTGTTCACGATCTCCTTTGTGGAGGAGTCGAGCACACGATGATCGAACGCCTTCAACCGGATGCGGATCGTTTGACCAGCCATATCTCTCACTCCCAAAAGAAGAGGCGCCCCGCAAGGGACGCCCGCTCCCCAATTCCCTTAGCTACTTTATGATGGCAGCGACAACGCCGGCGCCCACGGTACGGCCGCCTTCGCGGATCGCGAAGCGAAGCTTTTCCTCCATCGCGATCGGCACGATGAGCTCGACCTCCATGGAGACGTTATCGCCGGGCATCACCATTTCGGTGCCTTCCGGCAGATGAACCACGCCCGTCACGTCCGTCGTGCGGAAGTAGAATTGCGGGCGATAGTTGGCGAAGAAGGGCGTATGACGGCCGCCTTCTTCCTTCGTCAGAATATAGGCTTCGGCCTTGAACCGCGTGTGCGGCGTCACGGTACCGGGCTTGCAAAGAACCTGGCCGCGCTCGACGGCTTCGCGGTCGATACCGCGCAGCAGGCAGCCCACGTTATCGCCGGCCTCACCCTGATCGAGCAGCTTGCGGAACATTTCCACGCCAGTGACAACCGATTTCACGGTCGGCTTGATGCCGACGATCTCGACTTCCTCGCCAACCTTGATGACGCCGCGCTCGATACGGCCGGTCACAACGGTGCCGCGGCCGGAGATCGAGAACACGTCTTCGATCGGCATCAGGAAGGGCTGATCGCGCGGACGCTCCGGAAGCGGGATGTATTTATCGACCTCTTCCATGAGCTTCTTGATGGCGCCATAGCCAAGCTCGCCCTTGTCTTCCTCAAGCGCCAGCTTCGCGGAGCCTTTGACGATCGGAATATCGTCGCCGGGGAATTCGTATTTCGACAGAAGCTCGCGGATTTCGAGTTCGACCAGCTCCAGAAGCTCCGGATCGTCGAGCATGTCCACCTTGTTCATGAAGACCGACGAGCGCCTGGAACACCGACCTGGCGGGCGAGCAGAATGTGCTCGCGGGTCTGCGGCATCGGGCCGTCGGCAGCGGACACGACAAGGATCGCACCGTCCATTTGAGCGGCGCCGGTGATCATGTTCTTCACGTAGTCGGCGTGACCGGGGCAGTCGACGTGCGCGTAATGGCGGTTCGCGGTCTCGTATTCCACGTGAGCGGTCGAGATCGTGATGCCGCGAGCCTTCTCCTCGGGGGCCTTGTCGATCTGGTCGTAGGCGGTATATGTCGCGCCGCCCGTTTCAGCCAGCACCTTGGTAATCGCAGCCGTTAGCGAGGTCTTACCATGATCGACGTGACCGATGGTTCCGATATTCAAATGCGGCTTGGTGCGCGCGAACTTTGCCTTGGCCATTTGGCTCTCCGTCTTCCTCTTTATACCGGCCTAGTAAATAGGCTCGGAAAAAAGCTCCTGCTTACTGCGGTTGTCTTTAAAATCAAGCGAATTTCGCCTGAACTTCTTCTGCTACGTTCTGCGGGACTTGCGCATAGTGGTCGAATTGCATGGTAAACTGTGCGCGTCCCTGGCTCATGGACCGGAGCGTGTTCACATAGCCGAACATGTTCGCCAGCGGCACCATGGCATTGATGACGGTCGCATTACCGCGCATTTCCTGGCCCAAAATCTGGCCGCGCCGGCTGGTGAGATCGCCAATGACGCCGCCAACGTAGTCTTCCGGCGACACCGCTTCGACCTTCATGATCGGCTCAAGCAGCTTCGGGCCGGCCTTCTGGGCGCCCTCGCGGAACGCGGCGCGCGCGGCGATTTCGAATGCCAGCGCGCTCGAGTCCACCTCGTGATAGGCGCCGTCTATGAGCGAGACCTTGAGGTCGAGCATCGGAAAGCCCGCGAGCACGCCGTTGTCCAGCACGCTCTTCACGCCCTTCTCGACGCCGGGAATGTATTCCTTCGGAACCGAGCCGCCCACGATCTTGCTCTCAAACAGGAACCCAGCGCCCTGCTCCTGCGGTTCGAGCACGAGTTTGACGCGCGCGAACTGGCCGGTACCGCCGGTTTGCTTCTTGTGGGTGTAATCCACTTCCTGCTTGCGCGTGATCGTCTCGCGATAAGCAACTTGAGGAGCGCCGACAGTTGCCTCGACCTTGAACTCGCGCTTCATGCGGTCCACGATGATTTCTAGGTGAAGCTCGCCCATGCCCTTGATGATGGTCTGGCCGCTCTCCTGATCGGTCGAAACCCGGAAGGACGGGTCTTCTGCCGCGAGCCGGCTGAGCGCCAAGCCCATCTTTTCCTGGTCGGCCTTGGTCTTGGGCTCCACGGCGACCTCGATCACCGGGGCGGGAAATTCCATGCGCTCCAGGATCACAGGCTTGCTGGGATCGCAAAGCGTGTCGCCGGTGATGACGTCTTTCAGCGACGCGATCGCGACGATGTCGCCTGCAAATGCCTCTTTAATGTCCTCGCGGCTGTTCGCATGCATCAACAGCATGCGGCCGATGCGCTCTTTCTTCTCCTTCACCGTGTTGACGAGTTGCATGCCCGTCTCGACTTTTCCCGAATAGATGCGGCAGAAGGTGAGCGAACCGACGAAGGGGTCGTTCATGATTTTGAAGGCAAGCATCGCGAGCGGCTCGTCGTCCGACGCCCTGCGGACAGTCTCCTCGCCGCTTTTCACGTCGATTGCCTTGATCGGCCGAACGTCGATCGGAGACGGCAGATAGTCGAGCACGCCATCGAGCAGCGGCTGCACACCCTTGTTCTTGAAGGCGGAGCCGCAGAACAGGGGATAGAAGTGGCTGTCGATCGTGCCCTTGCGGACGAGTTCTTTCAGCTTCGCCTCGTCAGGCTCCCTGCCTTCGAGATAAGCCTCCGTAGCCTCGTCATCGACCTCGACGGCCATCTCGACGAGCTTATCGCGATATTCCTTGGCCTGGTCCACGAGGTCAGCGGGGATGTCGATGTCGCGGAAGCTCGCGCCAAGCGTATCCTCGTCCCAGACCACGCCCTTCATGCGGACGAGATCGATAATACCTTTGAAATCGCTCTCCGCGCCGATTGGCAGCTGCAGGACAAGCGGCTTCGCGCCGAGGCGGTCGATGACCGAGCGCACGCAATCGAAGAAGTCGGCGCCGATCTTGTCCATCTTGTTGACGAAGATCATGCGCGGCACATTGTACTTGTCGCCTTGCCGCCAAACGGTTTCCGTCTGCGGCTCAACGCCTTGGTTGGCGTCAAGGAGCGCCACCGCGCCGTCGAGCACGCGCAAGGACCGCTCCACCTCGATGGTGAAGTCCACGTGGCCGGGCGTGTCGATGATGTTGATCCGCTTGCCCTTCCAGTAAGCGGTGGTCGCGGCCGAGGTAATCGTGATGCCGCGCTCCTGCTCCTGCTCCATCCAGTCCATCGTCGCGGCGCCGTCGTGCACCTCGCCGATTTTGTGGCTCTTGCCGGTATAGTATAGAATACGCTCGGTCGTGGTCGTCTTACCTGCATCGATGTGGGCCATGATGCCGATATTACGATAGTCCTCGATTGGGGTCTGACGTGCCATGACTAAGTCCTCGCCGTCCGCTTAAACTCTACCATCGGTAATGCGAGAACGCCCGGTTGGCCTCGGCCATCTTATGGGTGTCTTCGCGTTTCTTGACCGCGGTTCCGCGGTTATTTGCGGCATCGAGCAACTCGCCCGAAAGCCTTTCTTCCATCGTGTTCTCGTTGCGCGCGCGGGCCGCTGTAATGATCCAGCGGATGGCCAGCGCCTGGCGGCGGTCGTTGCGGACTTCCACCGGCACCTGATAGGTGGCGCCGCCGACGCGGCGGGAGCGCACTTCTATCGCAGGCTTTACGTTAGTCAGAGCCTCGTGAAAAAGTTCCAGGCCGTTCCGCTTCGCCTTCTGCTCGATGCGTTCCAACGCGCCGTAAACGATGGTTTCGGCCGCGGACTTCTTGCCTTCGAACATCAGGCTGTTCATGAATTTCGTAATGACGAGATCGCCGTACTTCGGGTCCGGGATGATCTCTCGCTTCTCAGCTCTATGCCGCCGTGACATGCTTTTGTTCCTTGAAACCTACTTCGGCCGCTTCGCGCCGTATTTCGACCGGCGCTGCCTGCGCTTGGCAACGCCTTGCGTATCGAGCACGCCGCGGATGATATGGTAGCGGACACCCGGAAGGTCCTTCACGCGACCGCCGCGGATGAGCACCACGGAGTGCTCTTGCAGATTATGCCCTTCGCCTGGGATGTAGCTTGTGACCTCGAAGCCGTTGGTGAGGCGGACGCGAGCGACTTTCCGCAAGGCCGAGTTCGGCTTTTTCGGCGTGGTCGTGTAGACGCGCGTGCAGACGCCGCGCTTCTGCGGGCATTCCGTCATCGCCGGCACTTTGTTTCGCTTTACCGGCGCGACGCGCGGCTTGCGGATCAACTGCTGTATCGTTGGCATCGACTCTTCCAAATAAGCGCGGCACGGCCCGGCAAAAGTCCGGTCCAATGACGAAAAATGAGATGACCGGAAGCCCAGGCTTCCCCCACCCCTTACAAGTTCTGTGTCCGGTTTCTTTGCGGCAGTGTTTAAGCTGGCAACGCGCTTTGACGCGCGAAAATATGCTTACGGCTTGCCGCCAGAGTGTGTGCAAAATAGGTGGCCCGGCGAGGTCCGTCAAGCTCAAATTTGCCTTATTTTTCGGGATCGCGCGATTGCCGGCGTAGTGTGGCAGCGCGTGAATGGAAAGTAACGCTTTATAAATAAATTTGAGCCGAAGCGAAGCTTTTTGTGGCATCTCAGTCACTTGCGGCAGGCAGTTGAGCTGGGAACAGCGCACTTCTGCCGCCGTTGGACTCTCCAAGGAAGGAGGTCCAAATGGCCGGAGCGAGAAAGCCGGCCGAAACGCGCATCGCCCCGGAAAGGCCGGGGAGCGGTGGACAACCTATTGAAAACGGCCCGGTGGAGGTGCGCCAGGGCTTGCCTGACATGCATGTGCTCTACGTCCTCATCGCAAGCCTTGTCCTCATATTTGTGGCATATATCCTTATCGGGATCTTTTTCGTGCGCTAATGAGCGGCATCTTCTAATATTGAGAAAAATATCGAGGAAACGCATGGACAAAGAAGCGCTGAAAGCCTTGCAAGCGCCCATCAAGGAGCGCTATCGCGCCGAACCTGAGGCCGCAATCGTCACGCTTAAGGCGCAAGGCGAAATCGACGATCGGGCCATCGCCTGCAAGGTCGAGACGGGGCGCGCGCTTAGCGTTGCGGGCTTGCATCCAGCGACCGGCGGCAGCGGGCTTGAACTCTGCTCGGGCGACATGCTTTTAGAAGCGCTCGTTGCCTGCGCCGGCGTGACCTTGAAGGCCGTCGCCACGGCGCTTGGCATTTCGCTATCCAAAGGCGTTGTGCGGGCCGAGGGCGACCTCGACTTCCGCGGCACGCTCGGCGTGGATAAGGAAGCCCCCGTTGGCTTCAAGGCCATCCGGCTCGCCTTCGACCTCGAAACCGATGCGCCGGAGGAGACGCTCGCGCAGCTCATCAAGCTGACCGAGCGCTATTGCGTGGTCTACCAGACGCTCAACAAGCGCCCCGATCTGCAAGTGACCGTCAACCGCGGCTGAGCGGCCGGCAACCAACGAATATTTGCTTAGTTTAGTGCGCCCGCGACGTTTGCTTAGCGAAGGGAAAGCGGAAAGGCGGAATCGGCACGGGAAATGCGTTCATCTGACCCACAGCAGCCCTTCGTGACAGTTCTGACAGCGGACATTCGTTTTGCAGAACGCATGCCCTAAGGCAGTCGTGCGGCGATAGCGAAATCCTCGCCCGTCGACCCGAAATGCGCGGACTGCTTGTCGCCCTCCGCGCCCCGCATGGCCACTACAGCAGCGCCCTTGACCACGCCCCCATGCTCGCCAAGCTCCGCGACCAGCTCCGGCACGCGCTTCTCGACATGCGCCACAAGCTCGGTGAGCTCGATCTTGCCGTTGTTGTTGCTGTCGCCCTTATGGAGCGCCTCCATCAGCGCGTAGGTGAACACACCGTGCCCCTTATAGCCCTCGAACGCCGGCTTGCCCATGGCGGCGGCAGTCAGCACCGGCCGCCCCGTCGCCTCGTGCAAGCGGCCGATCGCAGCCTCGGAAGCCGGCGCATCGGCGCGCGACTTCGTGTAACCGCCGACCAGAGCCCCCAACTCGCAGGTGTCGAGCAGGATCACGGCCTTTTTCGCCTTGATGCGATTGGCGATCCAGTCCTGCAGGCGCTCCTGGCCGATGGCGCGGGCTTTGAGCGCCTCGGGATCGGTCCCGCCCTGATAGTCCTGCGGGATCATGTAGTAGCGGCCGTTCAGCGAATAGCCGTGCGCGGCGGCGTACAGCACGAACGTGTCGCGCGGGCCGATCCCGGCCGCCATATGTTCGACGAGCGCATCGAGCTTGGCGGGCGTGGCATCGGCGTCGAGCGCTTCGGTGACGCGGACTTCGCTGTAGAGCCCCGCCCCGGCTTTTGCATCTCGGCGGCGAACGCCTTCGCATCCGCCGACGGCCAGATTGAGCGGCGGAAACGCCAGCTTTTCGGAACTGCCGGGCGGCGTCCAACCTCGATCCTGGTAGGCGTTGATGCCGATGGCCAGGATGTGCAGCTTCGGCTTCACGCTATCGGCCGGGCCATCGTATAGGCGATCGTGGTGCGCGCTGGCAGCGACGCCAGGAGATTGCGCGCCTTGTATGCGATGACCTCGATCTGGTTCTCGCCAGGGTCGAGGGCAAGCTCTTGGCTTAACATCATAGTCCGGTCCTGCGCCGGCGGGCGCTGCGATCACGCCTGCGGTGATGCCGTTGACCCGCCACTCGATGCGCCCGATGCCCTTGCCGCGATCCGCGATGCGCGCGGCGACGGTCACGAGATCGGCGTTGGACTGTGCTGCCAGATCCGATGCGACGTGATCTCGACATACGGCGGCTGGCCCGCTATCGAGAACCTTTTCGAGGTTGATCACCTCGGCGGCGCGCTTGACCTCGCCATCGGGATCGCCGGCCAGCGCCTCCCGCACGAGATCGGGGTTGAACAGCGACTGATGAACCTGCCCAATCGTCGTAGCCTCCAAGTCCGCGGACGATGGCCAGCATGTCTGTGTCGCGATGTGAGCCGGAGAAAAGACCTCTGGGTGTTATGGTCAGCCATTCGCCGTCGGGCGCGGCCATCATCCGGGCGATCTCCTGCCCGTTTCCGCATTCCAGATGCGCGTCGTGCCGTCCTCGCTGCCAGGAGAGTACGTAAAGGCCATCGGGCGAAAACCCCACCGAGGCGACTTGGTTAGATGCCCTCTGAAGCTGCGCAGCTCCCGGCCCGTGGTGACATCCCACAGTTTCAGCGTTTGGTCCCAACCGCCGGAGAGGGCGAAGCGGCCATCGGGCGAAAACGCCACCGAACTGATACTCTGTGTGTGTCCGGTAAAGCTGCGCACCTCCTTGCCCGTGGCAGTATCCCACAGTTTCATCGTGTTGTCTTGGCTTCCAGAGAGGGCGAAACGTCCATCGGGCGAAAACACTACCGATTGAACCTTGTCAGTATGCCCGCTAAAGCTGCGCAGCTCCTCGCCCGTGGCCACGTCCCACAGTTTTAGAGAGCCCTTAATACAGTTCCAATCTTCTTTCGAGTCGTTTTTACCGCAGCTGCCGGAAAGGGCGAAACGGCCGTCGGGCGAAAACGCCACCGAATTAACAGCGTTAGTATGCCCTGTGAAGCTGCGCAGCTCCTTGCCCGTTGAGATCTCCCACAATTTTAGGGCGCCCTTAATGCAGCGGAAAACTTTTTTCTTGTCGGCTTCATCGCAGCTGCCGGTGAGGGCAAAACGGCCATCGGGTGAATACGCAACATTGACTGTGAAAAAGGCAGCCGAATGCACGCCGAAGCCGGGTAGCGTTTCGCCCGAGGCCACATCCCAAAGTTCCACCGTTTGGCTCAATGTGCCGCCGAAGGGCGAAACGGCCATCGGGCGAAAACGCAACCGATTGACTTGCATCTCATGCCTGGTAAAGCTGCGCAGCTCCCGGCCCGTGGACACATCCCACAGTTTCAGCGTTTTGTCGTTACTTCCAGAGAGGGCGAAACGGCCGTCGGGCGAAAACGCAACCGAAGTAGACCCAGTGCAGTATACCCGGTGAGGCTGCGCAGTTCCTTGCCGGTGGCCACGTCCCACAGTTTCAGAGTGTTGTCATGGCTGCCGGAAAGGGCGAAGCGGCCATCGGGCGAAAACGCTACCGAATTGACCCAGTCAGTATGGCCGCTGAAGCTGCGTAGCTCCTTGCCGGTGGCCATCTCCCACAGTTTCAGCGTGTCGTCGTAGCTGCCGGAGAGGGCGAAACGGCCATCGGACGAAAACGCAACCGACGTGACCCAGTTCGTATGCCCGATGAAACGACGCAGCTCCCTGCCTGTGGCGACATCCCACAGTTTCAGCGTTTGGTCCCAACTGCCGGAGAGGGCAAAACGGCCATCGGGCGAAAACGCAACCGAAGCGACGTCGCCAGTGTGACCGCTGAAGCTGCGAAGTTCCTTCCCGTTGGCCACATCCCACAGTTTCATCGTGTTGTCTCCGCTGCCGGAGAGGGCAAAACGGCCATCGGGCGAAAACGCAACCGAAGCGACGTTGCCAGTGTGACCGCTGAAGCTGCGAAATTCCTTCCCGGTGGCCACATCCCACAGTTTCATCGTGTTGTCTCCGCTGCCGGAGAGGGCGAAACGGCCATCGGGCGAAAACGCAACCGAAGCGACGTTGCCAGTGTGGCCGCTGAAGCTGCGAAGTTCCTTCCCGGTGGCCACATCCCACAATTTCATCGTGTTGTTTTGGCTTCCAGAGAGGGCGAACCGGCCATCGGGCGAAAACGCAACCGAAGTGACCCAGTTCGCATGCCCGATGAAACGACGCAGCTCCCTGCCTGTGGCGACATCCCACAGTTTCAGCGTTTGGTCCCAACTGCCGGAGAGGGCGAAACGGCCATCGGGCGAAAATGCCACCGAGGTGACAGGGAAGCTATGCCCCATATGCGGCACAACCTCGGCCGGAAGCTTATCTTGCGCTGCCGGATCGTTGATGCGCTCCGCCGCTGGCGCCTCCTGCCCTTGCGGCGCCGGTTCCTGAGCCTCGCTCGCAGCGGGCACGGCAGCCGCCGCCCGCTCGCCCGGTTTCGCGCCAAGCTTGACCGGCCCGGCCCTCAGCCGGCCCCGGCGGAGAACCTGCAGTTTGACTGCTGTGCCCGGCGTCTTGCCAGCGATGAGTTTCAGGACTTGCGCTGCGCTCCCGGCCGGCTTGCCGTCGATTTCCAGCAGAATGTCGCCGCGCCGGAGGCCGGCCGTGCCGGCAGGGGAGTCGGCCTCGACCTTGGTTATCGCGGCCCCGCCATGGACCGGCAAGCTGGGCGCTTGCGCCTCCTCGCGGGTGATGCTGCGCAGCTCCACACCGAGATAGCCGTGCTGAGGGGGTGCTGGCGGCTGCTGCGTCTGGGCCATGGCGGGCGCTGCCGCGGCCAGCATGAACAACACCGCAAGCGCCGCACTCCAACTCCGCATCACAACTCCCGTGGCCATGCCATTCCCTCGCCGCAGATCCGTTGGTATCCATGCAATGCGCGGAAAATGTAGTTGCAATCCGGCGCTTCTTGGACGGGACTGTGGCGGGGCTGCCGCTTGCCTGCCTCAAGGCCGCGGCTTAACGGGCGCGGCGAAAACACGCTTGGTGCTTTCCGGGAGAAAAACAGGAATGCTTTGCGTCGGCTTTCCGGCCAGGATTTATGGAGCTTGAATGGCCGGTTATGGCCCTAAGCGCCGGTTTGCGGTTATTGCCGGCGTAGCCCGCTGAGGGATCTGAAAGCGGGCGCCGCACTCGATGCCAAATCGTGCCCCGGCTCTCAACTCGAAAAGACCGCCGCGAGCCCCAAGAACTCCGTCCGCTCAAAGGTTGACACCTGCTTAAGCCGCGTAGGCGCCGCGGTATGGTAAATGCGGATATGGTAAAGGCGCGCGTCTCCTATTTTCCGCCGCCGTCTTTCTGCGAATTTTTTCCCTCTTTAGGCCGATTTCTGCGACTCCAAAACCCTATTAAATATGTTTGCAGATCGCGAATTAACCGTTCCCGGCATCCGCCCGCAGCGAAATACCATTGAGCAATCAATGCGGTAGCCCATTAACGGCGCAATAAGGAGCATTCTATTATAATGTCGCCGCGCACGTTCACCGCTCCGGCGGCCCATGACGGCCAATATTGGCCGCCACCGCCCCGGTTGTGCCGCCAAGAATGCCGCCGGCAATGATGTCGGAGAGCCAATGATAGTCCGCGCCGAGGAGCCCGATGACGACCGCCAGCGTAAGCACGATGCCCAGCCAGCGCAGTTTCGGCCAGAGGAACCAGAGCGAGCCCGCGAAGGCCGTTATCGCCGTGGTATGCCCGGAAGGGAAGGAGGCGTAGCCTTGCCCGCCCGTGAATGGGAAAAAGCCGTAGGTCCCGTCTCCAAAATAGGAGGGGTTGGGGCAGCATTTGATCCAGGTTTCGGGCCAGGTGCGCCCGAACCCAAATTTCAGCTCCTCTTTCAGCGCCCAGGCGATCAGGATGGCGCAGGCTACCCGCAAGACCGCGGATTCTGCTGGCGTGAGCGAGCCGCGCGCCAAGGCCCGCGCTGCCACAACGGCTACGCCAAGGGGAAGCGGACAGTCCCAGCGGATTGACGATATACGTAAGCCAAGGGAACAGCTTAAGGCCGTGGAGATAGGGTTTAAGCCCGGCGGCCAGCTGACGGTCGGCGAAAAAGTAAGCCAGCGCGGTGAGCGCGACGAGACCGGAATAAACCAGGGCGATTTGCCGCCAGCGGGGTTGAGCGTTCATGAGAAGCTCCGGTTCGCTTTTAGCCCGGCCAAGCTGGCGGCGATGTTCACAGTAAGGGCGAGAACGGCGGTGTTGAAGAAGAACGCGACAATCGCATGCAGCGTGACCACCGGCGCAACGCGCGCGAGCGGATCTCGGTGTCGGAGGTTTGCGAGGTCGCGCCGATGGAGGTGGAAAAGTAGAGGAAATCCCAATAGTCGGGGTCTTCGCATTCCGGAAAGCGCAAGCCGCCAACCGGGCCGCCATCGTCGGGGCGGTAATAGCCGTGGGCGTAATGCAAGGCGAAGACAACCTGCGTCACGACCCAGGAAGTCATGATCGTGGCCACCGCCAGCCCGGCCAGGAAGAGCTTCTCGGACGGGCTCGTGGTTGGCAGCTTGGCCTCGCCGATCAGCCCAGCGATTGCTGCAAAGCTGGCCGCGATGGCCAAGCAGGACGATGAACAGGATCACAACGCGGCTGTCGTCGCGCCGCGCGGCGCGCGCCTGGATCCGGTTCGCGCCGCAGTTCCACATGAGCTCGAACGCGAAAAGCGGGTAGAGCGAAGCCGGCAATGTCCCAGGCGACCGCCGGGCGGACCGTCTGGCCAGCTATGCGGCAGGAAAAACGGTGCCGGAGAGCGTGCCCGCGATTGCTGCCCGTAAACCGCGGGCGGAGCATGACGGATTGCATGAGCGATATCGGATTGTACCAGCTTCGCGCCTTCGCCACGATTGCCTCCGCCAAATTCATGCCGATGGGTGTCATCCGCTTTTCGGGCTCTCACGTCGATCCATTCGCTTAAGTGGGTGGAAGGGTGGCTTACGCTTCCCAGGCTAGCAGTCCAGGAGCATTTAGCACAAATACTCATTTAATGCCGTAGGTCCGGCCTTTGGAGAAACAGCACGATGATGATGCAAACGGTTCGCGCTCCGCTTTCCCACCCTGTTGACATCGCCGAATTGAAGCCGACGCGAATGGCGGTTCGCACCTGCATCGGCCGGTGCAGACAAGGGCCACACACCTGAAGGAACTCGCAAGAAGAGCACAGATGAACTTGTACGCAAGCATGTAATTCCAGTTGTTAAGGGGCCGAAAGATAAGTATTATGTCATAGATCATCATCACTTGTGCCGTGCGATGCTACTCGCTCGGCAGCCTTCGTGTCGGTACTAGTCGTTTTAAACTTGGTCAGGCTCGAAAAGGACGCTTTCTGGGTTTACATGGACAATAGAGGGCTCGTCCACGCCTTCGACGATCAAGCCGAAGCGCTGCGACTACCGCGACATTCCCAAGTCCATCGAGGACATGGCCGACGACCCATTCCGGAGCCTGGCGGGCGCGCTCCGCCGCAAGGGCGGCTACGCCAAGGACACAACGCCCTTCAGCGAATTCCTCTGGGCCGATTTCCTGCGGCGCCAAATCGACCGCAAGGAGGTGGAGAAAAACTTCGAGGCCGCGCTTAAAACCGCCGTCGCGCTCGCCAAAAAGACAGAAGCCGATTACCTCCGGCTGGGGTGCGGCCCCGTCGAGGAAAAAATTAAGGGGTTCAGTTCCGTCATTGCGAGGGGCATTGACTGCGAGCGTCATTCCCGCGAAGGAGGGAATTCATTTGTCGAGCTGGAACAAGCTCTTATATCCTAAATCCGGCAGTTGACGGGACCATTTTCGCGTG
>CAWAVJ010000013.1:0-8185 GCA_963785355.1 uncultured Alphaproteobacteria bacterium
TTGACCGGGCCATCCATGAAAATACAGGAGTGCCCCAATGACTGGCAAAGCATTCGAGCGGTAACGCCCGGCCTCTATTTGTCCAGCCCGGCTCGTGCGGGCGCTTAGAGCCTGCGGCGCCAGTATTGACCTGCAAATAGTATTCCTATCATACTGTGGCGGCGGCATTTTTTAAATACCCGCAAACCCATATCTTCTGCCAATACATCGCCGCGGGCTTGAATTTCTTCCTCCTCCGGCGCGCGGCCAAGAAAAAGCCGTCCCGGCAACGCATAAGCCCAATACGGACGAATAAGCCATTGAAATCGCACAAATAACCTATGCTTGCCGTTAACTAATTCTGCAACCGCAGGTTTGGATTCGTGGTAAACGCGCGCAACAATCTAATATTAACGGGTATTTTGGAGTCGTGGAATTCGACCTAAAGTGGCAAAAGATTCGCAGAAAGATGGCGGCGGAAAAGATGGCGGGTGCTCATTAACCAACCGAAAATTTACTATGGTGCTCCGCTACGGAAGCGGTACGGAGCGGCGGCAGGGCCGAGGGACTTATACCAACCGCCAAAAGTCTTGACCACTACAACGCGGCATACAGCGGAAAGCTAGGCCTCCGCCTCAACGGAAAGCAAATGCCCCACTGACCCATCGGCTGACCGGCGACGCCATTTGAGGGGCACTATTGAAGCCCACAGTTCATAGTTGTGAGTATATATAGACCGCGTTTCATTCGCTTGACGTCGACTATCTCGCACCCGGACGGATATCGCTGCGCCCATCTTGTAGCAGCGTCCGTGCTGGAAATAGTGTCGCTTGGGTTTGAGACGAGGTACGAGTCGTTCTCCATGCCCGCTATGCCCCAAAACTCCCAAGGCGTAATAATCCCGTCTGTCATAGAGAAATTGTCGGCCAACTGGCGGTGTGTCTGATACCAAATCCAAAAAGCTACCTGGTCGCGCACGCTCAGCACACCGATGAAAATCGTGGGAGTCAAGAACGGCTATTGCTGCAAGGGTTGCGGGCAGGGCCTGCCGTGGCTGCTCTGGGCGGTTCCCGGCAAGCCCCCAAAGAAGGAGCCCCACGCAGATAACCAGCAGCGTTGGAAAATACAAAAGGACGCAAAATAAGAGAGTTCCGGAGCCTCCCCACAACGCCATCGAACCGGCGGTCACCAAAATGGCAACACCAGCCACGGCAGGCAGCCATCGAAGAGAGCGGTTCGTCATATGACAACCTCAGAGAAATAGCCTTCTGCCGATGAGTGGAACGGTCAAATCCTTTGGCGGCTGGTATTATACCAGCCCAGAGATATGGAACGGCAGCGGGTCTACGCCGAATAGCGTGGCGTGAAAGTGCAGGAATACCGCCCATAGAACGGCTGCGATGGCGATCGGCAGCCAGCCGATTGCCTTGAGGCTGAGCTTCGCACGGCCTTCAAGGATCGCGGCAAAGGGCCAGTACGAGGTCTTGGCTTCAAACGCCGGCCAGCCGGGAAGCGTGGCGCGCTTGCGCCTTTGCTGCAGCCAGCTTCCGATCAGTGCCGTCGCCGCGAACGCGCCGAAGAACACGAGGCCGCGTGGCGTCGCCTGGCTGATCGCATGTGCGATAGCCCAGATCGCGAAGCCCCACATCGCTGGATGGCGCGTGATGGCGAAGATGCCTTGAGCCGCATCGCCCTTTTCCAGGACTTTGCCGCCACCGGGGGTGGAGGGATTGGGAGTTGTGTAGCCCGCAACAACGAGGATGAAAGCAAAGAGGATGAGCGCCGCCATCGCCAGCAGCCACGCGCCCGGCACCGTCCATAGTTTGGCGCCATAGGGCGCGGCGTTGAACGAGGATGCCAGCCACCAGATCGCAACCAGGGAGGCAACTGAGAAAATCGCGGAGTAGACCGGTTCGCCCGTCAGCGCGATGAGCCGCGCCCGAAGCGGCGTTGCGGGTATCGAATGAAGCAAAAGGAAGACGGCGGAGGCCGCCAACAATGCACTCACTGCTCCCTCCATTTGTCATCCCGGAACGGCACTTGTGCCCTATCCCGGTAATAGGGGCAAAAGTCCGGGCGGGCAATTGCCGGTGCGCCGATGCACGAGCGTCATTCCCGCGCAAGAGCGTGTGAAAAAATCGAAATGGCAGGCTTCGGGGAAGACTCCGAAGCGTCATTCCCGCGAAGGCGGGAATCCATTTATCAAGCTAGAACAAGCTCTAAGATGGGTCCCCTCTCCCGCGGGGCCGGGCGGCATAAAGCTTGGCTTAACGCGGTGAACTACCTACCTGCCCGGACTTTTGCCCCAATTATATCCGGGATCTTAAAGGACGCTGGCATTCGTAACGGTCCCGGATAACGCCGCTGGCGTTTCCGGGATGAGGAAGAAGCCATACACGGGACGGAGAAAAAAGAAAGGTTTAATGCAAGCGCTTCTTGATCCGGTCGAGGCTCGCCGTGATCATGTTCTCGGCAACCTGCCCTGTGAGCTTCTGCTCGATTAGCTGCTCCGCGGCCGCAATCGCAAGCTCGGCGGCCTGCGCGCGGATCTGTTTGCGGGCCTTTTCTTCTTCGAGCTTGATCTTCTGCCCGGCGATAGAAAGCCTGCGGGCAATCGTCTCGTCGAACGCCGCGCGCGCCTCTTCGGCATAGGCGGCCGCTTCACGCTCCGCTTGGGCCAGAATGGCCGCGGCCTCGGCTTCGGTATTATCGGCGCGGCGCTTGTAATCGGCCAAAATGGCTTCCGCCTCGGCCCGGAGCTTGCGTGCCTCCTCAAGCTCGCGCGCGATAGCGCCGGCGCGTGCGTCAAGCGCTTCCAAGACTTTGCCCGGCACTTTCAGATAGACGATCAGCGCCACAAACAAAATGAAGGCGATAGCGACCCAGACTTCGGGATCCATGAACATGCCGGCTACTCCTTCGACCCTTGGCGGAGGGCGGCGCGCACTTCGCTATCGCTGACCTCTAGCCCCGCGAATTCTTTAACGATATCGCTCACGGCCCCGGCGGTCATGGCTTCCATCTGACCGGCGGCGCGATCGACCAGCTTCTGAACGTCTTTATCCGTTTCAGCCGCTTTTGCCGCAAGCTCGCGTTCGAATGCCTCGCGCTTTGCGGCAAGCCCGGCTTCGAGCTTCTCGCGGTGGGCGCGGATGCCCGTCTGCCCTTTCGCTTTCGCCGCGGCGATCCCCGCCTCGTAGCGCTGGGCCTCGCTGTCCGCACGCTGCTGTGCCGCGCGCGCACTGTCAAGGTCGCCCTCGATTTTGGCCTTGCGGCTGGCGAGCACTTCCTGGACACGCGGAAGCGCCAGGCGGCTTAGCGCGAAATAGAAAGCCGTGAAGATGATCGCAAGCCAGATCAACTGGGGTGCGAAAATGTCTGGTTGCAGCTGGGGCATGGATGGGGCCGCCTAAGCTCAAGGATGGCGCCGCCAGGGGCGCCAGTCCTGCAGCTAGATTACGAATGGGTGGATCAGAGCTTCACGAACAAGAGGATCAGCGCGATAACGAGGCCGAATAGCCCCGTGGCTTCGGCCAGCGCGAACCCAAGAAGAAGGTTCGGGAATTGGGCAGGTGCCGCGGACGGATTGCGGAGCGCGCCTTGCAGGAAGTTGCCGAAGATGAGGCCGATGCCAATACCGGCGCCGATGAGGGCCGAGCAAGCCAGGCCAGCGCCGATGAGCTTTGCTGCTGCTGGATCCATGATACGTTCTCCTGTTTGATCTGTAGGTTTAAGAGGTTGCGAAAGGGCTAGTGCGAGCCTGCGTGCAGTGCGTCGTTCAAGTAGATGCAGGTGAGAACGGCGAAGACGTAGGCCTGAAGGAAGGCGATAAGGATTTCAAGCCCCATCAGCACCACCATGAAGGTTAAGGGAACCCACCCGCCCCAGATGCTGAGCCCCACGACGAAGCTGCCGAACACAACAAGCATCGTGTGCCCGGCCATCATGTTGGCGAACAGACGGACGGAGAGGCTGACGGGCCGGGTGAAGTAGGAAATCACCTCGATGACGCTGATGATTGGCAAAAGCAAGACGGGCACGCCCGACGGCACGAAGAGCTTGAAGAACTTGATGCCGTGCTTGAAGATGCCGATGACCGTGACGCCGAGCCACACAAACATGGCGAGCGCGAAGGTGATGATGATATGGCTCGTCACGGCGAAGTTTCCGAGGCCCGGCACCGGGATCATACCCAAGAGGTTCATCGCCAGCACATAGGCGAAGATCGTGAACACGATCGGGAAATATGCCATACCGGCGCTGCCCGCGTTCTGGCGGACCATGTTCGCGACGAACTCGTAGGTAAGCTCGCTCACCGACTGCATGCGGCTCGGGACGTAGCTGCCCTCCCGCATGCTGTAGAGCAGGAAACCCGTTACGAGCAGCGTTCCCATCACCATATACAGCGCCGAGTTGGTGAAGGATGCGTCGTAGCCGAACAGATTTAGATGCAGGTAACGTTGGATTTCGAACTGCTCCATGGGGTTGAAACCGCCCCCGCCATGGCCGCCCTCATCCGCCGCCGCGGCGTGCGCCGCGCTTATGAACAACCCGTCGATCATTGCAATCCCCGCCAGGCGGACGCCTGGCCTTCTCTATTTCTCACTCATCCTGCGCGCGGCGCGGATCACATTATAAAACCCGGTAGCGATACCGAGCAGAAGGAACGTCAAAAAGAGCCAGGGCGCCGTTCCGAGCCAGCGGTCGAACAGCCAGCCCATTAGCCCCCCTACGAACACCCCAGCGACCAGCTCCGTGGCGAGCTGAAACGCCTTGCCGAGCGCGCTGCTCCGCTTTGCGCTCTCCTCATCCGATAGGCCCCCGCGCTCACCGTCCCGCGTTTCGAGCTTCCGCTCAAGCTCGTGGAGGCGCTCCTTCAGGCGTTCGCTCCTCGTGTGTTCGTCAGAGTCGCCGCCGCCAGAAGAGGTCATGACAATCCGTTCGCGAAAATGTGGGCGCGTTTGAATTTCGGTCTGTTTCTAGGCCGGGGCGCAAAGCAAAGTCAAGCCTAGCACGCCGCCGGCATTTGTTTTTTCCAGCTAAGCAGACTTTCGTTGGTTACCCAACGAATGCCCGCTTAGGTTCTTTTGTTTTCGCAGAGTTTTTTCGCAAAACCGGGAAGGCCACTTTTGCGAACTCTGCTTAGCCCAAGCCTTCAGCCGCGCCCCTTTACGATGGCAAGCGCCACACCGTCATGGCCTTTCGTTCCAACCCACTGCACGATGGTGCCCTCGGCGGCGGGGCACTTTGCAAGCGCATCCGCAAACCGCACAACGCCGGCAACCATCGGATCGGAAGCCCAGGCATCTGGATCGAGCACGCGGCCTGCCCGGATGACGTTATCGGCGGCGATCAGCGTGCCCGGCCGCGACAATTTTAGCGAAAGCTCGAAATATTCCGTATAGGATTTCCTTATCGGCATCGATAAAGATCATATCGAACGGCGGTTCGCCCGCGGCAATAAGCTCCCGCAGCAGGCTGGCCGCGGGGCCTTCGCGCACCTCCGCCAAGCCGAGCAGCATGGCCCTCGCAAGGTTGCGCCGGGCCACCTTGACATGCAGCGGATCGATTTCGAGCGTAAGCAACCGTCCGTCCTCTGGCAGCGCGCGGGCCAGCCAGATTGTGCTGTAGGCGCCAAGCGTACCTATTTCGAGTATGCGGCGCGCACCGCGGAGCTTTGCGAGCAAATATAGGAATTTGCCCAGGACGGGCGAAACGCTGATTTCCGGCAGCCCTGCCTCGCGCATTTCCCGGAGCGCCGCCGTCAGCGCCTCGTCCTCGTTTGCGAACAAGCCGCCGATATAGCCGTCCACCGCGCTAAAGATGTCCTGTTCCATCGCTGCCTTGGCCAATCCCTATTCGATTTTGAACCGGTTGCACACTGCAAGGATAAACCAAAAAATCGGGATTGCGCTCCAATCCACTTTTGCGGATCGCGCTCTTGTGGTCAAAATCTATCGTTTAGTACCCGCTATGTTAGGCCGCTGCGGGCCATGAGGATGAGGAGACGTTACCGCCCCAGAGCGCATGCTGGCTAGAGGCCAGATTTCTCCGCCGAGCCAGGCCTGGGAACTCCATTCCGCTTGGGTCCGCCATTAGAAGCTCCTCAAAGAGCATGACAAGGTTGTCCAATCCGTCCTGACGCAGGTTTGCATTGATCACGCCGGTCCAAAGATGCTGTAGGAACTCTTTCCTAGTTCCCATCGATGCTGTGCCCCTTGCAAGAGAATTGTGCTTCGTGCTGATATTGTCGCGTGCCATCCCCCCAAAAAAGGATGATGATACGGAAGAGTATCGGCAATGCAAAATGTTTCTATTGGAATTGCAGGTGAGGGAAGCTAGGAATGAAGTACGATGACGGGTCTTGGCACAGTGGCGGAGATTTCCCTGATGATCTTCCGCCTGAAGCCGGAGCGACCCACATTGGGATGTTTGTTGGTTGGGCGATTCTCGCGGGATTGTCCGGCGATCTTCTTATTGTTGAGTTCCCCGGCGACGCGCAGAAGCTACGGGACCGCAGCGTTACGCCAGGCGCGTTCTTCCTCGCCTCGTGCGATGGCAAGTTCACAGATGAAGATTTGAATGAGGAGGGAAACGCATTCGCTGCTTCTTACTACGAGCCACAAAAGGGCTACCTGGCAGACTATGAAGCCACGTTCGGAAAGAACCTGCCAACGCTCTACCACGTCGCAGACACATGGGAAAACTTTGATCGAATCGCAGCTCTTCTCGACAACCGTCTCATGGCTTGGCGGCAAAGCGTGTAAATTTTGCTTTGTGCAGTTCTGAGAAGACGCCGGGAGAAGCCGGCGTTTTGGCGGAACCAGACCCTGGTGCGTGGGAACTGTCGGGATTGGGTCAAGTGCGGGCCTCTGGCTGGCCCACGAAGCGGGCACCAAGCGTTGGACTTCGACCACTAGCTAATTTGACGATGCCGACATGCGGCAACCGGCCGATCTGGCATCGGGGTATACTTCGACCTTCCGGGTTGTCACGCAAGCTCTTAACACGCCCGGTTTCTCGAACAACAATGCCAAAATATCGTGGCAAAGAGCCTCTTGCGTCTTATATCTGCGTTCGCCGCATAGCCTGGCGATCCCTAAGCGAATAAAATCGTAATCGATCGTATCCGAGAGGCGATCCGAAGAAAATTCGATATCGCCAGGGATAACCATTTCGACGTTTATTAGCAACTTCTGCCGATTGCCAATTTCGAATTCATGTATACCTATGTCCGCATATACTTCGAAATCTTCAATAAACAAAGTTACTTCAGAAATTCTCATTTTTCACTCCGGGTTTAGAAAAGCGACATCTCTGCCGTGTGGGTTTAGAGACTCCCCGCCATCGATTGCGATCACTTGCCCGTTATAAGACCGTGCTCCAAATATGAACTTCACCGCATCGAGGATCTGATCGGGAGTGCACCCCACGCCCAAAGGGTTCATCTTATGTCCCGCAGCGAAGTTGGCTTCCGACTGCTTTCCGCTGACAAGCGTAATACCAGGAGCGATGCCGGCAACCCTTATCCGAGGCATTAGAGCCATCGCCATCATGGAAGTAGCGCCAAATAGGGCGTACTTCCCTACGGTATAAGAAAAGTAGTCTGGGTTAAGACCGAACACCTTATTATCCAACATATTAATCACGCACCCAGCATCGCCAGTGTATTTTTCCGAGAACTCCTTGGTCAGAAGGATTGGTACTGCGCCATTTAACTGCAGCGATTTGCGGAGGTTAGAGGGGGTTACGTCTTTAAAACTATCGTATTCAAATATCGATGCATTGTTAATCAGTGCCTCGATACCAGGGCAAGCCTCAAATGCAGCGCCGATTAGTTGAGCGCAGTCCTCATCCTTAGTTAGATCCGCCCTCAACAAAGTGACTGCCCCACCCTGGCTGTTAATTTCTGCAGCCACGGCTTCCGCTCAGTCTTTGCTGGTCCAGTAGTGCAAGATCACATGCCACCTCTCTTTCGCTAAACCTTTTCGCGACATGGGCACCTATCCTTTTAGCGGCGCCAGTTATCAGAACGCCTCGCACGTTAACCCACTCCTCTAGTTCTAAACCGACGGAAAAAAGCTCCGGCTGCGCGATCGCAAAGTATCTTTCCGGCCGCTATGCTTACAGGCTACCACTATCGATAGATGGCGGGCTGGGTCAACACATTCACCCGTGATACCGGGTCCGCTCGATTGCTTCGCAG
>CAWAVJ010000014.1:0-10659 GCA_963785355.1 uncultured Alphaproteobacteria bacterium
ACGTCGGCCACCAAAGCCGTGCAATTGTCGGTACTGCCCGATTCGGAGCGCGGCCCGAAACCAACGCGCGCGCGGTATCATCGGAAGCGAGAGCGCTCGCGCAGAATCTCCGCGATGCTCTCAGCCGTCAGGACCCCGTGGACGCCGTCGCTGCACAGGAGGAAGCGGTCGTGCCGCGCAAGCGGCTGGGTGACGTAATCCAGCCGCACCTCCGTTTCGACGCCGAGAGCGCGGTTAAGAATGCCCCGCTGGCCGGTATCGCTGCCGCGCACATGGTCGATGGTGAGGCAGGTTAGGCGGTCGCCGCTCAGCCGGTAGGCGCGCGTGTCGCCAACATGCAGAACGTGCGCGGCCCGGCCGCGAAGCACCAGCGCCGTGAAGGTGCAGCCCATCCTCGCCAGCTTTTCGTCGCGCTGGCCTTGGGCATAAATCCAGCCATTGAGTGCATCGAGGACCCTGGCCGCCGCACGCCGCACTTCCATGGTCTCGGGCAGGTCGCAAAATCCATCCAGAAAACCGCGCACTGCCATCTCGGCTGCCACGCGGCCACCCATCGCGCCGCCAATGCCATCGGCGATAGCCGCTATAAGGTCCCGGCGCGGTTCCGGCAGCTCCCAGCCGAAAACGGCGCCGGCGAAAGTCCTCGTTGCGTTCGCGTGGCCCGGCCTCGGACGCGAACCCCACGCTTGCCTTGACGCTGGAAACCGATTCAACCATCGCTACAGCTCCCGTTTCTGGGCGAAATTTCAGGCGCTGGGAATAACACCACAGGGTCATTCCCGCGCAGGCGGGAATCCATTTCTTACGATGGAACAAGATCTTACTATCGGGTCCCCGCCTCCGCGGGGACGACGCTGCGGTCAACGGCCATGGCTTCAATTCTCCAGTTTGCAGCGATCATGGAGGAAATTGCCGCCAGTGGCTGACGCGAGGATCACTGTGAGATTTCCGGATTTGCGATCGAGCGTGTAGTTCCAGCCGTCCGCGGCGTCGCGCCACGAAATCTCGGTATCGCTGATACGGGCTGGATTGGAATCCACAGTGCGCCGGTCGTAGTCGATCCTGATCTTCCAGGTCGCACCGCTGACCGGATTGGTGCAGGTGATCGCGGTCTCGCCGTGTTGCGCCGCCGCATTAAGGGCTGGAAGGATAATAGCCGCCGCCAGCGCGCCAATTCCCACCACGAGCGGCCTGCCCCGAACCAATAGCTGTGCAATTTGCCTGCCCATTTTGTAATCGAAATGCATCTTTTTGTATCATCCCGGCTAAGATCAGCCCCAAGATTTAGTGAAAAGACATGTTTAGTCAATGTTGGATTACATGGCATATTTTTGGCATGGTGGAGCTTGCATCGATGTCGCATTAGCTTTTTTTGAGGTAAAGCACATGGCACTCGTAGCATCACCACAATGGCTGGATACTGGAAATAATGCCTGGCAGCTAGCGGCCGCAACTTTCGTTGGTCTGCAAAGCGTCCCCGGCCTTACGATTCTCTATGGAGGCATCGTCAAGAAGAAATGGGCGATCAACTCCGCCTTCATGTCGATCTACGCTTTCGCTTCGGTCCTCGTCGTCTGGGTTCTATTCGACTACAACATGGCGTTCGGGCCTAAATGGCTCTCGATCCACGACAATGCGTTCCTCGGCGTGCCGCAACTTGCGACCTCGGCCGCCTTTACCAGCGGCCAGGCAACTATTCCGGAGGCGGCATCGGGCATGCCAGCCCTCACCTTTCCAATGGCGACCCTAGTTTTCTTCCAGTTCGTGTTCGCCGCCATCACTGTCATAATCCTCGCCGGTTCGGTGCTTGGTCGCATGAACTTCACGGCATGGATGATTTTCTGCCCCGTATGGATGACCCTGGTCTATACAGTAGGGGCGTTTAGCCTCTGGGGCGGCGGTTGGCTCGCTGGTTTGGGCGTGGCAGACTTCTCGGGCGGCTATGTCATCCATCTTGCCGCCGGAACCTCGGGATTCGTCGCCGCGGCGGTGATCGGTCCGCGCCTGCAACAGGATCGGGACCATTTCCCGCCTAACAGTTTGCTGATGACGCTGGCCGGCGCCGGAATCCTGTGGCTGGGCTGGAACGGCTTCAACGGCGGCGACCCGTACTTTGCCAACGCCGATGCAGGCGCGGCGGTTCTCAACACCAATATTGCCACCGCCGTCGCGCTTCTGGTTTGGACGGTCCTGGACAAGATAGCCTACGGCAAACCGTCGGTGCTCGGTGCCGTCAACGGCATGATCGCGGGGCTGGTCGCCATCACTCCTGGCGCCGGTTACGTGGATGGCTTAGGCGCGATCGCCATCGGCGTTGTCGCGGGCATCGTTCCGTGGATCTCCATGAATAAGGTCCAAAAGCTCATAAATGTGGACGATACTTTGAGCGTCCTATCGACGCATGGCGTCGCCGGTTTGACGGGCGGCCTGCTTGTCGGCATTTTCGCCAACCCGGCTATGCTTCAATATATCGGCACCGACAAAGAGGCGCCGGGCATCAACGTGACAGGCTTGCTCTACGGCAACCCCGCACAGCTCCTGCTTCAACTCGAGGGCGCGGCGTTCATCATCGTGTACAACGTGATCGCCACCTTCATCATCCTTAAGGTCATCTCGATCTTCGTGCCGCTGCGCATGGATGAAGCAACCCTGAAGGTGGGAGACGACGCGGTTCACGGCGAAACGGCCTATGCGATTGGCGCGGAAGGCGAGTCGCCGGCTCCCCGGTATCCTCGCAGCCGTGCTCGGGGACTCCGCTTCCTGCTAATGGCAACAATGACGGCCCCGGTTCGAATGCGCTGGGGCCGTTCATGGAGGAAGCCCGAAAGGCAGACGTTTTCCGATAGTCAGGTAATGGACCCATGTCCACCAAAGCACCTGGCCCAATAAAGCCGCCCACGCCCCAAACGATTGAGGCTTACCGGGAGGCCGTGCGCGCGTATCGGACTTACCGGCCGATGAAACGCGAAGGCGTCCCGGACCATCTCTTTTCCCCTAAGGCTGCAGCCGCTGCTGCCGTGAGAAAATTACGGCCCAGCTTGACAGACAGCGAAGCTGAAGCCTTGGCGCAAGATGCAATCGCCTGGTCTGAACAGGCCCATAATGAGTGTTTTTGGGATCTCTAAACGACCGCCTCGCCAGCGATGGCTTTATGCGATAAGCGCAGACGCCCCTCACAAACCGGCTCGACCGCTTCGGCTGAAACTATCGAGCACCGGCAGAATGCGGAAGCGGCAGCAGCGCTAGGCCGATGAAATGCCGAAGGCAAGCTCCAGGTCCGGCACGGCCATTACTCCCTCAGAGGAAAAGCGGTGCAAACGGCCTGTAAATTCGTCCAAAATGCATTAACAAGAGGTTCCTGGGTCCGCTAAGTACAGGGCGCCGCCATGAACGATGCTCCGCCCGAAGGCGATGAGGAGAGACTGCGCTGGCTCGAAGCTCAGGCCGAGGAAGCCTATACGCGCATGTACGGCGCGGGCTTCGATGGCGCGCCCCCCTGCTATAGCGACGCCAAGGAGTTCCTCTACGACGCGATCGGACTAGCGCGGAGGCTGGGGCGCCAGGGCGAGGTGGCGCGGCTTTCGCAACGTTTGGCGCATATCAAAGCTGTATTTCGCAGTCAATTTACGTCATGAGCCGTCAGTCGGCTGCATTTTCCTAGCTGGGCGGGAGAACGCGCCGATCTATTAACTGGAAGTTATTAGCTGGAACCAACTGTATCGAATTTTGTTTACGTAAGCGAAACGGTTTTTTCAGCGGTATAGACTGCTAAGTAGGGGTGTCTACCATGACATTCGAGCCATATCTTAGATCTGCTGGCGACGGAACATTCGAACTCTTGGTTCCATCGGCAGGCGGCGCCATCCATGTCCTTCCCTATTGCTTCCACACCGAGGAGGACGCCGCCAATTGGCTCGCCAGCCGTAAGGGCCGCGAGCGCATCCGGAAAGTCCGCAGCCGCTACGACACGGCCAAGCGCGATTCCGGCCGCTACCCCGTACCCGTGAGAGCCGCCCTCTCCTAGACGGGCTCTAAAATCCCGCGCGCCTGGGTATTTACCTGGGCGGGCGTCCGTGCTATGGGCACGGCATGCGCAGCCTTGCCGCTAATAGGATCGAGCTTATAAGCCGACGATGCGTCCGCCATCGCTGACGGCCGCGCGCGTGTCTTAACCGCCTCCGCGAGCCGCTTTCTTTCCCACCATTGAAGCAATAGGTTCGCGATGACGGCGCCCGCTGTTGAAATCAGGCTGCAAACGCCTAACGATTTGCCTGCATTGAAGAAATTGAACGAAGAGAGCTTCGGTCCGGGGCGCTTTGCCCGCACCGCCTTCCGCGTGCGCGAGGGGGCTGCGGCCGAACCGCGCTTGAACCTTTGCGCCGTGCGGGGCGATGCCATTATCGGTGCGGTGCAGTTCACGCCCATCTCCATCGGCGGCGTAGACGGCGCCCTGCTGCTAGGGCCGCTTATTGTCGAAAAATCTCATAGCAATCAAGGGCATGGCCTGCGGCTCATGCTGGACGGCATCGGCCGCGCGCGCGTGCTCGGCTATAGCCTCGTCATTCTCGTCGGCGACCTGCCCTATTATGCCCGCGCCGGCTTCGCCCCCACCCCCCCTGGCCGCATCGCCTTGCCAGGGCCGGTCGATCCGGCGCGGCTGCTCTATGCCGCGCTGGTCCCGGGGGCGCTTGAGCGCTATTGCGGCCTGGTGCAGGGCATTCAGCCGGCGAGCTTGCCGATATAGGCCGGAAGCGCAAAGGCGGCCTTGTGAACCTCTGGCGTGTAATAGCGCGTAGCAATGCCGGCCGCTTTGAACCGGCCTTCGATCTCGCTGAGCGGCGCCTCGCGCAGGCCCTTATCGTTGGCGGCCCAGGCAAGCGCGAACGGCCCGCCGAAATAGGTAGGCTGATCGACAAGATAAGTGGCCTTGTCCGCGAAGATTTCAGCGAACAGCGCCATCGTCCCCGCCAGGTGATCGGGATGCAGGAACGGCAGGCCGTTCTGGGTGATAAGTACGCCTGGCGCGTTCAGGCAGCGCGCGCATCCCTCGAAGAATTCGCGCGTGAAAAGCACGGCCGCCGGGCCAATCGGCTCGGTCGAATCGACGATGATCGCGTCGAAGCGCTCCGCCGTTTCCGCCACATAGCGCACCCCGTCGGCGATGACCACCTCGACGCGGGCATCCTCGAAAGCGCCTTGGCCGATCTCGGGAAGATGCTCCTTTGAGATATCGATAACCGTGCGGTCGATCTCGCATAGCACCACGCGCTCCACACTCTTGTGCTTCAGCACTTCGCGCATCACGCCGCCATCGCCGCCGCCCACGATAAGCACGCGCCTGGCGCGCTCGCTCCCTAGCGAGAACAGCGGCACATGCGCCATCATTTCGTGATAGATGAACTCGTCCTTGGTGGTGAGTTGCACGACGCCGTCGAGCATCATCACGCGCCCGAAAGTCGCGTTGTCGAAGATGATGAGATGCTGGTGCTCCGTCCGGTTCTCGTAGAGCACGCGGTCAGCGATCATCGAGCAGCGGAAATGCGGATGAAGTGTTTCGTCGACCCAGCGTGTCATTCCCGGCTCCAGTGCTTGATTCGGAGGTCTTGATTGACGGTCTGCTTGCCCTAATGCGCGGCGAAAAACAAGGACCACTTGTACGCTGCTGCAAAGGCCGCTATCGATACAACGTCAGCGGGGCGGTTCGCCGCCTGTCTAGAGCCTGTCCGTTTTCGATAGAATCAAAAGCGGGGCTCTAGGTGTTTGTTTAAGCGTGCGTCTTATCGGAAAAACCGCTTCGCACTTTTCCGGACGCACTCTAGGGAGTGCTACAGATGAGGTTCCCCGGAATCGTGGTTTGCATACTTGCCCTGTTTGGGGCATCCGCCTTCCACCAGGCCCAGGCCGCAACGCCTGCCGATACGGCTGCGGCGAATTCCGCACGGCCCGCGCCGAAGAACACAATGGTAGCCGCGTCGAAGGCCAAGAAAGCCGAACCGAAACCTGCGCAGAGTTTCATTACATTTTACTGGTCGAAGGGGGCGGAAGGATCGCCGCTTTTTGCCGTATTCCGGGAAAAACTTTTGCTCTCTGTCGATGGCAAGGACGCCGGCAAGCTAATCCAGGGCGAGTACATAAGCGTCCCCGTTGAGCCCGGACACCACACCTACGGTTACGAAAGGTCGGCGATATCCAGCGAAGGCGAGACGAAGCGCGAGGTCGACGTCCCGCAAGGGCAAAATGTCTATTTCGAGGTTATCGAGAAAGATGCAGCCGGATTCGCGCATCTGATATCGCTGCAACAGACGGCGGCGGATGTAGCTCAAGCAGAGGTGGCAAAGCTCAGGCTGCCCCTCCTCCAGCAGACCGCGCCGGTAGCTGCGGGGGTGCCGGGAGCGCCGGGAATACCGGGGGCACCGGCGGGGATACCGGGAGTGTCCGCATCTGCCCCTCAAGCTGGCGGCAAACCGGGCAAGAAGGGCGCCGCGCCGCCGCCCGTACTGCAAAGCTACATCGTGTTTTATTGGCCAAAAAGAACGAGCGGAACCATGTCCTTCCTCGACTCGCTCAAGGAACACTTTGGGGTCGCTATCGACGATCAGCCCGCGGGCAGTTTTACCGAGGGACAGTACATAAGCATCCCCGTCCAGCCCGGACCGCACACCTACAGCTACGGAAGAGCATCGCAAGTTAGCTTCAACGAAAAGAAGCACAGCGTGGACGTTGCGCCGGGGCAGAGCCTATACTTCGAAGTCGCTGAGCAAGATCAGGGCATGGTGACGGTTGTATACCCGCAGCAAGTGTCTGCGGAGCAGGGCCAGCCAGCGCTGGCCGGTCTACAGCCGCCCGGAAGAGACGATTAGTAGCCCGCTGAAAAAGCTCCCGTTCGTCATCGCGAGGCGGCAAAGCAGCCGTGTCGATTCAGTGCAACTTGCTGTTTACGCTGCATTTGCGGCTTCTGGCTTGCTTCGGGCTTCGCCCCTAGGAAGAAACGGTGCAGAAAGCCCCCCTCACCCCAGCCCTCTCCCGCGAGGGGAGAGGGGGCAGGTCGCGGCGAAGCAGATCCGGTATTACTCTTCTCCGGGAGCGTGGCCACGCTTGAAGATCAAGTTCTTGGATGTCAGCACCTGCACGGTTTCGCCCCTCTGATTTTTCGTCAGCGTCCTAAGCGTGGCCACGGCCTGGTTGGGCTTCGAGCGCGACGGGGCGATCGCCACGACCTCGCATTCCACCGAAAGTTCGTCCCCCGGCCGGACAGGTCCCTGCCACGAAATCTCCCCTCCAAAACCTACGATGCCGCCCGCGAGCTTCGCACAGTCGACAATCATGCGCATGGTGAGCGCCATGGTGTGCCATCCGCTGGCAGCCAAGCCTTTGAAAACCGTGTTCTTCGCGGCCTCTGGATCGGTATGAAAGGGCTGCGGGTCGAACTCTTTTGCAAAGGCGATAATGTCCGCCTCGCCGATCTTCACCGGCCCCGCGGCGAAGGTCATGCCCACGGACAAGTCCTCAAGGTATAAGAGCTTTGTGGGCATAGGCATTCTCCTCAGCAACCGCAACTGCTAGAGTGCGTCCGGAAAAGTGCTATGCGGTTTTCCGGTAAGACGCACGGCAAGACAACAAGCTAGCGCCCGCTTTTGATTTTATCAAAAGCGGATAGGTTCTAGAGAACTAGGCTGTTGCGGCCGCAAGGACAATGGGTTCGGCACAAACCCCCGGAGCAAGGCAATCAAGCCTTGTTCACATTGCCGTGCCGATGCCATCTTTCGAGGGGCGGTTGGGCGTTCGCTATAGGCAAACGCCCTCACGCGCGGCTCAGGCCGCCAGTCTCAGCTGCTGGGCAGCTTCGTGCCCGCGCAGTTCCTCTTTGACGATAATCTCTTCCGGTTCAAACGCCTGCCGGATCACATCGATCGCCAGATGGGGTTTGGCATGGCCGCACATGAATATATCGATGGCGGCGTAGCCGTACTCCGGCCAGCTATGGATCGAAATATGCGATTCCGACAGCACCGCCACCCCAGACACCCCTCCATTCGGGGTAAAATGATGCAAGTGGATGTGCAGGAGCGTAGCGCCTGACACCTCTATACATCGTCTGAAAGCTTGTTCGATGTGGCCGATATCGTCGAGCCGCGTGCCATTTAGCACGTCGACTAGAAGGTGCGTGCCGGCAAACTTTATGCCGTTACGCTCACAGAAGTAGTCCTTCCGATCCTCGCCGTCCGAATGCGTAACTGCGAGGGTATGCTTTTCTTCCGTTTGGGCGGTGCTTGAACCTCGATCCAAGTCCATCCCCAATTGGAAGAGGCCGTCATGGAATGCCATATGGCGTCCTCCCCAACCAGTAGATGTCCAGATGTGAACAGGGGGGGTATTTGCCCCCCTTTGACCCCCATTACAAGAGAAAAATCGCGCTGCAACGAAAAATAATCGCGTACCCTGGAATTGTGCGAAGGCGGCCGGCTCGGTTCTGGCGCAAGTGACGGATTTTGCGGGCTTTTTTCTGGGGCGTTCGAAAGCGGTTATTACTGGCGATCAAGCCCAAAAATCATGCCCGGAACGAACCCCGGCGCGTAATTCCAATATTGCGCCCGGCAGCGATGCCCCGCTGGTCTTAGAGCTGCCGGTATCGAGCGCTCCTTGGACATTTCCAGCGGGGGCTAGCAACTAGTACATCATGCCGGAAGTTCCGGCTCGCATCGGCGTCATCCCGGAAATGCCGCAAGGCATTCTCCGGGATCGTCTAATACGCTGACGCTGGTACTTTTTTGCGATCCCGGATAAACGCCAAGGCGTTTTCCGGGATGACGGCTGACCTTGCAGGCTCCCAATGTGGGGCAGGACTTCCCGCGGGGCGTACTAGCCTTCAGACTGCCGGTATCGAGCGCTCCTTGGACAATTCCAGCCGGGGCGTAGCAGCGAGTTTCAAGCTGCCTTTTTCAGGCGCGGTTTGGTGCGGAAGGTGCGCTGCTCGATGTAATCCAGCACATGCCCGGCAACGTCGATGTTTGTGGTCCGCTCGATGCCTTCCAGCCCAGGCGAAGAGTTGACCTCAAGCAGCAGCGGCCCATTCGCCGACCGCAAAATATCGACGCCGGCAAATTTCAAGCCGAGCTTGTTCGCGGCCTTGATGGCAAGCTTGCGCTCTTCCGGCGAGATCTTGGTCTCCAAGGCGATGCCGCCTTGATGCAGATTGGCGCGGAAGTCGCCGGAGATCGAGCGTCTGACCATGGCGGCGATCACCTTGCCGTCGAGCACGATGCAGCGCAGGTCTTGCCCGGCGGACTCGGAAATGAACTGCTGAACGAGAAAGCTCGCCTCGGCATTTCGCAGGGCTTCGATAAGTGCCACGGCGGCTTTGCGGTTTTCAGCCAGCACCACGCCCTTGCCCTGCGTGCTATGCAGGAATTTTACCACCAGCGGCGTCCCGCCAACCATCTTTATGAGGTCCTCGGTATCGTTGTGCGAGCTGGCGAAGGCCGTGTTGGGCGTAGGCAGCTTATGCATCGCCATCAGTTGGTGGGCGAAGAGTTTGTCGCGGCTCTGCAAAATGGCTTGCGCCGAATTCAAAACCTTCGCGCCCGTCATCTCGAATTGCCGCACAACCGCGGTGCCATAGGCGGTAACGGAAACCCCAATACGCGGTATGACGAAATCGTAATAGGGGAGCGCCTTGCCTTCGTAATGCACCGCGCTCGCTATGGACTTGATGTCCATATAGCAGCGAAGTGTGTCGATCGGCTCGATAACGTGATCGCGTGCCTCCGCCGCCTCGATTAAGCGGCGGTTCGAAGTGTTGCCGGGCTCCATCGTCAGCAGCGCGATCCGCAGCGACCGCCGCAAGGGCGCGGTCAGCGCCTGCTCCGCATAAACGTCGAAGTTGAGCTTTTCCTGCAAGTATTCGGACCAGGGGTGGATATTGATCGATTGCGCCTCCAGTGCGCTGCGGCCAAGCAGCATCCGGTGCGCCATGGTGTGCCTGTTGGAAAGCGATACCTCGATAGGCCATTCCCGCCCGCCGATCCGGATCGGCGTTTCGACGATGTAGCGATGCTCGGCCTGTCCGTTGGAGCTGCGCACATAGCGGCGGTCGACGGCCTTAGCGGTACACCACACTTCCACATCCGAATTGTAATCGACGGGGTGCACGCCGAAGCGGACGCGAGGCGCCTCCGCGGGTCCAAAGGTTTCGATTGAAAATGCATGCAACGCCGACGTCTTGGCGCCGGTGTCGATTTTTGCCTTCAATGCCGGTAAACCGAGCTGCGGAAGCGCTACCCATTCGCGCCAGCCCAAAACAAGCGGTTCCATCAAAATCCTTCCCCCAGCATGGTGGCCGTCGAACAAATTTTTACTGGATGCCTTACCGTTCGCAATCCGGCTCGAAGTCCGGGTTTTCGTGCGCGGCAAAAACTAACCCGGCGTGCAAGCCGCTTGTTCCGCAACGTGCCTCGCAACTAGCACAGGATCAATTCGCTTTTGTGACAAGTTTAAACCACTCCACAGGGCCCGCTGCGGTAGGTGTCCGCCTTGCAGAACCGGCCAGGCTCGCTACCTTCCGGCAGGCATTAGAGCTTCCTTAACACGGCTCGGCGTGATTCGCTTGCAACTCAGTCCGGAAGGTTTGAACGCTGCACGGCTTTTTGGGAGACGGGACAC
>CAWAVJ010000015.1:0-11193 GCA_963785355.1 uncultured Alphaproteobacteria bacterium
TCGGACAGATTTCGAATTAACTAATCGCGGGCCTGGCGTCACCACAGTTTAGTTCGTATAATCAAGGACTTAGTCTAGCTGGCGTGACTTAACGCTTCTTCAAGGAGCATCTGCTAAATTAGTTCGAAATTGGAAAGCGCGCCGGCTGACGCCAAAATCGGCTTTGGGCCGGCCGCCCTTCACCGGTTTTTGCGTTGTACGGGCACCGCAAACACCGCTAGCATTGTGCGGCCCGCAACCTGCACGCTGAACGAAGAGCTTTGGGTCATGGAAAACGTGCCAGAGTTGGCTCCAAACGGCAGCGGTACGGCCGGGGACCGTTCGCAGGCTGCCGTCATCGAGTTCTTGTCCAAGCCCGGCGCCTATCCGGACAACGCCGCAAGCGTAAGCCGCATCGGAACGCACGCCGCGTTGGTCTTTCTCGCGGGGGAGCACGCCTATAAGCTCAAGCGCGCGGTCAAACTTCCTTACCTCGACTTCTCGACCCTTGAGAAACGCCGGGCAGCACTTCACCGCGAACTGGAGGTGAACTCGCGGGCGACGCCCGAGCTTTACCTGTCGGTGATCCCGGTGACGCGGGGCAGCCCAGCCGGCTTCGAGCTTGGCGGCAGCGGCGAAATCGTGGATTGGCTGCTCGTAATGCGCCGCTTCGGCCAGGAAGCCCTGCTCGACGCCATCGCTGCCAAAGGCGCGCTAGGTCTCCAGCAGGTGGCCGATCTGGCCCATACAATCGAGCATTTTCACCGCCAGGCGCGGCGCGTTTCAAACGCCCGGTTCGCGCACAATCTCGAACTGGCTGCGGCAAGCCTAAAAGGCGCCTTGTGCGGTCCAACCGCCCTAGCCAGGGGCTTGCGTCTCCAGGAATATATTGAACGGCTCTGGCAGGAATTATCGGTGCGCACGCCTTTGATCGTGGAGCGCGAGCGCGAAGGCTTCGTGCGGCGATGCCACGGCGATCTTCACCTCAAGAACATCGTGCTGTGGGAAGGCCGTCCGCGGCTCTTCGACGCCATCGAATTCGACGAGCGGATCGCTACCATCGACGTGCTCTACGACCTCGCTTTTCTGCTCATGGATCTGTGGCATCGCGGCCTTAGGCACGAAGCCAATTCGATCCTCAACCACTATTTCCAACGCGCCGCGATCAGCGAGCTTATGGGGCTTGCGCTCCTGCCTCTGTTCTTGTCGCTCAGGGCCGCGATCCGGGCGATGACCGGGCTGCACGCGCTTGCGTTCCAGGAAGCCGCCGCCCGGGAGCAGGCTCTAAGGGAGATCGAACGTTACGCCGCCCTGGCCGCCCAGCTCTTGAGCCCCGGCCGGCCTGTCCTTGCCGCAATCGGCGGGATTTCAGGAACCGGCAAAACTTCCGTTGCGCAAGCCGCGGCCCCCTTCATCGGCGCGGCACCTGGCGCGCTGCATCTCAGGACCGATGTGGAGCGGAAGGTCATGCAAGGCGTTGCGCTTGGCCAGCCGTTGCCGCATGAAGCCTATGCCGCCGAAGCACGCGACGAAGTTTACCGGCGCGTCTTCAAGAGGGCCGAAGTCGCCTTGGACGCCGGCCATTCGGCAATCGTGGACGCGGTGTTCGCCGATGAGGCCGGACGGACATCGCTTCGCGGGCTGGCCCAAGGTGCGGGCGTTTCCTTTTGGGGCTTTTGGCTCGAAGCGGACGCGTCCGCCATCCGTCAACGCATCGCGGCGCGCAGCTCCGGCACCTCCGACGCCTCCGATGCGGATACCGCGGTGGCAGAGGCGCAGATGAAGACCGTGGAGCCTCCGCAGGATTGGATTAATATCGATGCATCCGGGACACCGGAATCAGCCGCTGCCGCGATCGTTGGGAGGCTGACCGCATGAGCGTTAAAGTCTCATCCGTGCGCGCCGCATTGTCACTTTGTACACGCGCCGGCGCCCCTCCATCTTCGCCTTTTCGTGACTGGCGCATCACAATTCCGCCATGCTTGCGCCATTCATCCGTACCGATACTTTTCGACAAGCCTCGTATCTTCAGGCTGTGTTTGCGTACACGGTGAAACCAGGGAGTTTTTTCGATGAAAACCACACTTGCGGCTGTGGCCGCCTTGATGATCGCGGTGAGCCCCGTCGCGGCGCAGACGCCCACCTTCATGGAAAAGCAGAATAACACCGAGGTTCTCGGCACCGATTTCATCGGCACGCCTGTAACCGACAAGGGCGGCCAGCAAGTCGGGAAAATCGCCAATCTGGTTTTCGATCAGAACGGGCGGATCGAGCTTGCCATCATCGGCGTTGGCGGCTTCCTCGGCGTTGGCGAGAAAGACGTGGCCGTGCCTTTCGATGCCGTGAAATCCGAAGTGGTCAACGGCAAACACGTTTTCGTTATCGACGCGACCAAGGACCAGCTCAAAGCGGCACCAACCTACCAAACGTTGAGCGGCCAGGCGCTTAATGAGCGCATGAAGGAATGGCGCGAAAAGGCGCAAGCGAGCTGGACCGACATCAAGGGTCGCGCAGGAAAAGCATACGAGCAGGCGAAAGAAAAGGTGGAAGAAGCCACGAAGCCGAAGCAGTAACAAGCATTGCAGCATAGGGCCGGAGAAAATCCGGCCCTTTTTTGCATGGCATGACTTGACGATGACCAGTAATACCAGCGGCCAAAAGTTTTGACCGGCGTAGCGTCATTCCCGCGAAGGCGGGAATCCATGTCTAAACAATGCACCTAGCCTGCGGAAAGGTGGGTCCCCGCCTTCGCGGGGACGACGCCGGAGCGGTCAACAATTACGCCCGGCGGTATAACGTGGCTCTGCTTATTAGTTTATTGCGCTGACACTTTCGGTTAGGAGGCCACAATGCAGTACAAAAATCTCTTGGAAAATGAAACGCTTAAGGAATTCAGGGAATTCATCCTGAAGGGCAATGCGTTCGACTTGGCGGTCGGCGTTATCATCGGCGCCGCCTTCGGGTCCATCGTGACCTCTCTCGTCGGAGATATCCTCATGCCTCCGATCGGCATTCTCTTGGGCAGTGTCAATTTCACCGACTATTTTATCGACCTGACCGCACTTAAGGCGAGCGTCCTCGGCAGCGGCCCTGTGCAGGTTCCCCCCTCCTACGACGCCGCGACGAAAGCGGCCACGCCATTATCGCCTATGGCAAGTTCTTGAATGCCTTGATTAATCTCCTGATCGTGGGCGCGGTAATCTTTTTCCTCGTGAAGCAGATCAACCGGCTCAAACACGAAAAGCCGAAGGAGAAACCGGAGGATGTTCGCCTCCTGATCGAAATCCGGGATTTGCTGGCCAAGAGCGCGTCTTCGGGTTCCCAAGGAGCGGCCTAATATAGGTTCGCCGGTATCGGGAACGCGGTGAACGGCAGCTTAGGAGCCCTGCTTCGGCTCGAAAAACTCGTCCAAAGAAGCGCCGCCCTTGCCGCCCGCCTCATTGGGCTTTGCGTCTTCGAAACGGCGCCCGAACATGCTTGAAAGCAGCTTGGCTTCCTCGGGGGTTGCGCTTTCGGGCGTTTGGATCGTTTCGGCGAGCATGTCGAAAGCCGATCCCCAGGCTTCGGCCGCCTTGTTATCGAACTTTTCGCCGAGAATTTCCGCCAGCGAATTCAGGATCGCTTTGCGCATAAGCGTGTAGTGCCCGGCCTTCACGCCCGCGGCCGTGTGCCCGGTGCGTAAGCGATTGATGCCGGGTACGACCGCGCCGCTAGCGCCGCTCGCGGGCAGAAAGTGCTGCGACCTCCTCCTAAGTTTCACGAACTCGAAGAAAACGCTGACGAGCTTTCTGTGCTGGGCCTGCATGTCGCCCTTGAACATCGCGCGAGTTTCTGGCGCGGCATAAAAGAGCTTATCGTAGACCGCTGCGCCCAGTTCTGACAGCCGGTTTTCGATTTGCGAAAAGCTTTCTGCTACGAGCTTAGCTTGTTCAGGTGTCATACCTATCCCTGAGGTTACAAATTACGCCCTGGGCTTGGCCGGCAGCGCCCCCAGGTTTCCTTCAGGTTGTACAGGCTTGGGCCGTCACAGAATAGTCTAATTTTTTGCAAATTGCCTTCACATTTTAATGAGAGCCAGCCGTTGCGGTAGCACGGCGTTTTTATCGCGCTGTTTCAAGAAGGCTATCCGCCTTGCGGGCATGGCCGAAGCGCTTCTGGATGTAGTCCTCGACCATGGCCATGAAATCCTGCGCCAGCGTGGGGCCGCGCAACGTCGCGGCCTTGTGGCCGTCGATGAACACCGGCGCCGCAGGCGATTCCCCCGTCCCCGGCAGCGATATGCCTATGTCGGCGCGCTTGGACTCGCCGGGCCCGTTCACGATGCAGCCCATCACCGCCACGTTCAGCGTTTCCACGCCGGGATAGATTTTGCGCCATTCCGGCATCTTGGCGATGAGATGGCTTTGGATGTCTTGCGCCATTTCCTGGAACAGTGTGGACGTGGTGCGGCCGCAGCCGGGGCAGGCGGCGACAATCGGCACAAAGGTGCGGAAACCCATGGTTTGCAGAATTTGCTGGGCGACCTCGACCTCCTTGGTGCGCGCCCCGCCGGGCTCGGGCGTGAGCGAGACGCGGATCGTATCGCCGATACCCTGTTGCAGGAGGATGCCCATGGCGGCGGAAGACGCGACAATGCCCTTGGAGCCCATGCCGGCCTCGGTCAACCCCAGGTGAAGCGCGTAGGTGCAGCGCGAGGCGAGCAAATTGTAGACGCTGATGAGGTCCTGCACGGCACTCACCTTGGCGGAAAGGATGATCTTGTCGCTGCCCATGCCAAGGCTCTCCGCCAATTCCGCAGAATGCACCGCCGAATACACAATCGCCTCGTGCAGCACCTCGCGCGCATCAATTGGCTTGGCGCTCGCCGAATTCTCGTCCATGAGACGGGTCAGAAGCTCCTGGTCCAGGCTGCCCCAGTTCACGCCGATGCGCACCGGCTTATCGTGCTTGAGGGCGATCTCGATAATGTCGGAGAATTGCCGGTCGCGCTTGTCGCGGAAGCCGACATTACCCGGGTTGATGCGGTATTTTGCGAGCGCCTCCGCGCAAGCCGGATGCTCGGACAGGAGCTTGTGGCCGATATAGTGGAAGTCGCCCACCAGCGGCACGGACACGCCCATCTTGGCGAGCTTGTCGCGGATATGCGGGACGGCGGCGGCGGCTTCGTCGCGATCCACGGTAATGCGTACAAGCTCGGAGCCGGCGCAGGCAAGCTCCGCCACCTGGCGGGCCGTGGCTTCCACATCCGCTGTATCGGTGTTGGTCATGGACTGCACCACCACAGGCGCGGCCCCGCCTACCATAATACCGCCCACATTCACCGCGGTTGTGATGTGCCTTGCCTTGCGCATGTCCGTCATAAGCTCGTCTCCAGGGATCGGCTTTCCGTTTCCGGTTACATAAGAGAAAACTGAAGGATGCGCTAGCGCTCACGCGACACGGGCGCGCGCCGCGTTAGCAGGAAAACGCGGATCGCGGCCGAAAGGCTCGCGGGCTCGCGGGCCGCGTCGATGGCCGAAGCGAGCGCGGTGACGCTCACCTCCATCTCCGCCGCAGCCGCCTTCAGCTCGCGCCAGAAGGCGTCCTCCAGCGTGATGGAGGTGCGGTGCCCGGCAATGGTCAGCGAGCGCTTTTTGGGCTGGGCCAAGCCGGGGTCGAGCAGCAGTTTCAGGCCGCACTCGCCGCCGGCTTTGTTTCGCGCCATCGGCTCACGCGCCGGGCTTGATCATCAGTTCGGGCCTTACAATCGCGTTGAAATCCTCCTCCGATACATAGCCCAAGGCGAGCGCCTCCTCGCGCAGCGTGGTGCCGTGCTTGTGCGCGGTCTTGGCGATCTGTGCGGCCTTGTCGTAGCCGATCTTGGGTGCCAGCGCCGTGACCAGCATGAGCGAGCGTTCCAACAGCTCGCGGATGCGCTCTTCGTTCGGCACGATGCCCACGACGCAATTGTCCGTGAAGCTTACCGCCGCGTCCGCGATCAGCCGGATCGATTGCAGCAGGTTGTAGATGATGACGGGCTTGTAGACGTTCAGCTCGAAATGGCCCTGGCTGCCGGCCACGGTGATCGCGACGTGGTTGCCCATGACCTGGCAGCAGACCATGGTAAGCGCCTCGACCTGGGTCGGGTTGACCTTGCCCGGCATGATCGACGAGCCGGGCTCGTTCTCGGGCAGCGACACCTCAGCGATGCCGGAGCGCGGGCCGGTGCCCATCAACCTGATATCGTTTGCGATTTTGAACAGGCTTACCGCAAGCGTGTTCAGCGCGCCGGACAGCTCGACCTCGGCGTCGTTCGCGGCCAGCGCCTCGAACTTGTTGGGCGCGGTCACGAAGGGCAGGCCCGTTTCGCGCGCGACTTCCTCCGCGAATTTCTCCGCGAAGCCGATGGGGCAGTTCAGGCCCGTGCCGACCGCCGTGCCGCCTTGCGCCAGCATGTAGATGCGCGGCAGCGCCGCTTTCACCCGCTCGATGCCATAGCGCACCTGCGTCGCGTAGCCCGAGAACTCCTGGCCCAGCGTGACGGGCGTCGCATCCTGCAAATGCGTGCGGCCGATCTTGATGATGCTTTCGAACTTAGCGGATTTGTCCTCCAGCGCGCGGGCCAGATGGTCGAGAGCCGGCAGCAGGGCCTCATGCACCTGCATCGCGGCGGCGATGTGCATGGCGGTGGGGAACACGTCGTTCGAAGATTGCCCGCGGTTCACATGGTCGTTCGGATGCACCGGCTTTTTCGAGCCCTTCTCGCCGCCCAGCATCTCGATGGCGCGGTTCGAGATCACCTCGTTCGCGTTCATGTTGGTCTGCGTGCCGGAGCCCGTCTGCCAGACCACCAGCGGAAACTCGCCGTCGTGCTTGCCTTCGATCACCTCCTGCGCCGCGGTGACGATTGTCTGGGCGAGCTGCGCATCGAGATCGCCCAGCGCCAGATTGGTCTTGGCCGCGCACTTCTTGACGATGGCAAGCGCGCGGATCAGGGGAAGCGGCATGCGCTCGCCGCCGATCTTGAAATTGCCGAGGCTGCGCTGCGTTTGCGCGCCCCACTGCTGATGGGCGGGAACCTCGATGGGGCCGAATGTGTCGGTTTCGATGCGGGTTTCGCGGGGCGTTCGATCCGTCTGTGTCATGTCGCTCTTTCCGGCTGGTTTTGGCGCAGACGTCCTAGCATGGCAGCGGCGGTAGCGCTACCGTGCACGAAGCAGGCCGCGTATGCGCCCCGGCGGCCAGGCGATCTGCGGCGCCGGCCGCGCTCCCGTTAAATCCCCGTTAACCCCATTCCTGCCGCTTTCCCGGCCATTTTACATAATTGCCGCCCTCTTCTTTTACAGCGCTCATTATAGAAGGAGTTTCTTCTAAAACGATTAACGATTGATATTGCTAGAATAAATAGGATTGCCGGTCCCCATTTTATGGTTAACATTAAATCTGCAAATATATTTTATAGGATTTTGGAGTCGTAGAAATCGACCTAAAAGGGCAAAAGATTCGCAGAAAGACGGCGGCGGAAAATATGCCGGGTGCGCATTTACCATCTCTGCGTTAACTATAGTAGCGCCCTACGGAAAATGCACCGCAGCTTAACGAATGCCAAGCCGCCGCTTGAGCTCCGGCGCCTATTCTTCCTCGCCCGGCATCTGCCGGCCCTCCGCCAGAAACTCGTCCACAACGTTTTGCAGGCGATTTTCCCCGTAGATGCCATCGGCCTCTTCAGAAATGCCTCGACGGGATCGGCCTCCTCTTCGCCTTCAGCCAAAGAAGTGGCGATGATCGCGGCTGCCTCAGCTTCGACGCTGCGGCCGGATGCCTTCGCCTTCCGATCCAGCTCTTCCAGCAGCTTGGCCGGAAGGTCGTGTATCACGAGATCCATGAGAGCCTCCAAGCCGGATATAGCGCTCTCCGGCTTGGACAAAACAACATGTGGGACGAACAATTTTGGCTTTCTATGCAATTTTCGCCCGGCTTGGGCAATCGCCAGTTGCCTCGTAAAATTTTCCGTTTTATTGAAAGTGCTATTCTGCCCTTAGCGATCGAATCCAATGTCGGATACCCACGAAGGCGATGGTCGACGCATGACACGCGCATTCTCCGCAATCTTCGCCGGCATCTTCCTGATGTTGAGCCTCGCAGCGCCCGTAGCCGCAGGCATGTTCGAGGATGCAGAGGCTGCGGTTCGCAGGGGTGACTATGTGACCGCTCTGCGCCTTTATCGTTCGCTGGCCGACCAGGGTGACGCTCATAGTCAGGTCAAAGTCGGAGTAATCTACGCCCTCGGTAAGGCCGTTAAGCAGAGCGATGTTGAGGCGGTAAAATGGTATAAGCTGGCGGCCAGCCAAGGCGACGCTTTGGGCCAAATGAAAGTCGGGATTATGTACGCCTTGGGGAAGGGCGTGAAGCAGAATGATGCTGAGGCGGCAAAATGGTATCGCTTGGCTGCTGGCCAAGGTAACGCCCTTGCCCAGGCCCTCCTCGGTTCGGCCTACACCGCCGGCAAGGGTGTGTCCAAAAACGACACTGAAGCCGCAAAGTGGTTTTACTTGGCTGCTAATCAAGGTGATGCCGATGCGCAATTTATGCTCGGGCTGACGTATGTCTTGGGTAAGGGCGTGCCGCAGAACTATGTCGCAGCGCATATGTGGTTGAGTTTGTCGGCGGCGCAGGGCGGCCAGTTGGCGGCAAAAAGGCGAGATGAAACCGCCCGGCTCATGACGGCGGCACAGGTTGCTGAGGCGCAGAAACTAGCCGAAGAGTGGCGGCCAACGACCGCTAACGCCTCGCCAGAGGTCACACCGGATTCCCCTCCTCCAAGAAAAACCGAAGTGGCCGCAACATCTGGTACTGCTTTTTTTGTCTCTAGAAATGGCGAGGCGCTGACCAACGCGCATGTGGTCGAGAACTGCCAGCAGATTCGCGCGAACAATGGCACGGCCCGTCTCCTGGCACGCGACATCAGGAATGATCTCGCCCTGCTTGCAACCGATCAGCGCCCGGCTCAATGGAGCAACTGGCGGCTTTCGGTACGGCAGGGGGAAGACATCGTCGTCTATGGATTCCCGCTCACTGGGATGCTTTCGTCCGGTGGCAATGTCGTTACAGGAAACGTCACGGCGCTCGCTGGTCTCGAAGACGATAGCCGGTTCCTGCAAATCTCAGCGCCCGTTCAACCGGGGAACAGCGGCGGACCGCTTTTTGATCGGTTCGGAAATATCGTTGGGATTGTTGTTTCAAAGCTCAACGCTACAAGGATTGCGTCCGCTACTGGCGATATCCCTCAAAACGTCAATTTCGCCATCAAGGCTTCTGTGGCCGCAGCATTTCTCGACGCCCAACGCGTTACGATTTCCACCGCACCGCCTCCGCCTCCAGGATACACGCTCGATGCGCTCTCGACGCCTGACATTGCCGCCCGGGCCCAGGCGTTGGCACTGCAAGTGGTTTGCCTCCGATAGTTGGCTGAATAATTGGAAATAAGCAAGATTGTCCTAAATGGCGTGCGCCAAGCCGCACGCGCGGGCGATATTCGCGCTCAAGAACACGCCAAACACGAAAACCGGGAGAATGTAGCGCGCGAGGCGTTGACCGCGGCGCCGCCTGCCATCACTTTAATAGCGCAGACGATAGGAAGCCCGTTTATGTCCAATTCCGCGCAAGCCTGGCCGGCTAACATAATGACCGCAGACGAATTTTTGGCTTGGGCGGCAGACTACGAGGGCGAGGAAAAGCTTGAGCTGATCGACGGGCGCATCGTGCCGAAATACACGGCGATGGCCCCGGAAACGCTGAAGCACCACAATGTCAAGGTAGCGGTGTTCGATGCGCTGCGGCTCGCCGTCAAGCAGGCCGCCCTGCCTTGCGACGTGCTCATCGACGCCTTGGCGGTGCGGGTCTCGGATAATAAGACCTTCATTCCCGATGTCGCCGTCCGCTGCGGCGCGGCGCTCGACGATTGCCAGCGCGAAATCCCCGATCCGCTGGTTGTGGTGGAAATACTATCGCCTTCGACGAAGAACTTCGACTTCAGCGGCAAGTTGCAAGGCTACTTCCAGGTACCTTCGGTCGAGCATTACATTGTCATCGATCCCGATAAGCCGCTCGCCATCCACTTTACCCGCGCCAACCAATCCACGCTGACCGCCGCTTTGGCCAGCACCGGCGCGCTGACGCTCGACCCGCCGGGCATCGCCTTGGATTTGAGCGCGATTTTCTGCTGACTGGCACGTCCCATGACAGGCAATAGCGCGGTGGCACTGTTACAGCGGCAGCGAAACCCAAGGGTCCATGACCGCCACGCCCAGGGCCGCGAAGTGCTTCGTATTCCGCGTTAGGATCGTAAGGCCGGGCATCGCAGGCGGTTGCCGCGATCAGAATATCGGCGAAACCGGGGGAAGCGCCTGCCCCGCGCGCCTTGTCCGCGAGCCTGCCCGCGAGGCGCGCCGCATCGGTTGTCACGGGCAGAATCCGCTCGCCATAAAGATGCAGCACGCTTTCGAGCCATGACGCGAGCTGTCCGGCTTTTCTTGTGGCGCCCGCCCGCCCGGCTTTCGCGATGCCGCTTTCGATCTTGGCGATGGTGACAACGGACAGAAATAAATGCGCGGACTGCGCCTCAAGCCAGGCGCGGACCTCGCCGCTTTCCATCGCGGCGGCGGGCGAAAACGCGGAAATGACATTCGTGTCGACGAGGTACACCGGCGTTAAAGCCCGGCATCGCGAATGGGCGTGGCGTCGCGCTCGGGCAGATCGCTTTCATCGAGCGGAGCCGACATGAGCAACTGCGCGAAGGACGGGATCGAGGCCAGTTTTCGCCATTCCTCGAAAGCGATAACGACGGCCTGGGGCTTGCCATGGCGCGTAATAAGTGAAGGCTCGCCGCGTAGCGCGTCGTCCACCACCGCTGACAAATTCGCCTTCGCATCCTTCAGTTGAATTTCACGCATGCTTGCCTCTCATGACCACAGTGGTCATATTAGAAGATGGATGACGGGGAAGCAAGTGACAAAGCAGGCAAAACGTGCGAGCCGCCTTGAGCCCGCGCCCACGATCCGCTACAACTCACCCAAATTCCCGCGCACGCCCATTCGCTCCCGCGCCGCCCTAGCGGCCCGCGCAGCGAACCGCGCCCCACAATTTGCGCTCAAGCAGCCCGAAGGGCGGTAGCGCTAACAAGAAGGACACCCCATGGCCGCCCCGCAATATGTGTACACCATGCAGAAGCTGTCG
>CAWAVJ010000016.1:0-11117 GCA_963785355.1 uncultured Alphaproteobacteria bacterium
CGGAAGAGGGCGAGCACGAGCTTTGCCAACCCGTGATCGCGCAGGCTTGGGCTTTCGAATTCGGCTTGCTCCACGATTCCGGAAAGCACTGGCGGATCGAAATAGAGCATGCGCCAGCGGCGGACGCAGCCGGCGATCGGAATGCCGTCGTGCATCTCGCCGGGGTTGACGGCGATGACGCTACCCGCGGACAATTCCACCGGCCCGATGCCGCTCCACGAGCGTTGCGCCCCGGAAAGCAATACGCCGATGCCGTATTGATCGTGGCAATGGCGCGGGAAGGCGCAGCCGGACTTGAACTCGATTGCGTCGATCCCCGCAATCTTGGACCGGTGCTGCTTCACGTTGTGCATTTGAGCGGACAATTGCTCGACTCCGCGTTCCTAATTTTCTTCCCGCACACTGGTCGTTCCGTTAGGTGTCTCGTAAAAGCCGCGCTCTATGTCCACTACAGGTCTATCGTCTTGAGACAAAGTAATGGTGATACATGCGTCTCCCAAGCGCATCCACCAGACGTTACGATCCATCTTTTCGATGTGCAGCCAATCGTCCACAACGAGTTCGTCGAAAAGGCCCTCGTTTTCTAGTTCTATGCTCCGGTCCTCACGGTGCGCCAGCAGCCGCCACTTGAAGCCGAACTTTTCATCTTGGCTCATCGCTATTCCCCCTGCACGTCGATGTTTTTCATCTCCCGTTCGTAGAAATCCTCACTTTCCAGATAGTCAAACAATTTACGTGCATCTGCGCCAAACGCCTCAAATTTTTCCTCAAACTCAAAATTGGCAGTGTCCCCATCGGCCCGGACCCGCTTCGACAAAGCTATCAGCCGGTACAGATCGAGAACGGAGAAATCTTCCGCATCTACTGTGTCGATAACCAACGCCATAAATTTATCGTATGTTAATCGACGCTGCTTGTATCTCAGGTACAAAAAACCGATGTATATCTCGCAATATCTATAACCGAGACGCAATCTATGTTCCAAGAGACTCTTCCGGAGAACTTTCAACATATTATCTTCATCGCGAGACAGTGAAAGATTTATCAACCACTCCTGCGGATATTTTGCCTTTAAAATAAGCCTATCGGCCCACTCGCGCACAAACGTTGCATCGGCGTAGCCACCGTCGATGGCCGCGAACAGGATCGTGAAAATCGAATCCATAGCAGGTGTCCTATTAGTTACCGGAAAGTCCGGGCCGCACGCTCCCGCCCGGTCAATCGAACGTTGGCGGATCGATGTTTCTCATAATCGAGTTCACAACGCCGTCGCTATTCGTCAGGACGCTTCGAAGCCGCTTCGCTCCCCCATATATATAATGAGTGGCGGCGCTGGAGATCTCCGTGGCGCGGCCCGTCAATTGAGCTGCTCGAAGTGCCCGTAGGTTGCCGGTTGGCTTTCTTACTACTCGCGTATTTTCTAGTGGAGGACTGATTTTTTTATTTATCTATATCAATAATTTAGCTCAAATTAAAGCTTTCTCAAAGCGCTCGATGTTAGGATTGCACCATCCAGAAGCAGGCAAGGCAGCCATGGTTCCCTACGGCACTCCTAAACCGCACCTACGCCGCGCTACATATATACTACATATATAAATAGTGGCGGCGGGCAATTGCAGGAGCGGCGATCAGGCGAGGGGCGCGCGGCGGCTGTAATTGAGGCGGTCGAGCGCGCCCTGCAAGATATAGGCGGCGGCCATCTTGTCGATGAGTTCGGCGCGCCGCTTGCGGCTGGTATCGGCTTCGAGCAGCGCACGCTCGGCGGCGGCGGTCGAAAGGCGCTCGTCCCAGAACGCCATCGGCAAAGCGCTGAGCTGCGCAAGATTGCGGGCGAAAGCGCGGGTCGATTGCGCGCGCGGCCCCTCCGTGCCGTCGAGATTGACCGGCAGGCCGATGACGAGCCCGCCCGCACCGTGCTCTGCCGCAACGCTGAGAAGCCGCTCCGCGTCGGCCTTGAATTTCGTCCGGCGGATGGTTTCGAGCGGCGTCGCGATCTGGCGCATCACGTCGGAAAGGGCAAGCCCGATGGTTTTCGTGCCCACGTCCAGGCCGAGCAACCGCTCGTCACGCTGCAACCGCCCAAGAAGCTCTGGAAGTGCGAGAAGTTCCGATGGCACAACTTCGTCCTTGTGTGTTGTTAGATCCGCGGGCGCCGGCTTGACTTGGACAGCATAGTGAATAGCCAAAGTTGCGCACGCACTACCTGTGACATTTTAGCTTCCTTAAGCCGTTCCTGAGCGTGGCCAAGCGTTACCTAGCGCTCAGTATGCAAAAAAAGTATACCAGTTATTCAGAAATCTGCTCTAATTTACGCCTTATTTACCTCTTTCATCGCGGCCTTCAGTTGTCACTACAAGGAAAGGTTGTGATGAAGAAAGTGAAGGGTATCTTTGCGGCTGTCGTGTTAGCAGCAGCGTGGTGCGTTGGCTGCCAGCAGGCGTTCGCCGAATGCGGTATCGCCTCCACCTATTCGTCGGGAAACCGGACGGCAAACGGCGAAGCCTATAACCACATGGGCATTTCGGCGGCGCACAAATCGCTGCCCTTCGGCACCCGCGTGGTTGTCCGCAATCAACGCACCGGGCGTAGCATCACGGTGCGGATCAACGATCGCGGTCCGTTCGTCGCTGGAAGGATTATCGATCTCTCAACCGGCGCCAAGAACGCCCTCGGCATGGACGGGATCGCCCCGGTGTGCCTTGAGGTCGTGAGCTATGGCAGCGGGAAAAAGCGCGGCTATGAGAAACCGGGTCTGGGCGAGCGGCTGCTTCAGGCGCTAAATCCCTTTGGGGCGCACGAAGCGAACCGCACGGTCGTCCGGTCCGCCCGGGGCGCGAGCGGCCGCACCCACATCGCAAGTGCTGGCACTCACCGCAGGCACCAGGCCGAGGCGCGCCAAGGCCGGAAGCGCTATGCGAGCGTCCGGCACCGCAAGGGCAGCTCAAGGAGGCAGAGCCACAGGCGTCAGTACGCTTCCAACTAGTGCAGCCGGCAGACAAAGGCGGCGCACCTAATCGGAGGTGCGCCGCCCGATCCCATATTCCGCAGCCTGCTCTCTAGGCCGCGAGTTTTGTTGAAAATAATTCATGCGCGTTGTCGCGAAATTGCCGCCATTTACAACTTTGTGGGATGGCCGGGACGAGAGTTCCGGATTCGGAGTTAGCATATAGCCCTGGATCGCCTTCGAGGCATCGAGGCCAATCGATTAAGGAGACTTTTATGAAAACGACGTTTGTGGCCGCGGTTGCGGTGATCGCTGCCCTTTCTGGCCCTGCTTTCGCAGCGGAAGAAAAGGCGCCGCCTCCTGCGAGCAAGGCCGATGTGCAAAAGCTCGTCGACACCATCAAGGGCGACAAGGCGAAGATGGCGCAATTCTGCGACGTCATGAAGCTCGACGACCAGGCCGCCCAGGCGAGCGAGAAGAACGACCAGAAGAAAGTGGAAGAGATCTCCAAGCAGGAGGAAGACGCTGGCAAAAAGATCAGCCCGGACTTCGACAAGATCATGTCCGCTTTGGGTGAGGACACCGGTCCGCTGGTCGAGGACTTGGCAAAGGGCTGCCCCAAGTAAGCCCAACCGGCGCTGTTATGAAGATACTGTGGCCGGTTCATGCCGGCCACTTTTGTCGTTTGCCGCACACCCGCCGTGCCAGCCGGCCGCCTGCCGCAGAGGCCCAGGCGCAACGGTGCCTGAAGCTCGCCACAACCGTTGCTGGAAGCGCACAATTCACCGCAACCGAAAGTTGTCCACAGCATGGATGGGTGAAACCCCGGTGCACTCCAGGCTTGCCCCCTTGCGTTCCCGCCCCGTTGGGATTTAGTGTGAGCTTTAGATAAAGATGCAAGCGAAGGACCGTATTCTAACGGAAGAGATGAAATGACGGTTAGGGTAGGAATTAACGGCTTCGGCCGGATTGGCCGGAATGTGCTCCGGGCCATCAAGGAATATAATCGCACCGATGTGACGGTGGTGGCGATCAACGACGTTGGCGATTTGAAGACCAATGTGCATTTGCTGAAGTACGATTCGGTGCACGGGCCGTTCCACGGCGAGGTCAAGGTCGAAGGCGACGGCTTCGACGCAGGCACCGGGCACGTCAAGGTGCTGAACGAGCGCGATCCGCTCAAGTTGCCGTGGGCCTCGCTCGGCGTCGACATTGTGATGGAATGTACCGGCATTTTCTCCGACAAGGAGAAGGCGGCGATGCATCTCACCGCGGGTGCCAAGAAGGTGCTGGTTTCGGCCCCGTCGAAAGGTGCGGACATCACCGTCGTCTATGGCGTGAACCACGACAAGCTGGAGCGCGACCACAACGTGGTTTCGAATGCCTCCTGCACCACCAATTGCCTGGCCCCGGTTGCGAAGGTGCTTCAGAACCTTTGCGGCATTAGCCAAGGCTATATGACCACGATCCACTCCTACACCAACGATCAGCGCATCCTTGACCTGCCGCATAAGGATCTGCATCGCGCGCGCGCGGCGGCTTTGTCGATGATCCCGACCTCGACGGGTGCGGCGAAAGCGGTGGGGCTGGTGCTGCCTGAGCTTGCGGGCAAGCTCGACGGAACCGCAATCCGTGTTCCGACGCCGAATGTGTCCGTGATCGATCTTTGCTTCATACCGGGGCGGGAAACGAGCGTTGGCGACATCAACGCGGCGATGGAGCGCGCCTCGGAGCAGGAGCTGAAAGGCATTCTTTCCGTCGTCAAGGACCCGCTTGTCTCTGTGGATTTCAACCACAACCCGCATTCCTCGAACTTCGACCTGTCGCAAACGCAGATCGTGCAGGGCAAACTCGTCCGGGTGCTTTCCTGGTACGATAACGAGTGGGGCTTCTCCTGCCGCATGCTCGACACCGCCGTTGCGATGGCCAGGCTCATCTAAGCGATGGAAGTCAAGCCCTGCGGGCTGATTTCCGTCATCCCGCCCGCTCTGCAACAGGAGTGGGCGGCAAACTTGACAGGGCTTGCCAGGCTCTTTCGACCCGCTGCCCTTATTTTTGAAAACCCGGCTCCGGCTGTCTTGGCGCAAGCCATAGCCGGAGCGAAGCTGCTTGAGCTTGCGGTGCTGCTTGCTGGAGAGGCTGAGGAAGCGGCGGCCGCGGGTGCCAATGGCGTTTATCTCGCTACGCCGGGCGCGGATGCGGGGCGCGCCAGGGCTGTGCTCGGCAGTGCCGGGATTGTCGGCGCCGCTTGCGGTCTTAGCCGCCATGCCGCCATGGAGAGCGCGGAGGCCGGCGCCGATTTCATTGCCATCGATGCCACCACTCCGGAAGCCTGGGAACAGGCGGTCGCGCTCTCGCTATGGTGGGATGAGATAACCGGAGTGCCCGCAGCGCTGGTTTTTGGCCGCGCGCACCCCGGCAAAACCGTTCTCACAAAAGCACGCCCCGATTTTCTTATGATCGAAGAGGCACATCGCGCCGGAGAAAGCCTTACTTTTGCAACAGAGTTCGGTTTGCAAAGCCAGACGTGACTGTTTCGAGGCTTAAGAGGCAACCATGATCCGGCCCAAGCTCCTTTTGGCAATGACGATGTGCGCCTGCGCGGCGATTAGCGGCGCCTGGGATGCCGGCGCGGCGCAAAAGCCTGCTCCTGCCGCCGCCGCCCCAGCGCCGAAGGGTGGCTGGTCTGCCGCGGAAACCTCCGCTTCCACCTACGATCCGGCCTACGCCGCCTACGATTACGGCCTTTACGAGCGGGCGCTCAAGCTTGCGGCCGAAGCAGCGGCAAAGGGCGAAGTCCACGCCAACACGCTGATGGGCAAACTCTACGAGGGAGGGCTCGGCGTCCGCCAGGACGACGCCAAGGCAGTGGAGTGGTTCACCAAGGGCGCCGTAGCGGGGGATATGCACGCGCAGTTCGAGCTTGGCGTCATGCTGGCCGCCGGCCGCGGCGTGAAAAAAGATGAGAAAAAGGCCGCCGATTTCTTCGAGGCCGCAGCCCAGCAAGGGCACACGCTTGCAGCCTATAATCTCGCCCAAACCTATGTCGAGGGATGGGCACGCCCGCAGGACATGCAAAAGGCAGCGTATTGGCTTGAGCAGGCTGCGAAGAAAGACCACGCCCAGGCCGCTTACGATCTGGGCACACTTTATACGAAGGGGGAAGGCATTCCCCGGGATCAGGCGAAGGCAGCCTTCTGGATGGCGAGAGCGGCCGCGGCTGGCAACGCCGACGCTCAAGTCGAATACGCCATCGCGCTTGGCAGCGGAAAGGGAGTGCCGCAGGACTTAGCTGGAGCCGTTGCGCTGTTCCGCCTCGCCGCCGAGCGCGGCAATGCGGTAGCTCAAAACCGGCTTGCGCGTGCTTACTCTGCCGGTGTCGGCTTGGAAAAGGATCGCATTCAAGCCGCAAAATGGCACATTATAGCGCGTCAGGCCGGCGAGTCCGATTTGAAGCTTGACCTCTTTGTGATCTCTCTGCGGCCCGAGGAACGCAAGCAGGCGGAAGCACTTGCGCGGGAATGGCGCGAACAGACCGCGGAGGCCGCACGTTAAGAACAACTTAAGAGCGTGTTAATTTTCACTAAAGGATGAACTTCACGCTGCGGTGTCCCGTTGCAATATAGAAAAAATACGGGTAACGCATACGGAAGCGTGGCAATCCGCCGCGATGTCCGCCAACCCCCAAAACAGAGGAGAATAGCACCATGGCACGTGCCAAAATCGCACTTATTGGTTCAGGGATGATCGGCGGCACGCTGGCCCATCTGATCGGCCTTAAGGAACTAGGCGATGTGGTGCTGTTCGACATCATGGAGGGAATGCCGCAGGGGAAAGCGCTCGACATCGCCCAATCCTCGCCAGTCGACGGCTTCGATGCAGCCTACCAGGGCGTGAACGATTACGCCGACATCAAGGGCGCGGATGTTGTCATCGTCACCGCCGGCATACCGCGCAAGCCTGGAATGAGCCGCGACGATCTCCTTGAAATCAATTTGAAGGTCATGGAGCAGGTTGGCGCCGGCATCAGAAAATACGCGCCTAACGCTTTTGTGATCTGCGTCACCAACCCGCTCGACGCGATGGTTTGGGCGCTGCAACGCTTCAGCGGGCTTCCGAAGAACCAGGTCGTGGGTATGGCAGGCGTGCTCGACAGCGCGCGCTTCCGCTACTTCCTCGCCCGCGAATTCGACGTGTCGGTCGAGGACGTGACCGCATTCGTGCTGGGCGGCCATGGCGACACCATGGTGCCGCTCACCCGCTACACGACCGTGGCCGGCATCCCGTTGCCCGACCTCATCAAGATGCGCTGGCTCACGCATGAGCGCCTGAACGAGATCGTTCAGCGCACACGCGACGGCGGCGCCGAGGTCGTGAAGCTTCTGAAGACGGGCTCGGCCTATTACGCCCCCGCGGCGTCGGCGGTTTCGATGGCCAAGTCCTATCTCAAGGACAAGAAGCGTGTGCTGCCCTGCGCGGCCTACCTGACCGGCGAATATGGCGTTAACGGCCTCTATATCGGCGTGCCAACCGTGATCGGCGCCAAGGGCATGGAGCGGGTGATCGAGATCGAGCTGAACACCCATGAGCGCATCGACTTCAAGCGCTCGGTGGACGCCGTACAGAATCTCACGGAGGTTTGCGCGCGCATCGCTCCCGCCCTTCAGCAGCCGTCTGCTTAAGTAAACGCCGCCGCCCCTTGTGGGGCGGTTCCAAAAGCTCCCGGCGGCGGCCGCCGCCTTTGCCTCCCTCTTGTTACGAGCGCTCCCATGAATGTGCATGAATATCAGGCAAAAGCGATCCTCAAAGACTATGGCGTGCCGGTTCCGCGCGGACACGCGGCCTTCGCCCCGGAAGAAGCGGTTGCCATCGCGAAGGAGCTCGGCGGTCCCATTTGTGTCGTAAAGGCGCAGATCCATGCGGGCGGTCGCGGCAAAGGCCATTTCAAGGAGCCGGAAGCGGGCGAGAAGGGCGGCGTCCGCATTGCGAAATCCGTCGACGACGTGCGGCTGTTCGCGGACCAGATGCTGTCGCACACGCTTGTGACGGTGCAAACGGGCGCGGCCGGGCGCGTTGTGAAGCGCCTCCTTATCGAGGAAGGCGCCGCGATTGCCCGCGAGCTTTACCTCTCGTTCCTGGTCGACCGGGCGACCTCGCGCGTGGCGATCATCGCCTCGACCGAAGGCGGCATGAACATTGAGGACGTGGCCCACAATACGCCCGAGAAAATCTTCACGCTGACCATCGATCCGGCTACGGGCTTCTCCCAATTCCACGGCCGCCAGGTCGCGTTCGCGCTCGGCCTCAAAGACGACCGTATCAAGCAATGCGTGAAGCTGATTGGCAATCTTTACAGGGCCTTCACCGAGAAGGACATGAGCCTTCTTGAGATCAATCCGCTCATCGTGACCGAAAATGGCGATCTCGTCTGCCTCGATGCGAAGCTAAATTTCGACGGCAATGCCCTCTACCGCCATCACGATATTATGAACCTGCGCGACCTCGGCGAAGAGGATCCCGCCGAAGTGCTAGCCTCGCGCTACGATCTCTCCTACGTGAAGCTCGACGGCAATATCGGCTGCCTCGTGAACAGCGCCGGCCTCGCCATGGCGACCATGGACATCATCAAGCTCTACGGCGAGGAGCCCGCCAACTTCCTGGACGTCGGCGGCGGCGCCTCGAAGGAGAAGGTGACGGAAGCCTTCAAGATCATTCTGTCCGACCCTAACGTGAAGGGCATCCTCGTGAACATTTTCGGCGGCATCATGCGCTGCGACATCATCGCCAAGGGCATCATCGCCGCCGCGCGCGAAACCCACCTCAGCGTGCCGCTGGTGGTCCGGCTCGAAGGGACCAATGTCGAGCTGGGCAAGGAAATCCTGAGCGGTTCGGGGCTCCCGATCATCCCCGCCGGCGACCTTGGCGAGGCGGCGCAAAAGATCGTTGCCGAGGTGAAGAAGGCCGCTTGACGCTCCACACAGTCACACATAAACTGTGTGACGTGAGCAGGAGGTTAAACAGATGAAGAATGTCACGCTTTCCGTTGAGGAAGATGTGCTTGCGGCGGTTCGCAAATACGCCGCCGCGCGCAATACGACTGTGAATGGGCTGGTTCGCGACTATCTCGGCAAACTTGCGGCGCAAGCGGATCGCGCCGCTCAGGCGAGAAAGGAACTGGTTGAACTCGCGAAGGCATCCACCTTCGATCCTGGGCCGGATTGGAAGTGGAACAGGGAGGCGTTGTATGATCGCGGAGTGTTTTCTCGACACGAACATTCTCCTTTACGCGGCCTCCAGGAACCCGGCGCACCTTTCAAAGAAGATGAGGGCGATTGAGCTGCTGGAAGAAAGGCAGTTCGCGCTCTCTGCGCAGGTGCTCCAAGAGTTTTACGTAAACGCGACGAAGAAAGCGGATTTCAGTTTGAAGCCCGAAGTTGCCCTCCGTTGGATCGAGAACCTTGAGGAGTTCGTGTGCTTGCCAGTCGATTCCGGTCTCGTAAAAACGGCGGCCGCAGTGTCGGTGCGGTACGGAATATCTTATTGGGATGGCGCAATCGTTGCGGCGGCGGAGGCACTGGGTGCCCCCGTCCTTTACACCGAAGACCTCAATCACGGGCAGGCTTACGGCACGGTCACCGCGATCAATCCATTTCTCGATCTCCCGGCGCAACCGGGCTTTCACGAAAACAGACAGACAGCGATTACAAAGGATTAGGGCATGGCCATCCTCGTCGACAGTAACACCAAAGTGATCTGCCAGGGCATAACCGGCGCTCAGGGCACCTTCCACACCGAGCAGGCCATCGCCTATGGCACGAAGATGGTTGGCGGCGTGACACCGGGCAAAGGCGGCAGCACCCATCTCGGCCTGCCGGTTTTCGACACGGTCCACGACGCAGTAAAGAGGACCGGCGCAAATGCCACCGCGATTTACGTGCCGCCGCCGTTTGCGGCCGACGCGATCCTAGAAGCAATCGACGCCGAAATCCCGCTGATCGTCACCATCACCGAGGGCATTCCGGTGCTGGATATGGTGAAGGTCAAGCGCGCGCTCGACGGCTCCAAATCGCGCCTCGTCGGGCCGAACTGCCCAGGCGTCATCACGCCTGGCGAATGCAAAATCGGCATCATGCCGGGGCACATCCACAAGCGCGGCAGCGTCGGTATTGTTTCCCGTTCGGGCACACTTACCTATGAAGCTGTACATCAGACGACGATGGCGGGCCTTGGTCAAACCACCTGCATCGGCATCGGCGGCGACCCCGTGAAAGGGACCGAACACATTGAGGTTCTTGAAATGTTTCTGGCCGACGACGAGACCAAGTCGATTGTCATGATCGGCGAAATTGGCGGCTCGGCCGAGGAAGAGGCAGCGGCCTTTTACAAGTCCTCGCCGCGCAAGAAACCGATGGTAGGCTTTATTGCGGGGGTCACGGCACCTCCCGGCAGGAGGATGGGGCACGCCGGCGCGATTATTGCAGGCGGCAAAGGCTCGGCGGGAGACAAAATCGAAGCGATGAAGTCCGCTGGCATCGTCGTCTCTCCTTCGCCCGCGGCGCTTGGAAGCACTCTTGTCGAAGTGTTGAAGGGCTGATCCGCCGCCTTCAGGCGAAGGCGGGTTGGCTTTTGCGGTATAGTCCGCTTTTGTGCGATGGCCTGGAAGGTGTGTTGAATTGAGACGCGAGAAATTAAACGAGGCATTCGCGATCACCTCGTTTCTTCACGGGGCGAATGCCGCTTACATCGAGGATCTGTACGAGCGCTTCGAGGAAAATCCGGGCTCGGTGGCGGCCGACTGGCGCGCGTTTTTCACGGATCTGAAGGAGCGCAAGGAAGCGGTCCTCGCCGAAACGCACGGCCCCTCCTGGAAGCATAAGGATGAGGGCATTTCCGGGGACGGCGACCTGCTCAACGCGCTGGGCGCGGACTGGGGACGCGAAGAGCACGAAATCCATCGGAAAATAAGCACAAAGGCCCAGGAGAAGGGCGTCGAGATCAGCCGCGAGGAGGCATTCCGGGCCACGCGCGAATCCGTCCGCGCCCTGATGCTGATCCGCGCCTACCGCGTGAACGGCCATCTGATCGGCAACCTCGATCCCCTCCACCTCTCGCCGGCGCGCCCGCATCCCGAGCTTGAGCCGTCGGCCTACGGCTTCACGCCCGGGGATCTCGA
>CAWAVJ010000017.1:0-14423 GCA_963785355.1 uncultured Alphaproteobacteria bacterium
CAATTCTTTAAAGCCTCGCGTAACCGGCAAGCCAGGCTCCCTCAAACAAACCTCGACCGGCTACAAGGCGGACCGGCTAACCGTCTCCTCAAATGGCCTGACTACCCGGAGTTTTATTTACGACCGGGTTGAACAGCGGATCGGCACCCAGGAACGCATCAGCACAAAGCCTTATGCGAGGATCGTGGCCACGTTGGCAACGGAGCGGCCCGAGCAGGAGATCGCCGTGCCGGCGTTCAATCCAATGGACCTCTTCGGCAACGACACGCCCATCGCGCGGAAAGATCAGTCGGGCGCCGAACTGACGTCCGATCTGCGTGTTTCCGTCCGCTTTATCGAGGTGCCTGGCGGCTTCTTGCCAAGCGAGGACAACCAGGAGCTCTCCGACGCCGAAGCCGAAAAACTCGTGGCCGAAACCGATGCAGTCTATGCGGAAAGCGAAGCGAGCCTGTCGGAGTCGGGGCCGCTGAGATCCCGGCGCCTCGGCCGCAAGCGACGGCCACGCCCCCGCCGTGGCAGAAAAAAATACCACAATCCTTTATAAGAAGTCGAACGAGGAGGAGATTGACGACGGATACGACCGGCGCTCCATTGCCGCTCGCGGGGGCGAATCCCTCGATACTCTGATCAAGGGCACCGGCGTCGACAGCGTCCAGTCGAATCTCGTCGCCGAGGCCGTTGCGAAGGTAACGAAAACAAAGAAGCTGCGCGCGGGCGAAGAACTCCGGCTCGCGTTGACGCCGTCGTCGGTCGAAGAAGGTTCGCTTGACGTGGCCAAGATCAGCTTGTTCTACCAAAACGCCCCCGAGATCACATTGGCGCGCAGCAGTGAAGGCGGATACATTCCAAGCGATAAACCGGTGCAGCCGGAATCCGATTTCGGACGAAAACACCGGCGAGCGCGCCAGCGTCTACCTCAGCACCTACCGGGCTGCCAGGGCGCAGAGCCTTCCGGACGATTTCATTACAAAGTTCCTGAAAATCCACTCCTACGACGTGGACTTCAAACAGCGCGTGAAGGCTGGCGACAGTTTCGAAGTCTTCTACGACCTTGCACAGGACGAAGGCGGGGCCGAAAAACCCGGCGAGCTCCTATTTGCCCAGGTGAATATCGGCGGGGAAACGCACGGATATTACCGCTTCCGCACACCCGACGGCGTGGTGGATTACTACGACGAAAAGGGCTCCAACGCTAAGAAGTTTCTTATGCGAACGCCGGTAAGAGCGGCGCGGCTGACCTCCGGGTTCGGCTACCGCAGGCATCCTCTGCTCAAGACCTTGAAGCTCCATTCGGGCGTGGACTGGGCGGCCCCGGTCGGAACGCCAATCATGGCCACTGGCAACGGCACCATCGAAGTCGCCGGGCGCGAAGGCGGCTACGGCAACTATGTTCGCATCCGGCACGCCAACGGTTACAAGACCGCTTATGGCCATATGCTCCGTTTCGCCGAGGGCGTCGCAAAAGGTGTCAAGATACGGCAGGGGCAAATCATCGGATATCTGGGCAATACGGGCATGTCGACAGGTCCGCATGTCCACTACGAGGTGCTCGTGAACAACCGCTTCACGAACCCGCTTTCGATCAAGATCCCGCGCAGCCGCCAGCTTCAGGGCCGGCTCTTGTCGGAGTTCCGGCGCGAAAAATCGCGGATCGACGACCTCATGCACCGCGCGCCCGTGAAAACCCGCGTTGTGCCCGTCGAAAAATAGTCATCCATCCCTTCGACTTTAGGATCCCCTGCGGTAATAGGGGCAAAAGTGCGGGCAGGAAATTGCCGGTGCGCCGATGCACGAGCGTCATTCCGGCGCAAGCGGGAACCCATTTATCCTGTTGGAACAAGCTCTTAGATGGGTCCCCTCTCCCGCGGGGCCGGCGGCATACAGCTTGACTTAACGCGGTGAACTACTTACCTGTCAGGACTCTTGCCCCTATTACCCCATGCGACATCGCGCCGCAGCGACATCTTGACATATCCGTTTCCGTATAGTTTAATCTCTTTCAGCGGCTCTTTATTTGAAGAGCTCTGCATCGATACAAAAAAATCGCGCCTAAATGGCGCCAATTTAGCGAGAGGGTAGGATGGACGGAATTCACTTAAGCAAAATCGTAGTAGCGGTAATCGTGAGCCTTGTTTTCATGGCCGGTGTCCGGGTCGCGGTTGAAACGACGTATCCAGACGGAACGGCGAACCTGTCGAACGGCAAGATCGCGGTCGTCGCAATGCCCGGCAAGCAGGTTGCCAAGCGCTGAAATTGAGCGCAAGAATTTAAGCGAGCGCGCCTTCCATTAAGCACGGAGAAGGCCCTTCACCCCCCCGATGGGTCTCCGAAGCTAAGGGATCTTGTAGGCTATCTCAGTAAAGCGGCCGGTTTCCCGGCCGTTTTTTTTGCGCCGCGAGCCAAGGCGCAAGCGCCACTCCGGAATGACGGCTACGAACTATTCAACCGTATTATGACGCTCGGCGCGGCATCTGTTAAGCATGAAATATCTTTAAGTGGAGTGGGCGCGGAGGGGCCGTTAGGTTCGCACTAGTGTCCCTTATGTCCCGCAATTGCCTATGAGAGCCTAGCAACAAAGGGTGTAGGCAATTGCGGGACGCCACACTAGCGATTTAAACCCCGGTGCCAGTCAATGTCTTATCGTTTCAGGGCTGCCCTCCTCGTGCTAGCGGCGTTCGCCTCCTTTCCGGCGGCACACGCCGAGTTTGAGAAGCATCACGCGCTCTCGCTGATTCGCACGCCGAAATACCCGCCGGATTTCAAGCACTTCGATTATGTCAACCCGGATGCGCCCAAGGGCGGAACGCTGAAGCTCGCATCCGGTGCGACCTTCGATAACCTCAACGCGGCCGTTTTCCGCGGCGATCTCGCGCCAGGTCTCGATATCATCGGCATAACACCGTACATTCAGGATTCTCTTATGTTGCGGTCGCAGGAGGAAGGCTCAACCGAATATTGCCTTCTCTGCGAATGGGTAAGCTTTCCCTCAGATTACAGCTCGGTCACGTTCAAGCTTCGCGAAGGCGCAAAGTGGCATGATGGGCAGCCCATCACGGCCGAGGACATTCTCTTCAGCATGGAGGTGGCAAAGGGCAAGGACCCCAATACTGGACTGCCGCACAACCCCATGCTATCGCAATATTATCATCACGTAGTAAAGGGCGAGAAGACCGGCGACCGCGAAGTGACCTTTACCTTCGATAAGCAAAACAATCGGGAGCTTCCGCAAATCGTTGGCGAGCTGGCGATCTTTCCAAAGCACTATTGGACCGGCACGGACGCTGACGGCAATCGGCGCGACATCACCAAGACCACGCTAGAGCCGCCGCTCGGTTCCGGCCCCTATAAGATCAAAGCCGTGCGGCCCGGCGAATGGATCGCCTACGAGCGCGTGCCGGATTATTGGGGCAAGGACCTGCCTGTGCGGCGCGGGCAGAATAACTTCGACACGATTGAGTACCAGTATTACGGCGACACAAGCGTCGCTTTGGAGGCCTTCAAGGCGGACCAATACGATTTTAGGCAGGAAACAAGTGCAAAAGATTGGGCAACGGCTTACGATTTCCCTGCGCTGAAGGAGGGCCGGGCCGTGAAGCGCGAGGTGGTTCTCGACCGGCCGAAATCCATGCAAGGCTTCGCATTCAACCTGCGGAAGCCGAAGTTTCAGGACGTGCGCGTGCGCCGCGCCTTCAATCTGGCCTACGATTTCGAATGGGCGAACCAGAACATCTTTTTCGGGCAATACATTAGAACTTCGAGCTATTTCGAGGGCCAGGAGCTAGCAGCAAAGGGGCTGCCATCGCCGGAGGAATTGGCGCTCCTGGAGCCGCTCCGCGATCAAGTCCCACCCGAGGTTTTCACGCAAGAATACAAGAACCCGGTCAACGCCACGCCGGCCGATTTTCGTACTCACCTCCGCGAAGCCGCGCGGCTCTTGAAGGACGCTGGCTACACAATTGTGGATAGCAAGCTGCAGAAAAGCGCGGGCGAGCAGCTTTCGGTCGAATTCTTGATCCAACGGGAAGGCCTTGAACGCGTAATCCTGCCGTACATCGAGAACCTCAAGCGGCTTGGCATCGACGCGAGTTTACGGCTTGTCGATTTAACCGAGATGAAGCGGCGCGAGGACACCTTCGATTTTGATATTGCCGTGGGCCAGTTTGGCCAGTCCGATTTGCCCGGAAACGAACAGCGCGATTTTTGGGGATCGGCTGCAGCCGATCAGCCCGGCAGCCAGAACATCATGGGAATCAAGAACCCGGCCGTGGATGCCCTTGCCGGCAAGATCATTTTCGCGCCGAACCGCGACGCGCTCGTGACGGCGTGCCGCGCGCTCGACCGCGTGCTGCTTTGGAACGCCTATCTCGTTCCCAATTGGTACGCCGCCGCCGAACGTATCGCCTATTGGAACAAGTTCGGCGCACCCAATCCCCTGCCGAAGATCACCACGGGCTTCCCGGACGTCTGGTGGTTCGATGCCGCCCTCGCCGCGAAGAATGGCCTGAAATGATTGGCCAAGAATGCCGCGAAATTGGAGTAAAGAGCTAGAGTGCGTCCGGAAAAGTGCAAAGCGGTTTTCCGGTAAGACGCACGGCAAAACAACAAGCTAGAGCCCGCTTTTGATTCCATCAAAAGCGGATAGGCTCTAGTTACCGCAGGCCAGCCAGCATCCATTTATGTGAGGCAAAAGTAAATGCTAAAGTTCAAACCGGACCAGACAATTCGTGCGGCCGTCCCGGGCATAATGGGCTGGCGCGCCATAGCGCTTGTGCTTCTTGCTGCGGTGTGCGGCACTGCGGCGGGCGCTTCGGAGCGCCTGCATGGCCTATCCGCGTTCGGCGATCTGAAATACCCGGCGAACTTCCAGCATTTCGACTATGTGAACCCGGGCGCGCCCAAGGGCGGGCGCCTGGCGACGATGCCCACCAGTTCGATCAACACCTTCAACGAGTTCAATGGATTCATTTTTCGCGGCGAAGCTGCGGAAGGGCTAGGCTTGCTCTTCGATTCGCTTATGGCCTCAGCGGCGGACGAGCCCGACGCCGTCTACGGCCTTCTCGCCGAATCGGCTGAATTGGCTGACGATAAGATGTCGGTAACGTTCTATCTCAGGCCCGAGGCGCGATTTCGCGATGGCACACCGGTCACCTCCGCCGACGTTGTCTTCACCTTCGACACGCTGAAAAAGGACGGCAATCCAAATATTCGCAACAATCTAAGCGGCGTCACTAGCGCCGCCGCGATCGATCCGCACACCGTGAAGTACCAATTTCAAGGCGAGATGGTGCGCGACCTGCCGATGATCGTCGCGACTTTGCCCGTATTCTCGAAGGCCTATTACACCGCCAACGATTTCCTGAAAGAAAGCCTCGACCCTCCGCTAGGCTCCGGCCCTTACGAAATCTCGAATTTCCGGCAGGGCACGTTCGTGACCTATAAGCGCAGGCCGGATTATTGGGCGGCCAATCTCCCGGTCAATCGCGGACGGTACAATTTCGACGAAATCCGCTTCGAATATTACCTCGACCGCGGCATCGGGCTCGAAGCCTTCAAGGCCAAGGCCTACGATTTGCGCGAGGAGTTCACCTCGAAAAGCTGGGCGACGGAATACGATGTCCCCGCGGTTCGCTCCGGCCAGATCGTGAAGCTGATCCTACCCGACGGCCGGCCTTCCGGCGCACAGGGCATGTTCATCAACACGCGCCGCGAAAAGCTCGCCGATCCGCGCGTGCGCCTAGCCCTCGACTACGCGTTCGACTTCGAGTGGACGAACAAGACCCTGTTCTTTGGGCAGTACACCCGCACCGCGAGCTATTTCGAGAATTCGGACCTCAAGGCCGAGGGGCTGCCAAGTCCAGAGGAATTGAAGCTCTTGGAGCCATTCAAGGACCGCCTGCCGCCGGAAGTATTTGGCGAGCCTTACACACCGCCCGTCACCGATGCGTCCGGCCGCTACCGGCCCAGCATCCGCATGGCCTCAAAGCTGCTCGATGACGCCGGGTGGAAGCTTGAAGACGGCGTGCGCAAAAACGCCAAAGGCGAGACGCTCGACATCGAGTTCCTGGTCGACGATCCCACAACCGAGCGCCTTCTCGGTCCCTACGCCGGCAGGCTCAACGAGCTCGGTATCAAGGCGGCTTTGCGCCGGATGGACGCATCCCAGGAGCAGGAGCGGCTGAAGCGCTACGAATTCGACATCATAACGCAACGTTTCTCGATGCCGCCAACCCCGGGGCCCGAGATACAAAGCTTCTGGAGCAGCGAGGCAGCCCACGAGGATGGCCGCAGAAATCTCCCCGGCATTGCCGATCCGGTGGTAGATGCGCTTATCGAGAAAATAATAAAGGCAAAAAGCCGCGACGAGCTGCGCACCGCCTGCCGTGCCGCCGACCGCGTTTTGCGCGCCTGCCATTACTGGGTGCCCGAGTGGTACAAGGCGGCCCACTGGATTGCGGCCTGGGACAAATATTCATGGCCCGCGGTTCAGGCTAAGTACGATAACGGCATCCTGGATACTTGGTGGTACGATAAGGAAAAGGCCGCAAAGCTTGGCAATTAAGAGTTGCGCCGTTGCTAGTCCAAAAAACGCGCATCGCCCCTCACCCCAGCCCTCTCCCCATGGGAGAGGGAGTTGCGTCGCAGCCGTTGAGAGGTCGTCCCCTCTCCCATTGGGAGAGGGACAGGGTGAGGGGTGGAACGGTATGGATATGACTTATCCTTCAGCGTTATGCTGCTGAAAAACTCGAAGAGCCTGCCAATATCGTCATTGCGAGCGCAGCGACGCAATCCAGAAATTAAATAAAATCAACAAACCACTGGATCGCGACGCCGGGCTTTTAAGTAGCCTGCCAACCTTGCGAAGCTGTAACTGGCATTTGCGCGGCGGCGGCTTAAGTCTATCCGGCGCTAGCGGTTGCACGAGACCGCGCCGGCCGTAATTCGTGCCATTTTCTGCGATGGATGGCTTGCCAATACGAGCCATTAAGCGAGAATGGCTAAGCTCAAATGGAAGCGCCCCCAGCGAAACCTGAGAGATATGACAGTCTATATCCTTCGCCGCATTGCCCTTATGGTCCCCACGCTGCTTGGGATCATGCTTATCAGTTTCATCATCATTCAGTTCGCGCCGGGCGGCCCCATCGAGCACATCATCGCGCAGTTGAACGGCACCAACGTCGACGCAACCTCCCGCATTGGCGGCTCGGCAAGCGGCGATTTCGCGCGCACGGCTCAGCCGGGTTCCGATGCAGGCGTTAACCCGCGCTACCGGGGCGCGCGCGGCCTCGACCCAGAGCTCATCAAGAGCCTCGAAAAGGAGTTTGGCTTCGACAAACCGCCTGCCGAGCGCTTTTTGCTGATGATGGGGAACTATCTGACCTTCAATTTCGGCGACAGCTATTTCAAAAGAACGAGCGTACTGAAGCTGATCAAAGAAAGATTGCCGGTCTCGATCTCGCTTGGCCTTTGGCTGACGCTGCTGACTTATGCAATTTCGATCCCGCTCGGCGTGCGCAAGGCCGTGATGGACGGCTCCCGCTTCGATATCTGGACGAGCACCGTGGTTATCGTCGGCTATGCCATCCCGAGCTTTCTATTCGCGATCTTCCTGATCGTGATCTTCGCGGGCGGCTCTTTTCTCAATTGGTTTCCCTTGCGCGGCCTCGTCTCCGACGACTGGCAGCAAATGAGCTGGCCGGCTCTGATCGGGGACTATTTCTGGCATCTGACGCTGCCCATCGTTGCGATGGTGATTTCCTCGCTCGCCACGATCACCTTCCTCACCAAGAACTCGTTCCTCGATGAAATCCGCAAGCAATATGTGATGACGGCGCGGGCGAAGGGCCTGACCGAGACGCGCGTGCTTTACGGCCACGTATTCCGCAACGCGATGCTGCTCGTAATCTCGGGCTTTCCGGCCGCCTTCATCAGCTCGTTCTTCACAAACGCGCTATTGATCGAAACCATCTTCTCGCTCGATGGGCTCGGGCGTTTGTCTTTTGAATCCGTGGTCAACCGGGATTACGCGGTCGTATTCGCGACGCTTTATATTTTCTCGGGGATGGGTCTGCTGCTCAACCTGTTGTCCGACCTCATCTACACCTGGGTCGATCCCCGGATCGATTTCGAGACGCGGGAGGTTTGAGACCATGGCGTTGCAGGAGAACAATATAGAGGGCATTACCCCTCACCCTGTCCCTCTCCCATTGGGAGAGGGGACGCTAGAACTCTCGCTGCGGATAGTTCAGGGGTCCCTTCTCCCATGGGGAGAAGGACAGGATGAGGGGGTACGAGCATGGCTTTGGGCAGGCCCTCGAAACATCCGCTTTCTTTGCTTCAGGCGGGAGGTCTAAGACATGGATGTAAGAGCAGACCGCTCCGCTGCCGGCACTGGCGCAGTAGAAATCGGCTCCGCGACCGCTGCGCGCCGCCGGTTCAAGCTTTCGCCGATCAACGCCCGCCGTCTGCGTGCATTCAAGGCCAACAAGCGCGGCTATTACAGCTTCATCATTTTCACGCTGCTGTTCTTCGTCACGCTCTTCGCCGAGTTCATCGCGAACGATAAGCCGTTCCTCGTGAGATATGACGGCGCGTTCTACATGCCGATCTTCAAGATGTACACGGAGAAGCAATTCGGCGGCGAGTTCGAAACCGAAGCCGATTACCGCGACCCGGAGGTAGTCAGCTTCATTCATAAAAAGAACGGCTGGCTGCTTTGGCCGCTCATCCCCTATAGCTACCACACCAACAAAAGAGACTCGCCGGGGGGCTGCCCTGATGCGCCATCCTGGCAAAACTGGCTCGGTACAGACGATCAGTGCCGCGACGTGACCGCGCGCGTGATCTACGGCTTCCGCATCTCCGTGCTGTTCGGCCTGATGCTGACCGTCTTCTCGGCCGCCGTAGGCGTAACGCTTGGCGCGGTGCAGGGCTTTTTCGGCGGCTGGACCGATCTTTCGCTCCAGCGCTTCATCGAAATCCTGGGATCGCTGCCGCGCCTCTACATCCTCTTGATTCTATCCGCGATTCTCTCTCCAAGCTTCTGGTGGCTGCTTGGCATCATGCTTCTCTTCGAATGGACTACATTCGTCGGCCCGGTGCGCGCCGAATTCCTGCGCGGCCGGAACTTCGAATATGTGCGCGCGGCGCGCGCTCTTGGCTTGTCCAACCGCCAGATCATGTTCAAGCACTTGCTGCCGAATGCCATGGTGGCGACCGTCACCTTCCTGCCCTTCATCCTTGACGGCGCAATCGCCGCGCTGACCGCGCTCGATTATCTGGGCTTCGGCCTGCCGCCGGGCTCGCCTTCGCTGGGCGAGCTGCTTCAGCAGGGCAAGCAGAACCTGCAGGCGCCGTGGCTCGGGCTCACCGCCTTCTTCACGATTGCGCTCATGCTGAGCCTGCTCGTGTTCGTGGGAGAGGCCGTCCGTGATGCGCTCGACCCGCGTAAGACGATGCGCGATCTCTCTGCGCCCGGTGCTTAGGATGTGCGTATTCCGCAGGGCGAAGATATGCGGGAAGTCCCCCCTCACTCTGTCTCTCTCCCCGAGGGGAGAGAGGACGCCCGAACTCGCGCCGCGGAGCATTCAGGCGTCCCTTCTCCCCTTGGGGAGAAGGACAGGATGAGGGGGTCTTCAGCCAATTTAGACGCAAAGAGGCAAGCTCATAGATGGCGCCGTTGATTGAAGTTAAGAATCTGAGCGTGCGCTTTCCAGGCACGGCACCGGACACCCTCGCCGTGCGCAACGTGTCCTTCGACGTCGGGAAAGGCGAAACGGTCGCGCTTGTGGGCGAATCGGGCTCCGGCAAGACGGTCTCCGCGCTTTCGATCCTGCGTTTGCTGCCGCCGGGCACGCATCACCCCACGGGCGAGATCCTGCTGGAAGGCAAGGATCTGCTTCGCGCCAAGGAATCCGAAATCCGGCATGTTCGCGGCAACCGCATCTCCATCATTTTCCAGGAGCCGATGACGTCGCTCAATCCGCTGCATACGGTCGAGAAGCAGGTGAGCGAGGTCTTGAAGATCCACCGCGGCATGTCGAACGGTGCGGCAAGGCGGCGGACGCTAGAGCTTTTGGAAAAGGTCGGCATCCGCGAGGCGGAGACCCGGCTTTCCGCTTACCCGCACCAGCTCTCGGGCGGCCAGCGGCAGCGCGTGATGATCGCCATGGCGCTCGCGAACGAGCCCGATCTGCTCATCGCCGACGAGCCGACGACCGCGCTCGATGTGACCATCCAGGCGCAAATCCTCGATCTTCTGAAAGACCTGCAGCGCGAGCTGCATATGGCGATGCTGCTCATCACGCACGATCTCGGCATTGTGCGTAAAATGGCCAACCGCACCTGCGTCATGAAGGACGGCGAAATCGTCGAGCGCGGGCCGGCCGAGGAAGTCTTCACCGCGCCGAAACACTTTTACACCAAGCGGCTGCTGGAAGCGCAGCCCAAGGGCGAGCCCCCGCGCATCGATATGAAAGCGCCGGTGATTCTCGAAGCCGACCGGCTCAAGGTCTGGTTCCCCGTGAAGCAGGGCTTCCTGCGGCGCACGGTTTCGCACATCAAGGCCGTCGACGGCGTGTCCTTCAAGCTTCGCAGCAGCCAAACCCTCGGCATCGCCGGCGAGTCCGGCTCCGGCAAGACCACGCTTGGGCTTGCGCTGATGCGGCTTGTCTCAAGCGAAGGGCCAATCGCCTACGTTGGCCAGCGCATCGACGGGCTTAAGTCGGCAGAGATGCGACCGTTACGCCGCGAAATGCAGGTCGTGTTCCAGGACCCTTACGGGTCACTTTCCCCGCGCCTATCGGCGGGGCAAATCGTCGAGGAAGGATTGCTGATCCAAAGCCCCGGCCTCACGCCTCTGGAGCGGCGCGAGCGCGTCTCCGCCGCCTTGGCCGAGGTTGGGCTCGATGCCAATTGGCAGGACCGCTATCCGCACGAGTTCTCCGGCGGCCAGCGCCAGCGCATCGCCATCGCGCGCGCCATGATCTTGCAGCCGAAGTTCCTCATGCTGGACGAGCCGACAAGCGCGCTCGACGTATCCGTGCAGGCGCAGATCGTCGACCTCCTGCGCGACCTCCAGAAGAAGCGCGGCCTCGCCTACCTGTTCATCAGCCACGACCTCAAGGTTATGCGCGCGCTGGCGAGCTACGTGATGGTGATGCGGGCCGGCGTGGTGGTCGAGGAGGGGCCGACGGCGGAAATCTTCGAGCGGCCGAAGACGGACTACACCAAGGCCCTCATCGCCGCCGCGCTGGATCACCGCACACTGAATATCCACGCCGCCTAACCGCCTGCACCACCGTCATCGCGAGGCCGCCTTGGCGGCCGTGGCGATCCAGGAGCAGCTTGCTCAGCGCTCGAATTCTTGGCTCTGGATTGCTTCGCTGCGCTCGCAATGACGTTGGCCATTAAATCAGTGTTTCATACAAATCCAGCCAGCGCGGATTGAAGCCTTCGATCAACGCGATTTTTTTTGCCCGCGATCCAGCCTTGATTTGCTTCTCGCGTGCAATGGCATCTTCCATACGGTCAAGCAACTCGTAGTAGACTAGAAGCTTACATCCATATTTTTCTGTGAACCCTTTGATAACGCCATTCTTGTGTTGGTACACGCGCTGAATCAGGGCGGAGGTTACACCAGTGTAGAGCGTGCCGTTGCGCTCACTTGCCATGATGTACACCGCTGGCTGCTTGATCTCGCGCATGAAATAACTCCCGTCATTGCGAGGCGGCTTCAGCCGCCGCGGCAATCCAGGGAAACGTGCACAACGTTTGCGTCCCTGACTCTGGATTGCTTCGCTGCGCTCGCAATGACTGCGCTGGTATCAGTATGTCCTGCGAGGCGGAGCAAGAAAGCATATCGCGGAGCGTGAAAAAGGAATTACTGGTTGATGTATATCGCATAATCTACCGACCGACTCCCCCCACTCAGCAAAAATGATGTCGCCGACCTTGCATTTTTCCCGCACTATTTTCTCGGCCTCTGCGGACTTATCGAAATCAATACGCGTGGTGTTGCAAAAGTCCTCCGCCCACGCGGCGCAGCTCATCGCCAGCACGGCAGCCGCGAAACCCCCGCCCAATACGATCCATTTCCGGTTTCGCACGATAGTCCCCATCGTTGAGTTTCCTGCGCCCGGCTTAGGCCCGTCGGGCCGCCCACTCAAGTAGTTTCGGCGCTCGTAGCACTTTGGCTTCGATTTTGGATGTGTTACATTCCGTTGATGCCATTACCCAACCCGCTCATCACCGTTTCGCCGCAGCGGCTCTCCGGAGCGCCGGTATTCACTGGCACCCGCGTGCCGGTGCAGGCGCTTTTCGATTATTTGGAAGCAGGCGATCCTCTCGACGAGTTTCTTGAGGATTTTCCCAATGTAAGCCGGGAGCACGCGGTCGCGGTGCTCGAAAGCGCGCGCCGGCCGGGGCGGCGGAATAGCGTTTCAAGTCAATAGGTTTTGACAAAGCCGGAACTGCGCCGCAATCTGCTTTTTCCCCTGCGCCAACTCGCGCATTTACACCGGCACCTTTCAAAGGCTGAATAGTAAGAAGATAAGCGCATCGGCACGGCCAGTTTCTGCGGCTTGGCATGTAATTTTGCCTTTCTCCAACGGTAAAGGAGGGGCAAGAGTGATTGTTCATAGGGGCATCCTGGGAGGGGTCAACAATGTCTGAGGGCATATCCGAGAACGTCGCGGTCAAGGAGGACGAGGTTGCCCTCCGGAGCATAGGCTGGAAAGAGCTGTGGCTGAAGGAGGACTGGTGGGCGATCTGGCTGGGTCTCGGCATCGTCATCGCCGCCTACCTGTTCTTCGCCAACGGCACCACTATCAAGTGGATCGCCATCACACCGGCGAAATGGTCCACCTTCGACGCACTCATCAACCATTTCACCGCGCACATCGCGCAGTATGCAGCCCAGTTCCTTCTCTGGCTGGCGATCTTCTCGGTCAGCGTGCGCATCATGGGGATGAAACTCGCCAAGTTCATTCCCTCGTTCATCTTCGTCTATGCGATGTCGATCGTCATCTTCATGATCGGCGCCTGGGATCAGGCCCATGCCTACAATCTGGAGCCGCCGCTGGTTGCGCTGGCCCTCGGCATGCTGATTTCCAACCTCATCGGCCTGCCGCGCTGGATGGATACGGGGTTCCGGGTCGAATACTACATCAAGACCGGTATCGTGCTGCTGGGCGCGACGCTGCCTTTCACGCTCATCGTCTGGGCCGGACCGGTGGCCATCTTCCAGGCTTCCGTGGTGTCCATCGTCACCTTCCTGGCCATCTTCATCTTCGCCCGCCGCTTTGACATCGACCGGCGGCTGGCGGCCACGCTGGGTGTTGGCGGCGCGGTCTGCGGCGTCTCGGGTGCCATCGCCATCGCCGGCGCGGTCGGGGCAAAAAAGGAGCATGCACCGATCGCCATCACCCTGGTCATCGTTTGGGCCATCGTCATGATCTTCTTTCTGCCCCTCGTATCCCGTTTACTCGGCTTGCCAACCGGTGTTGCGGGTGCGTGGATCGGCACATCCGAATTCGCGGATGCGGCCGGTTTGGCCGCAGCGCAAGCCTACGGCAATCTGGCCGGCCATGTGGATGGCATCGCCGGTACTTCCGAACAGTCGGTGCAGGCATTTACGCTTATGAAGGTGCTTGGCCGCGACATCTGGATCGGCATCTGGGCCTTCGTGCTGGCCATCGTCGCCACCACACAATGGGAGGTTGTACCTGGCGGCGCCAAACCGCGGGCGGCTGAAATCTGGTGGCGGTTCCCCAAATTCGTGATCGGCTTCATTCTTGCCTCCGCCTTGGTGACCGTCGTGGCGGCGGGCTACACGATGGCGGACTTCAACAAAATCGTGAAGCCTGCGATGGTCGCCCCGATCAAGGACCTGCGCACCTGGGCCTTCATTTTCTGCTTCTTCTCCATCGGCCTGACCACGCGCTTCCGTGAGCTGTCCGCGGCCGGCACCAAGCCGTTCATAGCCTTCACGGGCGGCGTCGTGATCAACGTGGCGCTCGGCTACATACTGTCGGTCATTGTGTTCGGCAGCTACTGGGCGAAACTGGGCCAGTAGGGCAGAACGATGGCCGGCAAAACGGCATTGGGCGAGGCGCGGTGCGTGGATTGCCGCCACTTCCGCAACTCGCCGCAATATATCGAAGCCACCTTCAAGGGGCTGACGTCGCTCAGCTCCGGCTACGCTTCGGTGCGCAAGGACGACGGCGTCTGCGTTGAACACGGCATCTATCTCTCGGCGCTGGCCCGGTGCGAGCGGTTCAGTGCCCGGACGAAGGCTTCAGCAGATTAAAGTCTATCCGCTTTTGATTCCATCAACCTCGGTCCGGCAGCTGACGCCAATTCGCAGGTGAAATCGCTCGCAGAATCGAGCTGCAGCGTCGCCCCCGCGAAGGTCTTGTTCCAGCAAC
>CAWAVJ010000018.1:0-9722 GCA_963785355.1 uncultured Alphaproteobacteria bacterium
ATCGAACCTGTGACCCTTCGCGTGTGAAGCGAATGCTCTACCGCTGAGCTACGTGTCCAGCGCGTCCACCTGATATATCTACGTGGCGCGCCGGCGTTCTGTCAACAGCGGCAGGTTGCGCGCCGTTGCGTTTCGCAGGCTGAGCGGGGGCGGCGTAACCCGTTATGAGCCGGGCGCCGCTCTGGAAAGTGACGTAATACCAAAGCCAGCTGATCGCCACCATGAGGCGGTTCCTGACGCCGATCAGAAAGAAGATGTGGGCCGCGCCCCAGAACAGCCAGCCTACGAAACCCTTCAGGCTGAACCGGCCGATGCGCACCACGGCCGCGCCGCGGCCGATCACCGCCAGATCGCCTTCGTGGCGGTAGCGGAAGGGAGGCAGCGCCTTGCCAGCCAGAGCCGCCGCGATCCTGTTTCCCACATATTTGCCCATCTGCTTTGCGGCGGGCGCTATGCCGGGAACCGGCGCGCCGGATAGTTGGCGAACGGCGGCGACATCTCCGGCAACGAAAATGGAAGGCATCCCAGTCACCGACAGGTCTTGAGCGGCCTCGATGCGGCCGGCTTTGTCCGCTTTCACGCCGAGCCATTGGGCCGCGGGCGATGCTACAACTCCCGCGGCCCAAACGATCGTCGCCGCCTCGATGAAGCCGTTCGCCGTTTCGACCCCATTTTCGGTGCACGCCGTGACCGGCGACGATGTCTCAACCTGCACGCCAAGGCGTTCCAGCGTCCGCTTGGCGTAATCGGACAGCTTCGGCGGCAGCGCGGGCAGGATGCGCGGGCCTGCTTCGATAAGCCTGATCGTCGCGTCCCTCGCGTCGATATGCCTGAAATCCGGGTGAAGCGACCCTTGCGCAATGGCCGCGATGGCGCCGGCCATTTCCACACCGGTAGGCCCGCCGCCCACGACCACGAAGGACAGGTAACGCTTGCGGTCCTGGTCCGTTTGCGCGAACTCCGCCTTCTCGAAGGCGAGTAGTGTGGCGCGCCGGATGGCCGTGGCATCCTCGATGGTTTTTAGCCCTGGTGCGACCTGCGCCCATTCGGGGTGTCCGAAGTAGGAGTGCGTGGCACCTGACGCGAGGATGAGATAATCGAAGGGGAAAGCCCTGCCATCGGCGAAAATCAGCTTCCCGGTGGCATCGACGCCTGTAACGGTGGCTAGCAGCACGGTTACGTTCTTCTGGTCCCGGACCAAAGTGCGGATCGGCCACGCGACGTCGGCGGGCGAAAGGGTTGCCGTTGCCACCTGATAGAGCAGCGGCTGGAAGCAGTGGTAGTTGTGCCGGTCGATGATGGTGATCTCGACGGGCGCGCGGCGGAGAGCGCGTGCAGCGTTGAGGCCGGCGAACCCCGCGCCTACGATCACAACCTTGGCTTTGGCGCTGCGCCCGGTTGCCGGGAGTTCCCCTGGAAGGGGCAGTCTCCGGGGAGGGATGGCCGCGAAATTGACATCGCCCGAAGCAGGCGTGGCGTTCCCGCGCTCCCCTTGCGGGGGCCGGCGATCGTCCTCAGTCTGTCGCTTTTCGGCATCCATTTCTGGAGAATGCGCCTCCTGCAATACCGTTCCAGGGGCGATGCGAACTGGATTCCACGCCGATCCAGCTTGGGGAATTGGAGCCGGTTTCCGCAAGCTTGGGGAAACGGGGCAAGCTTTTCTTAAGAGTGGCAATTGCGCAATATTTTTTCTGCAGGCAGCTGCGGGACTTTGGAATTTCGAACTTATTTCTTCCGTTGCCGTGCTTCCGGCTTGAGATTTTTCTGCTCTCCGCCAAAATGTGAGCGGCGTGTAAGACGCGGTTCAGCGGATGGGGCAGCAAGCCATGGCATCACCTCTTCAACAGAAACTCCGGGTAAGCGGACCCGTGGTCATAACCGCCAACCGGCTTTCGGATGGCGCGGTGGTTCATTGGACAGCCTCGGGCCAGTGGACGGAAAAGCTCTCAGCGGCAGCGGTTTTCTGGAGCGCGGTCGCGGCGCAGAGCGCGCTCAAGGAGGCGCAAGCCGATAGCCTCGCAGCCGTTGGGCCCTACGCGGCGCCTATAGACGCGAGCAAGGCCGCGGCCCAGCCTGGCAATTTGCGCGAATTCATCCGCACCAGCGGCCCAACCTTCGCGCTACCCCGCGACGTCCAAGAACGGGCAGCGGCTTAGGTCTCCTAAACAGGAATAAGTTCCCCCTCATCCTGTCCTTCTCCGCGCCAGCTCGCCTTGGCGAGCTGTCATCTTTTGCTGCCGCACCCGCAAGCGGGTGCGGACGGGGAGAAGGGACGCCCGAATTCTCCCTGGCGACAATTACAGGGTCCTCTCTCCCCCTGGGAAGAGAGACAGAGTGAGGGGGCACTACGCCACAAACAAGGGCGTCCCGGAATGTACGTCTACGACGAATTCGACAGCACCTTCATCGCGGAGCGCGCGGCGGAATTCCGCGGCCAGGTGGCGCGGCGTCTTTCGGGCGAGCTGACCGAGGACGAGTTCAAGCCGCTGCGGCTGATGAACGGGGTGTACCTGCAGCTCCACGCCTATATGCTGCGGATCGCCGTCCCCTACGGCACGCTTTCCTCGAACCAGCTCCGCAAGCTTGCGCATGTGGCGCGCGTCTACGACCGGGGCTACGGCCATTTCACGACGCGGCAAAACCTTCAGCTCAATTGGGTCAAGCTTTCGGATGTGCCGGACGCGCTGGAAGAGCTGGCTTCGGCTGGCATCCACGCCATCCAGACCTCCGGCAATTGCATCCGCAATATCACCACGGATCAATGGGCGGGCGTTGCCCCCGATGAGATCGAGGACCCGCGCATCTGGGCCGAGATTCTGCGGCAATGGTCCACGCTGCATCCGGAATTCTCGTTCCTGCCGCGCAAGTTCAAAATCGCAATCACGGCTGCGCCGCACGACCGCGCGGCGGTCAAAGTCCACGATATCGGCCTGCGCATGATCGCGGGCGCGGAAGGCGAAATTGGCTTTGAGATTTCGGTTGGCGGCGGGCTTGGGCGCTCGCCCTTTATCGGCAAGGTGATCCGCGGCTTCCTGCCCAAGCAGCATCTCTTGAGCTACCTTGAAGCGGTTTTGCGCATCTACAATGCTTACGGCCGCCGCGACAACAATTACAAAGCCCGCATAAAGTTTCTGGTGCACGATCTTGGCGTGGAGCGCCTCGCCGGCGAGGTTGAGGAAGAATGGGCGCAAATCAAGGATAGCTATCTGCAGCTCGATCCCGCTTTTGTTGCCGAAATCCGCTCGCGCTTCGTCTATCCGGAATATGAGGCGCTTGAGGACGAGCCGGCGGTGCTGAGCACGGCGCTCAAAGCGGATCCCCGTTTCACACTGTGGCGCCGGAATTCAACCGCGAAGCACAAAGTTCCCGGCTATGCCATCGTTACGCTTTCGCTGAAGCCCGCGGCCAAGCCGCCGGGCGATGCGACTTCGGGCCAGATGGAGGCCATCGCGGACCTAGCTGACCGCTACAGCCACGGCGAGATCCGCGTAGGCCACGAGCAGAACCTGGCGCTGCCGCATGTGCGCCAGCAGGATCTTCCGGCGCTATGGAAGCAGCTCGACGCCATCGACGTTGCCACGCCGAATGTCGGGCTCGTCACGGACATCATCGCCTGCCCCGGCCTCGACTATTGCAGCCTTGCCAATGCGCGCTCGATCCCGGTCGCCATGGAAATCGCGCGGCGTTTCGCAAGCATCGAGAAGGCGCAAGCAATCGGGCGGCTGCACATCAACATTTCGGGCTGTATCAACGCCTGCGGCCACCACCATATCGGGCATATCGGCATCTTGGGCGTCGAGAAGAACGGCCGGGAATTCTACCAGATCACGCTCGGCGGCAAGGCCGACGAGGACCCGGCACTGGGCCAGCTTCTAGGTCCGGCCATACCTTACGAGGAAGTCTCCGAAACCATCGAGCGCATCGTCAGCCGCTATCTGGAACTGCGGCGCAGCGCGAGTGAGCTTTTCATCGATACCGTAAAGCGGCTGGGTACGGCGCCGTTCAAGGAGGCGCTCTATGCGCTACATTAAAGACGGCGCGGTTGCCGCCGATCCATGGGTTTATATCGAGGGCGACGGGCCCGTGCCAGCGGATGTGCCCGCGATTGTGTCGCCGGACTGGCTTTTCGCCGCCGCGCCAAACACAATAGCAAAGCGCAGCGCGGCGTTGGGCGTGGCATGGCCGAACGACCGGCGCGTGAGCGAGCTTGTGCCCCATCTGCCGCAGCTTTCGTTGATCGCGCTTGAATTCCCGGTCTTCCGCGACGGGCGCGCTTACAGCCAGGCACGGCGCCTGCGCGAGCGCCACGGCTTCAAGGGCGAAATCCGGGCGACCGGCGACGTGCTCCGCGATCAGTTCCTGTTCATGGCACGGGCGGGCTTCAACGCCTTCGAGGTGCGAAAGCCTGCGGATGCCGAAGCCTTTATCCAGGCGCTGAATGCATTCAGCATCCGCTATCAGCCAGCGGGCAGCGATTCACCTGCCTTCCGCGCCAGGCTTCGCGGCACTTTCCCGTTCTCTACGTAGATCAGCGCGGCGTTGGCGGCGATGACCGTTGCCCCGCCGATGAAAACCGCGACGTTTGGCACGTCGCCGAAGACGAGGTAGCCCATCAGCGCGCCGTAAGCGAGCTGGAGGAATTGCGGCGGGCTCGCGAGCGCCGCGGGTGCCAAGCGGAAGGCGGCTACCAGCAGCATTTGCGCGGGCACGAACAGCGCGCCGCCCAGCACCATCAGCGCGAAATCCCCGAGCTCCATGGACTTATACACGAAGGGGGTCACGGCCAGGGCACCGAGCGCCCCCGCCACGCAGGTGGTGATGCTCGTCATCTCCGCCGTTTCGCTTTCTGTCATCCTGCGCAAGACCACCAGGCCGCCCGCCAGCAAAACGACGCCGGCGAGAGCCACGAGCGCCCATAAATTTAAGCCCCGGTCAGGCCGCATGGCGATCAGCACGCCGATGAAATTCACGGCCAGCACGGGCCATATGTGCGCGGCGGCGCGCTCCTTGAGAAACCAGCCTGCCTTCAGCACGGTCACGGCCGGCATGCAAAACACGATGACATAGAACTCGGCCAGCGAAAGATGCCGTATCGCCAGATAGGCCAGAGACTGGCCGAGTATCACAAAGCCCCCGCGCAAGAGGTGCAGATGCAGCTTGCCCATGCGCAGCGCCGTGCGTCCGGGCTTGTTCCGGTCTTTCAGGAGGGCGAAGGCGATAAGCAGCGCGGCGGCGGTGACGAATTCCACGCTCATGATCTGAAACACGGAATAGCGGACCGAAAGGTACTTGCTCACCGTATCGAAGGCGGTGAAAAAAAAGAACGCCACCGCGGAAAGCAGCATGCCGGCGATGGGCGCGGAAGGCGTCATGGATTTTCTGTCTGGTCTTTCGGGTAGCAGAAGCTCTGCAACGTAGTAGGTAGTGCGCGAAGCGCAAGCTATCCCATATGGGAATGCAGTTTCCGTTCATGTCCGGCGTTGCGTCGCGGCCCACGGTTCAGCTCCTGTTAACGCTGTTTGCGCTGTTTTCGCGCCGCTTTTCCATGTTGAACTAGTTTAGCACATGCTCTTTAAGAAACCGTTAGGCGCGAAGGCGGTGCGCAACTTATTGATTCTGCGCAGCAAAATGCGGCCGCGCGATGCTTGGGCGGCGGCGCGGCCGGTTAATTCGAAAACTGCGAATATATTTAATAGGGTTTTGGAGTCGTAGAAATCGACCCAAAGTGGCAAAAAATTCGCAAAAAGACGGCGGCGGAAAATATGGCGGGCATGCGTTTACTATGCGCGCATTAACCTTGACGCAGCGCCTACGCGCTTTTACGCGGTTTTAAGGGCTCCTATCACGAGAGGGCTTCGTCCATGAATTCGCTTCCAACTCTATTGATCCCCGGCCTAGCAGCGAGCGCCTGGCTCTACGAGCGGCAAATCCCGGCTCTTTGGCGCTTCGGCCCCGTCATGGTGGCCAACCATACGCGCCAGAGTTCGATGGCTGCACTCGCGCAGGACATCCTCGCCGATGCGCCGCCCCGCTTCGCGCTGGCCGGGCTTTCCATGGGCGGCTACATCGCTTTCGAGATCGTGCGGCAGGCGCCGGAGCGGGTGCTCAAACTGGCATTGCTCGACACGTCGGCAAGGGCCGATACAACTGAGCAATTGGAGGGCCGGCGCGCGCCAGGATCGCCATGGCGCAGGCGGGCGATTTTGCGGCCATTCCGGCGCTTATGTTTCCTGGGCTGGTGCATGCCATGCGGCGGGAGGATGCGGACTTGAAGGCGCTGGTGGACCGGATGGCCGCGGAGACGGGCGCGGAAGCCTTCGTACAGCAGCAGACCGCCAACATGGGCAGGCCGGATTCGCGGCCGGGGCTTGCGGCGATAAAGTGCCCAACGCTTGTGCTGGTTGGCGACGGCGACGAGCTGACGCCGCCCGCACTCGCGCAGGAAATTGCGCAAGGGATCCCAGGCTCGCGGCTGGAAACGGTGCCGGATAGCGGGCACCTTTCGACGCTGGAGGCCCCTGGATTCGTTACGCAGAAACTTGTGGAGTGGCTTCAGCGAAGCTGACGCTGTTTGGCTCGTACCAAATCCGGCCGATCGCTTCTCTATAGGTGCAGCGAAAGACTCGCCTGCGCGAGATTGCACCTTAAAGTCTCCGCAATCGCGAGCGGATGCGAACGGGGGAGAGCACGCTAAGCGGAGTTTCCTGGCTTGCCCAACGCATGACCTTCCCAGGCGTTAGCGGCCATCGTGCCGGTAACAGCCAGTGGGCTGAATTTTGGTGCATAAGGGGCCGAGTCCAGACCATCCCGACGCGCTAAATGTATGCCTGAAGCTAACAACTAAGCCGACATTCTAGATTGCCAGACGTTAGCGGCGTTTTCGAAGCGCGCGGCATATATGTTGAGTAGGCGCAGGTGCTATGAGATGGGCTTGTCAAGGTGACTTAAAGCTATCACGATGGCTGTCATCACCGGTACCTGCCGCATGGAAGCCTTCATCGCCGAGACCCTAGCGCAGATTGAAAATGGAACTCGTTGTGTATTCTCAGCAATAACGTTGGTTCAACACGCATGACCGATACCAAGATCCACGCGATCTGGAACGCTTCTACTGGCATAACAGACCTCGAAACCGAACCGCAAAACCTGAGCGCTTCAGCAATTCCTGGCATCAAAGCTGTTTGGACCGAACAGCGAGCACGGTTGAAGGGAACAAGCCAGCTTTCTGACTTTACCGAAAAGCTGAGCCGCGAATGGGCGATCGAGACCGGCGTGATAGAGAACCTCTATGAGATCGAGCGCGGCGTTACCCAAACCTTGATCGAGCGCGGGTTTCAAGCGGAACTCCTGTACAGTGGCTCGACAAACAGGCCTCGCGAATATGTGCTGCAATTGCTACTCGATCAGAAGGAAGCCCTGGACGGCGTCTTTGATTTTGTGAGCAGCAAACGCACCTTGTCGGCTTCCTACATCAAGGAGCTTCACGCAGCCTTGCTTCGCAGCCAGGACCTGACCGAAGGCATCGACGCTCAAGGACGGTTTATCAAAATACCGCTCATCAAGGGCGACTGGAAAATGCAGGCGAACTACCCTGTTCGCGATGGCGTCACTTACACTTATTGTCCGCCGGAGCATGTGGCATCCGAGATGGACCGCCTTGTCGCCATACATTCGGAACACGTCGCCAAGTCAATTCCTAGTGAAGTTCAGGCCGCTTGGCTTCACCATCGCTTCACGCAAATTCATCCCTTTCAGGATGGTAACGGGCGAGTTGCGCGCGCCATCGCGTCACTTGTGCTTGTGAAGGACGGGCTATTTCCCCTGGTGGTAACTCGTGACGACAAGCTGAGCTACCTTGACGCGTTGGAAGCTGCCGATGGCGGCAATTTAAAACCGTTGATCGATTTGATTGCGAAGCTACAGATTGTTCAGTTCAGGAAGGCAACCGCAATTTCCGAGGCGATCCTTTCGCGAGATACTGAGGTTAAGGCGGTCCTCGGCGGACTGCTCAAGGCAGCGGACAAAGTCAGCGCCCAGAAACTGAAATCGCTCAGGGGTGTGTTCACCCTCGCAGATGCTATCCTGGATAACTTGGACGAGCGCCTCAATGAGATTGCACGAGATGTTGCCCCGGCTTTGCAAAAAGTTACGAACACAGGAAACGCTTTCGTCACTAAATCGACAAGTGAGACCAACCACTATTTCCGCTCGCAGATTATCGAGAATGCGAAGCTACATCTGCATTACTACGTTAACGTTGCAGAATATCGCTCTTGGATCGCACTAAATATGAGTTGGTCGCGTCGCGCCCGGCTCATATTTGCCGTTCACGGCATTGGCCACCTATTCAACGGAAGCTTGATCTGCGCGCCGTTCCTTGAATTCCGAGATATGGACGAGGAAGGACAAATGCGATCCGCACTCGTGCCCGTTTCTGATGAGGGGTTCGTTTTCTTCTATAACGAAACGAGAGACCGCTTGCTCGCCCGGTTCACCCCCTGGCGGGAGGAAGTGCTAAAAGTCGCACTGACAGAGTTGACGCAGAATTTATGAATGAGCCATGTCCTGTACCGAAAATCGCAGCAAAATGACCGTTATCCGCCTTTAAACGGACCATGTATGTTCAGCTTGAGGCTTTCCGGTTTCGTTCTCCGAGCCATAACAGGCTGCTGGGTATTCGTTGGGCAAGCCACACATGTTTGCTTAGCGTTACCCCTGCGGGTGTTTCGGGCCCCGGCCGGATCGCTCCGCCGGGGCTTCTTTCATAATAGCAGCTCCGGTAGCCGATGGCGCTCCGCGATTTATTGGCTGGTGAGTTCGGGGTCCATCCAAGGTGTCTCCGCCTTAGGATGCGAGTTCGACCAGGACGTCGTTTGGCTTGAGATGCATTGCTTCATCGCGGTTAAGGTGGCGCTTTCCGTGCATTTTTTACGCAGCGAATCCGGCATCAATGCCCATTGTTTCTGCAAAATGGCGAGCCTCGCGGAAAACTCTTCATCGCTGCATTGGCGCTGAGCTTCACACAGCGTGTCCGGGGAATTTTGGATCGGCGGCAGAGGTATGCCGCCTTTGGAACCGCTTTCTTTAGGGGCGGAGCCGCCAGGAGGGCTGACCGCGGCCTTCCGGGGTCCGTAGATTTGTAAATGCCATCGCCGACCGAAAGATCGGGACGCTGCAATCCTTCGCCGCTTCCGACGTAGACAATATTTGGATTGGATGCAGCGACCGCGATCGCGCCGATAGAGCCGGTCGGCTCATGATCGAAAATCGGATTCCAAGTGCGGCCGAAATCGTTCGTCTTCCAGACTCCCCCGTTGACTACCCCGATGTAGAAAACATTCGGCTGGCTGGGAACGCCGGCGGTAGCACGAGTGCGGCCGCCGCGATACGGCCCGATCTCACGCCAGCGCATTTCGGAAAAGAGCTTCGCATCATGGATTCCGCAAGCGTGAGACACGCCGGAGCAAGGAACGCCATCGCGACCAGGCAGGAACGTTTCGTTAGTAACTTCATGGGTGGGAAGTTAGAATTATAAACTATTAAGGCAGCCCATTATGTGAGCCGCTCGCGCCCCACATGAGCCAGCCCGTGTCGCGTTTGTCGCCCGTATCGAAGCGGTACAAGTTTCCCGCCATGGTCGGAACATAAATGTGGCCGCCGGCGACCGCGGGTTGAACACGATGGGCTCCCCGACGTGCACCTTCCAGAACCAGGCAGATGAT
>CAWAVJ010000019.1:0-52532 GCA_963785355.1 uncultured Alphaproteobacteria bacterium
AGGAGCTCGACGAAGAGACGAAGCTCTATTACTACGGGGCACGGTATTATGATCCGAGGACGAGTGCTTGGCAGAATCCCGATCCGGCGCTCGGGAAATATCTTAGCATCACAAAACCTAACTTCACCATTCCTGGCCTTCCAACCAATTGGCGCAGCCACTTGGCTGGCACGGGGTTGGGCGGAGCTTTCGAGCCAAGGAATCTGAGCGGCTTTGGCTATGCCCATCAAAATCCTGCAGTTCTGACTGATCCAGATGGCAAGTGGATCGATGATAGCACGCCCGAAGGCAGGTATGAGGCTGACTCGATTGCCGTCAGCAACGAGTATCAGAGGGGTGAAATTTCTCGTGAGGAATACCTGGCGTGGAACCAAATAATAGCAAACCGACACGTTATTGAAACGCAGGGCTCGCTTGGGGCTATGGACTTTGGAACGGCGCTGTCCATAGCCCAGTCGAGTTTTGCGGGTGGGCTTTTGAGGCTGGATAGAGCGCCACCCATGGTTCCTGCGCTGCCCGCGCCACTCGCACGCAAAGCTTTGCCTGCGCCGGCGGAGCAGCCACAAGGAACAAATTTTGTTGTGACGCCAGGCGGAACGGCTTTTCCGGTTCCCAAAGGAGCCACAGGCCCAACCCCTGTTATCAACCCGGCCGGCAAACAAACTGGTGCCGCTTTCACCGGGGGCACAGGTGGTGCAAACAAACAAGTTGACACTATGCGGATTATGGACCCAACTCCACCGAGGGGGGCTAGCCCTGGTTATCCAAAAGGATACATTAGATATCAAAATCAAAACAAACAGGCCGTTGATCCTTACTCGGGACGCACTTTACCAAACACGCAAGGACACTATCCTATAGACTGATGAGCAGCGCTAATAACCCCCTAGAAAGACTTATTGGCCTGACAGCGGTGCAGGCCACAAAGCTGCATGATTATTTGCAATTGAAATTCAGCGATGGAACCATCCTTAATATCAATAATAGATACAAGCTCGTTGGAACCAGTGACGGGATAGAATGCGTGATTGGAAAGTTGGTATCCGGTGTCAAAGCCGACGAAAGGTCTATTCGCATCGTCTTTTTTGGAGGCATGTCGCTTCTTGTAGGATTAAATGAAGAGGATTTTAACAGCCCCGAAGCCATGGAAATGTATGCTGCTGGTTCTCCTCCAATAATTTGGAACTAAGAATGTGAAAAGCGAACAGGCTTGGTGAGCCGCCGATGACAGCCCGCGAAGCCGTCCGTTCGCTACAATCCAAATCCCTGCGCAGGGCCCTTGGGCGAGGTGGTGAAGGAGGTGCGGACGCCTGCCCAGACCACTGTCACCGGCCCGAACCCGGTGTTCACCACGCTTTATACTTACGACACCTGGAACCGCATCCAGCACCTGACCTACCCGGACGGCGAGGTGGTGAGCTTCAACTACGATAGCGGCGGGCTCATCAAGGCGATCAGCGGCCAGAAGCAGGCGCTTTCCTACCCCTATCTCAACTTCATCGGCTACGACAAGTTCGAGGCCCGCGAGCAGGTGGCGCTTGGCAACGGCACGGCCACAAGCTACGCCTATAACCCGCTCAACCGGCGGCTTACGGGCCTCCTGGCCAAGACCAAGTCGGCGCGCACCTTCATGAACATGTCCTACGGCTACGACGCCGTGGGCAACATTCTCTCGCTTGGCAACTCGGCGGCGATCCCCGCGGGCACCGCACTTTACGGCGGCACCACGGCCTACAGCTTCGGCTACGACAATCTCTACGAACTGACGAGCGCGGCCGGGGCCTTCACCAAGCCCAACGTGCCGGTGCAGAAGTACACGCTGGCGATGTCCTACGACGGCATCCACAACATCACGCACAAGACGCAAACCGCGTTCAACCTGCTGTCGAACGGCAGCAAGACGCCGAATGTGCCGCTGACCTACGATTGGGCCTACGCTTACGGCGGCAGCCTGCCGCATGCAGCAACCCAGGTCGGCGACCACCTCTTCCAGTACGACCTCGACGGCAACCAGGCAGGCTGGACCGCTACCGACAGCAAGCAGAACCGGGTCATCGTCTGGGACGAAGACAACCGCATGCAGTCGGTGACCGACAGCTCCGCGCAGCCGACGACGTTCAAATACGATGACGATACCAACCGCGTCGTCAAGAAGGGCGCCGGCGGCGAGACGCTCTACATCAATCCGTGGTACGTCGCGGCCTTGGGGCGGAACTCGAAGCAGATCTTCGCGGGCACGACGCGCATCGTGACCAAGCTTGAGCAGTTCCCTAGCGGCGAAGGCTACGGCACGGGGGCGAAGAACCTGACCGAGGTCTACCAATACTTCTATCACCCCGATCACCTGGGCTCGACGGGCTTTGCCACCGACGCCACGGGCGAGGTCTACCAGCACCTGGAATACTTCCCCTTCGGCGAGACCTGGGTCGACGAAGTCTCCGACGATACCCGCGTGCCGTACAGGTTCACCGGGCAGGAGCTCGACGAAGAGACCAAGCTCTATTACTTCGGGGCACGGTATTACGATCCACGGACGAGTGCTTGGGAGAACCCCGACCCGGTACTGGCGAAATACCTAGGCGCGGGCAAGGCTAAGCAGATTACACCTGCCCTCGCAACGAACTGGCGTTCCCATCTTACTGGGACGGGAATGGGCGGTGCGTTCAATCCACAGAATCTGGGTATGTACACGTATGTAGGAAATAACCCATTGAATGCGGTGGATACAAGTGGCACAGATGCAATTTTGCTCTCTTACCCGCAATACCGTGTTGAATGGAAAGGCCTTCACTTGCCCCTTGGGCATGCGGGTGTAGTGGCTGTCAATCCAACAGATGGATCTGCCACCTATTATGAGTTTGGGCTATATGAACACTCGAAATATGGAATGGTTAAGTCGCAGGCATTTCCGGCCAATACGATTTCTTATGACAAATCTGGAAACATGATAACTTCATCCGTTGGATCCCTGCTTCAGAAGTTGTCCGCATCAAGTGGGCAGGGAAGCGATATCATATACCAGATAAACAGGACGGATTACAAAGCTGTATCCGCTTATGCTGAAAATCAGCGGGCGGATGTGATGAGCGACGCCCCCAAGAACCCCTATTCTATAGGCAGCAACAACTGCTTTGGATTCGGCACAGAAGCGTTTAATCAAGGGCCTGATATCACCATTAGGGGAGGAGGCTACGTTCTTGGTCCAAAGTCCCTATCGAGAAACTCTTCTTCTAGTGGCCCCAAGAGCTCTCCCCAAAATGCCCCGGGAAGCCCCCAAAATGGCAATGGTGGTCAAAACTAACCTGATTACTCCGCCATGTCCTCCGAACGACGCCAGTACGTTACGACATAAGGAGAACACGGCAGGGCAGGGAGGCTAACATAAAGCGCATTCCGGTGCAGTTTCAAAAAAGGCTTGACCTCGCGGAATTCAACGCCCGTTATAGATGCGAAGAATACTGTCATGCCCCATCGATCAGAATGCGCTGGCCGAAGGGCTTCGCATACCCGAAATGCGGGAATCGCAAATACGGTGATGCTACGGCGCAGCAGGTTTTCTGTTGCTCGATCCGCCCTATCCAATCCCTGGTCAAGTCCGGAACCATCGTCCATAAATCGCGCGCACCGCTTGTCAAATGGTTCCTCGCCAACTACTTGCTCATGCAGAGCAAGAATGACGTTGCCGCGCTTGAACTTGCCCGCCAACCGGACGTCAAATGGGACGCGGCCTGGTTGATTAAGCAGACGCTCATCGAGGCCATGCACCAGCGCAACCAGAGCTATAAGTTCAAAGGCAACGTGCAGATTGATCACGCCTATCTGGGCGGCAAACGCGTCCATACACGGCAGCAGCACGTCACGGGTTTCACGAGCGAGAACATCAAGACCTACGCCGCGGCGAATATCGAAGCGGGTGCACCCACCGCCACGGATGGGCTTCCCTGTCTAGCTGGTGTGACCGGAGCCGGCATAACGCGCTGGCCAATCATCACCGGCAGCTACCGTGCATCCGCCCGCTTCGGGCGCGCGTCTCGCAACCTGAACTAGCGTTTCAGTCGCCGGTTCGAACTCGGCAAAATGGTAGAGCATCTTGTAACCGCGGAGATGTCGGAGTAATCAGGAAAACCAATATGGGCAGCAAGCCTAAGTATTATCACATGCACCATCTGGTGCGCCTGTCTTGTTTGTATGTCCGAACTCCACACAAATTAGCGAGTACACAATGAGTGCCCGTATCCTTGTAAGCAGCACCCTGCTATCAGTTCTTTTCATTCTGATCCTCGGTATTGGGTATGCGCTTTATTTTCTAGACACCCATGATTTCAGCAAGGACGCAGAAGCGCCTCCCCGGCCCAAGGATGTGCCGGAGCGAGCCGTTTGGGCCGGAGGCATCAAGGGCGGCAATTTTTTCCTTTGTGATGCTAACGCAGAATCTGCAGTTAATCACTGCACAATCTATGCGGATTATACGGGAATTGTTGTTGCAGACGCCAATTTTCGCATAATGGGTGAGAATAGAGCCGCGAGTTCCGATGAGCTGAATTATCAATCCTTTAACGGTCAAGTTATTCATTTGAAGAATGGCAAATACCTTGTGCCGGAAAAGCCGATTATAATGGATATTCCAGAGTCTAAATAGCCGTGGTCGGGAGATACTCCTGCGCGCAGCGAAGCAGCAGCCCAGGCCGAGCGTCATCCGCGTCCCACGGATCGCAGCTTAACAGCGCAGAACCGGGTCATCGTCTGGGACGAAGACAACCGCATGCAGTCGGTGACCGACAGCTCCGCGCAGCCGACCACCTTCAAATACGACGATGGCACCAACCGCGTCGTCCAGAAGGGCGCGGGCGGCGAGACGCTCTATATCAACCCGTGGTACGTCGCGGCCTTGGGCCGGAACTCGAAGCAGGTCTTCGCAGGGCCAACCCGCATCGCCACCAAGCTCGAGCAGTTCCCCTCCGGCGAGGGTTACGGCACGGGGGCGAAGAACCTCACCGAGGTCTACCAGTACTTCTACCACCCCGATCATCTTGGCTCGACCGGCTTCGCCACCGACGCCACGGGCGAGGTCTACCAGCACCTGGAATATTTCCCCTTCGGCGAAACCTGGGTCGACGAGGTCTCCGACGACACCCGCGTCCCCTACCGCTTCACCGGCCAGGAACTCGACGAGGAGACCAAGCTCTATTACTACGGGGCGAGGTATTACGATCCTAGAACATCCGTGTGGCAAAGCCCAGACCCCGCGCTTAGTAAGCACTTAAGAGGGGGACTTACTTCGCCTCAAGACTTGGCGTTAATGGGCTATGTACGTCAGAATCCGCTGAAATATACGGATCCGACTGGACAACTCTCAGAAGAACCATGGGTGATCGGAGAGGCAGCTGCCGACATTGCGAAAGAAGGTGCCGCCCAAGCTTTGAAGCAGGGGAGCAAGGGGCCTATTGCCGCTTGCGTGGCGAGTGGCGTATGTGCAGCTGCAGGCGGGTCAGTTGCACTGGGAGGGGCGTGGACGGCTGCTATGGTATACGAGTTTGATCCCCACCGGATTCTGGAGATCCAGCAGGGTATCAGGGACAGCATGGCGCTGGTGCCAACCGTTGCCGTTGAGGTGCACAATGAGGAAGAGCAGAATCTTGTTGCCTCCATGCGCCTGGCGGGTAAGACTGGCATTGAGATCCAGAGTGCACTGGATAATCTCCGTGCAAGCAAAGGGGCACCCAGCGGTACGGCGGCGCAGCAGCTTGGAAAGAGCCGGGAACAAATAGTCGCCGCCCTCGTTGGTGGGGCTGTGTCAAACGAAGAAATAAAAACGACGCGAGGAAAGACAGACATCGATGTTATCGGGCCCAAAGGCGAGTTAATAGCTGTCGGAGGACCTGGAAAAGCAAAGAACTTGGATAACTTCCAACGAGCACGTGGCCTTGGGCAACGGCACGGCCACCGATTACACTTACAGACCGGACAACCGGCGGCTCGCCGGGCTCGCCGCCAAGACCAAGTCGGCGCGCACCTTCATGAACATGTCCTACGGCTACGACGCCGTGGGCAACATTCTCTCGCTTGGCAATTCGGCCGCGATCCCCGCGGGCACCGCGCTCTATGGCGGCACCACGGCCTACACCTTCGGCTACGACAACCTCTACGAGCTGACGAGCGCCACCGGCGCCTTCACCAAGCCCAACGTGCCGGTGCAGAAGTTTACCCTCGCGATGTCCTACGACGGCATCCACAACATCACGCACAAGACGCAGACCGCGTTCAACCTGCTCTCGAACGGCAGCAAGACGCCGAACCTGCCGCTCACCTACGACTCGGCCTACACTTATCCCCCTGCCCGGGGCGGCCGCACGCGGCAAGCCAGATCGGCGACCACCTCTTCCAGTACGACCTGAACGGCAACCAGACCGGCTGGAAGGCGACGGATAGCGCGCAGAACCGGGTCATCGTCTGGGACGAAGACAACCGCATGCAGTCGGTCACGGACAGCTCTGGGCAGCCGACGACCTTCAAATACGACGACGGCACCAACCGCGTGGTCAAGAAGGGCGCGGGCGGCGAGACGCTCTATATCAACCCGTGGTATGTGGCGGCTTTGGGCCGGAACTCGAAGCAGATCTTCGCCGGCACGGCGCGCATCGCGACCAAGCTCGAGCAGTTCCCGAGCGGCGAGGGCTATGGCACGGGGGCCAAGAACCTCACCGAGGTCTACCAATACTTCTACCACCCGGATCATCTTGGCTCGACGGGCTTTGCCACCGACACCACGGGCGAGGTCTACCAGCACCTCGAATACTTCCCCTTCGGCGAAACCTGGGTCGACGAGGTCTCCGACGATACCCGCGTCCCCTACCGCTTCACCGGCCAGGAATGGGACCCGGAGACAAGGCCTTATTACTACGGGGCACGCTATTTCGATCCGCGTACCTCCGTGTGGCAGAACCCGGATCCGATCATTGGGAGTTACCTGAAAGCAAAAGCAGGACATGGCGTCTTTCAACCAAGCAATATAAATCTCTATGCTTATGCTCGTCAGAACCCTATCATAATTATTGATCCAGATGGGTTGTGCACACAAGAAGACGGCTGCCATATCATAGACCCGCGTTACGATCCGGAACGGGTACGGGCAGACATGGATCGAATAGGGGATTTTGCCGTTGGTTTCGTTCCCGGCAGCAATTACCTTGACGCAAGAAGGAACTGGAATGAAGGTAGGTACGGGTGGGCCACCTTCCACGCTGTGGTCGGCACCGGTGACATCGCCCTAAGTGTCGTCTCACTTGGTGGAACGGCGGTAGCCGAGGGGGTTGTAAAGGGTGGCGTAAAAGCCGGGGTCAAGCAAATTGGGAAAACGGCTGCGGAAGATGTGGCGAAGGCAACCGTAGAGGGTACGACGAGAGATGTTTCAAAAGACCTAACATACCTATATCAGAAAGTGGGACCAGCTGGTGAACATCGAAAATTTGGCATCTGGACGCCGAAGGGCTCTTACGCCGCACGATACACGAAAGAAGAACTCGCAGGCGGACGTCTAAAGATCCTTGCTGAAGGTACAAAGGAGGATATGCTCAGACTGGAGCGCTATCTTCACGAAATGTTACCCATTGGCTCGGAAGAGGGACAAAAGTTTTATATTCAGAAGCAAATCGAGAAGGGGCTTAAACCGCCTCCTTACTAGTGAGGACTCATGAAATATCAGCTTGTTCTTCAGTGGCCCGCGTCTTCGATTAAAGATTACGATACTCTTATCGAAATCGAGGATGCCATCATCGAGAAACTTGACGACGTGGGCGATGTCGATGGCCATGATGCTGGCTCAGGAGAGATGAACATCTTTATCCGTACAGATGATCCCGAGAAAACCTTTAAAGTGGTAAAGTCTGTAATTGGCACACACGATTTTTGGATGCACGTCCGTGTTGCATATCGCGAGCTCGCCGGTAGTGCTTACACGATTCTTTGGCCCAAAGGCCTTCAAGAGTTTAAGGTTGCTTGAATGAGTCCTCCCCGGCTTGGCCCCATGAAAATCTCGGCCGCTGGGTATTGATCGTCATGACGATCTTTACGAACTGACGGGCGCGTCAGGCGCCCCGATAAATTCGAGGCGCGCGAGCATGTCGCGCTCGGCAACGAACAACCACGCTTTCCTCTACGACCTCGACGGCAACCAGACCGGCTGGAACGCGACGGACAGCAAGCAGAACCGCGTCATCGTCTGGGACGAAGACAACCGCATGCAGTCGGTGACCGACAGCTCCGCGCAGCCGACCACCTTCAAATACGACGATGGCACCAACCGCGTCGTCCAGAAGGGCGCGGGCGGCGAGACGCTCTACATCAATCCGTGGTACGTCGCGGCTTTGGGCCGGAACTCGAAGCAGATCTTCGCGGGCGGCACACGCATAGCGACCAAGCTCGAGCAGTTCCCCAGCGGAGAGGGCTACGGCACGGGGGCCAAGAACCTCACCGAGGTCTACCAATACTTCTACCACCCGGATCATCTTGGCTCGACGGGCTTTGCCACCGACACCACGGGCGAAGTCTACCAGCACCTCGAATACTTCCCCTTCGGCGAGACCTGGGTCGACGAGGTCTCCGACGATACCCGCGTTCCCTACCGCTTCACCGGCCAGGAGTTCGACGAGGAGACCAAGCTCTATTACTACGGCGCACGGTATTACGATCCGCGCACGAGCGTGTGGGAGAACCCGGATCCGGCGCTGGGGAAGAATTTCAATACCAAGCCGGCTGGCAATCGGTTCGATCCACGAAACCTAAATACCTTCGCCTATGCCTATCAAAACCCCCTGGAATTCATCGATCCGGATGGGCGTGAAGGATTTCAATTCGAATCAAGAGCGTCCTACGAAAATTGGATGGGCCAAGCCTGCGATGCGGGGTGTCAGGGCATTGACTTAAGGGGTCACTACCCCATGCCAGAAGCTCAGCAGCAGCAGTTGGCTCAGATAACGAATGCAATTGTTTTGGCGCCTGTAGCCTGGGAACTCGCGCCTGAGGCGGGATTGTGGTTCGCAGCTAGGTATCCAGCAACCACTATGATGCTTATGACGGCGGGGGCTATAGCCGCGGAAGCTCCAGTCTATCAGAGTAGCGCGCAAATCAGTGCCCTTATACCGTCGAGGCTGGCAGCAACTGACAAATGCGCAGCTTGTTGAGGAGATCGCAACACGAGCCGAAGCCCGGGGACTGAGAAATGGATTACCAGCGGCTGGCGGCGGACCTGTCCAGGGCACGCTGAAACACAGCTATGCTAAAGCGCTGCTTGAACGTTATCAACTAATGTTCGGAAATCGGGGGCTGTTGGCTGAAAAGTCATATATAGGTGGACAGCAAGTTCCCTATGGAACACCAGGAAGCGCGCGCTTAGATGTGTTCGATGAGGGCTGGTGGCCGGGCGCCACTCGGGAAGTATTCGATTACAAGTTCACCCGGCAGAGCCTCCCACCCCTGCCCCGCCAACAGCGGATTTTACAAGAGGCGCCGGCAGGTACGCAAGGAGTTACAGCAGTTGGACCATAATGAAACTCACACCCGCACTTAAGCGGTCGATTACACGCGATTGGCAATCACTTGCACTGCAATTTGCGATCTATAAGCCTATGCTTTTGGCTCGCAGGGTTGGGCCGCTGGTGCAGGGGATCGCCTTGGATCGCGACGAGAGCAACGAAACCTATCTGCCTATACTTTTTGTGCAATGTCTGTGCCGGCCGTTCCCGGGCTTGTCCTTTACTTTCCCGCAGGACTTGCTATCGCCGCGTTCTCTGGCGCCGCAACGCCTCAAGGTGCAGTTCCATGAGCAGAACTTTCGCGAGGCATGCGAGCGCCTCCTCACATCCAGCCTTCTCCCCGTAAGCGGGGATATTCACGTGACTCAAGTTGTGGCAGCGATATCGACGGCACAAAAAACACTCCATTGGCTTTATTGCGTTCCAGAAATGGAAAGTGCAGTAATGCTCTACGCATGGTTGGGAGAAGCGATTCAGGCGCAGAATCTACTTGAGAATTTCCGCAAGCAAGCGGAGGCGTGGCCCGAACTCGTCCTTTCCCGGGAGGGCGGTGTCAGTGGCTGGCTCAAGAAGCTTGCCGGCTTTATCAGTCATCCAGAAGAGCTGAGGGCTATCGCCATTGACCAAGCGGCGAAGTTGAAGGTGGATTCGTTGCCTCAGTCCCAGCTATTACCTTAAAAGTACCTGGCGCTTGCGTCTTCCCAAAGCACGCGAAGCTGCACTAAATATTTTGTTAGATAAATTTGCCTGCTTTCAGATCCGTCAGCGGGCCACGCCGGAAATTGGCTCCGTCTAGTCCAACAAAATTTGCGCACTGAGCGTAAGCGGACGATGTGCTGCTCTCCGGCATCGCAGAAAGCGGCGAAGTGCTCGACGTGGGCGAACGCGCGTCACCCCTGGACAGTGCGGGTCTCAAACGCTGAGAAGAACACGGAGGCTATCGATGGAGATCGGCACATTCCGGCAATGGCTTTCGGAACGCGGCTGCCATTTCGACACGCAGACCCAGCATCGCGGCGAGGGACACGGGCTTCTGACGATCCATCGCGAGGCCCGGGTCGCGGAGCTGCCGTTGACCGGATCGCATCATCACCTCGATGCGGATTTGGTTCGCGGCGAGCTGACTGCCGTCATCCGCGATCTCGAACTCTCGAATGAAGACCTGCGGGCTGTCAAAGCCCAATGATACGGAATCCGGTTGAATAGTTCACGAAGACCCCCTCACTCTGTCTCTCTCCCCGCAAGCTCGCCTTGGCGAGCTTGCGTCTCAGTGTGGCCGCATCCGCTTGCGGATGCGGCAGCAAAAGATGCCAGCTCGCCAAGGCGAGCTGGCGCGGAGAAGGACAGGATGAGGGGGGACTCCGCCGAACTACTCAACCGGATCTCGTGTGAGAGGGCGGGAATAGCCATCGTCACGCCAGCGGGGTTTCTAAACATCCCCGAGGCGCGGGAGATGGTTATGCCCATCCTGGCTGGATGCCGCTACGCACTCTTCTTGTGGCCATGCGTAACGTGAGCCTTTGCGGCTTCGTCTGCGTGATGAGTTGCAAGAAGCGTATGGGCATGAGCGGTATGCGCGTGTTGCGCCGCCATTTCGTGATGACCTGACGCGTATTGCGCGGCTGCTTCCTTGTGGTGTTTCGCAGCCTGCTCGTGATGCTCAGCCGCCTTCATATGATGGCTATGCGCCGGATGTTGCTCGTGAGATGGTTCCTTGGCCATGTATCGTCTCCCTTTGTTGCAGGTATTTCTGAAACACGCGCTTTATCGTTCCGTTCCCTGACGATCGGAGCGTTTCGATTCAAATGCTCGAAGGAAGCCGCGCGCGGCGATCGGCCCGGGTCAGCTTCCCTGCTTCCCCTTCTGGACTGCCGCACTCACCATGGCGCCAAGCTCCTGTGCCTGAAGCGCATAGGCCTGCATCTGCAATTGCGCATGCCTGCTTTGGATTTGCAGCGCCTCTTGCAGGTCCTTTGCCTTGGCAAGCTCGTTGGCCAATGCGAAACCAGCATCGAGATTCTGCTGGGTAAACCGCATCGCCCGCTCCTGAGCCTCGGTTATTCCAGCCATCATCGGATTCGATGGGATCATCGCTTTCATCATCTCCTGGGCTTTGTTCGCCGCGTCCATGAGCTGATTATAGGCCGCTTGAGCTTGGCCGATGTTTTGAACCGTGAGGTCGCGGATCTCTTGCGGGATGCCGGGTTGCTTATTTTCGGCCATGGGTTTCTCCTTGATGTACCGCTCTGGAGGAGCGGCTATATCGGCCGGTCCCCCAATATCGGCGAAGCATGTTGAACGTGCCGGCACGCTAAGCAGTTTCATTCAAAGCCGAGTCGCCGGTCGTCATTCCCGCGAAGGCGGGAATCCATATTTGCACAGGCAGAGTAAGCTATTAAATGGATACCCCTATGCGCGGGTATGACGGTCTGCGGCTCAAGCCGGATTGAGAACGCTTTAGAACCAGCGCCTCCGGCCATAATAGCCGCCGCCGCCAATCAACAATATCACGACGACGATCAGCAAAAGTGTGGTGGTGTCCATAGCGATCTCCTTGCATTAGAGGTACAAGCCGGCGGCACGTTAGGGACCGCGGACCAAGCGCCGGTTCAACGAATGGATTGTTTGCTGCAATCCGCATCGGCGATACCGGTTTAATGCATGTGACGATATACTATCAAAGATGTAGTCCTCGCGAAGCCAATAAAAAAGGTTCGGAATATACTCATTCTGTGCCGGCTGCTTTTGCCTGCTATCGCTCAAGTCCACGCTTATAATAATCATGGACTTGGTACTTTCCGAGTCTAAGCAGCGCTGTTCCTCGTGCACAGATTACGTTCATGAGCAATAATTTCAGGAGTTTAGATTATGCTACGTAAGCTAACGCTCGCTACCGCACTTGCCGCCGTGATCGCGCTCCCCGCAATGGCTCAGGACGTCAAAGCTCGCAATGCAGTCCGCTTGGCGGCTTTACGTGCACAGGTGGAAGTTGCTATTTGCCAAAGGGCGTTCAAAGCGGTGAGCTTCGTTGGCGCCTGCGCATCAAGAATTGAGTGCCGCGCAAAACAGATACGGATTTCGCTCCGGTTAAAGAAGCGTTCGCTTCGCCTGCCGGTGTGGGTGGCTAGTGGTTTGCTGCGATGAATTTGATAACAAGAAGGAGGGCCGCCAGGATTAGCAAGACGGCGAACCATGACGTGCTCCGCGAACGAACGCTGGCTTCAAGGCGAGGCAGGGCCGTGACAGCAGGCCGGGCCGGCAAAAGGGATATCAAGCGTTCGGAAACCGTCCCGGCATCGAAGTAGGCCGATGGGGCGCCAGGTATGGCAGCAATCATCGAGGCCAGTCTCTTAGCCGCGGCGAGGCGCGGCAATTGTGCCAATCTGGCCGCCTCTTCCCAAGGATCGACGCCCAGCCGGGCAAGCACTGAAAGCACGCTGAGCGGGGCTTCCTCGCTATTCTTCTCAATTCGCGCAAATAGAAAATTATCGAACTCGAGCGTAAGATTAGAAACAGAAGCGGAATTTGTCATTTCATTCACCGGCTTTCGTACTCTCGATCAAGCGCTAGGATCGGCAGAGAGACGTGGTAACCTAATATATTGTGCCGCAGCTTTCCGCGCTAGGCCCGGAAACTACCTAAGGTGCGGAATTTCAAAGAGGGCGTTGACCTCGTCTCCTTCCCGCACCCAAAAATTTATCCTTTTGACGAAGTTGGCTACACATAGCGTTCCGTCGCTTTTCTGTCGCGTTGGCACATCGAGAGGCGCCATCCTAAACGATGCCGAGACGAGCGAATACAGGAACCTTCACCATGTCCAAGACGAATGCGAAGCCAGCCGCCGCAGCAAGTGTGCCCGCGATTACCAAGGCCGGCAGAGGCGTCATGGCGATGCCGCCGATGGCCAATATTGAGGCGATAGCGATATCCGCCAGAGACGACACGGCGAGCCAGAGGCTCGGACGGGAGCCCCACAAGTGCCGGCGTTGACGAATGGCATAGATGGTCGCCTGGCTCCCGAACACTAAGGCTATAAATGCCAGGCTCCTAAGTGCTTCGATGCCGAGGCCCATATCAAATTTGCCAACGGCCAGGACACCGCTACAAAAGGCCAGCAGGCAGACCCCCATGACCGCGCCGGCCATTGTCAAGCTGCCGATGCGCCAGGTATTTGGCATCGGAGACGGTTGCACGTTGTCCGTCGTCAGCGACATCGCCAGGAAATCGCCGGCGACCATCACAATGACCATCAGTAGCGGGGTCAGAATTGCCTGCCCCGTCATAATCAGGCCGGCGATCAGGAAGAGCACCGTCACGATCTTCTTGATGATGGAGTTCAGCGTATAGGTGAGGATGCGCTGGAATATCACCCGGCCTTCCTTGACCGCAGCAACGATGCCGGCAAGGCCGGGTTCCGTCAGCACCATGCCTGCGGCCGATTTGGCGACATCGGTCGCCGTCGAGACCGCAATTCCCATCTGCGCCTGGCGCAGCGCCGGCGCATCGTTGGCACCATCGCCGCACATCCCGACGATATGGCCGCCCGACTGGAACGCCTTGACGAGCTTGTACTTGTCCTCCGGCAATACACCGGCGAAGACCGCAAACTGCTCAGGGCGGACAGCGTCTGGGATCGGCCCCGGCGGACAGATGGCGCCATTGAGCCCTACCGCCTTCGCCACGATAGCTGCGGTTGCCGGCGCATCTCCTGTCACCATCACGGTGCGCACGCCTAACCCGTACAATTCCGCGATGAGCGCCGCCGAGTCCGCGCGCGGCGCGTCGCTGAGCGCTATCAGCCCGGCGAGCTTCATTGCATTCGGCGGCCCGGCCGCGACCGCCAAAACTCTGAAGCCCTTTCCTTCGAGCGCATTCGCCGCCGCCGTCGCGCCCGATGACGGCTGGGCGAGGCCGGCGACCGCTGTAAAGGCGCCTTTCACGATGCGTTGAGGGCTTCCCGGCGAACCTGTTGCCGTCGCCTCAGACAACTTTTTCGCGGGATCGAAGGCAGTAAATTCGATGAGTTCCGGCGCGCCGGTGACGGCCTTGCTCGCGGCGGCCAGGCGGATTGCTCCGTCGACCGGGTCTTGCCCGCCATCCGAGCTTGCCAGGGCGGCCAGCGCCAGGATGTGCGCTTCGTCAAAACCAGGCATAGGCTGGACCGTCGTCACCGTCAGTGCGTTCTGGGTCAGCGTGCCGGTCTTGTCGGCGCACAAGGTAGTAATCGAGGCCGCTTCATCGACAGCGGAGAGGCGGGTCGGCAGGACACCGCGCTTTGCCAAGGCGCGCGCGCCGAGCGCTGAGGCAAGAGTGAAGGTAGCGGGTAGCGCAACCGGTATCGACGCGAGGACCGCCGTCAGGACCAGGGGCACGACCTCGGCGAGCGGCATTTCGAGAAAGGTTGCATAGGCCACGAGGGCCGCGATGACGGCGCCGTTGAACGCGGCGAGATTGCGCACCACGCGCAGAACCGCCTTCTGTTGGGAACTTGCGGCATGGGCGGTGCGGACGAGCTCGGCGGTGCGGCCGAACTTGGTGCGCGCTCCGGTCGCGGTAACTTCCGCCACCGCCTCGCCGCGCCGGACCAGCGCCCCGGCGTAGGTCTGCACGCCTGAGCCCGCTTCGATCGGGACAGATTCCCCGGTGAGCATGGATTGGTCGAGCAGGACTTCTCCCCCGGTGAGGCGCACATCCGCCGCAACCACCGCGCCGAGTGAGAGCTTCACGGTATCGCCCGGCACGAGCCCGGCCGCGGGTACGGTTTTCCACGCACCGTCACGCCGGACGGATGCGCTCAGCGCGAGCCGCGACTTCAGCGCAGCGAGGGTTGCCTGGGCGCGGCTCTCCTGGAGCAATCCAAGCGCAGCGTTGAACACCAGGAGAGCGGCGATGATCGCGGCCTCGACATATTTGCCGAGCACCAGTTCGAGCACGATTGCAGCCTCAAGCATCCAGGGAACGGGCGCCCAGAATTTTTCGAGCGCCATGCGCAAAGGCTGCATGCTTGTATCCGGCACCGCGTTTGGGCCGAACTTCTCCAGCCGGCCCCGGGCCTCATCGCTCGTCAGGCCGTCCGGCAGCCCGCCGTTGCCGGGGCTCAGCGGCCCGGCGGGTAATGCGCTTATAGCGGAGGGCTGATTGGCCATGTCACCTCACCCCGATGCTGGGCATCAGACCTCCAAACGAGACAGATAGGCCTCAATCCCCGGAAGCGCCGAATCGAGACCTCCGGTGAGTTCAGAGCGAGGCCGCCTCTATTATTCAAACACTTGCGTGGGCGGGATGATCCGTAGGCTCAACCGCTTTGACGCCGGAATGTAAGTCAAGGCGTGAGGGGTTGGATGTACTTAGGATTGACTTGGCCCTCGCCACTTCCTCGGCCGTGCCGTGCGCCATAACCAGGAAGTTGTCGGCTTTCAAGGCGGCCTCGTATTCGAGCACGCTGTTCTTCGGGATGCCAATACTGTAAAGCGCCGCCCCAAGCGCAGTTAATCCGCCCACTAGAATTGCGTTCTCAAGGCCGGCGATCACGATGGTGCCAAGATATCCAAGCACGACGACGGACCCTCCAACGGGCGTCATCAAGAAAACGCCGCCCAAGAGCAAGCCCCAGAAACCACCCCAGAAGGCGCCCCTTGTGCCCCAAAACTTGATCCGGTCGCCGGCGTTGTAAAAACCGACTACCTTTTCGTCCGTATGATATCCTTGCCCAACAATGCTGAGGTTCTTCATCTCAAACTTGGCTTCGGCTAGCTTTTTGACGGCTGCTTCGGCTGCCTGGTGGTCTGCAAAGACAGCGACGGCTGTGTCTACGTTTTCCATTCGGTCCTCTTTCAGGACGAGGCGGAACCGGGCAAAGGGCTTTTTGCATGGCACGCCTCGGGTGGATATGAGCCAGGGAAAATGCAAGAAAACTTGCCATCGAGCGCTTTCACCTGACTTTGGATGACAATACCCGATGGTCATTCCATGAAGATAGGCTCGGAAACTACTCAGCCTTATTGCTCTCGCAGCTTTCTGGCCATCGGGTACCGGCGGCGCCGGCACCAGTAGCGCCAGCTTACGTTCTATCAGGAAAAGTGTACAGGCGGTTTGTGTTCTCAGCGATAACTTAGCCGCTTCAATATTTTTTGACAGATAGGCGTGAGTAGATTCCGTATCTACCGCCGGCGAATGCCAAATATTATATTTATAGCTATCGATCAGCTGGCATAATTATCGATTAATCGCGTGCCGCCCACCATGCCACTCGCACGCGTTTCACAAAAACAGGGATATTAGCGATGAAAGCTCTCGTTTACTTGGGCCGGCGAAGAAGGCCCTGCAGGAGCGTCCAAAGCCGCAAATCGAGGCGCCCACGGATGCAATCGTCAAGGTAACGAAGACGACGATTTGCGGCACGGACCTGCATATCCTCAAGGGCGATGTCGCGACCTGCAAGCCCGGCCGCATCCTCGGTCACGAGGGCGTAGGCATCGTCGACCAGGCAGGGCCGGCTGTAACGGCGTTCAAGCCGGGAGACCGGGTGCTGATCTCCTGTGTCACCGCATGCGGCAAATGCGATTATTGCCGCAAGCAAATGTACTCGCACTGTACCACAGGCGGCTGGATTCTCGGCAATACCATCGATGGTACGCAAGCAGAATTCGTCCGTATCCCCTATGCGGATACAAGCCTCTATCCCATTCCCAGCGGCGCCGATGAAGAGGCGCTCGTGATGCTGAGCGATATCCTGCCCACCGGCTTCGAATGCGGCGTGCTCAACGGCAAGGTTCAGCCTGGGAACACCGTGGCGGTCGTAGGGTCTGGGCCGATTGGGCTCGCAGCGTTGCTCACCGCTCAGTTTTATTCACCGGCCGAGATCGTCATGATCGATCTCGACGATAATCGCCTTGAAGTGGCGAAACGCTTCGGCGCCACCGCGGTCATCAACAGCGCGGGCGGCAAGGCCGTCAAGACGATCATGAAAATGACCGGCGGCAGCGGCGTCGACACCGCCATCGAAGCGGTAGGCATTCCGGCCACCTTCGAGTTGTGCCAGCAAATCGTCGCGCCTGGCGGCGTCATCGCCAATATTGGTGTGCATGGAAAGAAGGTGGATCTCCATCTTGAGCTGCTTTGGGACCGGAACATTTCCATTACTACGCGGTTGGTCGATACGGTCACCATTCCGATGCTTTTCAAGACAGCCGGGTCTCACAAGATCGACCCCCAGCTCCTGATTACGCATCGCTTTAAGCTCGACCACATCCTCGATGCCTACGAGACCTTTGCGCACGCCGCCGAGTCGAAAGCGCTCAAGGTGATCATCGAGGCTTAGCGGCCAACACGACGGCATCGCCGGCTTCCGCGCGATGACATTTGAAGAGGACCAAGCCTATGACATACCAAAGCGTCAACCCCTATGACGGCAAGACACTAAAAACGTTCAAGGAACTCACGGACAAGGAATTCGAGGCCAAGATCGCAGCCGCCCAGGCTTGCTTCGAAACCTGGCGGCACAAGCCTTATGCCGCGCGGGCCGCCATCCTGACCAAGGCGGCGGCGATCCTGCATGAAAGGGCCGATGAGTTCGCTCGCATCATGACCCTGGAAATGGGCGAGCAAATCGGCGAGGCCCGCGGAGAGGTGGAGTTCAGCTCCCGGATTCTCGCCTATTACGCCAAGAACGCCGAGCGTTTCCTTGCGCCCACAAAACTCAACCCTGCGGTTGGCGAGGCCCACATGGAGAGCAGCCCGATGGGGGTGATCTTCTGCGTGGAGCCCTGGAATTTCCCCTATTACCAGCTTGCGCGGGTCGCGGGTCCTCATCTGATGGCGGGCAACGTCCTGCTGGTAAAACACGCCGGTATCGTGCCGCAATGCGCGATCGCCTTCGAGAAGCTATTAATCGAGGCTGGCGCGCCTGCCGGTTTGTATAGCAATCTCTTGATCTCGCACGAGCAGTCGAACCGCGTCGTCGACGACCCGCGAATCAAGGGCGTTGCGTTGACCGGTAGTGTCGCGGCCGGCAAAAGCGTCGCGGCCCGGGCGGGACAGAACGTCAAGATCTCCTCGATGGAGCTTGGCGGCAGCGACGCGTTTATCGTTCTCGAAGACGCCGACCTCGACCATGCCGTCAAGTGGGCCGTCTGGGGACGGATGTACAACACCGGCCAAACCTGCTGCGCGGCGAAGCGATTTATCGTCGTCGAACCCCTTGCGGACGAGTTCCTGGCCAAGTTCCGGACGGCACTCGCGGCCCTCAAGCCAGGGGACCCGATGGATGAGAAGACGACACTCGGTCCGTTGTCCAGCGAACCGGCCCTGTTGCAGCTTGTCGAACAGGTCGACAGCGCGGTCTCTCATGGCGCAAAGGTGCTCCTGGGCGGCAAGCGTATCGATCGCCCGGGATCGTTCATGGAGCCCACGATCCTGACGGACGTGAAGCCGGATAACCCAGCCTTTAGAGACGAATTCTTCGGCCCGGTCGCGATGTTCTTCCGCGTCAAGGACGAAGACGAGGCCGTAGCACTCGCCAACGACTCCGATTTCGGATTGGGCGGCTCCGTCTATACCAAGGACATTGCACGCGGGAAGCGTGTGGCGAGCCGCGTCGACACAGGCATGATGTTCATCAACAACATCGACTGGTCCGATGCCGAGTTGCCCTTCGGCGGCATCAAGGATTCCGGTTACGGGCGCGAGCTCGGCAACATGGGCATCCAGGAGTTCGTGAACAAAAAGCTCGTTCGCGTGGCCTCGACGGACGCGCCGGTATGAGCGCCTAGCAGGCTTTCGCGGCTTCGCCAACGAATTCATGGCGCCGTTTCATCCACCTGCATACCAAACTCCCGTTCATCCGGCTCGGGTCAATTCCTGCCGTTCAAGATATCCGAACCGTAGTCTGAAGGCCCCTGATAAGCGAAAACGGGCCAGCTGGGGTGAGGCGGCCCGGCGCACGGCCGGCGGGTATGACGCGGGACGGTTGCGCTGGCTTGGCCGGGCCGCCAAGCGTGGAGCGCCTGGGCTAAGACCGAGCCCTCCAGACGCAAGATGCTGGCGGCGTCCATCGCGCGAAGGACGGCAAGCACAGCGTGACAAGCGCGCCCGGCTATCTGGCTGGATAGCGCGCGGCGGGCCAGCGGGCGCGGCAATGCCGGGGCTCGATTTTCCGCCGGCGGCGCGGGCGTTTCGCCGCGCGGCTTGTTGGGAAATGTACACGCATGGCCAAGTTTCATAACTTCATCCTGCTCCGCACTGGCAAAACTCGCGCCGCATGCCTCCAGGGCGCGCCCATCTTCGTTGCCGTATTGTTCGCACGTAGCTTGCGTGGACCTTGCCGCTGCGCAGCCGTACAACTTATTCGCGCAGCTCCGCCTGAATTATCGGAAAACTTGTGGAAAAACCCTCCTGTTCTGGTTGCGTTCACGCCGGATCGCTATCATCATTAGGCCATCCGCAATTCACTTTCGTATCGCCAGGCATAGTGGCGGCACGCCCGCGGAGTTCTTTGAAAAGTAGCCGTGTAGTGGAGACTTAGATGTACGCGATCGTCTTCGGCCGCGCCGGGACGCCGGCGCTGCCGGTTCTGTCCCCGCCCACAGCGAGGAACCGCTTCACGATCGAATGACGGATAAGCTGGCGTTTACGCGAGTGCCTTGCCTAGCCGAACATATCGCTGGCCGAGATGGTGAGGCCTGGCGGGTCGAGTACCAGATCGCCCTCCCGCAAGATCGCCGTGAGTATCAACCCGCCTTCGGCGCGCCGGTGATGGAAAACCACGCGCTCAGCAATATCGATGACAACATAATGCTGAATGCTGGGGACACGGAAATAGCCCCGCAGTTTGGCGTGCTTGTCCAAACGCTTGGTGGAGGGCGAGAGCACCTCGACGATGATAACAGGGTTGGAAAGATATCCCGCATCGTCTGGAACCCGCTCTCCGCAGTTCACCGAGACATCGGGGTTATAATAGGTCATTTCATCGGCAATGACGCCGGGGCCGTCCAAAAAAGCTTCGCAAGGCAGCCCCAACCGCCCGATTGCTGCGGTGAGCCCGATATAGACACGCCCGATCGCCCTGACATGCTGCACGTTTCCAGGCGCCATCGCAACAGGGTCGCCGGCATCGAGCTCGTAACGCTCCGGCCCCTCCAGCGTGCCGAGCCAGGCTACGAATTCCTCGACCGTCATTTTGCGTTGGGGAAGCGCTGTCATGATTTAAGACTATCATAATGGCGGGCAAGATGCGACAGGGGTGACATCCATAGGCCGTTGGCCGGGTCGCTGCCTTACTGGCGTAGAGCGGCCGGGATAGATAGCCATAGGGGCGTACCATACTTAATTTTGGCTTGGTTAATCGGCACCCGCCATCTTTTCCGCCGCCGTCTTTCTGCGAATCTTTTGCCACTTTAGGTCGAATTCCATGATTCCAAAGTACCCGTTAATATTAGATTGTTGCGCGGGTTAACCACGAATCCAAACCTGAGGTTGCGGAATTAGTTAACGGCAAGCATAGGTTACTCGCGTAATATCAATGACTTATTCGTCCGTATTCAACTTATGCGTTGCCGGAGTTGCTTTTTCTTTGCAGCTCACCGAGGGAAGAAGAAAGCCAAGCCCGCGGCAATGTAATTAGCAGAAGATATGGGTTTGCAAGCGTTTAAAAAATGCGGCAGACACTGTATACAAGGAAGACTATTTGCATGGAAATGCCTGCGCCACGGGCTTTAAGGGCCAGCGCGCGCCTGGCAGGACAAATAGAAGGCGGCCTCTTGCTAGGGTTTGCCTGGGCGCGGTCGCGTCGCGTCTTCCTCCAGGCGCCTACCGGGAATGGCGGAAAACCTCATCCGGCTGGGAAAGCGATTGCCCTGCGCGGCGTTAGCGCATCGGTAGGGAGCTATGGGCCACGATGGCGTCCTGGGAAGGCGAGGACGCGGCCGGGAGGCGCTACGATGGTGTTATTTGCAGGATTGGGAGCCGGGCGGGGGGCAAACGCTGGGAGGCTGGCGGCGTGGCTGGGCAGCGCGAACCGGTGCTGTTTGCAATGAGCGCCGCTTGCGCCAAAAGGTAAACGCGTGGCGCGGTGCTCAAACGCCGGAAACGGCGGAATTTGGGAGGCCCAACCTATCGGGCATGGCTAACAAACCGCTAAAACCTATGGCGGTTGGTATTATGCCAAATCCGCTTGAAGCGTTCGTCGCCGCGAGGCGCTTTGGCGCCGTGGCGATCCAGGGCAACGTGTTATAAACGTTTGCACTTTTTACTCCTGGATTGCTTCGCATCGCTCGCAATGACTGGGACTGTCCAGCCGGATCTGGTATTATTCGAAGCCTGCTTGCGCCTCAAGCTCCCTCAAGGTCCATTCGTAGGCCATCTCACGCAAGGCCTGCCATTGCGGCCAGTCCATCGGCGCGATGCCTTCCGGCATTGGGATGGCAAAAGACCTAAGGCCGCCGGCGCGGGCGTGGTTGCCAATGCCGGCGCCTAGAACCGTGTCCACGCGGACGCGCTTGTCGATGGTTTGCGCCGCCCGGAACAAGGGCGATCCCGTCAAGCTGCGGTAGGACATTGGCGAGCGCCCAAGCGGCGGCGCTTCGGCGTGTATGGAGAGGATGGGCGAGGGCGTGAGGCTTGTTGCCGCGCAGAGGAGCGCGCCGGATTCGCTCTCTCCGCTGACAAGCACGTCGCCGCCCTCAAGGATGAGAGGCGGCAGCATGCCGGGGGGGGCAATGCCTGCCCGGACCGCGCCGTGCAGCCTGCCGTTGCGGTGCACCTCCGCCGCGCCCGCCGAAAGCGAGCGCGACACCGCGGCAAACGGCCGGCCGGCGGCGGGGATTTCAAGCCCCTGCAGCGCGCCAACGAGGAAATTGTCGAGCGGAACCGGATCGTACAGGCCCGCTTCCGGCCGGGAGGAGCGTTTCCACAGCAAGGGATTGGCGAGCTCCTGGAAAATCGCCCGGGCCACCGCGAGCTTCCCGCACGCCAAGAGGCCGGCCGGCAGGACAGCACTTCCCGCCGCCGCTAGCGCCACGGCCGGCATTCCGTGCTCCTCGAAGGCCTGCAGCGCGCCCAAAATCGCGGCAGCGTAGACGCCCGCACTGGCGGCTGTGGCGGCGTGCCCCTTGCCGGCGATGGCCCGGCCCATAAGCTGGACGGCGGCGGGCGCTTCGAAGTCCACCGACTGCGCATGGCCGTGGCCCCGCGGCTCGATCCATCTGGCCGCATCTTCGACCGCGCCGCCCTCGCCCTTCAGAAATACCAGGCGGCAATTCTGCGCGCCCCTTGCCTGCAAGGCGTGCCGTTCGAGCGCGGACAGGCCCGCCGCCTTACCGGCCGCGATGAAAAGAACCTCGTCCGCCTCCTCGATGGCTTCCAACGCGAAATCGAGGTCCGCCTCATCGGCGACGATCAGGGTGAGATCGAATTCGAGTTCCTTTTCCTGGAGCCAATGCGCGATTTCAGGCGAGTCCAGCGCCAGCGCACCCGGCATGCCCGCCCCGAAACTCTGCCGGCTCAAGACCCTGACTTCGGCGATACTTTCGAGCCCAGCGAGCAGCGCTTCCTTCACCCGATGGTCCAAGCGTGCGCCCACGCCTGCCGGGCACACAACCAGGCGCGAAGGTGCGGGCGGCGCGGGGCGGGCCGGCATGTTTTGCGTTGCCATGCGGGACAGGACGGCGCCAATAAGATCGGGGTTCGCCTGGAACGCGCCGGCGAGTTCTTCCCAGCCCAGCGTTAGCAGCACGGTCTCGCGCAGCGCGATCGCGGTCGCCTGCGCGGGCGTCCGGGTGAAGAACGCCGCCGCCTCGACCGCCTCGCCGCGCCCAGCCTCATACGCAGTCCCTTCGCGCGCGGCCACGCGGCCGGAGACGACGATGCCGAGCTCGTCCACGCCCGCTCCAGCAATCGAGGCCGCCTCGCCCTTGGCAAGCACTTTCAGTGCGCAAAAGCGGAAAAGCGCGTGCAACTGCGCCGCATCGAACGCCGCGAAGGCGGGCATTTGCGCGAGCAGCTGAATATAAGGTCCGGAGCCTTCCATCGCTCCCTTTTAGCGCGGATTCTATCCAGCAACAAAGCGGGGCCTGCCTGCATCTTGCGTAATGCCCAGCACGTGCTAAACCTGAAATACCTAGATTTGCCGCGACAGGGAAGGTGGGGCCATGCCTGAGGATGCGTCAACAGCCGTAAATGCCAAAGCAGATGTCGCTCAGCGCTGGGGCGGGCGGGTGCCCATCGTTATCGGCGCAACCGGCCACCGGAAGTTCGATAATGCAACAAGCGAAAGATTGATCGCCGCGCTCAAAAAGGAGTGCGGCAAGTTGAAGAGACAATATCGCTCGTCGCCCTTCGTCGTACTATCCGCTCTCGCCGAGGGCGCAGACCGCATGATTGCCAAGACCGCGATGGAGGTGCTTGGGGCGGACTTGATCGCCGTGCTGCCGATGCCGGTGGAGAACTATGAACGCGATTTCGGCTCGGAGGAATCGAAAAAAGAATTCAGGGACCTGTTCAGCCAGGCGCTTTGCGCAAAAATCGCTTCGGTGCCGAACGGCGATGCATGGAAGGTGGACGGCGAGCCCCGCAATGAGCAATATGCACGCGCGGGCGCGATGATGGTTGACCACGCGCAGATTCTGTTCGCGATTTGGGATGGCAAGCCTGCGCTGGGAACCGGTGGCACAGCCGATCAGGTCGCGTGGTTCGAGCGCGGTTATTCACCCAATGAGTACTCGCTTTACAAGGACGCACTTTCCCCGCTCGCCCCACTGGAGCCTGGCTTGCGAATACGCATCGACCCTGCTAGCGCACAGGTTTCGTACGGGGCCACCAAACGGCCGGAGGCTGGCAAGAGCGACATCCGGGAAATTTTGAGGCGGACGAACAGGTATAACTGGGACGTAGCGCACAAACACGATGCCATCGCGCAATCCGAGCCGCTCGCGTCTGCACCCGCGAAGACGGTAGCGGCGCTAAACCTTACGGAGCGCCTCTACCGGGCGGCGAATTGTCTATCCATGAGCTTTGCCAACAAGGTTCGCGGCTCCGACGTCATCGTCTATTCCCTTGCGATAATTGCCGTCGTTGCTTTCAACCTGATCAGTAACAATGCGGTCTGGCCCTGGGTTTATCTTGTGGTCACTTTGGTAATGGTGGCGCTGACGGGCCGCGTCCGGATTTTATCGGTCGATAACCGCTTTCTTGAGTACCGCTGCCTGGCCGAAGGCATGCGGACGCTCTTTTTCTGGCGCAGCGCCGGAATAACCCGGCCGGTTTGGCTTGCTTTTCTGTCCCGGCAGGAGGGCGTGGTGCATTGGATCCGGCATGCAGTCCGCACAGTCGAGTTTTGCCAGGATTGCCTGCTCCCGCAAGTAAAAGGCGGCGGCTTGGCGGGTTCGGACGGCGTTCAGTTCGTCAAGGACGCCTGGGTCGAGAATCAAAGGGTCTGGTTTTCAAAGAAAGAGCGTGCGCATTTCCAGAGTATGAGGATCTGGAAATGGATCGAACGCTCGGCCCTCGGTGCCTCTTTCGTTACCGCTGGCGTGCTTGCATTATTTACCGTCGTGCAGAACGCGGAAGGGAAGTCTTTCTGGCAGCTTTATGTCGAGCAACAGGTCGACTACGTCGACTTTTGGCAGTTGGCGCTTGGACTATTCGCCGCGAGCGGTCTTGCAGCACGCGGTTTTCTTTCCCGGCGCGCCCATCTTGAACTCACCAAGCAATATGCCTCGCAAAGGCAGATATTCGATACAGCGAGCCGCATGCTCGTTGCGATAGAAAAAGATCCGAAGCCGGATTGGACCGCGGAGAAAATTCTTGAGAGACTGGGTGAGGAAGCTTTGCAGGAGCAATCGGAATGGGTGTGGCTCAGACATACAAGGCCCTTTGAGCTGCCGGTGCCATAAGGAAAGGTAGTGGTAGCAGCATGCCGGACGTAAGCGGCGCGAAAGATGCCGAAGCCGAAATGGAGATCGATAGGAACGCAGCCCCGATCACGGAAGCCCTCGACGCCCGCGGTAAACTCTACCGGAAGGTCGCCCAGGTTCGCGCCCGCCGCGCTATTCGGGAAACCGCCGTGCACACCATTCTCGCGGACGGCACCAGGGAGACGAGCAATATCGCGGAACCTGGCGACTATATCGTCACAGCGCCGGGCGGTGAGCGCTACGTCGTGAAGCCTGAGATATTCGAAGCGCGATACGTGCTGAAGCGCGGCAGAAAAAATGTCTACCTCGCGCGTGGACAGTCCATTGCCGTCCAAAACCCGTATCGCCGGCCGATTTCGATCCTGGCGCCTTGGGGCGAGAGGCAGCACGGAGCGGCGGATTGCATGATCGCCGATGTGGCCGATCCGGTCACGCACCAGCGCGCGGGCGCCCCCTACCTCATCGCGCGCGATGAATTCGAGCGGACCTACAAACTTGTAAAGGCGAGGACCGCGCCGGCGTCCCCAGCGCACCGCCGCACGAAGCAGAAGTTAACGGGTGGTTGATCCTCCAACGTTCCCCTTTACTTTGCGCGCCGGCTGGCGACATTGGCGGCATGAGCATCGAAAAACGCGCCGTTCGCGCGGACGACGACGGACTCCGTCTCGACCGCTGGCTGAAGAAATACTATCCGTCGCTGCCGCATGCGCTGGTACAGAAGCTCGTGCGCACCGGCCAGGTCCGCGTCGATGGCGGCCGCATGAAGGCCGACGCGCGGCTCTCCGCGGGCCAGGAAATCCGCGTCCCCACGCATTTCGCAGCGCCCGAGGCCGCCCCTGAGCCCTCGCTCAAGCCGCCGCCTGGACTATCCAAGGCCGACCGCGATTTCATCGAACGCATGATTGTTTTCGAGGACGATTATATCGCCGTGCTGAACAAGCCTTTCGGTATCGCGGTGCAGGGCGGGACCAACACCAAGCGCCACCTCGACGGCCTGCTTGCGGGCATGGCGGACCGCTTCGGCGGCGAGCGCCCGCGCCTCGTCCATCGGCTCGACCGCGACACTTCCGGCATTCTCGTGGTGGCCAAGGACCGGCAAACCGCGGCCCGGCTTGGCCGGCTTTTCCAAACGCGCTCGGTGCAGAAAATCTATTGGGCGGTGACGCGCGGCGTGCCCAAACCGCTACAGGGCAAGGTCGAGGCACCGCTCGTGAAAGCGGCCGGGCCCGAGGGCGACCGCGTACGCAAAGCCAGGCCCGGCGAGCAGGAACTGGCTCAGCACGCCACCACCTATTATTCGGTCGTCGACCGGGCGGCGCAAGCGCTCGCCTGGGTGTCGCTCAAGCCCGTGACGGGCCGCCAGCATCAGCTCCGCGCCCATATGGATATTCTGGGTACGCCCATTTTAGGCGATCAAAAATATGGGGAAATAGCCGAATTGCCGATGGAAGGCATTGAAAACAAATTGCATCTTCACGCAAGGCGCCTGACGCTGAGGGACGCAAAAATCGGGGATATCGATATCTCCGCGCCGCTTCCTCCGCATATGGCGCGAACGTTCGAGCTCCTGGGCTTCGACGTGCAGCGTTACGAAGGCTAGGCGTCCTGTTAGCCAGGTATTAACGAAGGGTTGCAATTCCGGACCGGCAAGCGTGGCGTAACCGAGTTGGTCCAGCATTACTTGCGTTGTAAGGAAACATACCGTACAACCAGAGCTAAGCGATGGTCCGAAATGGCATTAGTACCCAACCTCATTGTTTTCGACTGCGACGGCACTCTCACCGATAGCCAGCATCTGATCGTGCAGGCTATGCGGCTAGCGTTCCAGGGGGCCGGGCTTGCCGTGCCTGGCCGCGCAGACATCTTGCGCACCATAGGCCTCTCTGTGCCCGACACATTGCAGATTCTCGCGCGGGACCAATACCCGGAAACCAGGAACGAACTTGCTCGCTCCTTCCGCGAATGGTGCATGGCTTTACGGCGCCAGCCAAACGCGGAAGAACCGATGTTCGAGGGCGCGGCTTCCCTGCTTTTCAGCCTCGCGGCATGGGATAACGTTTTGCTCGGCATCGCTACGGGCAAATCCCGCCGCGGGGTCGAGCGCTTCATAGAGCAGAACGGCTTGCGCGGCGTCTTTGCGACCGTACAAACGGCGGACGACGCGCCTTCGAAACCGCATCCGGCGATGCTTCTGCAGGCGATGGAGGAAACGGGCGCGCCCCCCGGAGCGACCGTGATGGTTGGCGATACTTCCTACGACATGATTATGGCCGCCTGCGCAAATGTGGCGGGCATCGGCGTAAGCTGGGGCTACCACTCGCCAGCCGATCTTGAGAGGAGCGGCGCAAAAGCGGTCGCCAGCAGTTTCCACGCACTGGAGGCGCTTCTGGCGGGCCGCGAATTCACGCAAAGCTACGAAGCGGTCGCGTAGATCCCGCGACGCTACTTATCGCTATGTTTTTCAATCGCCCGATTGCGACGCCTTGGCCAAGGCTCTTGGCAGGTTCGCCTGCGGCGCCTCAATCTCCCCAATCTCGAAAATCATAATGCCTCCGTGTTCAGCCCGTGGTCAGCTTACCGGCGTAAGCTCACAGGTTGCCATGTGAAGAGATTGCACAACCTGGCGTGCTAATCGCTTGAAATGGCAGCTAAAACCTCTGGCATAAATCTGTTTTTATTAGAATGGATTTGCAGTATCCTGAAGGCTTGGGAGAGGCTATGAGGAGGGACTTAATGACAGCACACAGGCAGGTGGCAGCATTGCCGCTGCGGCGCGTAAAGAACGGCGCCGTTGAGATCCTGCTTGTCACCTCCCGTAACACCGGCCGCTGGATCATTCCCAAGGGGTGGCCTTCGAAAAGAATAAAGGATTACAAGGCCGCGGCGCGCGAAGCCAGGCAGGAAGCCGGCGTTAAAGGCAAGATCAAGCCAAAGGCAATCGGCAGTTACCGCTATATCAAGCCCGAACTCGGCGAGGGCGCTCCCATCGATGTGGCCGTCTATTTGCTCTCAGTGCGGAAACAGTGGAAGCGCTGGCCCGAGAAGCGCGAGCGGCGGCGGGCATGGTTCCATGTTCTGGATGCGGCAGGCAAGATAACGGAACCCGAGCTCTCATCGCTGATTGCCGCGCTGCAGAAGCTGAGCAAGTCTGCCGCAAAACGCGCCCGTTGGCGCGTGAGAAGGGTCTAACTTCCGGGTCCATCTCCGCGTCCCCGCGTTCGCGCTTTTGCACTGCGCGGGGTATGGCATCCTTACCATAGCGAGCAGGCAGTGCCTCTCCCGATATAGTGGACCGGGCTGGACAGACTGGCCTCGCCCCCACTGGATTGAATCGGTTCCGCCCAAGTTAAATCGAATTCGGCACTGTGCGATGCCGCAGCTTTAACCCGCAGCTGCTAGGGTTGCGCAACCTGAGGCATCATTAGGGTGTGTACGGACAGCCATGCGAAGTCCCGTTTGTTCCGTAATTATCGCAGCAAGCAGCCGTCTCGAACAGCTTGCCCTTGCACTTGCGCCGGTCCGGATGCAGCTTGCCGCAGGCGTTGAGGTTATCGTGCTGGACGATGGCTCGAACGCTGGCGTCTCTGCATGGCTCGCGATCGCTGCTATGGGAGCGATCCTAAGCCCTTACGAACACTTTCCTGTGGCCTGGACCCGCCATGCCGCGGCGAAAAACCGGGCAAAACTCGACTGCGCGCGCGCCGGGCTTTCAAGGCCGGTCACGCAGTACGCCTCCGCCGCCCGCGGCGGCTCGCGGACTTTCATGGCATCCACGCAGGCTAAGGCGGCCAGCGTCCATGCCGCCCTCAACTTCGCCAGTGCATATGGAGCAGGCAAATGATTTTATTTGAAGAGACCAGACCTGCCACGCTAGAAGAAATACGCTGGCTGAGAAATAACCTTCGAAGGAGGCTAGAGGACTCCTGCGTGCGGACCATCGACCCGGGGCTCGGCGGAAGCTGCCTGACGCTACCCGTGATCAATAGTATTCTCATTGCCATCACAGCGATCGCCAATACGATCGTTCAGCAGGCTTCGCCGAAGCCGTCCTTTATGTCCCTTGAAATCAGCCTTGTTAACTTCTCGCTTCGCATTGAGTTCCGTCATGACGGTGGCAGTGTTGAGGGCTTCTGCAAGCACTTGGAGAGCGCGGATAGCAACGAAAACTCTTCGGCCGCTTTCGCGAGCCGCGGTCCCTGATTCTTTCCCAAAGCCTGCGCGACATCGAGTACATTCCGGGGAGGCCAAACCGGCTTATCGGATGGGCGAAACTGCGCAAAGCCCAGGCGCATGTGCTCATTATCTGCGAGGATGACGAAGATCGCGACAGCCTCGCCACCATGCTGACCCAGAACTACGAGACGAGTTGCGTCAAATCGGTGGCAGAAGCCCAACCGATCCTCGCGGGGAAGAGAGTGGACGCAATCCTCGCCGATTACGACCCGAGCTATCATAGCGAGGGCATTTTCAAGGCAGAATTCGATGAAAGTCCGATCCCGGTCGTGCTCATGGCTTGGCCGGACGAGTTCGAAGAATTCCGGCGCTACCCGTTTTATATCGATCAATGCCTGCCGAAACCGATCTCGACCTTCGCGCTCGTCACGGCCCTCGAGGTTGCCATTTCGAGCTATACGAGGCGGCTCATTCATCTCGCCAATTACTTCGGCCGCAGTGCGGGCGTCCTGCTCGCAGGCGAGCTTAAACGCGATCTTCCGGGATTCATGCTGGAAGTCCTTTCCGGCACGGCTTCCTATGGCGGCGGAGATTTCGCGCTTGCGCTCGAAGGGAAAGACTTCACGCGGCTCGTGCTCGCCGATATTATGGGGCACGGCATCAAGGCGAAGGCAGGCGCCATCGCCCTTTCCGCGATTATCCGGACCCTTCACTGCCAGGCTACCCTCCCGGCGGGCACACTCTTGCAGAAGGCCTCCCAGGTAATTGCGACCGAGCCAGCCTTTACCGACATTATAAGCACCATCGTCGTCGTGGACATAGCAACCGATGGCAGAATTGAGGCGGCAAGCGCAGGCCACCCCCCTGTTGCTATCATTTCGCGCGAGAAGAGTTTCGTCCTGCCGGTCACTGGCCCAATTCCCGGCCTCCTGCCGAACCCAGTGTACAAGGCCGAAACCTATCAGCTCCGGCGTGGCGACAAAGTTGCCATCATTACGGATGGGATCGACGCCCAATCTTCGGCCACGGCAGAGTTTCCGGTTCGCCTCCTCAAGCGCCTGGCGAAATATCAATGCCTTCCGGTGGGAGATCTGAAGGTCGAGATGGAGAAATGGCTGGCGCGCCGATTAGGACCCGCACCCAAGGACGATTGGACGCTGATGATCGCGGAGTATTGTGGAACCGGCGCTGGCGCCTTCCACAAGCGCTGGGCAGCCGAAGAGGAGGTGTGCGCTCCGGCAGCCTAGTGGCCTGCATCAGCTAAAACGAATAGTTATGACGCCGGAATTTTTTGACGTGGCAAAGCCGGAGGGCGCAGGCTGTACTGGACGTACAGTCAAGCCGTCCGGCTTTGCCACGGCGAAAAAGACCAAGTCAGAACTGCTCATTTTAGCTGATGCATGCCACTAGGCCTCGCTCAAATATAGCCGCGCCATACGGTACAGCTATTACTGAACGAGGCCTGAGGGGGCATCGGAGCTGGCGATTACTCGCAAAATACCGGTAGGAGATGCAGAATTTGTGAAGAGCTGCAAGGGCTGGCCTTTGAGCCCAACGATCTTAAGGTTGTGTCCGCCCGATACGAGCCGCTTATGAAGGAAAACGAGGATGCCCAGGCCTGAGCTATCGACAAATTCGACCTTTGAAAGATCCAGGACGACGTCCTCGCCAGCGTCGGCGAGGCGTTCGATCTCGGGCCGGACCTGCGCGACGTAGGAAGCATCGAGATCGTCGTCAATATTGTATTTCTGAGACATTGCACACTCTATCATTGCCGCTGATTGCCGCTCGATAGTGTGCGATGTTCTTGCCACAACCTTGCCGCTCCGCAACGTGCAGGCCGGGTTTCCCAGAGGCGCTTGCGTTGTCCACAAGGAATGAGAGCGGCTAGGCGCCGCCAATAGCTATACCTGCGCCGAGCACGATAAGGCCGCCGACGACGATCTGGAATACGGCCTGCAGAAATGGCGTATCCATGTATCTGGAGCGGACGTAGGCGATTGCCCAAAGTTCGACCAGCACGATGACGCTGGCAATGGCGGTGGCGATCCAAAAGGCGTTATCCCAGAAGTCCGGAACGAGATAGGGCAGGCTGTGGCCAAGGCCGCCAACCGTGGTCATCACGCCGCAAATGCCGCCGCGCAGGAGCGGCGAGCCGCGCCCCGTGAGCGAGCCGTCGTCGGAGAGCGCTTCGGCAAAGCCCATGCTGATCCCCGCTCCAATGGAGGCGGCGAGCCCTACGAGCAATGTTGGCCAATTGTGATGCGTGGCAAAGGCGGCGGCGAACAGCGGTGCCAGGGTGGATACGGAGCCGTCCATGAGCCCGGCCAGCCCCGGCTGGATGTATTGCATGACGAACACACGCCGCGCGGTTTCATCCTCTTCCTGCTTGATATCCGGGCTGATGCTGTCCGAGAGTTTGGCGGCAAGGCTTTCGTGCTTGGTCTCGGCCGCGGCCAGGTCTCCCAGGAGCTTGCGGAGGCCGGTGTCCCCGGCTTGCTCCGCCGCCTTTTCGTAAAAGCGATGGAACTCGAACTCCATAGTTTCGGCTTGTTTGCGGATGGTGTCGAGGGACAGATTGCGCGTGAGCCAGATCGGGCGCCGGCGTAGAACCCCTTCACATCCTCGCGGCGGATGGGCGGCAAATTGGTGCCATAGCGCTTCTGATAGAGATCGAGAAGCCATTGCCGGTGCACGTTCTCCTCGCCCGCCATCTCGCGGAACACCTGCGCCGAGGCCGGATAGCGCTCTTCCAGATCCTCCGCGAAGGTCGAATAGATGCGCGAATCCTCTTCTTCGGCGCCAATCGCCAGGGCCAGGATTTCACGCTCGGTCAGCTCGGAAAACTTTTTGGGCGGATGGATCAATCCAGCGAACGCCATCGGAGGCTCCTTAGAAATATTCTAAGGGCATCTATGCGGGCGGCGGCGGCATGTCAATTTGCGATACGGCTTTTTCCTCCCGATTGTTCCCGTAACGCCAATTTGAATAAAGTTTTGTGCAATCGGCAGGTGTATTTCGCTTGGCGCACCCACTCTTTAAGGGAAACCCAGGCTCCAATTCGATGGGAGCGCAGTTCTCAAAACCTTTCAAAAAAGGTACATCTTATACGAACCGCCATAAGTTTTTAGCGGTTTGTTAGCCATGCCCGGCAGGTTGGGCCTCCAAATCCCGCCGTTTCGCGGCGTATGAGCGCCGCGCCGCGCGTTTACCTTTTGGCGCAAGCCACGCCCACCGGAAGTTGCACCGGCCCGCGCTGCCCTGCCCCGCCGCCCACCTCCCGGCAGCCGCCCCGGCTCCGCTCTCAATCCTGCAAATAACGCCATCGCAACGCCTCCCAGCCATGCCCCGCCTTCCCATGACGCAATGGTGGACCATAGCTCCTTACCGATGCGCTAACGCCGCGCACGGCATCGCAGCAAACTCCAGTTGTCATGGCCCGGCTTGACCGCATGGGCGCTAAAATTAGCGGATGGCGTGATGAACGGGGGAATCTCCCCTCACCCCAGCCCTCTCCCCATGGGAGAGGGAGTCCCGTCGCAACCGCTGTGAGGGCGTCCCCTCTCCCATGGGGAGAGGGACAGGGTGAGGGGAGATTCCCCTGTTATGTTAGCGCCCATGCGGTCAAGCCGGGCCATGGCGCTGCGGAAAAGCGGCCGGTGCCTGGAGGAAGAAACGAAGCGGCGGCGCACAGGCATAACTTCGCGAGAGGCCGCGTTCTATTTGCCGTGCCGGGCTCGCGCTGGCCCTTAAGGCCCGTGGCGCGTGCATTTCCGTGCGAATAGTCTTCCATGCATACTGTAGCGGCCGCATTTTTTAAATACCCGCAAACCTATATCTTCTGCTAATACATCGCCGCGGGCTTGACTTTCTTCCTCCTCCCCGCGCGCTGCGAAGAAAAAGCCGTTCCGGTAGCGTATAAGCTGTATACGGACGAATAAGCCATTGAAATAACATAAATAACTGTAGCTTGCCGTTAACCAATTCTGCAACCGCAGGTTTGGATTTGTGGTAAACGCGCGCAAGAATCTAATATTAACGGGTATTTTGGAATCGTGGAATTCGACCTAAAGTGGCAAAAGATTTGCAGGAAGACGGCGGCGGAAAAGATGGCGGGTGCCCGTTAACCAAACGAAAATTTACCATGGTACGGCGCTACGGGATTGCTATCCTGCCGGGCCTGCTCCACCTAAGTGGCCTCCGGCTACCAAGGCGGAAGGACCGCCTCGCGATGACGGGCGGCCCAACAGCCAAGCCTTTTGGCGTCTGGTGTTAAAGATGCACGCGAAATCTCTACTGAAGGCAAGTGCTCTTATGCTCAGCCTATGCTTGGGTGTACAACTGGCCCATGCGAGCACGGGCTCTGGAACCGCTGACCACGATCGCAACCGCGCAGGCGCCCGGTATAAGCTGGCCTTCGGCGGGGTGTTTGGAGATATGGTCGAAGATTTGCGGCGCGGCCGCCGCTGGGACCCGCCGGAATACTACGACCCCCGGAGCGGGCGCTGGCACCATGGTTATGCGCCCGGGCATCGGTACCGGCGCAGCAAGCAGCATCGCCGCCGCACCAGGAGCGGCAGGTAATTGGCCAGAAATGGCTGAAGCGTAATCGTGAGGCGGTTTTTGCCCCGCCTCCCCGGAGCGCGCGCCGTGGGTGCGGCGCGCTCATACCGTATCTTGGGCTTCCCATCCGCGGTAACGGCTTCTAGCCCCGGTCGCGCATGAGCCGGCCCTTTTGGCGCTCCCAGTCGCGGTTCTTCTCCGTCTCGCGCTTGTCGTGCAGCTTCTTTCCGCGCGCGAGCGCCAGCTCAAGCTTGGCCCGGCCCTTATCGTTGAAATAGATGCGCAACGGGATGAGCGTCATCCCCTCTCTGTGGATCGCGCCGATGAGTTTGCCAGCCTCGCGCTTGTGCAGCAGCAGCTTGCGGGGGCGGCGCGTCTCATGCTGGAAGCGGTTGGCCTGGAGATATTCGGGGATGTAGGCGTTGATGAGAAAGATTTCCCCGCCCTGCTCGGCGGCATAGGAATCCGCGATGTTGGCCCTGCCCAGGCGCAAGGATTTCACCTCGGAGCCGCCAAGCACGATGCCCGCTTCGAAGGTGTCGTCGATGAAGTAGGAGAAACCGCGCCTTGCGGTTCTCCGCGACGACTTTGCGAACCGTTGTTTGTGCGGGGCCTGCCATTCCGGTACTGTTCCTCGTGCTTAATCAGCCAAACTTTATGAAGTGCCTTGAAACCAATCAATCTATTTGGCGTTCCCGGTTGAAGGCTGTTCGATTTCCTCGCTCATCCGGTCGCACTGAATATCTTCCTGCACGGTGTGACAAAGCAAATTGTATGTTAGGTTCTCACCCGCAATCTCAACATCCATGCCAGATTTATCGATCCGCTTTATGTTGTACCGCGCTTTCCACTCATATTTGCTGCTTTCCCAGTAGTATGCGTAAACTATAATCCGATTATCCTCTAGCCTATACTGGTAGTCCCAATCCCAGCCGTCGCCAGCATCGAATGTTACGCCCGCCATGACGCCCTTGTTATTGAAACACATCAGGTGGGACCAGATCAGCGTCTCTTTTCCTTCGGAAGCCGGCGTTGCGCTAAAGTGCTTATGTTCCCAACACCCCAGAAGCGCCCCCTGTGCGAGCTTAGCCAACACATCTGGGTTGTCGTCAGCTCTTGCTGCCGCCGCCACCGTGAGGCTCACGGCAACCAACGTTTTGAGATGCTGGTAAGCAAGCATTTGAGGAGCTCTCCCGAAAGCTCCTAAGCAGCGTCGCGTGTGAGCAGGCCCACTTTCTCAAGCGCGGCATCCACGATGGCCTTGGTCTGCTCCGAGACCGGGGCGAGCGGCAGGCGCGTGTCCGGCTTGCAAAGGCCGAGGCGCGAGGCGGCATACTTGACCGGGCCGGGGTTCGTCTCGACGAACAGCGCCTCGTGCAGCGGCATGAGCTTGTCGTGCAAGTTCGAGCGCGCGGCGGAAATCGCCGCGCGAGGCACGCGTTCTGGAAGTCCGCGCAAGAGCTTGGGCGCCACGTTCGACGTCACCGAGATGCAGCCATGGCCGCCATGCGCATTGAAGGCGAGCGCGGTTGCGTCCTCGCCCGAGAGCTGGTTGAAGCCCTCGCCATCGCCAGGCGCTGCTGGCTCGCGCGCACGGGCGACGCGGTCGCGTCCTTGACGCCCGCGATGTTCGGGAGCTTCGACAGCCGCGCCATGGTCGCCACCGACATGTCGACTACGCTGCGGCCCGGAATATTGTAGATCAGGATCGGGATGCCGATCGCGTCGTCGATCGCCTTGAAGTGCAGGTAGAGCCCTTCCTGCGTGGGCTTGTTGTAGTAGGGCGTGACCACCAGCACCGCCGCCGCGCCGGCCTTTTCGGCGTGGCGGGCAAGTTCGACGGCTTCCTTGGTGCTATTCGAGCCGGCACCGGCGATCACAGGCACCCGGCCTTTCGCCGCCGCGATGCAGGCTTCGACTACCTTGTTGTGCTCATCGTGGTTGAGCGTGGGCGATTCGCCGGTCGTGCCGACGGGCACAAGCCCGTGCGTTCCCGCCTCGATCTGAAACTCCACCAGGCGGCAAAAGGCGTCGTAGTCCACCCCCGCGCCTTCGAATGGCGTTATGAGCGCTGTAAACGAGCCCTTGAACATTGCGTTCTACCCTCACGTTCGAATTGATCTTGTATAGGCCGGTACGCCAAGTTCCGCCAGTGCCGCGCTGTACCCCTCAAGGCCACAGCCAAGGTGTCATTCTCTTGCCGGATTATGCGGCTAATAGCTTATACCGGACTGCGGTGCGCAACACCGCTTTGGCCGTATTCAAGATCGGTTCATCGGTCGAAGCATAAGATCGGCGCAGACAACTTCCAAACGGATTCCTTCACCTCGAGGCAAATGTCAACGCCCCCCGGCAGAACGCCAGCACCGCGCGATCCCTTCAAGCTCCTGAGCGCCATCCTCACGGGGCTGGTGCTGGGCTTCTTCGCCGTCATGCTGTTTCAACAAGACCTTCCCCAGCAAAGCCCGCGCCAAATGCTGGCTCAAGCATCTGCTGCCGCGCAGCCGCCTTTGGCCAAGGGCGCCGTCTTGCCCCCGGCACCCGCCGTCAAGGCGGCTACGCCTGTCAAGCAGGCGGAACCCGAACCTTCTCCAGCTAAGCCCGCGGAAATGGCGCAGACTCCCGATCGCCGGCCCGCCCCTGAGGATGTCAAGGCCCCATCGAAAGTAAGCGGCGAAGCGGCGGCTCCTGCGGCTCCAGAGCCTGCCAAGGCGAGTGCCGCGGAAGTTCCCGTGCCTGCCAAGCCGGCCCCCTCCTGCCCCGGCCCCTGTCTTGATTCCGGCCTCCTCTGCCCGGCCCGCAAAATTCCCTTTCTGCCGATGAGATGACCGCTGCCCTGCAGCCGCTTTTGTCGTTCAGGATCGGCGACGAGGACGCGAAGGCGGTCAAGGAAGCCGTCGAGGCCGCTTCAAGGGAGGATGACGGAGACGCCCGCGCCGCTATAAATAAGATCGTTTCGCCTGCGGCCAGAAACTTCGCCGAATGGAAGCGGTGGCGCAACCCTCAGGCCGATTTCCAGGAAAGCTTGGCGTTCCGGGTCGCGCATCCCTTGTATCCCGATCTGCCGCAGGACGGCACCAATGAGAAAAACCTGTTTCTATCCAACGCGCCAGCGGCGGCCGTGCTGAAGTTCTACACGAACCGGAACCCCTTGACGGGCGCCGGCCACGGGAGCCTCGGCGGCGCTTTGATGGAAGCGGGCGAGCGCGAGCGGGGCCTCGCGATGATTAAATTCGCTTGGGGCCGCTATATGCTCGATCCCGCCGTGGAGGAGAAGTTCCGCTCCCGCTTCGGCGCGCTCTTGGACGAACAGGATCGCCGGCGCCGCGAGCAGCTCGTCGCGATCCACGCCGCTTACAAGGAGGAATCCAGGGAAAGATTCGGAAACTCGGGGAAAAGGGCTCAGAGCGGCGCTGAAGCTCAGGGCCAAAAAGGGCCGGAACGGTGGTTCGCATAGGGCTTTGCACCGGAACAGGCGGCGGCGCGCGGACGGCGAAGATGGCACGCGCTTGCTTCGCGAAGCCGCGGCCGGCGGCAAGGCACAGCAACTTGGCGTGGCCTCGCTTGTCGAGCCTGTCCGGTACAGGAGAATAAGCCGGAAGACCGCAAGCGGTCACAACAAGGACGAGGACGGGGAAAAGCCGGCGGACGAAGGATCGAATGCCCGTCAGGCGAAGGCTGCTGCCAACGCTTTCAAGCTCACCAGGGAAGCAAAAGGCGGGCCGGGCACCCTACTTTCGCGGCTCAAGGCGCTGCGCCGCGAGAACGCGGACGACGATCTATGGTCGCTTCTGCGCTCGCTCGATCCCAACTCCGCCGATTTGGCCGACCCGGATCGCTGGTTCGATTTCCGCCGCAGCGAAGTCCGGCGGGCGTTAATCCAAGACCACCCCAAGACCGCCTATGCCATCGCCAGCGTGCATGGCCCGCTCGATGCCGAAAATCTCTCCAACGCGGAATTCATGGCCGGCTGGGTCGCGCTTCGTTTCGTCCATGACCCTCTGCTCGCGGTTCCCCATTTTGAAGCCTCCCGCATTACCGGGTTTCCCCGCACCGAGGCCAGGGCCGCGTATTGGCTCGGGCGCGCAAAGCTGGAAACCGGGGCGGCGAAGGTGGCGCAGCGTTACTTCGCGGAGGCCGCCACCCGCTTTTATACTTTTTATGGGGGGCTCGCGCGCCAGGCGCTTCACCGGGCTAATACCTGCGAGTTCCGCGCTCCCACGGCGCCCTCTGAGCGCGCAATCGCCGCGTTCGTGAATGAGGACGCTTTCAAAGCTGTGATGATCGCCAAGCAGCTCGATCTGGAGCCGGTGCTGAAGGCCTTCATTCTGGACCTCGCCCGCCAGATCCGCGATCCGGAGCAGATGACGCTGGTCATGGAACTTGCGCAGAGGGTGACAGGCCCGCACGTCGCCGTTCACGCAGCCAAAATCGCGCTGTTGCGGGGATTTGCCGTCGAGGCTTACGCCTACCCGGCGCTCCTGCCGAAATATGGCGAGGCAGGCGGGAACGCCAAAGTTGAGCCCGCTATCTTGAACGCTTTGACACGTCAGGAAAGCGAATTCTTTACGGGAACCGTGAGCCCGGTTGGCGCCCGCGGCCTTATGCAGCTTATGCCGCAAACCGCGAGGCAAGTCGCGGTGTCGGCGAAGATGAAATACGATCTGGGGCGCCTGAGCTCAGACCCGTCATACAATGTGACCCTTGGCTCCGCGTTCTTTGCGCAGCTCCTGTCCGGCTACGATGGATCTTACGTGCTCACGCTCGCGGCCTATAATGCCGGGCCGGGCCGGGTCGTGGAGTGGATCAAGGAGCTTGGCGATCCGCGCGACAAGGACGTCGATCCTATCGACTGGGTGGAGCGCTTACCATACATAGAGACGCGCCAATATATCCAAAAGATACTCGAAAGCACCCAGCTGTACCGATGCGGCTTCGAAAACCGCAAGGCGGGATTCCGGCTTGTAGAAGACTTACATCGGGGGCGTCCTGGTAAAGTCCCCGAGCTAAACGATATCGCTGGAAGCTCTGGCGCGGATGAGGCCCCATGATTTTTTCCGACCCCTGGTTTGACAGGGAAACTCGCCTTGAAGGCGAGGACATCTTTTTCAGAAGCCATGACGATTTGCGTCTCTATGTCCGCAAATATGGCAGCGATGAGTTGCCCGGCCGGCCGGTTTTGTGCCTGGCGGGCCTGACGCGCAATGGCCGCGACTTTCACAGTCTTGCTACCGCGCTTGCAGCGCACCCGGCCCAGCCGCGGCCTGTCTACTGCCTGGATTACCGGGGCCGGGGCCGCTCGGAGTGGGATAAGAACTGGCGCAACTATTCGGCTTACGCCGAGCTGTTGGACGTGGTTTCGTTTCTGACGCTTCGCGGCCTCAACGATATCGCAATCGTTGGCACGTCGCGCGGAGGCATCGTTGCGATGATGCTCGCGGTCATGAGACCCGCCGCCATCGGCTGCCTGGTGCTGAACGACATCGGCCCGGTCATCGAAACCTCCGGGCTCGCCCGCATCATGGGCTATGCAGGCAAAATTCCCGTGCCGCGCGATTGGGATGAGGCAACCGGATTTGTCCGCGAAATGTTCAAGCGCCAGTTCACCGCGCTCGACGATGCCGAATGGGCGGCATTCACGCGGCAGCTTTTCAACGAGGAAAACGGCAGGCCCGCCGCCTCTTGCGACCCCAATGTAGGAAAGGCGCTTTCGGAGGTGGATATCGCAAAGCCGGTGCCTACCATGTGGGAGCACTTCGAGTTGCTGCTTCACACCCCGCTCATGGTTCTGCGGGGTGAAAATTCGGATATTCTATCGGCTGCGACTGTGCAGGAAATGCAGACCCGTCACCCGAATATGACGCCGGTTCTCATCCGGAACGAGGGGCACGCGCCGCTCCTGGCGGATCGCTTCAGCCAGCGCCTCATCGCGGATTTTCTGTCCGATGCCGGCAAAAGCTGGCAGGCGCCACAGCGTTCCCCCATGCCGGGATACCGCGAGGTTTTGCAGGCTTAACCTGGAAATGGCAGTTGCAATTGGTGTGGGTGGGGAAATGCCCAGCGAAACAGCGCGCTGCTGGATGTTGTCTTTTCACCCAAAGGGTGAAAAGGCGGGGCACGGATTCCAGACCGTCATTCCCGCCTTCGAGTGTGTGAAAAAATCGCCGAACCGGTTGAAACGCTTGAAATCCGAACCGCAGCGTCGTCCCCGCGAAGGCGGGGACCCACGCTAAGGTCTTGTTCTAGTGGCTGAAATGGATTCCCGCCTTCGCGGGAATGACGCTGCGGAGTCTCGCCGAAGTCTGCAATTTCGATTTTTTCACACGCTTCTGCGCGGGGACGACGCTGCGGCTCGATTCTGCGAGCGTTTTCACCTGCGAATTGGCGTCAACTGCCGGATCTTGGCTTAAGGGTCGCACGCGGGCTACATTCACAGCCCGCTTTTTTTACTTATGGGTCCAGCGTGGCGGGCGCGGTGTGAGAAGCAAGGCTGACGTCTTCGACCCTGCCGGATGCCCTGGCTACAGGTTCAAGGATGCGCTGTTCCAGCTGGTAGCCGGCCGGCAATTTTTCGCTAAAAGCTTTCAGGCGCGCGGCCATCTCCGGTGCCATTTCTGGCGATGGGTAAACCCCTTCCAGCTTGACCGTATTGTCGCTTATCGAGGCGTTGCCCGCATAGAGTAGCGCAAGCATATCCAGGGTCACCTTCGCCGCCTCGAACCAATCCCGGGGTTCCCCCTCGGCAAACTCCATGCTGTTGTTAACTTTCCGGTTCTGAAACAAATTTTGAGCGTAATTGCAAAGCGGCTGACCCTGCGGGCCGGGGACATGACCGCTCAAACTGAGCGAGCCCGGCTGCAATTGCGCGACCCAGACGAAGGGATGAACGCCGTGCGGTTTTACGGCCGCCTGCAGAGCGAGCCCTTTCGGCGCCTCATCCCTCAATTTTTTCTGCACAGAGGCAAAATCGTCGCCGGACTTTGTAACCCCCTCAATTAAGATCGAGCTATTGCGCAGCTGCACAACACCATGTTCGAGCTTTCCAAGCTGGCGTAACGCGAAAATCATGGCAGCCAGCCACGCATCGCGGTCGGGAACGTTGGCGTTAAGCCGGCTCTTATCGACGAACGCAGCTCCGGTCGAGGTGGCCTCGGCAACGCCCTTCAGGAACTTCAGGTCGCTTTCCGAGGGAACGTCTCCCTTCAACGTGATCGTGCCCTCTTCCTTCGTAATGCGGCTCACATAGACCGTGCCGGCCTGCTTATCCGCCTGTTTTGAGGAGAGGAGTGCTGCGTCGCCATCGTTGCTGACCAAGTTCAAAACATGATCGAAGGCCGCAATATACCATGGCCTTTGCGGCATCGCTTCCGATGGCGCTGCACAGATCGTTCCTAAGCAAAACAAAGCGGATGAGAAGACAGTCAGGTTAAGACGTCCTACCCTCATTGTGTGAGCTCCCGCCGCGTTCGAGGTTCATTATCCTGCATTACATACAGAGGCCTGCATACCGGAACTAATTAGTTGCGGAACACGGTTCTTCCCCCCGCAGGAAAGAATCAGCTGCTTACCGGGTCGATTTCAACCCGATGCAAAGCAGCACCACTCGTCGGTAAATGTGACTTTAACGGAAGGATTAAGATAATCCAAGCGTCTAATGGCGCTTTTTCGCCGCTTTTTTTGCTTGCGCGTGCTTCGAATCGAAAAAGCCCGGCCAAAGCCGGGCTTTTTTGTGGCTGGGCGGCAGGTTACTCCGCTGCCTGCACCTGTGGAGAGGCTTCCGGCGCCCCTGATTCGCCGCCACCTGCGGCGGGCAGGGCCTGGGCGCCAGCCTTGCTCCGCTCCTTGAGGATGAGATCGTCGCGGTGGGAGGCTACGCGCCGCAGCTGGCTGATCATCCCGCCCGTACCTGCCGGGATGAGCCTGCCGACGATGACGTTTTCCTTCAAACCGTCGAGCGTATCGACCTTGCCGTTGAGCGCCGCTTCGGTTAGCACGCGGGTCGTCTCCTGGAACGATGCCGCCGAGATGAACGACCTCGTCTGCAGGCTCGCCTTGGTGATGCCGAGCAAGACCGGCACCGCCATTGCGGGACGTCCGCCCGCGGACTCGACAGCCGCATTCATTTCCTCAAGTTCGAGCTTGTCGACTTGCTCGTTCTTCAAGAACTCGGTGTCGCCGGCGTCGGTGATCTCGACCTTCTGCAGCATCTGACGGACGATCGTTTCGATGTGCTTGTCGTTGAAGACCGGCTGATGCCGAGTTGCATGGCGGCGCGCAGCTTGTTGCCGTGGTTCAGGTCGAGCACATGGTGAACATGGCGATTAATCACGTCATCCAGAGCCAGGCTGGCGCCTTGCACAATGGGCTGTGGCTCTGCAACCGTAAACTCGCTGGCCGCGGGCAGTGCCAGGTCGCCGGGCCGGATCACGTCGTTGGCCGCTTCCAGCAGCGCCGACTCCAGCACGCAGGCCAGTTCGCGCACGTTGCCCGTCCAGGAGTGCTGCAACAGGCGCGCCAATGCGCCCGGTCCCAGGTCCACCTGCCGATGCTGATAGCGCGTGCAGATGCGGTCCAGAAGCACCTGCGAGAGCGGCGGGATGTCTTCCCTGCGCATACGGAGCGGCGGTATGGCAAAGCGCACCGCGGTCAGACGAAACGCAAGGTCGGGCATCAGCAGACCCTGTCCGGCCATCTGGCGCAGCGGAGCCTGCGAGGATGCCACCAGAAGCATGCGCCCGACGGGCTGGTCCTGGACGGCCTTCAATATCCCCAGAAGCAGGCCTTGTCCAGGCGGGGCCAGCAGGTCAACGCGGTCCAGATAGGTGAAGCCGGCAAGCGTTGATGGATCGGCCTCGCGCAGCAGCCACTCGCGCGCGTCGCGGCGTTGGAACGACGCCCCTGCAAGCGGCGAACGGCTAAGTAGATACCGGGCCAGCGTCTGCTTGCCCACTCCCGGCTCACCCTCAATCGAGGCCACTTGCACGTGCGGCGCCGCCATCTCCGCCTGCAGCAGCAGCTTGCGCCATGGAGCGCTGACTCCGGCGATGATTCCGCAGCCCGTCATCGGCTCCATCTCCACCAACACAGGGCACGGAGCAGGAAGGCGCGAAAAGTTTTGCGCGGCATACTGGGTCGCCATCTCTAGTGCCTGCCTCCGTGGCCCATTTCAATGCAATCTGGCCGACACGTGCTTCATCGGCGAGCAGGTAGAAAACATGAACCCGGGTAGCCAGGCCGTCCAGGGTCCGTAGCGCCCTGTTCCCTCGGTCCCTTGTTCCCTTGTTCCCTAGTTCCCTTGTTCCCTTGTTCCCTCGGTCCCTGCTTTACCACGCTCCTTCGATCCGGAATGCCGACAGCTCCGCAGCTTCCGACTCGTCAAGATAGTGCTCGATCACGTTGTCCACACGGCTGCCGCGGGGCCCGCGGCGCAGGCTGGTGCGCAGGTCTTTCAGGTCCTCCGTGTCGCCGGCGGCAACCACTTCCACGTCGCCGTCCTCGGTATTGCGCACCCAGCCGTGCAGGCCCAGCTCGCTGGCTTCGCGTTGCACGAACCAGCGGAACCCGACACCTTGAACACGGCCGCGAATGAGGTAGTGAAGCACCATGGCTGACGCCAGTTTGCCAGATCAGGCTTGGTAATGGGAAAAAGTGGGAGGAGAAATGCCGTGCAGAATCATGGGATTAAGCCGCAAACACGCATTGACTAGCGGTTTTTTCGTCTCACATTGCGGCCCCATATACGGATTCCCGAAACGGATTTGAGGCGCACAATCATCCCTTGGATGGATGGCAAGCTCACTCTTATGACTCAAGACGCAACCACATAGGGTCGATACTCTGGTCATGTCTCTTGAATAGCCTGTTCATCACTGGCTATGTGACTTTCGGGTGGCGCCGGGCGGCCGGCTGCCACCCTTTCCTTTTTGATGTCGCCATTCGATCCGTCGCAGGCATGAATCCCTTCACGCATCTGAGGTACTACGCACCCAGCACCTTCGCCAAGCGATCCAGCAATGGCCGTTGCGCGGTAAGGATCTTTTCCCGGGCCTCGGATATGGAAAACCACGCCCCGCGGTCTACCTCGGGAACCTCAATCATGCGGCCGGTGCGCGGAGGCCATTCCACCTCGCAGGTATTGCTGACCAGGCGAGCGGGATCGCAGTCACCCTCGACCGCCCAGGCGGTGACGATCTTGCCCGAGGCCTGGGTGATTTCGCCCAGGGGCAGGAACTCGCCTTCGATGGGAGAACCGGTCTCCTCCTGGAATTCGCGGCGCGCAGCAGCAAGGGGTTCCTCGCCAGGCTGGTACTCGCCCTTGGGGATGGTCCACGCACCCAGGTCCTTTTTGCGCCAGAAGGGTCCGCCGGGGTGCACGAGGAAGACCTCGAGCGGGCTGGAGCGGCGGAACATGAGAAGGCCTGCACTGCGTTTGGGCATGGCGGTCGAGACCATGGTAACGGAACGAGGGAACGAAAGAACGAGGGAAAGAGAAACGCGGACAGCGGAAGCGGGGACAGGTCTCGGCTACAACGGCTGCAACGCGGTTTCAGCGGAGGGAAACCGTCACCTGAGCGCCGTCGTAAGTCAGCTCCTTGTCAACGTGTTCTTCCATCTGCGGGCCGGCGCCCACACCCTCCCGCACCAGCACAATGCGGAACTGGCGCGAAGCCGGCATGCCGGGATAGCTGCCCCTGGCGCGCGCCGATGGTCAGGGTCGATGCGAGCATCGTCCCAGTGGAGCGGAATGGTGGCATGCTCGCCCTTTTCGTAGTCGTAGGTGTCGCCCTCGTCGTTGTAGAAGGTGAAGTCGGCGTCGGCGCCGCGATAGATGCGCAGTTCGATGGGCGCATCCGGCGACTGCGGTGGCGTATTCGACCTCCGGTCCGAGCGGCAGAATCGAGCCGGCCTTTACGTAGAGCGGAATGCGATCGAGCGGCGCCTGCGGCCTCGATGCGCTGGTCGCCCGCGAGCTGCGCGCCGGTCCAGAAGTCGTACCAGGCCGGCGCGGGCGGCAGATAGACGGACGGTCCGGTTGCTCCCTCTGCGTCACGGGATTCACCAGGATCGCCGGCCCGAAGAGATATTCGTCGCCGATGTCGCGGACCTTCGGATCGGTGCGCCAGTCCATCACCAGCGGACGCATGATGGTGTAGTCGTCGCTGGTCACGCGCCAGGCCAGCGAGTAGATGTAGGGCAGCAGCCGGTAGCGCAGCTTGTCGTAGGCGATCAGCGTGGGCGTCTGCGGGCCGTAGGAGAAGATCTCGTTGGTGTCGTTGGAGCGGTGGCCGTGCGTGCGGAAGATGGGACAGAAGACGCCGAACTCATACCAGCGCGTGTACAGCTCCTGATAGACGGGGTCGCGCGTGTCGCGCTCGTAGGGCCAGCCGTAGCCGGCAATGTCGGTGGTCCAGTAGGGCATGCCGGAGAGCTCGAAAGTTGAGGCCGGCGGGAATCTGGTGCTGGAACGTCGAAGAAGGTGCCGATCACGTCGCCGGACCAGACGGTGGTGGCATTGCGCTGCTGGCCGAGAAAGGCAGAGCGCGTCAGGATGAAGACGCGCTTGCGGTCGGTGGTCGCGCGCCAGTGCTCGTAGACGCCGCCGGTGTGCATCAGCGGAAAGATGTTGGTGTAGCGCGCGCCGTTGCCGATGAAGAGTTGCGCGCTGTCGAGCGTCGCGTCGCTGAATCCGTCGCAGCACTCCGGCTCGGAGCTGTCCAGCCAGAAGCCATCCCAGCCCTGCGCGAACATCTTGCCCATGAGCAGATTCCAGTAGAAGTCGCGCGCCGCCGGGTTGGTCGCGTCGTAGATGGTGGTGTCGGGGATGGTCAGGCCCCTCGGCCTTCATCTCCTGGTAGGTCTCCGATTTCGGATCGAGCATGGCCCAGACGGAAATCATGGCGTGGAAGTGCTCGTCGTGCAGCTTCTGCAGCGCGCCGGGAACGTCGGGATAGGGCTTCAGATACTCTTCGTTGAAGACGGGATCGCCCTGGAGCTTCCACCAGAACCAGTCCTGCACGATGAAGTCGAGAGGAACGTGGTGGTCGCGGTACTCCTGGGCGACGTCGAGCAGTTCCTTCGCCGACTTGTAGCGGTCCTTCGACTGCACAAAGCCGTAGGCCCACTTGCCGAACAGCGGCGCGTGGCCGGTCAGGTCGCGGTACTCGTGGATGATCTGGTCGAACTCGGGTCCGTAGAGGAAGTAGTAGTCGATGGCGTCGGCGGCCTTGGCGCTGAGCGTCATCTCGGTGGGGAAGCGGTTGTCGAACCAGGAGTGCGAGGCGGTGTTCCACAGGATGCCGTATCCATTGGTCGAGAGCAGCAGCGGCATGGCAACGTCGGTGTTGGCCTGCGCCAGTTCGACCACGTTGCCGCGATAGTTGAACACGCCGCTCTGGTGCTGGCCGAGGCCGTAGAAGCCTTCAGACGGTCCGATGAAGAAGCGAGTCTTGGTGTGGTAGACATTCTCGCCGTTGACCACGGCGGGCGTGTAGACGCGCGACGCCGCGGCCGGCCAGTCGACGCCGTTGGGTCCGCGGCGGTCCATCTCGGCCAGCAGAGTTTTGCCGTCGGGACCGTGGAAGGATGAGCGTGCCTTCACGCAATTGGATGGTCACCTTGACCTGCGGCGTGCTCACCGTGGCCTGTTTGCCGTTCTCGGTGAAGTCGAACCGCGCGGGTGTGCAGGGCTGCACAATCCACGGTTCATGGGGCGACGCAGCTTTGGGATCGCCCGGACCGGCGACGATGTGAATGATGCCCGGCGCGCAGACGCTGACGTGGACAGTCTCCGTGCCGTTGCCGGCGGACATGCCCGCGGCATCGTGGGTTACGGTATAGGGCGTGAGCTCAGCGGCGAATGCCCCCGACGAGAATGCAAACGCGGGGGCAAGGGAAACAACAAATACAAGTCTGGCGCTCAATCCATTCATGGCACGCTCCCGGGCTGGAGCCGGCTGAGCGGCTCGCGGCAATCAATCGTGTAACCGTTTTCCGGCAACCATCATACCCCAGCGCCGGTGTGTCACAATGGCATTCTCCGGGAGGTTCCAGTGATCGAGAAACACACGGGCAGTGTGCGCGCAATTTTATGGATGAGCGCGGTGGTGTTAATGGGCCTGGGAGCGGGCGCGCGCGCCAGCTTTGCGCAGTCACAGAGCTTTACCATAGAGACAAGCGTTAAGCGCGCCCTCTGCTCGGAATCGACCGCCGCGCCCGTGAGGTCGCAAGCTGGCGTGGGTGGCCAGCATCGATGGCCGCCGCAACATCTGGGTGGCCGAGCCACAGGGCAGCGGTTACGCGTCGCGCCAATTCACGCACTACGGCGACGACGATGGGCAGGAGATAAGCGGGCTCGCTTGGCTGCCCGATGCCGGCGCCATCGTGTACACCCGCGGAAGCTCGGCAGAGGGCGACGGACATCCGGTGCCCAATCCGGCGTGGTTTCCGCTCGGCGCAAAGCAACAAGTGTGGATCATGGACCTGGCCGGCCCCGAGCCGAACCCGGCTCCGCGTTTGCTGGGCGAAGGACACAGTCCCGCGATTTCGCCCGACGGCAAGACCGTAGCCTACATTGACAAGGGCCAGGTATGGACCGTAAGTCTGGCCGCGAACGACGCCAAGCCGGAGCAGCTCTTGCAAACTCGCGGAACGGCGCGCGGGCTGCGCTGGTCGCCCGACGGCGCGCACCTCGCCTTCGTCAGCAACCGCGACGATCACAGCTTCATCGCAGTCTACTCGTTCGCATCGAAGGCAATCATCTATCTCGATCCCTCGACGGATCTCGACCAGTCACCGGTGTGGGCGCCCGATTCCAAGCGCATCGCGTTCCTGCGCATCCCCGGCGACAAGAACGCGCTCCTTTTTGTGCCCCACCGCACCGCGCTTCCGTGGTCGATTCGCGTGGCCGATGTAACCACCGGCGAGGGCCACGAGATTTGGAAGACCGAAGAAGGCGAGGGTAGCGCCTATCGTGAAACGGACTCGGAAGATCAACTGCACTGGGCCGCCGGTGACCGCATCGTGTTTGCGTGGGAGGCGGGCGGATGGCTGCGCCTGTGGGCCGGCCCTGCATCGGGTGGAGCGGGCAAGCTGCTGACGCCAGGCGATGACTTCGAAGTGGAACACGTGTCTATGAGCGCCGACGGTAAGACGCTGGTGCTCGACTCGAACCAGGGCGACATCGACCGCCGTCACGTGTGGCGCGTGACCTTTGACGGCCACGGAGGATTCACTCCGGCACAGGCCGTGACCAGCGGCGATGGGATCGAGACACAGCCGGTAGTCGCCGGCGACGGCACGGTCGCCGTGCTGCGCTCCGATGCGCACGTGCCCATGCGCGCCGCAATTGTGGAAGACGGCAAGCTCACCGATCTGGCGCCGCAAGCCATCCCCGCAAGCTTTCCCGGCGAACAGTTCGTCACGCCGCAGCAGGTCATCTTCTCCGCGTCGGACGGCATGAAAATTCACGGCCAGCTCTTCCTGCCGCGCGATTTGAAACCCGGCGAGCGCCGGCCCGCGGCGGTGTTCTTCCACGGCGGCAGCCAGCGCCAGATGCTGCTGGGCTGGCACTACATGGAGTACTACTCGAATGCCTACGCGATGAATCAGTACCTGGTAAGCAAGGGCTACATCGTGCTCAGCGTGAACTACCGCAGCGGCATCGGCTACGGGCTCAACTTCCGCGAGGCGCTGAATTACGGCGCGGATGGCGCCAGCGAGTTCAACGACGTGATGGGCGCGGGCGTTTACCTGCGCAGCCGGCCCGATGTGGATGGCGCAAAGATCGCCGCGTGGGGCGGCAGCTACGGCGGTTACCTGACCGCGCTGGCGCTGGCGCGCGCCTCCGATCTCTACGCCGCGGGCGTGGATATGCATGGCGTACACGACTGGAACCTGGAGATGCCCACGTTCGTCCCCGGCTACGATCCGGAGGCGCGAGCGGACACTGCACGGTTGGCGTTCGAGTCGTCGCCGATGTTATTCCATCAAGACGTGGCGCTCGCCGGTGCTGCTGATTCAAGGCGACGACGACCGCAACGTCCCATTTGCCGAAACCGTTCAACTGGCCGAAGCGTTGCGCCGGCAAAAAATTGACTTCGAGGAGCTGGTGTTTCCCGACGAGATTCACGACTTCCTGCTGCGCCGGAGCTGGGTCCGGGCCTATTCCGCCGGCGCCGATTTCCTCGACCGCAAGCTGGGATGGCACGACGGGGAACAACTTATTTCTTCGGGGCGCTGATGATCGCGGGAGTGATTGTCTTTGCGGGGCGGCCGTGGCGGCTTCTGGTGTTTGCGCTTCTGATTCCTCTCCAGGTTAAGCGCAGCCGCAAAGAAGCAAAGGTGCTGGAGGAGAAGTTCGGCGAAGAGTATCGGGCATATAAACGCAGAACATGGTTTTAACGCGTGCTTTTGGGGGACGGATGCATTCACCGTGGTTTGGCGAATTTATGGGCACGATGGTGCTGGTGCTTTTGGGCGATGGCGTGAACGCGGGAGTGACGCTGCGCAAGTCGTATGCGGCCAACGCGGGCTGGATGGCCATTGCCACCGGATGGGCGCTGGGCGTGATGTGCGGCGTCATCGTGGCGCAGGGGTTCGGCAGCCACGATGCGGCGCTGAACCCGGCCATCACGCTGGCCGGAGCCATTGTGAGCGGGAACTACGCTCACGTTGCGTGGCTGTGGAGCGCACAGCTGCTGGGCGCGATGTGCGGCGCGGGATTGGTGGCGCTGCACTATGGACCGCATTGGCGCGAGACGCCGGACGCAGGCGCCAAGCTGGGCATATTCTGCACCGGACCGGCGATCAGCGCGCCTTTCGCAAATTTGTTCAGCGAGATTCTGGGAACGGCAGTGCTGGTGGTGGTGGCGGGCGCCATCTTTTCGCCCGGCGTGGCCGAGCGCGGTCCCGCAGCGGGCATGGGGCCGTGGCTTGTGGGCAGCCTGGTGTGGGGTATCGGGCTCTCGCTTGGCGGCACCACCGGTTACGCCATCAACCCGGCGCGCGACCTGGGACCGCGGCTGGTGCACGCGCTGGCGCCGATTCCGGGCAAGGGCGGATCGAACTGGCGCTATGCACCCATTCCCGTGTTCGGTCCGCTCATCGGAGCCGCGCTGGCCGGCATATTCCTTCACTTCACTCACCCGTGGTGATTGCGCGAAAAAGCATCGCGCCGCCGGTTGTATCCTTGGCCTGTGGGCCGAGGGAGTCAACTGAAGATGCCGGATGCCGTATTGCAAATCGATGCTCGGGACAATGTGCTGGTGGCACTCGCAGCTCTTTCTGCCGGAAATGAGGTCCGCTACGGGCATCCGCCGATGAGCTGTCAGGTCACCGAGACGATTCCTGCCAAGCACAAGATGGCGCTCAGGGACTTTGCGCCCAGCGATCCGATCATCATGTACGGAATGATTGTGGGCGAGGCGACCCAGCCTATTCGGCGCGGTGGTTTGATTTCCACGCGAAACATAAGACACCGCGCGGATGAGTACACCGCGCAGCGGACAGCCGGCGCATTTCGATCTGCCGGATGCGTCGCGCTGGGCGGCGCGGACGTTCGACGGGTTCCATCGCGCGGACGGACAGGTGGGCACACGAAATTACTGGCTGGTGCTGCCGATGGTCTTTTGCGAGAACCGCAACGTGGAGCGGATGCGGGAGGCGCTGGAAGAGGAACTGGGCTACGGCGGCGAGGGCAACCGGTATCGGCATCGCGTGCGCGAACTGGTCGAGAGCCGGGCTGCTGGCAACGGCCAGACTGGAAGCAACGGACATGGCGTGGCGGAAGCTTTGGCCGCGGCCCGGACCGAGCGGGTGTTCCCCAATCTCGATGGGATTCGGTTTCTGACTCACCAGGGCGGCTGCGGCGGGACGCGCGCAGGATGCGCAGGCTCTGTGCGCGCTGCTCGCCGGCTACATCCATCACCCCAACGTCGCCGGAGCGACGGTGCTGAGCCTCGGCTGCCAGAACGCGCAGTCGGGCATTCTGATGGACGAGCTCGCGCAAGCGCGATCCGCAGATTCAGCAAGCCGGTCTGGTCGTTCGATCAGCAGACGCTGGGCGCGAGTCGGCGCTGATGGATCGGGCGTTCGACGAGACCTTTGCGGGCCTGGCGAAGGCAAATCATGCCGCATCGCGCGCCCGCTCCGCTCTGCGGTCTCACCATGGGGCTGAAGTGCGGCGGATCCGACGGCTTCACCGGCATCTCGGCGAATCCCGCCATCGGCTACATTTCCGATCTGCTGGTGACGCTGGGCGGCAAGACCGTGCTCTCGGAATTTCCCGAGCTCACGGCGTGGAGCAGGAACTGGTCGACCGGTGCGCCACTCGACGAGCTGCGCCGAGCGATTCGTCGCCCTGATGCGGGACTACGCTGCTCGCGCGCCGGGCGGTGCGCTCCGGCTTCGAGATGAATCCTTCGCCGGGCAACATTCGCGACGGCCTGATCACGGACGCGATCAAGTCCGCCGGAGCGGCGCGCAAGGGCGGCGCATCGCCCATCAGCGGCGTTCTCGATTATCCGGAGTACGCGATCACGCCTGGGCTCAATTTGCATGTGCACCCCCGGCAACGACGTGGAATGCGTCACCGGCGCAGGTGGCCGCCGGGTGCAACTCGTGCTGTTCACTACCGGGCTGGGCACACCGACGGGCAATCCCATCGCCCCGGTCGATGAAGATCGCGACCAACTCCGCCGCTGGCTGCGCGCATGCCGGACATCATCGACTTCGATACTGGCCCGGCATGGTCAGCCGGCGAAACCACCATTCGCGCAGATGGGCGGAGCAGCTGCTGGACCTGCGTGATGGAGGTCGCCAGCGGACGCGTGCTCACCCACGCTGAGCATGCTCGGGCCAGTACGACTTCATCCCGTGGAAGCGCGGGGTGTCGCTTTAGCGACAATGTCGTCAAGCGTCAGAGCTTCTATTCGAGATACGAGGCGACGACCGCCAGCGCGGCGATGGCCGCCGTCTCCGCGCGCAGGATCCTTGGACCGAGTGACGCAGCGCGCCAACCGCTGGCATCGAAGAGCGCTTCCTCTTCCGGCGCCCATCCGCCCTCCGGCCCGAAAGCCAGTTCCAGCGACGGCATGTCGTTGCGGGAATTTTCCAATGCTTCCGCAATAAGCACGCGCAGGGTAGTGGTGCGCTCCTGCTCGGCGAGGACGATGCGCGTGGCTCGGGACTGCGTGCGCACGTGGGCGCCAAGCTGGACGGGATCGTAGATCACGGGCACGTCAGAGCGGCGCGCCTGTTGCGCGGCTTCGCGTGCGATGCGCCGCCACCGCTCCACGCGCTTCTCCGCGGCATCGGCCAAGTGCTTGTCGGTGCAGAGACGTGCGCCGAACAGCGCGCCTTC
>CAWAVJ010000020.1:0-55799 GCA_963785355.1 uncultured Alphaproteobacteria bacterium
AGCAGCCAGTCCAAGATTGATAACTACTCACGGTTGTGCCTTTGTTTGGCCCCGCTCTGTGTTGCGGGACGCGTTACATTATTTTGCTCTGAGATCGGGCGGTTGCCATCGCAGATGCTTCCCGGCATCGAGCGCTATTATCTGGCCCGTCATGGAACGCGCGCGTAAGACGAAAAGCACTGCATCGGCAATTTCTTCCGGCGCGGTGCCAGTGCCTATGGCGTTCACGCGGATTTGTGGCGCGAGTGCCTGCGCCATGGTTCGGGTGGCTGCCCAAAGCGCCGAATTCGCTGAGCGTGTACGAAAAGAAATAGGGGTTTGGACGCAGCACCCGCTGATCTATGAGATTGATAATGTTGCCATTTTCGTCGTTTGGGAGCTGCGCCGCGAAGGCTTGCGCGAGAAAAACCGGAGCTTCGAGATTGACCGCCATATGCCTGCGCCAAGCTCTCCGCCGAAAGCGCCGGCAAACGGTCGTCCACAAAATGCGATGCGTTGTTTACAAGGCAGGTCAGGGGCCCCATCGCTCTGCTAATCTGAGGGATAAGTCCCTCAACTTCTTCGTGTTTTGCCAGCGAAGCGCCGAAACACTCTGCTCTTCCGCCCATCTTGGTAATCGCACTAACCAAGTCTACAGCTTCTTCCTTAAACCGGTTGTAATGTATAGCTACAGAGTATTTGGATTTAGCCAAAGACATAGCTATAGCTTTGCCAAAAGGTACAGCACCTCCAGTTATAAGCGCAAGTTGTATCATCAGCGTACCAGTGTTTTTACTGCAACCGCATGGCGAATAGTTTTGGACAACGCGTAATAATAGTTGCCGCCAGATGATTCCCGTAATAGTTGTAGATCCAACGAGGCGCGGGTGTAACCGATCTTGCAGCTCAGCCGGTTTGTAAGGTTGGCCGCTCGAACTCATTGGAGAGCAAACACAAGCGTCCCCGTTATGATCTTTGCCAATCCCTGCCCAAGGATTGCGTTGATCATTCCCTCTCAAGTGCCCAGACGGCCGGACCCCTGCCCCACCCGGGTCCGGCCAACTTTTCTGCTTCCGCGATACTATCGCAGAAATTACCGGCATATTACTCTATACCGGTTAAGCCATCTATCGAGCGCATTCCACAATCGCCGGATAATCTCCACAGTCGCAACGTAGACGAGCGCAGCCAGCAAATAAGCCTGGAAGTCGTAGGTCCTTTGGAAGGCCAATTTTGCCGTCGCAAGCAGGTCGTAGACGGTGACGACGCTTGCCAGCGCGCTTGCTTTCACCATCATGATTAGCTCGTTGCCGAACGGCCTGAGCGCAAGGCCCGCCGCTTGGGGCAGGACGATCCGGCGCGCGGCAAGGAGGGGCGGCATCGCAGCCGCGCGCGCCGCCTCGATCTGTCCCGCGGGCACGCTGCGAATCGCGCCGGCGAATATCTCGGTCTGATAGGCGGCGGTGTTGAGCGTGAAGATGAGCAGCGAGCAAAAGAACGGATCGCGGAAAAGCCACCAGAGCCCAGCGGCCGACAGCGCCGGCTGAAACTGCGCGGAGCCGTAGTAGATGAGGAAAAGCTGGGCAAGCAGCGGCGTACCGCGAAAGAGATAGGTGTAGGCGAAGAGCGCCCCGCTGATGGTCTTCGAGGCAAAGACGCGGCCCAGCGCGGCGGGCACCGCGATCAGCAAGGCAAGCGCAACCGAGCCAAGCGCAAGCTCGAGCGTGACGCCGAACCCTTCCGCCATGCGCGGCCCGAACCTCTCGAACAGCTCCCAATGGATCATGCGGGCCTCTTCCAGCCGCGCCCCGCTGCCTTTTCGGCGAGCGCAATCGCAACCGTCGAAAGCGCCGTCATGAGCAGATAGAGGACGCAGGCGGCGGCGTAGAACTCGAAGGGTCTGTGCGTGCGCTCCACCGCGGCCGACGACATTCGCAACAAGTCGTTGAGGGCGATCACCGAGACCAGCGACGTGTCCTTGAGCAGCGAAAGCCAGTTGTTGCCAAGGCCGGGAAGCGCCATGCGAAGCATTTGCGGCGCGATCACCCGGCGGAAAGCGAGGCGCGGGGTCATGCCGAAGCTTCGCGCCGCCTCGATCTGCCCCCGCTCGACGCCATGAAGCGCGGCGAGCAGGACCTCGCTCGAATAAGCGCCGAACACAAGCGAGAGCGCGGCCACGCCAGCCCAGAACGGAGAAAGGTTCACGTCGATGGGTAGACCCGAAGCGGCGGCCAAATTCTGGCTCAGGATTTGCGCGCCGTAATAGATCAAAAGCAGCGTCAGAAGCTCAGGCAGGCCCCGGAACACGGTGGTGTAGGCTTCGCCCAGCCCTCTCAGCCAGGTCTGCTTCGAATCTTTTGCAAGCGCTGCGGCCAACCCGAAGGCGAGCCCGAAGGGAAGCGTCGTCAGGGCAAGCCCGGCCGTCATCGCCGCTCCCTGCAGGAGTAGAGGCCCCCATTCAATCAACAGCCCGTCCACGCCCGCCTCCCGCCTGCTCGATGTCCTTTAGAGCCTGTCTGGGTCTTAGGCGCGCGCGGGAAGTCCCCCCTCACCCTGTCCCTCTCCCCGTTGGGGCGAGGGGACGCTAGAACTGCCGCTTCCCTTGGAGCAAGGGCCGCAGCCAGCTCCCTCTCCCAACCGCATCCGCTTGCGGATGCGGTCACTTGAAGTTGCAAGCTCGCCAAGGCGAGCTTGCTGGGAGAGGGTTGGGGTGAGGGGGTCTTGAACGCTGTCAGAAGAATCGAACCGGTCCTAAAATATCGGAAAGGGAAAATACTTCGCGTTGATCTTGGCGTAGGTGCCGTCGGCCACGATGCCGTCGATTGCGGCGTTGAAGCGCGCTACGAGTGCGGTGTCGTCTTTGCGCAAGGCGATGGCTATGCCGGAGCCGAAATAGGCGGGGTCGCTGAGATCGCCGGGCGCGAGCTCGCAGCACGCCGCTTCCGGTGTGTTCAGCCAATCGTAGGCGGCAAGCTTGTCGTAGAGGACGTAGTCGATGCGGCCGGCGCCAAGGTCGCGGTAGGCGTCCGCCACCGTGTTATAAAGCCGGACGATGGAGCGGCTGTATTTGTCATCGAGAAAGGCGGCGTGGTTCGTCGAAGACTGAACGCCGATTGTCTTGCCCGCGAGCGCCTTGGCCGAAAGGTCTTTCACATCCGTGCCCTTGCGCACCACGAACGCGCTTGGCGAATGGTAATAGGGCTTGGTGAACGCGACCACCTTCGCCCGGTCGGCGGTGACGTTCAGCGAGGCGGCGATGGCGTCGTATTTATGCGCGAGCAGCGCGGGGATGATGCCGTCCCAGTCCTGGGCCACGATCTCGCACTCCGCGCCCATTTTCACGCAAAGCGCGTTGGCAATGTCGACGTCGAAACCCTCAAGCTTGCCGCTCGAATCGATGGTGCTGAAGGGTGGGTTTGTGCCTTCGGATGCGATGCGCAATTTGAGCTGCTCCGCCGCCGCAGCAAAAGGCAGGAGGAGGGCGCAGACGAGTCCAAAGACGTACCATGAATAAGCCCTAAGCATTGCGAAACCCTCTCAGTTCGTTATTTCGAGTGCAGTGCCGTGGATCGTTGGTTTGAATTTCGCCGCAGCGTCGTCCCCGCGAACTGGAACCCATATCGGAGCTTGTTCCAGCTTGATAAATGGATTCCCGCCTGCGCGGGAATGACGGCCGTGCCTCTTGCAAAGGCTTCGCATTCATTTTCTTACGCGCTCCTTCGCGGGAATGACGCCGCGGAAAGGTGGCAAGCGGATTCAAATAACCGGCTGGTCATGGCGAAAAAGTAGCCTCCTGTTTTTTTGCCGTAAAGCCTTCTACCCGGAAGGACTCCAGGAATTGCTGGAGGCGCGGGCTCTGGGGCGAGGCGAAGAGATCCGCCGATGGGCCCTGCTCCTCGATCTTCCCTTGGGAAAAAAAGGCGGTACGGGAGGACACATCGCGGGCGAAGGCCATCTCGTGGGTCACGATAATCATGGTCCGCCCTTCCGCGGCGAGCTTTTGGATCGCGGCCAAGACTTCGCCCCTAAGCTCCGGATCGAGTGCCGAGGTCGGCTCGTCGAACAGGATCACGCTGGGGTGCACGGCAAGGGCGCGCGCAATGGCGGCACGCTGCTGCTCGCCGCCGGAAAGCTGGCTCGGATAGGCGTGCATGCGGTGCGTGAGTTCCACCTTGTCCAGCAGCGCACGCGCCTCCTCGATAGCCTCGGCGCGCGGGCGGCCATGAACATGGATGGGCGCCTCGATCACGTTGCCGAGCACCGTCATGTGGTGCCAGAGGTTGAAGCCCTGGAAGACCATGGCCACGCGGCGGCGGATGCGCTCGATTTGCACGCGGGCCGGGGGCTGGCCGCCGGGGCCGATGGTGATGCGCTCGCCGCCAGCGAGGACCTCGCCAAGGTCCGGAACCTCAAGCAGGTTCAAGCAGCGCAGGAACGTGCTTTTGCCGGAGCCCGATGCGCCGATGATTGCCACCGCCTCGCCCTTGCGCGCCGCGAGCGAGACGCCCTTCAGCACCGGCGTGGCGCCGAAGCTTTTGGCGATGTTGCGGGCTTCAATCGCGATCGTCTCGTTCAACTTCGTGACCCCGGAAGCGCCCTACGCGCCACTATAGCCTCACCTGCAGCAGCGCCGTTTCGCTGCCGGCTCCCATTGTCGCATTAACCCAATCTCAACGCTATTCCAGCGCATTTTTTGCCTTTCCGGCGCGTTTTGAGCAATTGCGGGCATCCTGTTTATGGTGACAACAATAGCAGATGCTCCTTTAGGAAGCCTTAAATGGGGAGCTAAGTCACGGAAACAACAGCAAATATTGTAGTAGCGGCGGAGCGGCCTCCGCGCAAAAATGCACCGTTTCATGGTAAACATTAAAACTGCAAATATATTTTATAGGATTTTGGAGTCGCAGAAATCGACCTAAAGCGGGAAAAGATTCGCAGAAAGACGGCGGCGAAAAATATGCCAGGCCCCCGTTTACCATCCGCACATTAACTATAGTAGGGCCTTACGCGAAACGAACGATTTGTAAATGCCTGACCGCGTAGGCTAGTGCAGCCGGCCGGAAGTTCGCACCCCATTTGCTGCGAGCTCGCAAGCGAACTTCCGGCCGGTAAGCTGTACTAGCAACAAAGATCTGCTAGTACGCCTGATCCGCGGGAAGTCCTGTCTGAGCCAGCCGCATGTGGGGCAGGACTTCCCGCGGGGCGTACTAACCGCCGCGACGACCCGATACAATCGGTTGCAGTGGTTGTCTTTATCGCGCCAGAATTTTGGGGTGTGGTCTGGTCAAGTGAAGAAGTTAGTTTTATGGTGTTGCCTTGGGCGTGTGGAGTCATGTGCCGTAAGAGTGGTAGCAACTTATCCCGGTGGCTGTTCGCTGCTGCGATGCTGATCGCGACAGGCGCGGGCGGCATTTTCTTTTCGGCCGCTGCCGCCGGATGCACCGGGAACGCCGCCGCAAGTCAGCAGGCCTCTAAGGCCTGCGCCGAACAAAGCGCGTCCGGATGGAAGCCCGTGTTGGTGGAATGGCGCAAACGCGAGGCGCGCCTTGAGGCCATACGCTTCGCCGAGCGGGTGAAGCGGCATCTGGGCCGCCAGTTCGCCAAACGCAAGCAGCAGTTCGAACACCACCAAGCGCGCATCGAACGGCAGCGCCGCGCCAATAGGCGGCACAGCAAAGCGCGCCAGTTCGCCGCGGCCCGCAGACATGCCGCCCAACACACGCCGCACAAGCTGCGGCATGCGCTTGGGGCGAAGCCAAGAAGGTTTGGGTTAAAAAAACCGCAGCACCACGAGCTTAGTGGCAGCTATGCCCGCCATGTCCTGCAGTGGCGTTCGATTTGGCGGCATGGTGCTCACAACGATGTGCAGCAACCGCCATCGGATTGAGCGCGGCAACCCGGAACAGCCAAACGCCAAGCGCGCCAAAAGCGATGTTGAGCCAGAACGTGTAATCGATTGTAAAGGTGCTCATTTCGGCGCGAATGTTGGGATCGCGGGCCGGAACGAGGCCAAGGCCGGTGAAAGCCACGTCCATGACGATAGCGGCGAGCACCATGGTTGCGAAGAAAATGCCGAAGATATACGCGGCCATTTTCCATCCATAATAGCGCCGGTACACGTCGAGCAGAGGCAGCACAATCAGATCGGCGTAGAGGAAAGCCAAGACGCCGCCGAAACTCACGCCCGATCCCCATAGCACCGCCGCCATGGGCACATTGCCGATGGAGCAGACGAAGGTGATCATGGCTACGAGCGGGCCAACAATGGCGTTCACGGGGACTTGCAGCCAGCCGGGCGCGTCCAGGAGGAACAGCCGGTGCCAAACGTGATCCGGCACGAACGCGCTCAAAGCGCCCGCGATCAGAAAGCCGAGCGCGAGGTCCTTCCACAGCATCCGCCAATCCATGACGAAGTTATGCGCGATCGCAAGGTGCGTCGCTGGCTCGCGAAGCTTTTGCCACATACTTCCGCCGTCCGCAGCCGCGTCTTCATGCTGATGGCCGCCTCCGGCTTCAGGATGCCGCCGCGCCTCCTCGACGAGCTTTGCCGGGTAGGTCAGGCGCACGAGCAGCGCCATGATGACGATGAGCACCACGCCGCCGATCCATTCCGCGGCCATGAACTGCCAGCCCATCAGAATCAGTAGAACAAGACCAAGTTCGACGACAAGGTTGGTCGAGGCGAATTGAAAGGCGAGGCTTGGGATAAGCGTCGCGCCCTTCTTGAAGAGCGTGCGGCTGATCGCGGCGGAGGCGTAGGAGCAGCTGGAGCTCGCCGCGCCGAGCGCTGTCGCCAGCGCGATTTCCTTGGGGCCGGCGCGCCCCAGCGCGGACCGCATCCGGTCCTTCGAGACAACCGCCTGCAGCACAGCCGAAATCAGGAAACCGAGCACCAGGCTCCAGCCGGTTTTCCAGAACATGCCAAACGCCATCAGCAGCGCTTGGCCTATCGCCGGCAGCAAATCCATAGCGGCCTCCGCTTTGCACAGCACGTCATTGCGAGCGAAGCGAAGCAATCCATGGCTAAGTCAGAGACGCTGCTTCTGGATCGCCACAGCGGCAAAGCCGCCTCGCGATGACGTTGGAGATGCATTTCGCTTGATACCAATACCCGGTACGGGTATATAAGCACGCATGGACGCGGAAGCAAAGAAGAAATCGCTGGAGCGCTTGAGCCGCATCGAGGGGCAGGTGCGCGGGGTCGCCCGCATGATCGAGAGCGGGCGCTATTGCATCGACATCATGACGCAGATTTCCGCCGTGCAGGCCGCACTACGCAAGGTGGAGGACGAGGTGCTCAAGAGCCATGTCAGCCATTGCGTCGAGCACGCGATTCAATCGGGCGATGCGGCCGATCAGCGCCAAAAGATCGCCGAGCTGATCGAGGTGCTCGAACGGCGGCGCGGCTGAGAAAGTCTGCAGCGGCGCCGCGCCCTTACAGCCCCCGCATCCTTGTCAGCCAGTTCGGCTTATAGGGAGCGCAAATCAAATCGTCGCTCAGGGCGGTTGCGACGATGCGCTTCATGTTCCGGTTGAAGCGTTCGGTGTTGAGCCTCAAAACACGGTCATGACCGCCTTCAGGAATACGCGCCTCATAGATCTGAAGCTCCGGCTCCCTCGGGCACCCCGTCGGCCGGTTGTCCAAAAAGACCCGGATCAGAGTTCTCGTGCGCGCTGCCGAAGTCGTCCCTAACGGTATCTTGCAAGGGCCGGATGGTTGTCGCGGTGCTCACAAGATCGTCGAGCACTTGCGAGGTGTCCCATTTTGCCCGGATCAATAACATGCTGGCCGTGCAAGGCGCCAGGTCTTGCCTTGGCCGGGTGCTCGTCATGAGTCCCATCTTGCAGTCAACCGTGTCCCTATCGCCATCTCCGTGGTCCAGCATGATTACACGCGCCCGGTCGCGATCCCTGGATTTCTGGCCGGCGTTGGTGCCAAGCAGCAATGCGGTTCTGCCAATTAGGATAACCGGCCCCTCGAAGAAGTAGATCGAACTCGTCGCTTCTGCCGGAGTGCGGAACGAACGACATCCGGAACATAAGCGTGGCGCCTGTGCGCCAGATCTGCACAACCTCGGTGGCGACATCGCCAGTATCGATGGAATCCAGGCTGTACCGGTAGGCAATGTGCACGCCGCAGAGCCAATCCTCTACAGTTGCCACGAGCTGGGTATAGCCGGGCGGGACTCTGACGGCGATGAAACCCGCCGCACCGCGCTTGTGGTTGAAGTCGTCGAGCGAGGTGCTCGAAAACCATTCTCCCTGTAGCTTCGGGATGGCCACCCGGTTGAAAAACTCGGCGAGCTTCTTCCCCGTATTCACGGCGATGCGCTGGGGCGTTCCGTTGAGGATGCCGAGCACGGTTCCGTGCGCGATGGCCGCTTGCTCAGCGATCCGTCTCGCAATGGCGTTATCCCCAGCCGGGAGATTCAGCTCGGCTCCATACTCCTCGATTAAAGCACGAAGGACTTGAGTTATTGCAGGCTTAGCGCCGGGGTGGTCGTTAGGCATATCTTTACCCACATAGCGGTCACAAAGCTAACCGCTAAACGCGCGGACTTACTCCATCGGGAGCCGGTATAGAATCTGGCACACCAATTGCAGTTTTTATCAAACTCAGCTCCAATGCAATAGCTTTATAAACTGTTTACGGAAGATCTCCAAACACTATGCAAAACTGTTCCAATTCTGGCTTCTAGCGGCGGGTGGCTTGAGGAAGAGGAAGCGGCGTTTCGCTTTCCGTTAATGGGCGTAACGCTGGCGGGATAAACTTAAGTCACTGTTCTTGCAGTTTGATCTGTTGAGGAATTGTTGGGTCCAAGATGGAATCGAATCGGGCGAAGGTTTTGAATCGCATGAGTCAAAATTGGACGTGCCCGGAACTCAAATCGTATTGTGTTTGCATACGGGGGGGGAAAAGCGATCGCGGACGCGGCCGCCCGGCGGCTGCGCCGGGCCTGCCATGTATTTCAATTTGCTGCCGTATCGCGTGATTGCTGTACCGGCAAATCGTATAATAGAGAAAAATCCAATCGCGAATTGAGCCTGCCGTAGCAAGCTCCTTCCGTTTTTCGCAGCCTTGCCGCGCTGGCATGTTGCTGTGCGGTTTGTCTCCTATCGTTGTATCGAAATTGCGCGGGTTCTGCATCGCAAGCATGATTTTGTCATGGGGCAGGGCCAATCGATCTAATGTTCAGAGATGTAAATATTCATTTGTTCTTCCGATGGACGCCGCCACGCTCTCCCTGAGAGAATTAATGTAATACAAGCGCTCAATAGCGCTTTTTCAATGGAGCAGGTTATGCCGTTATCGCAACAACCATGCGCCTATTTGATAGCCGAAGCGGCAGATCAGGCGCAGTCGTTCTTCAAGAGCGATGCAGGAGGCATCTTGTTGGCCTTATTGGCATTGGCGAATGCCATCTTGTACTATTTGAGCCAATTCAGGCTTCCCGAATCACGGGAGTTAGCAGCCGCAGTCCTTGTAGGAGTTATTCTCGCGGTTTTGGTGGCAGCAACGGAAAGCGAGGTGCCGAAACTGGTGGTGGCGGGCGTCAGGTGCAATAGCGTTGACGCTAAGAAGTATGTGGCGGCGATCGAGCTTCGCAGGATGCGGCAGGTTCCGCCAAGCTAGTACCGGCTGCTTAAAATGGCGATGGGCAAGACAACGCGCCGGCTTCTCACCACGAGGCCGGCGCCTCAAATTTCGCCAGCAGGCATAACTCCCAAATCCGGTTGAATGCTTCACCTCCCGTTAACGTCATCCCGTGCGCGCTGCGGCATGAAATGCTGCTGCGCAGACACGGGATCTTTGCAAACGCCAGCGCCTGTTAAGATCCCGGATACGGCGCAAGCGCCGTTCCGGGATGACGGGCACGGAACTTCTCAACCGGATTTGGCATAACTCCCAAATCCCTATGAATCGACCGGCCGGATTTGATATAAGGCGCGTATGTCAGACAGCGAGGAAAGGATTAAGGAGCGCCCGGAGCACCACGCCGCCGAAGGCGAGGGCAGCGGCGCCGTGAGCGGCCCGGAGGCAATTGCTCGCTACGTCAAGCACCTAGGCCCCGGCCCCGGCGTCTATCGCATGCTGGATAAAGCCGGCGAGGTCATCTATGTCGGCAAGGCGCGCAACCTGAAGAACCGCGTGCAGAACTACGCGCGGCTCGGCGGCCATACCAACCGCATCGCGGCCATGATCCGCTCCACGGTGACGATGGAGTTCGTGAACACCGCGACCGAGGCGGAAGCGCTGCTGCTCGAAGCCAACCTCATCAAGCGCTTCAAGCCGCGCTACAACGTGTCCTTTCGCGACGACAAATCCTTTCCCTATATCGTCATCCGCCGCGACCAGGAGGCGCCGCAAATCGCCAAACATCGCGGCGCGCGCACGCTGAAGGGCGATTATTTCGGACCGTTCGCGAGTGCCGGCGCGGTGAACCGCACCATCAACACGCTGCAGCGCGCGTTTCTGCTGCGGTCCTGCTCAGACAGCGTCTACGAGAGCCGCACGCGGCCATGCCTGCTCTTCCAGATCAAGCGTTGCTCTGCGCCATGCACGCGTGAAATCCCGCTCGAAGAGTACGCAAGGCTTGTCGACGAGGCCGAAACCTTCCTCAAGGGCAAGACCGACGCCGTGCAGAAGAAGCTCAACGTGCTCATGGCGGAGGCGGCGGAAAAGCTCGAATTCGAGCGCGCCGCCAAATATCGCAACCGGCTTTGGGCGCTGGCCCATATCCAGGCGCATCAGGGCATAAACCCGCACGGCGTCGAGGAAGCCGACGCGTTCGCCATCGTGCAGGAGGGCGGGCAGGCCTGCATTCAGATCTTCTTCTTCCGCAACAGCCAAAACTGGGGCAACCGCGCCTATTTCCCGCGTGGCGGCAGCAGCCTGAGCGAAGGCGAGGTGCTGGGCTCGTTCATTTCGCAGTTCTACGACGACAAGATCGTGCCGCGCTGCGTGCTACTCTCCTGCGAGGTGCCGGAGCAGGCGCTGATCGCGGAGGCGCTCTCGACCAAGCTTGGCCGCAAGGTGGAGGTGTTGACGCCCAAGCGCGGCGAAAAGCGGGAGCTGGTGGACCACGCCGCGCAGAATGCCAAGGAAGCGCTCGGCCGCAAGCTCGCGGAAAGTTCGAGCCAAGGCAAGCTCTTGGCCGCCGTTGCCGGCGTATTCGGCTTGGAACGCACGCCGCGCCGCATCGAGGTCTACGACAATTCGCACATCATGGGCACGAATGCAGTGGGCGCCATGATCGTCGCGGGGCCGGAAGGCTTCGTGAAGAACCAGTACCGCAAGTTCAACATCAAGACCGAAGGGCTTACGCCGGGCGACGACTTCGGCATGATGCGCGAGGTGCTGACGCGGCGGTTCAAGCGGCTGCTCAAGGAGCACGGCCTGCCCGCGGGAGAGGCCGTGCCCAGCAACGAAGCGCACAACCCCTCACCCTGTCCCTCTCCCAATGGGAGAGGGGACGACAGTATTGTCCTCGAACCCTTGACTGAGGCCGCAGCGGGCTCCCTCTCCCATGGGGAGAGGGCTGGGGTGAGGGGAGATTCCCCCGAAGATGAACCGCCAGCCGCCGAACCAATGGAAAACGGCATCGCGGACGAAGCCGAAGCCCAAGGCGGCGACGTTGGTGCTTGGCCGGACCTGCTCCTCATCGATGGCGGGGCGGGGCAACTCTCCACCGTGAGGGAGGTGCTGGACAGCCTCGGCCTGCACGGCCTCGCCGTGGCGGGCATCGCTAAAGGCCCCGACCGCAACGCCGGCCGCGAGCGCTTCTTCATGCCCGGCAAACCGCCGTTCAGCCTCGCGCCCAACGATCCAGTGCTTTACTTCGTGCAGCGCCTTCGCGACGAGGCGCACCGCTTCGCCATCGGCTCGCACCGCGCCAAGCGCAAGAAAGCGATGAGCGAGACCTCTCTGGACGATATTCCGGGCATCGGCCCCGCGCGCAAACGCGCGCTGCTCCGGCACTTCGGCTCCGCGAAATCCGTGAGCCGCGCCGGGCTTCCCGATCTACAGGCCGCGGCAGGGATCAGCGAGGCCATGGCCCAGCAAATCTACGACTATTTCCACGGCGGCAAATAGCTGCACCCGGCCGGGTTCCTGCCTCCGAATTAGGCAAAACTGTCGCAGGAAAACCCTTGTGCTGAAGCTTCGGCAAACATATGCTTTCCGCTAACATGCGAATATGTGAATTCCATGTGACCCATGCGCGGGTGCCGCGCAAAGCGGCAGCCGCCGTTATGGTAGCGCGCTAATAATGAACTGAAAAAACAAGGGGAACGCCATGCAGGATATTATCGAGCTGATGACGCAGATTATGACGAAGATGATGCCCTATATGTGGTACATCGCCGATGTGGGCATTGCCGCACTCATCCTGGGCGCCATCGCTTGGCTGAATTGGCTATTTACCGGCAGGTCTACCGGGCTTTTGCGGTTCTGCGGCCGGCTGCTTATCGTGCTCGGCATATTTTTCGTGGCTTGCCAGATTGCCGGTTTGCTTCTCGGAATGAAGCCGTGGCTAAACCTCGGGGACATCGGCAAAGGGGAATTCGACGCTCTGCCCTTCTGGATGATAGGCCTTCCCTTTATCGTCACAGGCTTTTTCCTGCGGATTTTCGGCGCGCTCCGCCCTACGCTTTCTCGCGGCTTCAAGTAAGCAAAGGCGTTTCTGCTGCCTATGCAGTGCCTCATAAGAATAAGAAAATTGCGGGAAAGTGTCACCTTCCCCGCAACCGAATTGGTGTCTCTTCCGTTAGGAGATATCTATCTAGCTGATCTTCTTGCCAATCAAGAACGACAGCGGAATGGCGACGGCGAACCCGGCAATCGCCGCTAGAGGAATTAATTTCATGGCCTGGGCGGACAGGCTGGCATCGCTGACAACGACAAGGACCGCTATGCCCGCGAGCATAGTCCCAAGCACTACCCAAATAAGAAGCGCGAGTTTAAACATGGGCCATTTCCCTTAAGAAGTGTGATCTCCCCTGTAATATTTAAGCCCAATCTAAGCGCCCGGATTTGATTTTCGGCAAATTTGGCCGCGAATCGGGGCACCTGCGTCATTTCGCCTAGAGTCTTTCCAGCCTTTGCGAACAGTGATTCATGGTGCATGCTAGCGGAGGCCAGCGTACAGAGCGCGAGCTTATTCTCTGCTAGCAATTGGTGCGGCCGGACAGGATATAGGAAAGCCGCTTGAGCTCGCTGCGTTCGTGCCAGCCAGCCGCTCGCCAAAAGCGCAAACCTTAGAGTTACCGGCCCCGCACAGCAATGACAGCTACCCAGCTTCCACTCGCTGCAGTTTGCTTTCTGGAAAATTCGTCAGAGCTTGGTTCCTGTTTTGTTCTATCACCAATTACGCCAAGAAGACAGCGTGTGGCCTTTGATCCACTGCCGTTGGCCCCGGTAATCAACCCGGAAATCCACAATGACCGCCAAACAACGGGCGATGTTTAAAGAGTTCGCCAAGAGAAACTGGTGTCGTAGCGTTACTTGCTTGAAGCTTGTTCCTGCAAGTTATTGTGATGTTAGCACGCTCCCGCCGCGTGTCAACACGTATTAAAAGCTGCGACTATATGGTTCTTTTTTTGTTCCTTGCTTACCAATATGCGGGGCCGCATACCGTCATACCCGCGCACGAAAACCCGCTGACACCGGAAAGCGCTGAATGTTCCTAATATCGTGCAGCTTGTTTGGGACACTTTGTTTATGCGGTACTACTTGCTGAAGAGATGGATCAGCAGAGTAAAGCCTAGTCGTGAGACGGTCTTTGGCCGTCTCAATTTGACCATGCTGCTTCCGGCCTAACCCGCCGCCGGCCTCAGGTGTTCATCGAATCGAAGAAATCGCCGTTGGTTTTGGTCTGGCGCAGCTTATCGAGCAGGAACTCGATGCCATCCATCGGCCCCATCGGATTGAGGATGCGCCGCAGCACGTACATCTTGCGCAACTGTGCCTGCGGAACCAGCAACTCTTCCTTACGCGTGCCGGACTTGGCAATGTCCATGGCCGGGAAGACGCGCTTATCGGCCACCTTGCGATCGAGAACGAGCTCCGAGTTGCCGGTGCCCTTGAACTCTTCGAAAATCACCTCGTCCATGCGGCTGCCGGTTTCGATGAGAGCCGTGGCGATGATCGTAAGCGAGCCGCCTTCCTCGATATTGCGCGCCGCGCCGAAGAAACGCTTCGGGCGCTGCAGAGCGTTGGCGTCGACGCCGCCGGTTAGAACCTTGCCTGAAGACGGCACCACCGTGTTGTAGGCGCGGCCAAGGCGCGTAATCGAATCGAGCAGGATCACCACATCGAGCTTGTGCTCCACCAGGCGCTTCGCCTTTTCGATCACCATCTCGGCCACCTGCACGTGCCGCGAGGCCGGCTCGTCGAAGGTCGAGCTGACGACCTCGCCCTTCACGGAGCGCTGCATGTCCGTCACCTCTTCCGGCCGCTCGTCGATCAGCAGCACGATCAAATAGCACTCGGGGTGATTGGCGCTGATGGAATGCGCGATATTCTGCAAGATAACGGTCTTGCCGGTGCGCGGCGGCGCCACGATCAGGGCGCGCTGCCCCTTGCCGAGCGGTGCCACGATATCGATGACGCGCGGGCTCAGATCCTTCGAAATCCGCCCGTTCCGTCTCCATCTTCAACCACTTGTTAGGATAGAGCGGCGTCAGATTGTCGAAATGCACCTTGTGCCGGATCTTTTCCGGATCGTCGAAGTTGATCTTGTTGACCTTGAGCAGCGCGAAATAGCGCTCGCCTTCCTTGGGGCCCCTGATCTGGCCTTCCACCGTATCGCCGGTCCTGAGACCGAAGCGCCGGATTTGGCTCGGGCTCACATAAATATCGTCGGGCCCTGGCAAATAGTTCGAATCTGGCGAGCGGAGGAAGCCGAAGCCGTCTTGAAGTATTTCAACGACGCCAGTGCCGGTGATCTCGATCTCGCGCGCGGCAAGCTGCTTCAATATCGCAAACATCAGCTCTTGCTTGCGGAGAGCGCTCGCGTTCTCAACCGCGAACTCCTCGGCAAAGCTCAAAAGCTCGGTTGGCGACTTAACTTTAAGGTCTTGCAGTTTCATTTCTTGCATGGGGGGAGACTTCTTGGGAGAGAAAATGGCGCAGGCGAACCCGCAAGCCGGATGAGATTAGGTAGGGTTGTCGCTCTGCCGCTTGTCTTGGAGGGTAAGCGTGCGGCTCTTCACTTAAATGCGTGTGGACCGGAGCAGGATCGCGAGGCACGTCTGCCGGGAAAGTACGACATCCCGACTATAGCAGGTTTTTCGATTTGGAAAAGACGGCAGCGCGCCTCAAGCTCCCTTTTTCAGCATCAAAATGGCCGGACCACAACCATAATTACGATTCCAATCAGAAGCACGGTCGGCACTTCATTGATAATGCGAAAGAAACGCGCGCTATGCGGGATGCGATCCGCCTCGAAATCCTTGCGCCATTTGGCAAGGAGAAAGTGAAGCGCCAGCATCGATGCAACGAGCGCGATCTTTACATGCAACCAGCCGGCTCTCCAGTCAACCGCCTCTGCGCCAAAAATTAGCCAAAGCCCCAACGCGACGGTGACAACCATCGCCGGGTTCATGATCAGCGTCAGAAGCCCGCGCTCCATAACCTTGAACGTCTTGGCCTGAGGCGTATTGGCGCCAACTTCCGCATGATAAACGTAAAGCCTGGGCAGATAGAACATGCCGGCCATCCAAGCAAAGGCAGCAATCAAATGGATTGCCTTCAAATAGAGGTACAGGCTGTTCATAAGGCTAATCATGGATTGCTCAACTAACTTGGAAACCTAAACTCCTGCCCGGACTAGGCGGGTGAGCCTTTCGACATTCTCGATTGGTGTTTCCGGGAGAATGCCGTGGCCAAGATTGAACACGAAGGGCTTGGATGAAAGCCGGGAGAGAATCGCTTTCACCCTTCGCTCCATAGCATCCCCACCCGAAAGCAGCAACAGCGGATCGAGATTGCCCTGGACTGGCAGCCGCGATTGCATCCCGGCCATGAGATCCAACGGCGCCGCTGTGTCGCAGCCGAGCGCATCGACGCCCGTGCCCGTCACATACCGTTCGAAATTGGCCGAGCTTCCCCTTGGAAAGCCAATGATTGGAACCCCTGGATGCGCGGCTTTCACGCGTTTAACGATTTCAGCCGTTGGCTCGATCGCGAAGGAGGTAAAATCGTTATCGGCGAGGCTACCCGCCCAGCTATCGAAAATCTGTAGCGCTTGCACGCCAGCCTTGATCTGGCCGATGAGATAGGCGCTTGAGGTTTCGACGAGAAGATCGAGCAACGCCTTGAAGGTTTGCGGATCCCGGTAGGCCAGAAGCTTTGCAGCGCGCTGATCGGGCGAGCCGCCGCCTTCCACCATATAGCTCGCTACCGTCCAAGGCGCGCCGCAGAACCCGATCAACGGGGTTTGCCCGTCAAGGCTGGACACAATCCGCTCTATCGTCTCGTAAACCGGATCGAACTGCTTGCTTGCATCCTTGCCTGATAGCTTCGAAAGTTCCGCCGCACTCGTAACGGGCTTGAGCTTTGGCCCCTCGCCTTCCTGAAACTCGACATGCTGGCCCAGCGCGTGAGGCACGACCAGAATGTCGGAAAACATTATGGCTGCATCGAACCCGAACCGCCTGATCGGCTGCAGCGTTACCTCTGCTGCTAGCTCCGGATTGTAGCAAAGATCGAGGAAGGAGCCCGCCTTGGCCCGGACCTTCCGATATTCGGGTAGGTAGCGGCCTGCTTGGCGCATAAGCCAGAGCGGTGGCTTGCTTGGCGCCTTGCCTGCCAATGCCTCAAGGAACGGGAGCTGGATTTGTTCGCTTCCCATGTTAGGATGGCTGGCGCTTTTTCCGGAGGCTAACGATCGCTTGTTCATCAAAAGGTAAGTCCACTTAGGATCTGATGTTGTTGTGGCTGGTGCAACACGGGGAAAGTCACTGGTCTTACGTAGTTGTCCCCTGGTTTGGGATGCGGCCCCATCTCAAGCACAATCGTGTTGATTAATCCAGGTTGCATCGCTTTGGGCCATTGCTGTTTAGTCTTGCTTTGGCCTTTCCGGCAATGAATAACATGGGGACAAGTTGTGAAGACTCAGGCTGCGCCGGAGCCATGTGCGAACCAAGAGCTTTCTTTCCACGCCGGTCATGGCTGTGCGCACTTTTTTAATTGGCGTGGAGGAATCGATGAACGATGATGGAAGCCGGGCGGGCCGGAGCGGCGGAGAGGTGCCTCTCTCCACTGAATCCACCGTTGTCCCCACCCCGAAGCATTTCCATCTTCATCTCGTTTCGGACGCTTCGGGCGAGACGTTGACCACCATGGCGAAGGCGGCCATCGTTCAGCTTTCAGGCGCAAAACCGAACCGGCACATGCATCCCTTGATACGCAACCCAAGGCAGCTTGCCACGGTCCTGCGTCAGATCGAGGCCGCGCCCGGGATCGTGCTATACACGCTTATGAATCCGAACCTCAGCGAGATCCTGGAAAGCCGGTGCGCCGATCTGGACCTGCCCTGCGTCGCGGTGTTGAAGCCTGTCATTCAGGCCTTCGAGACCTATCTGAAAATGCCCGCGCGGGCCGTGGTCGCAGGCCAGCATACGCTCGATGCCGAATATTTCCGCCGGATCGAGGCGATGAACTTCACACTGGGCCATGACGACAGCCAGCACTCGGAAGACCTCGCCAAAGCAGAAATCGTGCTCGTAGGTGCGAGCCGCACCTCCAAGACGCCAACAAGCATTTACCTCGCGAACAGGGGGTACAAGACGGCCAACGTGTCACTGGTTCCCGGCATTCCGCCGCCGCCGGGTCTGACCGATTTGAAAGGGCCCTTGGTTGTGGGCATGGTCGCAAGCCCTGAGCGGATTTCCGAAATCCGCCGCAACCGTATGCTCTCACTTAATAGCAGCACATTCGAAAGCTATACCGACGCGGAGCTCATCAAGGAAGAAATGGCTTTTACCAAAAAACTTTGCGCGCAAAACCGGTGGCAGGTCCTCGATGTCACCCGTAAGTCCATCGAGGAAACCGCGGCAACGATCATCTCTCTCTATGAAGAGCGCCGGCGGCAACAAGGACACCCATTAGCCTCACGCCCATAAAGGTCATGCTGGAGCACTTACAAGCCGATTACCCTGAAGTTATCCTCGCCTCCGGAAGCGCGGCACGCGCCGCCATTCTAGCCAGCGCCGGGATCCGTTTCCGTCAACAGCCATCGATGATCGATGAGGAAGAAGAGCATAAGCAATTCACGAGCGGCATCTCGCCCAGCAAATTGGCACTCTCCTTGGCTAGGCTCAAGGCTGATGCCGTGCTGCTGACGGAGCCCGGTGCTATAGTGATCGGCGGCGATCAGGTTCTGGCGGTTGGCGATGAGATTCTTCAGAAGCCTGGCAGCTTGCAGCAAGCGCGCGAGCAACTCCTGAAGCTTAGAGGGCGCACACATGAGCTGCACACCGCGGCCGTTGTGCTGGCCAAAGCGCACGCCGCGAGTTTTACCGATGTGGTAACGCTGAAAGTGCGCGATTTTTCCGAAAAGTTTCTCGATTGCTATCTCGATATGTGCGGCGAAGGCGTCCTCACCTCAGTCGGCTCCTACCATATCGAGGGATTGGGGATTCACCTATTCTCCGAAATCAAGGGCGACTACTTCACCGTTTTAGGGCTGCCTGTGCTGCCGATACTGGAGGAGCTGCGCCGTCTTTCAATTATTTGCAAATAGGCAGCAGTCATGAAGCGCGCCTGCGTCATAGGCTGGCCGGTTTCCCACTCCTTATCGCCGGTAATCCACGGCTTCTGGCTAAAGGAGCATGGGCTTGAGGGCGAATATACCAAGCAGCCAGTTGAGCCAAAGAATTTCGAGAGCTTTCTAACGAACCTTGCCGCACATGGGTTCGCCGGCGCCAACATCACCGTTCCGCATAAAATCGAAGCCTACCGCCTATGCGAGCTTCGCGATGGTGCGGCTCAAGCCATCGGCGCCGTGAATACGGTCTGGCTCGACGGCGGAAAACTCGCCGGCTCCAATACCGACGCCTATGGGTTCACCGCCAGTCTCGACAGCGAAAGCCCCGGCTGGGATCGTGGCGGCCCGGCCGTTGTCATAGGCGCGGGCGGCGCGGCGCGGGCGATTGTCTGGGCGCTGATCCAACGCGGCTTCAAGGACATCCGGATTGTGAACCGGACCGAAGCAAGGGCGGCTGAGCTGGCGGCTTCGTTCCCGCCAGCGCGCTCCTTTGGGTTCGATAGGTTGAGCGGCGCGCTCGAAGGCGCTCAACTCATTGTCAACTGCTCTACCCTCGGCATGGCCGGCGCACCTCCACTCGGCATCGATCTGTCAGCCATCGGTCTAAATGCAACTGTTTGCGATATCGTTTATTATCCCCTTGAAACAAGCTTGCTGAAGCAGGCAAAGGAGGGGGGATGGACAGCAGTGGACGGGCTCGGCATGCTTCTCCACCAGGCGGTGCCGGGTTTCGAGAAGTGGTTCGGTGTGAGGCCCACGGTCTCGCCTGGGCTTCGCGAACGGGTGCTTGCTGCAGTTACGGCGCGGGAGAATGCCGTGAGATGATCGTCGCCGGGCTGACGGGCTCGATCGGAATGGGCAAGAGCACGGTTGCGCGCTATCTCCGCGCCAAGGGTATCCCGGTGCTCGACGCGGACAGGATTGTCCATGAGCTTTATACCGGCGAGGCGGTGCCGCTCATCGAGGCCGTTTTCCCCGGTACGGTGCGCAACGGTGTTGTCGACCGCAAGGCCCTTGGCGAAAAAGCCCTCGCCTCCGAAGATGCGCTGAAAAAGCTTGAGGCCATCGTGCATCCGCTTGTGCGCCGCGCCGAATTGCGGCTCCTGATGGCCGAGCAGGACAAAGGCGCCGATCTCGTCGTCGTCGAAGTCCCGCTTCTGTTCGAAACCGCCGCTCAATCTTTTTTCGACGCCATCATCGTAGTAAGCGCCCCCCCCGCAGTCCAGCACGAACGCGTGGTCAGTAGGCCCGGCATGACCCCCGAAAAGTTCGAGGCCATCATTGCCCGCCAATGGCCCGACGCCATGAAGCGCGAAATGGCCGATTTCGTTGTGGACACCGGTGTGCCCTACGAAGGTACTTACCGGCAGATCGATGCCGTCGTGGACGAGATTAAGCACAAGCAGCCGCTGGCCTATCAGCGCTGGGCCGATGTCTATAGCTGAGTCTGCTCGTCGCGGTCCAGCCGCGCTGGGACTTCCAAGGCAGCATCGCGGCCGTTCTTGGCTGCCATGGCATTGAACCGGGTTTCAGCATCGTAAGCGGTCAGCGCCGCCGTGCTCATCTCCTCTGTGAGTTCGTCGAGACTAACGCCCCGCGAGGCGGCCAGCGCTTTCAGACGGCGGGCAGTGTCTTCGGGCAGGCTGATGGTAAGTGTGCTCATTTCAGCGTCTCCAGGCATTCGGCCGGGGTCAGTACCTTAAGGTTCAGCCGCCGTAATTCGCCACAGGTGTTTCGGCAATTCAACCTAGAAACGAATGCCAAATTGCGTGTGGAAGGGCGCGTCAAAATAGGACGACGCTGCGGCCCGCATTTCAAGCGTTTCAGCCGGTTCGGCGATTTTTTCACACGCTCCTTCGCGGGAATGACGCTCGTAGACCGTGTCCGCCACCTTGTCGCCCGATAGGTGAAAGGGCAAATCTGCCCTTCGCTGTCTTGCCGGTCTGCGATGTTGAATGCTGGGCGCGAATCGGACCAATACCTTCCGGCGCTTGTGTCATCCGGAAGCACCTCACCGATTGGGCTAGCAAATGTCGCGCGAACTTGTCCTCGACACCGAGACGACGGGGCTCGACCCCAAGGACGGCCACCGCGTCATCGAGATGGCGTGCGTCGAACTCATCAACTTCATTCCCACCGGCGCGTCCTGGCACTGGTATTTCAATCCCGAACGCGATGTGCCCAAAGCCGCAACCGACGTGCACGGTCTGACGGCCAAATTCCTCGCGGACAAGCCGCTGTTCGGCGATGTCGCGCAGGAAATCCTCGATGCGCTCGCCGATGCGCGGCTCATTATCCACAACGCGCCGTTCGATATGGGCTTCCTCAACCACGAGTTCGGCCGCCTCGGGCTTCCGCCGCTGAGCTTCGAGCGCGTCACCGACACGCTGGCGCTGGCGAGGCGCAAACACCCCGGCAGCCCGAATAATCTCGATGCGCTTTGCCGCCGCTACGGGATCGACAATTCCACCCGGACCAAGCATGGCGCGCTCCTCGATAGCGAGCTATTGGCCGATGTTTACCTCCGCCTTATCGGAGCCGAGCAGGCGGGCCTCGATCTTACTTCGCGGGCTGCAAATGCCATAATCGAAGCCGAAACCGCAGTCCAAGTCCGGCCCAAGCCTCTACCGCCGCTTTTGTCGTCCGAAGAAGAAGCCGCGCACGCCGCTTTTGTCGCCTCGCTCGGGCAAAAGGCGATCTGGCATCGCTTTCTGCAAATGGATCAGCCTACGCAAAACGCGGCTTAGAGTCCCCGATAGGGGATCGGTAAACCCCGAGCCTTTAGGCGGCAGGATGCGTAGCACCACGGGTTGTTAACCGGAATTGGGTTCGTTTGGCAGAAACGCCGGCTTACATAAGTAAGTAATATAGACGGCCTCATGGCCGGCCAATCCGGCTTTCAGCCGTAACCGGAAGCCACCGGCTTTAGCCGGTGGAGTATTCACAAAGATAAACCGGCTGAATATCGGCTCCAAATGTTTTGAAGGGGGTGGCTCAATTCGAGCGTCACACCCCTCACCCCAACCCTCTCCCCATGGGAGAGGGAGTCCGGCCGTGCCCGCTGTTAGGGCGTTCCCTCTCCCAGGGGGAGAGGGACAGGGTGAGGGGAGCGACGCCAGTTCGGTGTCAAGACCTCGCGGTGTGCCGCTTCCAGCGCTGTATTTCTGCGATCTCCGCTTCGGGCTTGCTTGTGACAATGCGGCGCTCGCCAAGGAAGACCTCGCCGCTTTCGCCATCGAGGGAGAGCCAATCGCCTTCCTTGAGGGCGTGACCCGCGATTTCGGCTTGCCGCGCCGGTGCATCGACAGTGAGGGCCGGGCAGCCCACTACGCAAGCCTTGCCGAGCTGGCGGGCAACCACGGCGGCATGGGAAGTCCGCCCTCCACTTGCTGTCAGGATACCGGCCGAGACCGCGAAGCCCGCGACGTCCGAAGTGGATGTGTCCGGCCGGACAAGGATTGCCGGCCCCTCACCCTGCGAGCACATGGCTGCTGCCCGGGCGCTGTCGAAAACGGCTTTCCCGCTGGAGACGCCCGCCGATGCGGGAGTGCCAGCCGCAATCGCCGTGGCCCCGCCCTCGAAGCGCGTGACGGATGCGGCGTCAAAATCGATCCCCGCAGCGCGCTTGACACCTTCGCTCCGGCCGATCAGTCCCTCATGCACCAAATCGATCAATACCCGAAGCGCAGCCCGCGGAGTTCGCTTTGCCGGCCGCGTTTGTAGAAAATAGAGTGTGCCATTCTCTACGGTGAACTCGATATCCTGCATATCGCCAAAATGAGCTTCCAGGCGCGCGGCTCCGTCTTCAAGCGCCGTCGCGGCTTCGGGCAGCCGCTCTTTAAAATATTCCGGATGGCTCAAGATTCTGCGCCCGGCGACAACGTCCTCGCCTTGTGCATCGAAGAGAAAATCGACGTAAAGACCCTTGGCTCCCGTTGCCGGGTTGCGGGTGAAGGCGACGCCTGCCCCCGATCTTCCGCCGCCATTCCCGAACGCCATCGCCTGCACCGTAACGGCGGTTCCGGCTAGTTCATTGAATTCGTAGAGGCGGCGATATTCGCGGGCCCTTTCGCTTTCCCAGGAGTGATAGACCGCTTTGGCGGCGGTTTCGAGCTGAAGGTAAGGATCGGTGGGAATGGGTTGGCCCAAAAGATCCGCAGCTTCATCGAGATAAATCGAGGCCAGGCGCTCCAGCGCCTCCGGATCGAGTTCCACCTCGGTTTCGATACCCTCCGCCTTCATGACCTCGGCAAGCCTCGCGGCGAAAGCTTCGCTGCCCGTATTCCCAGTGACTTCGGTATATGCCTGCACAAAACGGCGGTAGCTGTCCCAGGCGAGACGCGGATTGCCAGTGAGCCGGATCAGGCCATGCACGGATTGCGGGGTCATGCCGATGTTCAAGATCGTGTCGAGCATGCCCGGCATGGAGCGCGCGGCGCCCGACCGCACCGAGACCAAGAGCGGCAAGCGTGTACCGCCAAAAACACGCCGGGTCGCGTCCTCCAGCCCGGCAATTCCCTTGGTGAGCAGTTTCCCTAGCAGCTCTTCGGCGCCAACGTCGCGAGCGTTGAGGGGCTGGCAAAGGCGTGTGGGGAGGACAAATGCCGGGGGAACCTTCAGCCCCAGCTTCGCCATTTGCCATCAATTCGCAGCCTTCGAGCCTGGCGGCGGCCGCTGACAGCGGCGCTTCCTCGCGCCCAATTCCGATAAAGAAAAGATCGTTCGCCGCGGAATGAGCGCTCATGCCGGCAACTCCCCGAGCACGCGGTCGCGCAAGGCAAAAGCCGCGTGAGCCAGGTAATCCGTGGCGGTTTCGAGCGCCCTGGCGATCTCCATCTTGAGAATGAGCATGCGCGGTTCGGGCTCGCTCGAAATGAAGGCGGCCATGGCATTTCTCAGGGCTTCGTCGGCCTTCTTCTCTTCAAGCATGACGGCGTCGATAGCCGTAAGCGCGTCCGTGACATCGGCCTGGAGCCCTTCCGGCAAACTGCGGACTGCTTCCACCGCGCGGATCGTTTGCGCGATGCTTTCCACAACGATTTCCGCGAGACGGACAAGCGGCTGGATATGTCTGTCTGTTCCTGCGCCCTCAGGCGCGAGGCTGAAGAGAAATGCGGCTTCCTCCAGCGCGTCGTTCGCATCCTCGGCGCTGTTGGCGGCGGCCTTGACCGGTTCGCCTGAGGCCGTCAGGCGGGCTCCGATCGCGCGCGCTTCCACGGTTAGTGAGTCGGCCTTGTGCTCAAGGCGGCGGGCCTGGTCCGCCAGCGCGTTGCGGCGCCCGCGGGCAGACCGTCCCGGAGCGCGTCCAGGATTAAGCTGGCCATCATCCTTGAGAGCCCGAGATGCCGGCCGATGACCGTCAGCAACGATGCTTCCATCGACTCGAATTGCGAGACGAACTTGGCCTGGATTTCATCCTTCAACAGGCGGACGGAACGTCCTTGAGAGAGACCCTCGCTGGCTACCCTTAAGGTATCCTTCAAAAATTCGGCCGTCTCCTTGGCGCCCAGCGCCTGATCGAGCCGCCTGCCATACGGAACGTGGCCGGCGCCTCCGCTGCGGACGGCCTCGTAAATCAGCTCAGCGCCGCCGAGCTCCAGGAAGCCGCGGTGGCCATAATCTTGAGCGGCGGCCCAGCGCAGCAGGCCAATTGCCGCGTCATCGCTGACGAAATTGCATAACGCCTTCCTGGCCTTGTTCCAATCGATCATGAAGACCAGCCTGGAGCCGAGATATTCCAGAAAATCCTCGGCCTGAGCTGCGTCCTTGGCGTTGTACCGGCCTGTCACCAGCAGGAATTGGCCCTTATTACCAAGGTTTTGCGCGCTTTTCTCCGCGACCCCGCTCCACTCCACGTCCTGTGCGTCGAAAAGGTGCATAAAGAACTTCGTCCGCCTGCGGTGGATGTCGGTGTAGGTGATTGTTACCGTGAGGTCTTCGGCATGGATGACGAGTACATGCGCATCCGTGGTGCCGATATCGTTCTGGATAATCAGGCGCGCGCCCGATCGCGCCGCCGTCGTGCCGAGGCCGGGATGGCCGAAAGCCAAGCCGCGCGTCTTATCCAGGCCGCGCATAAAGGCTTCCACCCTGCGTTTTTCCAGCGCGCCGAGCCCATGCACGCGCGCCCCCGCCACGTTTTCGACCGCCGTTTCCGCCTCAAGCCGGTTGAGCGCCTTATGAATGTCCATGATCAAAAGGTGCTCGCTGTCATTGCTGCCGGCGCGGGCGGAAGTAATGCTCCCGATGGCGGATCGCGTCAGCACATCGCCTTCCACCGGCGGTGTAGCGGACCGTAAGCTTTCGAGCCGCTTGGCGAAATCCTCCGCCATTTTCGGATTTGCGAGCCGGATCGGCGCCATCATCGCATCGATGTCGGCATAAAGCCCCGAAAGAAGCGCCGCAGCACCTGGAATAGCGAAACGGGCGTCATCCAGAGCGCGTGCATCCTTGACGGTGGACGCGAAGGCCGGCTGATCGAGCCCAGCGGCGCGCCTCTCTGCATCGAGCGTTTGCGGCGGCAAGGCTGGATTTTGCGCGTGCCCGGCCGCCTCCTGCAGCAGCGTCATGCGCACCTTCGCCCGGCCGTTCGCCTCAAGCGCTGCCGCTAAAAGCTCGGGTAGCAAGACTTGCGTCTCTCCAAGCTGCTCGACGATTTGAACCTTGGCGGTCACGATAGGGCTCACATCGGCCTGAGTTCTGTTTACTCCCGCGCCGCGGTGGGTTCTTTGCGGCAAATCAATGGTGCCGGCAAACATGCTTCGGCCACGCTTTCGCCCTGAACCCTATCCATCAAAACCCAAATGTTGTATGAACGTCGCGGCTCGCTAAGCCGCGAGACGGACTAGTGGCCCGAGTGGAACTATTGAAAATGACATAACGCACGATATATTAAGCTTGCTTATGAACGCACGACTACCTAACTCCGTAGCGGCCGTTGCCGCCCGTCCCTTAGCCAGGTCCACGCATACAGAAGGTGACACATATGCGTATTTTGAATTCTAGCAGGCCTGCTCAATTCGCCTTGGCGCTGCTGTTCACGCTCCCGGTTTCCACTGCTGCTCTCGCCGAGAGTGCCACGCCGTTCAACCAGCTCGCCGGGAGCTGGCATGGCGGAGGGCAGGTCAAGTATAGCGACGGAAGCAACGAGCATCTTTCCTGCCGCGGAACGTACAGCGTGAAATCGGGCGGCAATGAGCTGACGCTCGTGATCCGCTGCCAGTCGCCCAGCAACAAGATCGACATGAAGAGCAACATCTCCTATGAAGGCGGCCGCCTGAGCGGGCATTGGAGCGAGCGGAACTTTATCCTTGAGGGCGATGTCGCCGGGCGCGCGGCCCCCACCAAGTTCACCGTGCAGATAACCGGCCAGCTCCAGGGCTCCATGACAATCTCGGTGACCGGCGAGACCCATCATGTCAGCATTTCGAGCGGGGGCCCCGGCTTCAAGACCGTTTCCATCGCCTTTTCCAGGGGCTAAAGCGGAGCGGCAATAATGGATGGAGCGCCGTCGCTGAATCTCCGGCTGACGCGGGACGGCCATGAGCTAGCTGCTGCTGGTTCGTGGACGGCCGTTCATGCAGGCGATCTTGAAGCGCTGATCGGGCAGGCGGCGCAGCAGGCAGCGGCGGTGCCAGGCGTTTCCATCGACATGAAAAATGTCGGTGCATTCGACACGTTCGGCGCCTGGCTTCTTGAGCGCTTGATCCGCGAGAGAACGCGCGCGGGCCTGCGCACCGGAATCGTTGGCTTGCGCGACGAGTACCAGGGGCTCTTGCACGATGTTCAAGACGTCAACCGTGAGGAGCCCAGAAAACCCGAAAGATTGGGGCCGGGCGCTCTGTATCGGCGATACGCCGATGCCGTCGTCGCAGCCGCGAGCGGTGCGCTCCCATTCCTGTATATGCTGGGGGCCATCTGCATGGCCATGCTCCAGGTTATCCGGCACCCCAAGCGTTTCCGTTTAACCTCCGCGATCCATCAGCTCGACCGGGTGGGCTGGCAGGCCGCGCCGATCATCGTCCTGATTACCTTTCTGATCGGCTGCATCATCGCGCAGCAAGGCTTCTTCCACTTCCGGAAGTTCGGGGCCGAGAACTATGTCGTCGACATGGTCGGCATTCTGATCTCGCGCGAAATCGGCGTGCTGCTCGTGACCATCATGGTGGCCGGCCGATCCGGCAGCTCCTATACCGCCGAGCTCGGCTCGATGAAGATGCGCGAGGAAATCGACGCGCTCAGAACCATGGGCCTCGATCCTGTCGAGGTGCTCATCCTTCCGCGTGTGCTTGCTCTCATTATAGCAGTGCCGGCGCTGACCTTTATCGGTTTGATGGCGGCACTTTACGGGGGCGGCGTTGTCGCCTGGGCGTACGACGGGATGAGCCCGGCGATTTTCATAGCGCGCCTGCACGACGCGGTTACGGTCACCCACTTCAAAGTGGGCATGATCAAAGCGCCCTTTATGGCCCTGGTCATAGGCGTCATCGCCTGCACCGAGGGCCTGCAAGTCAAGGGCAGCTCCGAATCGCTTGGGCTGCAGACGACCCAGTCCGTGGTGAAATCGATTTTTCTCGTCATTGTTTTGGACGGCCTTTTCGCGATTTTCTTCGCAAGCATAGGGATGTGAAGATGAGCGCAAACGCCGGAGCCGTCATTTCGATACGGGACCTCATCGTGGGTTTTGGGGATGTGACGATCCTCAACGGGCTTTCGCTCGATGTTCTCCGCGGTGAGATCCTGGGCGTGGTCGGCGGTTCGGGCGCCGGCAAAACCGTTCTGATGCGGACCATCATCGGCCTATTGCCCAGGCGGAGCGGCACCATCGAAGTTTTCGGAATAGACCGGGATAGATCGAGCGAAGAGGCGTTCCGCGCCGTGCAGCGGCGGTGGGGCATACTGTTCCAGCAAGGCGCGCTGTTCTCATCGCTCACCGCGCGGCAGAACGTGCAGTTTCCCATGCGGGAGTACCTTAGACTGCCGGAACGGCTCATGGATGAAGTTGCCACCGCCAAGCTTGAAATGGTGGGCCTCAAGGCCGCCGATGGCAGCAAATTTCCCGCGGAGCTTTCAGGCGGCATGACGAAGCGCGTTGCCTTGGCGCGTGCTCTCGCCCTCGATCCCGAGATCGTTTTCCTCGATGAACCGACATCCGGACTCGACCCAATAGCCGCCGCCGAGTTCGACGATCTCATTCTGACGCTCAAACGCACGCTTGGGCTCACCGTCTTCATGGTGACACACGATTTGGACAGCCTTTACCGCGCCTGCGACCGTGTCGCCGCTTTGGCTGACGGCAAAGTCGTCGCGCAGGGTCCCATCGAGACAATGCTCCTTTCAAATCATCCCTGGGTGAAATCCTATTTTCAAGGCCAGCGGGGCCACGGATTGGCCCAGGCCGCGCACGCAAAGATACAGGGCTAGAACCAATGGAAATCAAGGCGCGTTACGTTTTAGTTGGACTTTTTACCCTGGCCGTCATTCTCGCGGGCTTCGCGTTCGTGTATTGGCTGCAAACCGCGGGCAGCATCGGGAAACGGGCAAACTACGACGTACATTTCAGCAACACGGTTTCGGGGCTCTTGAGAGGCTCGCCCGTTTTGTTCAACGGCATCCGCGTTGGCGAGGTTACAGGGTTGCGGCTGGTCCCGGACAATCCGCGGGCCGTCGATGCAACGATCTCCATCGATGAGAATACGCCGGTGCGGGCCGATACGCTGGTCTCGCTGGAATTCCAGGGCTTGACCGGCGTGGCAGTCGTTACGCTGACCGGGGGCACAGAAAATGCACCGGCGCCGTCCGCGCCATTACAGGGCGGGCATCCAGTGCTGACCGCTAGTGAGGCTGCGGGCGAATCCATGAGCGAGTCCGCCCGCCGCGTCTTGGGACGGCTCGACAAAATCCTAGCCGATAACACGGCCGATGTGCGCAATATCATCTCGAACGTCTCGACGTTTTCGGAGGCTTTGGGACGGAATTCCAATAAGGTCGACGGCATCGTTGCCGGCCTGGAGCGGATGACCGCGGGCGGCAAAGGCTCCGGCATCTTCTACAGCTTGAACGCTATACCTGCGCCCGCGAGCCCCGCCCCGCTCGGAAAGCAGCTCGCCGTTGCCGACCCCACGGCCCTGATGGCTTACGACTCCGAGAAGCTCCTTTCGCAAAGCCAGGCAGGACAGGTTGAATCGCTCAATAATGCCAAGTGGAGCGACACGGTCCCGAAGCTTATGCAGGCCAAGATCGTTCAAAGCTTCGAGAACGCGGGCGCTCTTGGCGAGGTCAACCGTCCCATCGAAGGTGCGACACCTGACTATCAGCTTATGACGGAGATCCGGCGCTTCCAAATCGTGCAGGGCCCGCAGCCGGTGGCCGAGGCCGAAATCAGCGCCAAGCTCGTCGCGAACGACGGCCATATCGTAGCCGCACGCATTTTCAGCGCGAAGGAGTTCGTTCAATCGAAAGAGGACGCCGAAGCGGCCCGCGCACTTAGCACCGCTTTCGGGAACATCGTGTCGAGCCTTATCGACTGGACGAGAGAATCGGTCGCGGAAGCGTCGCCCAAAGAGCCACCTGCCGAGCACGTGGATGCCGGGAAGCCAGAGAACAAAGAAAAGAAGCGTCCCAGCCGCCAGCGCTGAGACGCAGATACAGTGCTGCGTCATCCCGGATCCGCTTGAATACTTCCGCCGTCGTCATCGCGAGGCGGCCCTTGCCGCCGTGGCGATCCAGAAGCAATATCCGTGACTTGCCTCTGGATTGCTTCGTTACGCTCGCAATGACGCTGCGGAAGCGACCAACCGGATCTGGTATCAGGCAGGATCGGCCTACGCGCCCAGGACGGCACTATGCAATGGCCGCGTGCGCTCGCGTGAAACCCGCACGCCGCGCTTCTGCATGTCGCGCAAAATCACAAACATCATCGCGGTCATCAGCGCGTCGTTGTACGCATTGTGCTGACCGAGATTTGGCAGGCGCAGATCCTCAAGGATCGAAGTGAAACGCAGGTCGACGGACGTGCCAGGCGGGGCGTTCCCGTATTTCCGCTCGTAATAAAGTTCGGAAACCTCGATCCGTTTGTTTGGCAAGCCCATTTGAATAAACGGCAGGATGTGCTTGTCGAGCATCTTGATATCGAACTCGAGGTAATAGCCGACGAGCGGCCGCGAGCCGATGAAATAGAGAAAGTCCCGGAGGATTTTGCGAATCGGCTTCTCCTGCTCGACATCGGCCTCGCGCAAATGGTGGATTTTCATGGAATCCGGCGCGATCTTGGCCTCCGGCCGCACCACTACTTCGAACGCCTCGCTGGTCAGAATGCGGTCCCCTTTGATGCGAACCGCGGCGATGGTGATGATGTCGTCCTTTGCGATGCTAAGCCCGGTCGTCTCGCAGTCGATTGAGACGGCTTCGCCAGGAGGCGGCTTTTTAAACAAAAAGCGATAGGACTGGTCGCCGATGGAGGCTTGATAGAACAGCCGGCGCAGCGTTTGGCCTATCATACCAGATCCGCTTGGTTGGCTTGCGTGCCTGACGGGAAAGACCCCCTCACTCTGTCTCTCTCCCCAAGGGGAGAGAGGACCCTAGAATTTCCGCCGAGGATAGTTCGGGCGCTCCCTCTCCCCTCGGGGAGAGGACCGGGGTGAGGGGGGACTTTCGCGGAGCGGCAGGCCAGATTTCCTATCATCAGAAATATCCGAGATTGAAGCGATGGCGCACGATTTCGCGGAACTCGCGCACGACGCGGATCGCGTTGCGCAGGATGTCGCGATCCGCCGAGGTCAGCTCGTTCATGTGAACGATGGTTTCGCCCGCCATGTTGCCGAGCCGGCGCGCTTTGAGCTGCGAGCGGAGCCGCAATTCCATGAACACGTGCAGCGCGCTGATGAGGTTCCGGGCGAAACCGGCGTCGAAGATGCGGGTATTCACTAGCGCGTTGATCCGGTCCACGGTCCGCGTTTCGAGGATGCTCTTTTCGATGGCAAGGGTCCGGGTGCCGTGCACGATTGGGAACGTGCCTAACTTCTTCACATCCACTGCGTCCGAGCGCGCGCCCACGGAAACCATGAGATTGCCGAATGCGCCGATGTCGGAGCTGGCGAAGAGGTCGATGAAGTTGGCAAAGTGAGCCAGATGCGTTTTCTCTCCGCGCATCATTTCCATGAACGCAGTCCTGGCCCGCAAGAGCAGATCGCTTTGTCCGGCGATGGCGACGAAGTCGCAGAATATCCCGAGGTTCATGGCGCTGTCGCCGCCGCCGATGATGATCCAGGTCTTGAGCTGCCTGATGAAGCTGTCGAGCGGCTGGGACCAAACCGGATTTCGCACCATGACGTTGCCGGGGCAGGGCGGAAAACCGCAGGCTTCGAGCGATTCCGTGAACTCCTGCCGGAACTTGGCCAGATCGCCTTCAGGCACCGGAGCGGCGAGAAGCAAGCCGTTATCCTGGTCGGTTCGCACGGTCTGTTCGCCGCGGCCCTCCGAGCCCATCACGAACAGGCAGCCATTCTCCTTGATCGAAGGCGGCGCGGTAAGCTCGAAGACCTTGGAGATAAGATTGCGGTTCAAGGTCGAGGTGATCTCCGCGATGACCTCGACCTTGACGCCCTGCTCGTTCAAGCGCTGCACCTGCGCCTGAATATCGCTCGCGCAGGGCACAAGCTCGGCCACGGTTTTCGCGCGGTCGATGCGGCCTGGGATGAGCTGCGAATTGCCGGCAAAAAGTTCGAGGATGTCGATATCTTCGAGCACGCCGGAATAGCCGCCCTCGTTGCGGATGGCGATGCGCCGCTTCTTATGGCGCGTCATGGCGATGAGCGCGTCGAACAGGAAGTCGTCCGGGGCCACCGCAGCGATGTCGAAATGGCAGACTTCGCGAACCGGGGTCTCAAGTGGCATGCGCCGCAGAACGGCTGCTTTCGCCAAGTTCATGCCTGTGACGATCCCGGTGCGGCCCCCCTCGGTGACAAACAGCGTGTCGTTATTGTGCTCGCGCATCGCGTGGGCTGCTTGCTCGATGGTGCATGCGCCGTCGATGAAAAATGCCTCCTGGCACCGGGCTTCTTTCACGCGCAGGCGCAGGACCGACTCGATCCCGCTCGGGTTGCGCTGGGCCGCAAAAGCGTCGAGCCGCCGCGACAGTTCGGTGTAGAAGAAGGCAGCGAATGCCTGATTTTTCTGGACCAGCTCCAGGATCAGGGCGCGCGGCAGCAGGTAGCAGAGCGTTTCCTCCACGGCGACGAAACTCGCGCCCGCCGACCCGTGTACAACGGCCTCGCTATCGAAGGTGTCTTTGGGACCGAGTAGAGACTGAGTTTCCTCGCCCAGTTTTTCGGCAACCGCACCTTTAATGATGACATGGAGGAATTCGGAGCTTCCGCCCCGTTCGACGATGACGCTGCCAGGCGCGAAATAGCCGATGTCAACCGCCCCGCGAAGCGCTTCCGTCTCGGCATGGGTCAAGCGGTCGAATGGCGGATTGAGCGCGTCGAACCCCTGCATTGTGGCGCCTCATTATGATCGTCCGTCAATCCGAACCGCTGCGGTGCACACACACCGTCATCGCGAGGCGGCCAAGGGCCGCCGTGGCGATCCAGAAACTGGTGCTGCGCCTACCGCTTCTGGATTGCTTCGGGGCTTCGCCCCTCGCAATGACGGAAAACGGTCAACACTTACGGCGACAGGTATTACACATTCGCTAAATAAAAAAGAGGGGCGGGAGACGATTCCCGCCCCTCGGGCGTTTCAGTGCATATGCGCAGCAGAGGCGCCGATGCCGGTTTCCGAGCGCACGAATTGCGCGTCGAACGCTTCGCGCTCCTTATTTGCGCTGGCCGACCGGTCGAGCATCGAGAACAGCCAGATGCCGCCAAACGCGAACGCCATCGAGTACAGCGCTGGGTTGTCGATGATGCCGAAGCCAAAGATCTTTAGCGGTGCGGGGTTGCCGAGAGTCGCGACCCAGACCTTATCGCTTATCACCACGCCCACAGCCGAGGTGATAAGCCCCAAGATGCCGCCAACGAAGGCCCCAAAGGTTGTTGTTCCCCGCCAGAACATCGTCATGACAAGCACAGGGAAGTTGACGCTCGCTGCCACGGCGAAGGCAAGACCCACCATGTACGCGACGTTGATCTTCTCGAACTGATAGCCGAGGTAGATGGCTAGGATGCCGATGGCTATCGCCGAGAAACGCGAGATGTTCACTTCGCTTTTCTCGGAAGCGCGTCCATGTGCGATAACCGAGGCGTAGAGATCGTGGCTAACTGCGGAAGCGGCGGCAAGCGTCAAGCCTGACACCACCGCGAGGATGGTTGCGAATGCTACGGCCGAGATGAAGCCGTAGAGCAGCGAGCCGCCCGTGGCCTTGGCCAGATTGATCGCCGCCATGTTCGTGCCGCCAAGCAGCCCTGTGGCTACAATCTTTCCTTCCTTGAAGAACGACGGATCGCTCATCAGAAGTGCGATGGCGCCGAACCCGATGATGAAGGTCAGGATGTAGAAGTAACCGATGAAGCCTGTTGCGAAGAACACCGACCTGCGGGCCTGTTTGGCATCCTTAACGGTGAAAAACCGCATCAGGATGTGCGGCAGGCCGGCCGTGCCGAACATCAGCGCGAGGCCAAGCGAGATCGCAGAGATGGGGTCTTTGATAAGATTGCCCGGCCCCATGATCGAACCGCCCTTCGGATGGACCTTGGTTGCCTCGGCGAACAGCAGCTCGGGATTGAAGTGGAACTTGATCAGCACGAGGAGCGCGATGAGGGTTGCGCCGAACAACAAGAGGCAGGCCTTGATGATCTGCACCCAGGTCGTGGCCTTCATGCCGCCGAAGGCCACGTAGACGATCATCAGCGTGCCGACGATCACGACGGCGTGCAGGTAATCGAGCCCGAATAGGAGCTGGATCAGCTTGCCTGCGCCCACCATCTGCGCGATGAGATAGAAGGCAACCACGGCAAACGTCCCGATCGCCGACAGGATGCGGATCCAGGTCTGGTCGAGCCGGAAGGAGGCAACGTCGGCGAAGGTATACTTGCCGAGATTGCGCAGCCGCTCCGCGATCAGGAACAGAATGACGGGCCAGCCTACAAGCCAGCCGACGGAATAAATCAGCCCATCGTAGCCGCTAGCGAACACAAGGCCCGAAATTCCCAGAAACGATGCTGCCGACATATAGTCGCCCGCCATGGCGAGGCCATTCTGCATGCCAGTGATGCCGCCGCCCGCTGCGTAAAAGTCGGACGCCGATTTCGTCCGTTTAGCGGCGATGTAGGTGATGATCAGGGTCAGACCCACGAACACACCGAACATGACGATGGCTTCGATATTCACACCCTGTTTTTCGACGGCGCCTGAAACGGCATCCGCGAAGGAGGGAGATATGGATAAGGCGCTGGCGGCAAAAGCGAGCGCTAGGGAAGTAATGCCTCTCTTAAAAATCATTTCGTGACCTCCTGAATGAGGTCGCGGGTCATTTCGTCGTAGTGGCTGTTCGCCCGGGAAACGTAAATTCCCGTAACGATAAAGGCGAAAACGATCACGCCGATGCCAATCGGGATGCCAACGGTTGCAACCGAGCCCTGCCAGAGGGGCGTGGCGAGAAAGCCGGGCATGTATGCGACGAGCAGAATGAACGCTTGATAGACGATAAGCATGAGGATGGACAGGGTCCAGGCGAAGTTGGAGCGGCTGCGGACCAACTCCTTGAACTTCGGATTTTCCATTATGGAACGGTACGCCGGTTGCTGCATCGGTTTCCTCCAGGGAGTATGCAGTTAGCTCTTTCTTAAGATGCGAGTTAGTTTTCGTTTCTATCGAGGCGAAATGCAATCCGACTTAAGATACAGCCGGGCTGCGGCAATTTCCCGCCGTCCGCAGGCGATCCCGTAGCAGAGCATTGAAAGAAACGCAGGAATATGAGGGGCTATTTCACGGTCTCGCCCGGATACACGCCCCACAGATTTTTCTGCGGCACCCAGCCTTTTTGCTGCCCTGCGTAGACCTCGCAGGCTTCTCCGTCGCAAGCGGCGATGTCGACGATGGCTCCCGGTTCGATTTGGGCCACTTCAGCCGAGCCGTAGCGCGACGATGTAAGTGCGAAAACCGTGTGGTCCTTGACCCAGGGGGCCACCATGGCGGTGCGCCGGGCGCTCAAAAGTGGCGCCGCGACCCAGCCCGTGACGCCGTCGCTGTCCCGCACTTGCCGCCAGCTTTCGAACTCGGCCAAGACCTCGACGGGCAGGCCCGCGCGCTTATACACCCAGGCGATTTGATAATCGGGGCCGGGGCCGGCGCGGGCATTCACCTCGCTTGCTTTCAAGCTGACGAACCGTGGGATCGCGAGCCCTGTGACCGTGCCGGCCTTGGGCCCGCTGCCCTCCTGCGCCAGGGCCGCAGCGGTCCAAGTCAGCATCGTTGCGGCTAAAACACCGAAGCTTATGGGAGCCTTTGTCATCCTGAGCCGTATCTGGTAGATAAACTAGAGCGAAATTGCGTCTCCTAGAACCCCAAAGGCAGAAACGGCCAATCCGGGCACCCAATGACAACACAAAACGTAAAAGTCGTCGTCACCCGCAAACTTCCCGACCTCGTCGAGGCGCGCATGCGCGAGCTGTTCGACGTGACGTTCAACCAGTCCGACGCGGCAATGACCCGGGACCAGCTAGCGGCTGCCATGCGTACGGCCGCCGTCCTCGTTCCTACCGTAACCGACAGAATTGACAAAGCACTTCTTTCGCTTGCGGGGCCTGAATTGAAGCTTATCGCTAACTATGGCACGGGCGTCGACAACATCGACCTCGAAACAGCCCGCAACCGCGGCATCATCGTCACAAACACGCCGGGAATCCTGACGGAAGACACCGCCGATATGACCATGGCGCTGATCCTCGCCGTTCCGCGCCGGCTGGTCGAGGGCGCGGACTATTTGGCTGGCGGCAACGAATGGCACGGCTGGTCGCCGACTTGGATGCTCGGCCACCGCATTTGGGGCAAGAAGCTCGGCATCATCGGCATGGGCCGCATTGGCCGCGCGGTCGCGCGCCGGGCGAAGGCTTTCGGGCTTTCGATCAATTACCACAACCGGCGCCGGGTGCCCGCCGCTGTGGAGGAGGAGCTGGGGGCGAGCTATTGGGAGAGCCTCGACCAGATGCTCGCCAATATGGACATCGTCTCGGTGAACTGCCCGCATACGCCCGCGACCTTCCATCTGCTCTCGTCGCGGCGGCTGAAGCTGATGAAGCCCACGGCCTATATCGTCAATACCGCACGCGGCGAGGTGATCGACGAGAACGCGCTGGCACGGATGGTGGAGGCGGGCGAGATCGGGGGCGCGGGGCTCGACGCGTTCGAGAACGAGCCGGCCATCAATCCGAAGCTCATAAAGAACCCGAAGGTGGTGGTGCTGCCGCACTTGGGCTCGGCGACGCTCGAAGGCCGCCTCGACATGGGCGAGAAGGTCATCATCAACATCCGCACCTTCCTCGACGGGCACAACCCGCCCGACCGCGTGCACGCGGCGATGTTCTGACGTTGAACCCGGTTTGCGGCGCTTCCGCGCATAGGCGCTAATACCGATCGCCAGCAGCGGCGACCGCTTTGCGTCATTGCGAGCGAAGCGAAGCAATCCAGAGGCCGGATGCGCAAGTGCTGTGCTTAGAGGCTCTGGATCGCCACGGCGGCGTTGCCGCTTCGCGATGACGCTACTCTAGAACGGTCAGGAATAATTCTGGCGGTTAGTGTAACATAAGGAGCTACCGCGAGCTTGGCGTCATAGTGACTGGAACTTCCGCCCCTCACCCTGTCCCTCTCCCCATGGGAGAGGGAACGCTCGAATTACCGCTGCGGGTCGTTCAGGGGTCCCTTCTCCCATGGGGAGAAGGACAGGATGAGGGGAGATTCCCCCGTTCGTTACGCCGCCCGCCGGCCACTGCCCTCTTGTTATTTCAGCTCGGCGTCGTTGTTAAGATGAAAGTTCACGCCCAGCTTGACCGCGTCGGCCGTGATCGAAACGTCCGTACTGCCGTTGATCGTGGAGGTGTAGTGATTTGAATATGGAGGAGTTTGATTTGCGCAAGTACCCGGGGTGCCGGGGATAGCGTAACAGCCCTTATATGAAGTGGACATCTTCCCGAAGTCGAAGTGCTGGTACTCCATTTTGAACGACCAGCGGGGGCTCAAAGCATATTCAATACCCCCTCCGGCGGTCCAGCCTATAAGCGCATCGCTGTTGCTGAAATTGAATGTCGAGCGCGCCGGGGTAGTCGGGTATCCTGGGTGCTCCCAGACGCCGTGATGGTTGTAATAGGCCCCCCCCACAGGTTCCAAGGGTTCCGTTCGGTGCCGGGTCGGTTGTGCAGTTTCCTCCAGAATAGTTTTGCTCTAAATCGGCTTCCAAAACGGCAGCGCCCCCCTTCACGTAAAAGAGTGTGCTACCCATTAAGTAACCGGCGCGGGCGGTAAGGTCGCCATACAAATCGCTTGAGAGGGAATACTTCGCGTTCACCTCGCACATCTGCCCGCTATATGTCTTGAGAATTGTTCGTCCCGTAGTGTGCGGTGCAGGTGCCGCCGGGGGGCGCGAGGTTGTTGGCCGACGAGCTTGCCAGCATACCGAAATAGCCAATATCGCCTTCCAGGCCGACTACCAAGTGGCTGTACTGGTAGTTGTATCCGGCTTGCGCGCCGCCGATTACGCCGTAGTTGTTAAGGCTGCCACTCCAGCTGGGATCGCCTACATAAGTGAAGGTGTCATTCACGCCGACGTTGCCGAGAACGCCGCCGCCATTCGCGCCGAAGTAGAAACCGTCCCACACCGGGACGAACGAATAGGGCATATCCTTCATGCTTGGCGCATCCGCCGCGGCTGCCGGCTGGCTCAATGGAGCCAGCTGTATGGCCGCACTTGCCGCCAAGATTAGCGCAAATCGAAACGTTTGCATCATGCCCCCACATTCCCCACCTATGGTAGCAATACACATACACGGCAATTTCCGCGTGTATTACCTTAGTATTGCCGCCCATAGAACTTATCTAAGCTGTACCATTTAAAAATCGATACTTGCAGTGTCATGAAGTTTTCACGGGGAAATGCCTCAGCGGCGTGATCTTTTTGCCGCAGTTCCATTCACGGAAATTGCGTCGCGATGCGGGAAATGCCGTGGCGGCGGGACATGCCGGCTCGTCTGCGAATCAGCACCGGCGCCGTTCCAAGCGTGGCTCAGAATCCACGGCTAAATTTCTGACGATGTCTTAGGCCGGCGCCGCGGCCGAGGCCGCCCTGCGGCGGCGAATCGGCCAGCTGCGCACGGCGGGTTTCGATGCGGACGCACGCCGCGCGTCCGCACGCAGCCGCCTTTTGTTACTTCAGCCCGTCGTTGTTGAGATGGTAGTTCACACCCAGCGAGACGGCGTCGGCGGTCACCGAAACATCCGTGTTGCCGTTGATGCTGGATGTGTAATGACCAGTGAGGACTAGTCGCACAATCGGCCCCAACCGCCCCCAGGAGACAGGCGTACAGCCGCTATACGAATATGACATGCTTCCGAAGTCGAAGTGCTGGTATTCGGCTTTGAGAGACCAAGAGGGGTTCAATGCATATTCGGCACCCGCTCCGATGGTCCACCCCACAAGCGTGCCGCTGTGGTGAAATTGAACTGGGAGGGCGCATTTGATAACCAGCGGCCACCGCAGTCCCACACGTTGTTGCAGTTCTGGCCAACGTAATGTGCCTTGAAGTCTGCGTCCAAGAGTGCGACGCCGCCCTTCACGTAAAAGAGTGTGCGATCCGTCGCGTAGCCGAGGCGGGCGGTAAGGTCGCCATACAAATCGCTAGAGCTGGAATATTTCCCGTTTACCTTGCAGTATCGGCCCTGTGTACGGCAGTCGCCATCCTGCAGTGACCGGTACATGAGCCGGGAACGAGCCGTGCGACCGGCTTCGCCGATACACTCAGATAGCCGATATCGCCTTCCACACCGAACACGAAGTGGCCGCGCTGGAAGTTGTATCCAGCCTGCGCACCGGCCGATAAAGCCGGTATTGCTAAGGCTGCCATTCAAGTTGGGATCCCCCACATAGGTGAAGGTGTCATTCACGCCGGTATTGCCGATTGCGCCGCCAAGATGCCCACCGAAATAGAAGCCTTCCCAGGACGGTACGACCACATACGGAGTGTCCTTAAGGCTCGGCGGCAGATCGGCTGCGGCTGCGGGCTGACTCAAAGGCGCGGCCTGCATGACTGTGCCCGCCGCCAAGATCAGTGCGAAACGAAATATTCTCATTGCTCCCCCACATTGTTTACTTACGGTTGTACTGCACGTTATTTGCCCGTTCTGCGGGTATTAGCGTCATTTATACTTTCACAATGAGCGGAAATTAAAACAGAAACTTACAGTGTCACAGAGTTTTCACATGGAAATGCCTCAGTGATGTGATTTTTTTGCCGCAATTTCATTTGTGGAAATTCAAACCGGTGCGGGGAAATGCCTGCGGCAGCGCGGCCCGTTGCGAGCGCGCCGAAGAATCCACGGACAAATTTTTGACGATGTTTTGGGAACGCCACCGCTGAAGCCGCGTCGCGGCGACGATCGATTCGCTGGGCTTTGTTGCCGGGAGAGGGGTGAGGTGAGGGGGAAGCCAAAAGCTCCGCCCCGCATGTTAAGGCAAGGTAAAAGCCCGTAAGGCGCTCGTCATGGTAAATGCGCGGATGGTAAACGGGGGACCGGCATATTTTCCGCCGCCGTCTTTCTGCGAATCTTTTCCCGCTTTAGGTCGATTTCTGCGACTCCAAAATCCTATTAAATATACGGACAGTTTTAATCTTAACCATAAAACGGCGTGCTTTCCTTGGCCGGCGCCGCACTCCATCCGGAAAGTCTCTCATATAATCAACGCGCTAGCACCTTAACGTTTCAAAAAGGCGCATTCGCCTATAATTGGCGCATTAAGGGAAAGTGCCGCTGCCGGACAAAAAAGGACGGTCAGCTGCAAAGAATAGGGTTAAAGCATGCTTAACGGCAGGGTCTGAGATGCACGAAAATAGTACAGTGCGCGCCGCTCTAAAGCCCAAGGGTTTCGAGCATCAACGTATTCACACTGCTCGCATCGCAGTATCGCAAGGCAAGGTGCCTGCTTTCCTCCGCCATCCGGGGCAGGAGATCGGGCCGCTGCAGAATTTGCGCCATGGCCCGCGCGAGGGCACCCGAGTCGCAAACCGGCACGCGATACCCATTCAAACCGTTCTGGGCGAAATCCCGGCAGCTTCGCGTATCGGTGGTGACGATCGGCCGGCCTGCCGCCAAGGCCTGGTACAGCGAGCGCGGAGCCCCGTTGCCGTAAGATGGCGCTACCACCGCATGGCAGCGCGCAATCGCCTGGGCGGCATCGGCGATGGGACCTATATATTGGACGCAGTCCCGGTAAGGCTTGAGATCGGCGGATTTGAGCGGGGAAATCGTCTCGCCGGGCGTGCTTGCCAGGAAGAAATGGGCGCGGCGCGATTTGAGCCGTATCGCCTTGGCTGCCTCGCAATATTCGACGACGCCCTGAAGCCGGTCCAGCGGCGCCGCCATGATGAACAGCAGGCCACGGTCGAGCGGCGGCAGCGGGCGCTGCACGTTCCGCCTCAGATCCTCGCCCCAGCCGCCCACGATGAAGTGCATCTTAGACTTCGACAGAAGATTGTGTTTCCGCACGTAATCGCGGTCGTGCGGGCTGTGGAAGATAACGGCGTCGCTCCACGCGAAAACCGCCCGGTACATCGCTTTCATGGCCTGCCGCTCGCCCCAAGCCGCCGCACCCGCGGCCTCCATGAATGCGGACCCGAGCTCGGGCACGACGGTAACGACCTTGGGAATGCGCGCGATTTTGGCAGCCGCGACGCTGATTGCGCCATTTCTCGCCGATTGCACCAGCACAACATCGGGATTTGCATCCGCCAGGATCGTGCTCAGCTCGCGCATGCGGCGGTACTTATCGAGGAAGGCCAGCCGGGAGGGAAGCGGATAGCCATGGGCGCCCATACGCACGAGCAGCTGCATATCCTTGCCGGTAAGTGCAGGCGCGAACGCGAGCACATGGTGACCGCGGTGAGCCATATCGCGAATCAGGCCGCTGCAAGCGCCCGTGAGGGCGGCCGCCGACGGCGCTGCAACCGCAGCGCGCTTTCTGTGCGCAGGCAAGGGGAGATATTCTTGATAGGCGTCAAGCTCATCGCCGGTGTATCCGGCATCAGGGATTGCGTCCAAAACAGCCCGCATCGGGAACAGAGCACCCCAAAAGGCATGAAAAACTCGCCGATGCCTTTTTAGCCTGATTGCGGGGCCCCGTCAAAAGCTTCGCTCAAGTTCGGATAGATAAAGCAAAGCGCATCGGTAACGCACTGTTGAAAAGCGTGCCCTTGGCTCTTCGGAATTAGTTGTGCATCCTTAGTCACGCAATTGGCGATTTGCGTAATAAGCAAGAAGCAAATCAGGGAAACGCGCAATGAATGAAGAATCGCTGACGGTAACCGCACCGGTGCAGGGTTCCTGTGCCGGCTGGGCTGCCTCTGTTCGACCAGATTGCTCAGGGCTTTTTGAAAACGCTGGCCGCTCTTCAAGCAAGTGGCGAAGCTCCCACCTGGCTGGATTACTTGGATGGCAAGGTCAAGGTCGATGGCGCTACGTACACGCGCCGGTTAGTGGTCTTGGCCATCGAAGACCTGAAGCAGCAAATTGAAGCGCCGTTGCAGCTTCGTAGCGAGGTTTACAGTTTGATGAAGATGCTCCAGCTCGATCCGATTCCGGATCTGAGGTTGTACCGCGACCTGGCCACAGCCATTCTGAGGATCGATGCAGCCTTGCACCTCCTCAAGATAAAGGCCTCGCGGAATACAGCCGCCCGCAATCCTGTTTATCACTAAACGGCTTAGCCGTTGCCGGGCAGCCGGCCTACTGCGTCGCCCGGCTCCGCGCCCGTGGCCGCCGAGGCATCGGCCTTGATGCGGGCGGCCATCGAGGCAAGCCCGTTCGAGCGCTGCGGCGTCAAGTGGCTGTTGAGGCCGAGTTGGACGAAGACGGCCTTTTCATCGGTGCCCAGGATCTGGCGGGCTTTCTTACCCGAGTAGAGCGCGAAGAGCACGGCGATGAGCCCGCGGACGATAAGCGCGTCGCTGTCGCCCCGGAAACTGAGCACAGCGTCAGGTCCGGCGCCCTGCGCTGTTGAGATCAGCCACACTTGGCTGGCACAGCCGCGCACTTTCGTGGCCGGCGTGCGCTCGCCGTCAGCCAAAGGCTCGAGTCCGCGGCCCAGCTCGATCAGATAGCGATACCGGTCCTCCCAATCGTCGAGCACGCTGAAATTGTCGATAATCTCCTCGATCTGCATCCCGCCCATCCAAAAAGCGCTTCTATGCCTTAGCTCATACTTTTTTGATTGATGTCAAGGTGTGAATGCGATCGAGTTCGCCGCAAGCAATCTGAGATTGACGCAAACTCGCCTTCTGAGTAAAGGCTCATATGCTTCTTCGCCTTCCCAACAGAATGGTTGCAGCCTATTGGCGGCTGATGCGCGGCGCGACGCTCGGCGCGCAAGGCGTTGTCATCGGCGAAAACGATAGCGTGCTTCTGGTGCGCCACACCTACCGTCCGGGCTGGCATTTTCCTGGCGGCGGCATCGAATGGGGTGAAACCGCCGAAACCGCGCTTCGCCGCGAGCTCTCGGAGGAGGCGGGCGTGATTGTGAAGGGCCCGCCTCGACTGCACGGCTTGTTCGCGAACTTCGCCTGGCTTCCGAGCGATCACGTAGCCCTATTCGTGGTGCACGAGTGGGAGCGGCCGGTAATACCGGGGCCAAACAATGAGATCCTGGAAAGCCGTTTCTTCCCGCGCCAAGAACTGCCGGCCGGTGTCGCGGCGGCGGTACCGCGCCGCATAAGAGAAATTTTTGAGGGCGCGCCGAAGGAGCCTTATTGGTAGCTTTGGCCGCCCGAGGCGCGGTATCGTTACACATAAATAATTATTGATCTCTGATCATATAAGTAATTCTCGCGGCGTCGCAAGGCCATCGCCGGGCTGCTTGAGCCGGAAGGCATGGATTCGCCAGATAGGAAACATATTCTCGGCTAATTTAGTCTGTAGGCTGCCAAAACTGTTGTTCAGCCTTTCGAGTAATGACCCATGGGACCGCAATCAAGTAAGGTGCTTTCTTTTGTGGATATTTACCTGCGGCTTAAAGTCCTGCGTGAGTCCCTGGCGAAGTTCAGGGAATTCAACGCCCGGGGCGGGCCGTGCGTGGATAACGCCGTCGAGCCGGATGTAGCGGACCATAGTGCCGCAATTGAGACCGCCGCCGCTCCGCTGCTGAACCTGACACTGGACCCGCGATGTATCAAGTGCCGCGCCAAGCGAGCGACCCGTACAAAAGCGGTCACGTGCAGCCCGCTCGCCCGGTTCTATTTGCAATACAGAATTGTCGAGGCCCTGCAACCTCTCCCGGACTACGAGAGCGACGACGGTTTTCAGCCGCTTTGGGTTATCCGTTCCCTGAGGTTTGACGACGACCCGAGGGCGGAGGAGGCGCTCGCCGAATTCCGCGGCCGGGAACTCCCGATACTGGCTATCGTCGCCGGGCTCGTGGAACGAGGCATCGTCATTCAGACGCCCTATGAGCCCTGGAACGGGGATGTCATGCTGGGGCTGCCTGAGCATCAGTCCGTGCGCGAAGCAGCACACGAAGAGCGGAAAAGGCTGATAGCCGGCCTCGCTGCGAAATACGGCCATAGCGCCGGATGGAATGCGGATGGAACGGGCTGGCTTACATCGCCTTGCAGGAACTGCGCCGATATACGCGGGTCGGTCTGGGATTTGCTCTCCTATTTGAATGCAGCCGGGACCAGAACCTCCAAGCGCCCGCGTCCGCTCCATTGACGCCACAATCGGACTATTCGGCGAGCTGAGGCTCACGCTGGATTTCCGGCTCAGCCTCATGGTGCGCCGGTTGGCCGCCTGATAGCCAATTCTGAAGCTTGTCCAGATAGAGATAAATCACCGGGGTGGTGTAAAGCGTCAGGACTTGGCTCAAGGCTAGGCCGCCAACCATGGCATAGCCCAGAGGCTGGCGCAGCTCGGAGCCGGTGCCCGCGCCCAGCATCAGCGGCAGGCCGCCAAGCAGCGCCGCCATGGTCGTCATCAGGATGGGCCGGAACCGCAGCAGGGCTGCTTCCTTGATCAATTCCTCCGGCGTCAGCCCGCGGTTGCGCTCGGCGGCAATCGCGAAGTCCACCATCATGATGCCGTTCTTCTTCACGATGCCGATCAGCAAAAGGATGCCGATAATGCCGATCACCGACAGATCGAAGCCGGATATCTGCAGCATGAGCAGCGCACCCACGCCTGCCGACGGCAAGGTCGAAAGGATCGTCAGCGGGTGGATGAAGCTCTCATAGAGCATGCCGAGGATGAGATAGATCACCACCAGCGCCGCCAGGATCAGGATCGGCATGGATTTGAGCGACGCCTGGAACGCCTGGGCGTTGCCCTGGAAGCTGCCCACAAGCGTATCCGGCGCGCCGATTTCCTTCATGGCGCCCTGGATCGCCTCCACGGCCTCGCCCAGAGATACGCCGGGCGCGGTGTTGAAGGATATCGTGGCGGCGGGGAACTGGCTCTGGTGATTGATGGAAAGGTAGCCCGTCTTCTTGGTGTCGAAGGTGACGAACGTCGTCATCGGCAGCATTTGGCCGGTTACCGGGGACCTGATGTAAATCTTGGAAAGCACATCGGAGAGGCCCTGCAACTCGGGCAGGATTTCCAGCACCACGTTATAAGTCGAGAGCTGCGTGTAATACTGCACGACCTGGCGCTGGCCGAGCGCGTCGTTCAGCGTGTCGTCGATGAGCTGCGGCGTGATCCCATAGCGGGAGGCACGGTCGCGGTCGATGGCGACGTTAAGTTGCGGCGCGTTCACAAGCAGGTCCGACGATGCGTCCGCAAGGATCGGCAGCGTCTTCAGCTTGGCGAGCGCCTTCGGCGCCCACTCGTTGAGTTCCTCCAGGCTGGCATCCTGCAGCGTGTATTGATAAGATGCCCGCGCAAGCCGCGCGCCCACGGTGATGTCTTGCGCGGGCGATAAGAATGCCGCCGCTCCCCGGACTTGCGCGAGTTTCGGGCGCAGCCGGCCGATCACGCCCATCGCATCGGTCGAGCGCTCGCCGCGCGGCTTCATCGTGAGCACCAGACGCCCGTTGTTCTGCGTGTAGCCTGGCCCGGCGCCGAAGTACGATGAGACCGTTTCGATATCGGGGTCGTTGGCGGCAATGGCGGCGAGGATCGCCTGCTGCTTGACCATTTCCGGAAAGCCGATATCCTGGGGGGCATCCGTCACGCCGAAGATGATGCCGGTGTCCTGTAACGGGAAAAAGCCCTTGGGGATGTTGTAAAACAGAACGCCCGTGAGCGTAAGCGTGGCGAAGAAGATCATCAGCGTGACGAAGCGGTAGCGCAGCGCGACGGCGAGCGAGCGCGCGTAGCCGGCCACCAGCGCATCGAAAAAGGCGCCGATCTTGCGGCTGAGCCAGCCGGGATGGCCTTCCTCCGGCTTCAGGAAGCGCGAGCACAGCATCGGCGTCAGCGTCAGCGAGACGATGACCGAAACGGCAATCGTGACCGTGACGGTCAGCGCGAATTCGCGCATCAGCCGCCCGACGATGCCTCCCATGAGCAGCAGCGGGATGAACACGGCCACCAGCGAAAGGCTGATCGAAACGACCGTAAAGGCAATTTCGCCGGCACCTCTGAGAGCCGCCTGATACGGCTGCTCGCCCGCCTCGATATGCCGGTAGATGTTCTCGACGACGACGATGGCGTCGTCCACCACGAAGCCCACCGCGATGGTGAGCGCCATCAGCGAGAGGTTGTCGAGGCTGAAGCCCACCGTATACATGATGGCGAAGGTGCCCAGCAGCGAGATCGGCACCACCGCGCTCGGAATGAGCGTGGCCCGCAAATTGCGCAGGAATATCAAGATGACCAGCACCACCAGCGAGATGGTGAGGAGCAGCGTGAATTCGACATCGAACACCGACGCGCGGATCGTCACCGTGCGGTCGCTGACGACATCCACATTCACACCCGCGGGGATCACATTTTTGAGCTTCGGCAAGGCCGCATAAATGCCTTCGACCGTTTCGATGACATTCGCGCCCGGCTGCTTGAAAACGATCAGCATCGCGCTTGGCTTGCCGTTCGACATGGCACCGAGCATGTAGTTTTCCGGGCCGCCGGCTGCGTGGCCGACGTCTTTTACCCGGATCGGCGCGCCTTGTTTATAGGCAAGGATGATATTATCGTAGTCCGCCGGCTGCAGTATTTGGTCATTGGCGGCAACGGTGAAGCTTTGCTTGCTGCCGTTGATTGTGCCTTTGGCCGCATCGGCCGTGATGTTGCCCAGCACCTGGCGCACGTCTTCCAGAGTCAGGTTCCGGGTCGCCAGCTTCTCCGGATCGAGCTGCACGCGCACGGCCGGCTTCTGCTGACCGGCGACAAACACGAAAGCGACGCCGGGGATCTGCGAAAGTTGCTGCGAGAGAATGTTTTCCGCGTAGTCGTCCGCCACGGTCAGCGGCGCGGTATCCGATGTCACCGCTATAATGACGATCGGCGGATCGGCGGGATTGTATTTGCGGTAATAGGGCGGCACGGTCAGATTTGTTGGCAGGCGCCGCCCGGCCGCCGTGATCGCCGCTTGCACGTCCTGCGCCGCCGCGTCGATATTCCGGTTCAGCTCGAACTGGATATTGACCTGGGTGTTGCCGAGCGTGTTGACCGAGGTCAGCTGGATGACACCCGCGATCTGGCCGAATTGCTGCTCCAGCGGGTTCGCGACCGAGGCGGCCATGGTCTCGGCGCTGGCGCCGGCCAGCTGCGCCGACACCTGGATGGTCGGGAAGTCCACCTGCGGCAGCGGCGCGACCGGAAGATAGAAATAGGCCGCGATGCCGGACAGCGTGAAGGCGGCCATCAACAGCGTCGTGGCAATCGGCCGGCGGATAAAAGGACCGGAAATATTCATGAGCGGCCGCCCGCCTCGTTGGCTGCAACCGGCTTCGCATCCGTCTTAATGGGTTTATTCGGCTGCAGCCGGTAGTAATTCGACATGATCACCTGGTCGCCCTCGGCCAAACCCTTCTCGACGGCGGTGACGTTCTCGTAGGCCGTGCCGGCTTGGATGGGCTGCATGACGGCCCGTTGGTCCGGTGAGGCCAGCCAAACGTAAAGGCCGTTTGGCCCACGTTGAATCGCGGTGGACGGAATGGCGATCTCATCCCGCTTCAGCGCCGTTTGCACGCGGACGGGTGTGTATTGCCCAGGCCATAGTACCTCGTCTTCGTTTTCGAAAATCGCCTTCAGCCGGATGGTGCCGGACGCCTGGTTCACCAGATTGTCGATTACCGCGAGCTTGCCTTTGGCGATCGGTTTCGTTCCATCCTGATCGTAGGCGATAACGGGCACTTCGCCCGCGCGCTGCGCCTCGCGGACTGTGCCAAGCTCCCCTTCCGGAAGGGTGAATACCACCGCAATCGGATACACTTGCGTGAGCGTGGCAATGAATACGGTTGTGTCGTTGGCCCTTACGATGTTCCCTGGATCGACCGCTCGAAGGCCGACGCGGCCGGCAAATGGCGCGGTTATGGTTGTGTAGCTAAGATTTGTCTCGGCGGTTTTGATCATCGCTTCATCCGCTTGGATGAGCGCGCGGTCCACGCCAACCTTGGCAGTGAGCTGATCGACCGACTGAATCGATGCGAATTTCTGCTCCGAAAGCGACCGGGCCCGTTCGAGGTCTTTGAGATCGCTTACTAGCTGTGCCTCATCCTGCGCCTTTTTTGCCTTCGCTTGATCGAGTGCCGCCTGGAAGAGCCTCGGATCGATGGTAGCGAGCACGTCATCCTTTTTGACGCGCTGGCCTTCCTGGAAGTTCACCCGGTCCAGCGTGCCGTCGACCCGGCTGCGCAGCTGCACGGTATTGAGTGCCTGAACCGCGCCGATGCCGGACAGCAGGACCGGGATGTCTTGCTTGGCGGCGCTGACCGTGGATACGGCCAAGGGTTGCGCGGCCGCTGTGTCCGGTTTCGGCGGCGGCGCCAAGTACCAAAAATAGCCGGCGATGCCCAGCACTATGCACAAGGCAGCAAACAGCACGCGAAGCATAGAGTACCTCACAAGAACATCGAATGCGCCCGCCACGGCCGGAACGTAACCATGGAGCCGGGCGCATAACCAGCCTATTTAATGGCCATTAACCAGGGGTATAATGCCCTGCACACCTAGGCGCGAAAGGTTAAGCCAACGTCAGGTGGCATGGTAGCCTTGTCTAGGAATATGGCGTAGAAAAGAAAAGGGGAAAGCCGAAAGTTCGCCGGGCGCGCTCTTAAATGTAACGGATTGCACTGTCTGCGGAGTTGAATTGCTTGGGCTTTCGTCCCTCGCAAGGACATGTGGGCGAAGTTCAGTGTTGGGGGGGGGGACGGCATGCTCAAAGCCTTGGCGGCCGATGCCGCCTTCATAGCGGCGCTCTTTATCGAGGCTTTGGCCTCGCTCTCCCTGCTTCAATCTGTGCACGCGATTGCCCTGCGCGAGGAGTTCGAGCCTTTGCTGGGCTTTTACCGCAGCCAGGCCGCACCCGCTCTGGTCCCTGGCACAAATGTGGTCTGGCACCTGGCGCCGCAATGGTTCGCGGATGTCTCGGTCCTAGCGGCGGTTCTTTTCTTCCTGTTTTTCATCGCGCAGGCCAGACGAGCGATGGCGCCCTACAACCCGTCCGGGCCGGTCACAGCCGTCGAGGCGGCAATCGATTGGGTGTTGCCCGCAGTTTTTTGCGCGGCCGGAGCGCTCGTTCTGGGACCGACGCTGCTGCCACTTCTCACTTTGCCCGCCGCGCTTTTACTCTGGGCACTACAACTCGCGGGCAGGCCGTGCTGGTTCGAGCTATCCCGGAGCTACTACTTCAATCTGCTCTGCCTCGGCGCAATTTTCGGCGGCGCTCTCGTTCTGCAACGCTAATTAATTCGCGGTCACGCCCCCTGAACCGGCTCAAGAAGAGCGCGTCCGCGGAGCGGTTGTGCGGCCGTGGCGGCGTGCGGCAAAGCGATGTGTGCATGTCAGACTAATGTCATATTAACCGCTGTCTGCTACCTAAGCTTGTGCACGACCTAAAGCCACCGAGGGTTGCGCTCCGCCTGGCGGGCAAGCCGCAAGGGGCAGCGGGCTTGCTCCCCGCAATGTATCTCGACCTTCAACATCCACTCATAAAGAGCCTGGATAAAGCATGCACGCGGCCATCGAATTGAAACCAGCCCTCGCCTTTGGGGCTTTGCTGTCAAGCTTGCGGCCTTCAGCAGCAACATCAAGGCTTTGCTAGGTGGAAATCTCAACTCAAAGCGAACGAAAAGAACCGGACATGAAAATATCGAATGCCACAAAAATCGCGGGCGCCGCTGTCATCGGCGGCTTTATCGCGGTGATCGCCGTGAACACGGTTGGCTCCTACAAACTGCGCGTCGGCGGCGAAGTGTACAGCCGGATCGTCGCGGGAAAGGATTTGATCGGCGACATCCTGCCGCCGCCGGCCTATGTCATAGAGCCGTATCTTGAGGCTACCCTGGCTGTCAACGATCCCAAAAACGTCAGTGTCCACCACGACCGTTTGGTGCAGCTGCGCAAGGACTACGACGAGCGCATGGCCTACTGGCAGCAGCAGGACATCGACCCCGCCGTTCGCGATCTGCTGGTCAAGGAAGCGGCGGCGCCGGCGGCGAAGTTCTGGTCCCTGACGGAGGGTTCGCTGCTGCCTGCCCTTGAAAAAGGCGATGCGGACGCCGCCCGCGCAGCCTATGCCGCGCTGACGGAGGCTTATAACGCGCATCGGACGAAGATCGACGAAACGGTCGCCGCGGCCAATCGCATGAACAAATCCATCGAAACCGAGGCGGCTTCGCAGGCCCGCACCACCGACTGGGTGACCTGGAGCGTCGCCACCATCGTGTTCCTGATCGCCGCCGGAAGCGTCTACGGCATGCTTTTCGGTCTGATGCGCCCGCTCAACCGGCTGAAGGATTCGATCCTGGAACTGGGGACGGGCGACTACAATGCAAACTTTACGCTCGGCAATCGCTCCGACGAACTCGGCGACATGGCCAGCGCTCTTCAAGCAATGGCTGCCAATCTACGCGCTACCGCGCAAGTGGCCGATACCATCGCTAAGGGCGACCTCAGTGCCGAAGCCAAGGCACTCTCGGACAAAGACACGTTGGGGCTGGCCATGCAGCGCATGACGGCTAACCTGCGCGGTACAGCGAAAGTGGCGGATGCCATTGCGCAGGGCGACATGACCGTCGAGATTAAACCCCTTTCGGATAAGGATACGCTGGGGCAGGCCATGCAGCGCATGACCGCCAATTTGCACGCCACGGCGAAAGTGGCCGATACCATCGCTCAGGGCGACCTGAGTACCGAAGTCAAGCCATTGTCTGACAAAGACACGTTGGGGCAGGCCATGCAGCGGATGACGGCCAACCTGCGTGCCACGGCGAAAGTAGCCGGCGCCATCGCCGAGGGCGACCTGACTGTCGAAGCCAAGCCGCTGTCGGACAAGGACACGCTGGGGCTGACGCTGAAGGGTATGGTGGAGAAGCTGCGCGAAATCGTTGGCGATGCGCTGGTCGCTTCCCAGAACGTCTCCTCGGGCAGCCAGGAAATGTCGGCCAGCTCCGAACAATTGTCGGCGGGTGCCTCGGAGCAGGCGGCGGCGGCCGAGCAGGCCTCGTCATCCATGGAGCAGATGGCGGCCAACATCAAGCAGAACGCAGATAACGCCAGCCAGACCGAGAAGATCGCCCAGCAATCGTCGGCCGATGCCGAATCGAGCGGCCAGGCCGTGACGCGTGCCGTCACCGCCATGCGGACCATCGCCGATAAGATCACCATCGTGCAGGAGATTGCGCGCCAGACCGATCTCTTGGCGCTCAATGCGGCGGTGGAAGCGGCCCGCGCCGGCGAGCACGGCAAGGGCTTCGCGGTCGTTGCCTCCGAGGTGCGGAAGCTCGCCGAGCGCAGCCAGACGGCGGCGCAGGAAATCGGTGCGCTCTCGGGTCAGACCGTCTCCGTGGCGCTCCAGGCCGGGGAGATGCTGACCAAGCTCGTGCCCGACATCAAGAGGACGGCGCAGCTCGTGGAAGAGATCAGTGCAGCCTGCCGCGAGCAGGATCTGGGCGCCAGCCAGGTGAGCCAGGCCATCCAGCAGCTCGACCAGGTGATCCAGCAAAATGCCGCCGCCTCCGAACAGCTTTCGGCGACCTCCGAGGAACTGGCGGCGCAGGCCGAGAAATTGGAGGAGAGCATCGGTTTCTTCCAGATTGGCGAGGGGCAGCGGCAGGCCGCCGGCGTTGGCGCGTCAGGCGCTTCTTCCAGGGCAAAGATCCACTCCGGTCCGATACTGGCGGGCAAGCCTGCGAAAGCTGCAAAACGCGCCCCAGCTGTCAGCCGGAGCAGGCAGCTTCAGCCCAAGGAGCGCAATGGCGCCGCCGTGCGTAACGGCGTACCGATCGAACTTGCCGGCAATGACTCATACGAGGGAGACTTCGAGCGGTTCTGATGGCAGGTTATTTTAGGGGCTGATAGCGCAGCTCCCATCGCTCTTGCTTTAGACAGGTGCGGCGCCCGTAGGCGCCACACCTGTATCCTAGTACCCGCTGTCGCTGAAGTATGAGTCCTATTCATTGCGCATTACCCCTCATCCTGTCCTTCTCCCCATGGGAGAAGGGACGCCTTCTCAACGGTTGCGAGCGGACTCCCTCTCCCATGGGGAGAGGGCTGGGGTGAGGGGTTGTGCCCTATGGATGGGACGCATCCTTCAGCGACAGTGGGTACTAATCCGGAACGACTGCTTGCGCCTGTATTTCAACCTTTGCGCCCTCGTCTACAAGCGCCACGGCTTGGATAACGGCCATGGCAGGGTAGTGCCGCCCCATGACCTCCCGCCAGGTTTGCCCGAGCGCCTTGAGGCTGCTGAGGTATTCAGCCTTGTCCAGAATGTACCAGGTCATCGATGTGACATGCTCAGGCCGGGCGCCCGCCTCGGCAAGGACAGCGGCGATATTCTTCAGGGCTTGCCGGACCTGGCCATTGAAATCGCTGGTCTCGAAGACGCATTGGGCATTCCAGCCTATTTGGCCGGCAACGAAGATGTGGCGGCCTCTGGCTGCAATTCCGTTGGCATAGCCTTTCGGTTTTGCCCAGCCTTCGGGTTGCAGGACGGTGTGCATCGGAGTGCTCCTTCGGGTTCCACTTCCCCAAAAGGATCGCGTACTTCGCGCAAGGCGCAATCGTAATTATGCCAGCCGCCAAATGTTTTTAGCGGTTTGTTAGCCATGCCCGATAGGATGGGTCTCGCGAATCCCGCGGTTTCCGGCGTCCGAGTACCGCGCCACGCGTTTACCTTTTGGCGCGGGGGACACGCGCTGGAAGCTGCACCGGCCTGCGCTGCCCTGTCCCGCCGCCTGCCTCCCGGCAGCCGCCCCGGCTGCGCTTTAAATCCCGCAAATAAAGCCATGGCAGAGCCTCCCGATCACGCCCGCGCCTTCCCATGACGCAATGGTGGATCATAGCTCCTTACCGATGTGCTAATGCCCCGCAGGGCAATCACTTTGCGAGCCGGATGAGGTTTTCTGCCATTCCCGGCCGGTGCCTAGAGGAAGAAACGAAGCGGCGGTGCACAGGCATAACTTCGCAAGCGGCGGCCTTCTATTTGTCCTGCATGCCTCGCGCTGGCCTTTAGAGTCCGCAGCACCGGCATTTCCGTGCAAATAGTCTTCCTTGCATACTGTGGACGCCGCATTTTTTAAATGCTCGCAAACCTACGTCTTCTGCTAATACATCGCTGCGGGCTTGACTTGCTTCCCCCTCCAGAGGCGCTGGCAAGAAAAAGCTGTTCCGGCAGTGTTTAAGCTGTATACGGCCTAATAAGCCATTGAAATCACATAAAGAACCATTGCTTGCCGTTAACCAATTTCACAACCCCAGATTGGGATTCGTGGTTAACCCGCGCAAGAATCTAATATTAACGGGTATTTTGGAATCGTAGAAATCGACCTAAAGTGGCAAAAGGTTCGCAGAAAGACGGCGGCGGAAAAGATGGCGGGTGCTCATTTACCATGGAAAAATTCACCATGGTAAGGAGCTACGGAAGGATTGTTACAAACATGCACCGTGGAGGACGGCACGGCGCAGTATAAACCCGCCGCTCGCACGCACTTGGTTCCACAACCGCGGTCCGGCTCCACGCGCCCGCCGATCTCCCCATGCGTCAAACGCGTGTTCCGCCACAGGAATTTAGAGCCTATCCGCTTTCGATGGAATTAAAAGCGGGGCTCTAGGTCTTTGTTTAACCGTGCGTCTTATCGGAAAAACCGCTCATACGAAATCCGGTTGAATACTTCCGCCATCGTCATCGCGAGGCGGCAAAGCCGCCGTGGCGATCCATAAGCAACATCCGGGACCTGGATCTGGATTGCTTCGCTTCGCTCGCAATGACGTAGCGGAAGCGATCAACTGGATCTCGTATCACACTTTTTCCAAACGCACTCTAGCTCGATGTTTCCTCACCACGCCAGGATTTACGGCTCGTCATTCGCCTTTGCAAAAGTGTTGCAAATAACCACACTTGAAAAATGCCTCTCGTGCAACAATATTACGGAATAGCAAAAATCGTTGCGCTCGTTGGATAAACCATACGAGCTATTTTTGTGCCTTCCTGCCGATATATAATTCGGAAAAACGGAAATCTACGGACCTTGCATGCCTAGCATGCGAGATAAGCTTGTGTTTGTTATATTTGTCCCATGCAAAGCCAGAAACACCACCAAGCGCACCTCCTGCCGCGGCGCAGCCTCTATGCATTCCGGCTGCCGGTCGCCGGGCGCACACACGCGCTCATGCTGTCCTCGGCCACCGAAATCACGCTCACCGCAAGCACTGCCTCGGCAACCATCGCCGACGCCCTCTTGAGGCAATCCGTACCTCTGGGCGAAGCCGTCATCGCCCTCGCTCTTTTCTTCTGGCTCGCCGCCGAAATCGCATGTCTTGGCGCGGGACCCGCCATAGCACTGCCGCAAGCGCCCGTGGTTCCGCTTCACACCGGGAACCTCGATCGCGCCATTCAGCGCAGGAACAGGCTCATCAAACGCGCGGCGTGGTTTAGCGCGGCTGCCGCTGCCGCCTACATCGCCGCCGGCGCTGCGCTCGCCTCATTTTCCATCGTCGCAGGCGGCGTGCTCTATCTGGCTGCCGCCTGGGTCGAATACAGCTTCAAACAAGGCGACCCTGCGATTTGCCCGCGCTTCGAAGCACGAAGCGCCAGGGAGTTTATCGCTTACGCCAAGACGCTGCTGCAACACAATCCGGCGGCACTGAGCGGCGTTATCACCCTTCCCGCTCTTGCTGCCTTTTGCGTGGGCCTATTCGAAGCCCTTCCGGTCTATCTCGCCGTGCTGATCACAGCGGGACATCTGATCGCGGCCACCTTGTGGAGCGCCAGCATCGCCCAGCAGAAAACGCTCGCCGAGAGGCTGTTCAAAACGGAGCGCTCAGCGGCGTCAGCGATCGACGCTAGGCGTGTGCCAACACCATCGTCGCGGTCTCCAGCCGCTTTCCCGATGAAGCTCAATCTCTTGTAGGAGCATCCCTAGAGTCTATCCGCTTTCGATCCTAGAAATGGCAGTTGCAATTGGTGTGGGTGCGGAAATGCCCAGCGAAACAGCGCGCTGCTGGATGTTGCCTTTTCACCCACAGGGTGAAAAGGCAGGGCACGGATTCCAGACCGTCATTCCCGCGAAGGCGGGAATCCATCTCATACCATCGGCCCAAAGTCATGACTCGTCGAGAGGATTCCCTTCAGCCCCGTTCTGTGACTCGACGCTGCCAGCATTGATTTGCGGGGGTAGAGATGGCTGCGGTAGCGATTACTCGAACGGATATGAGTGTTGCCGATTTACGTGCGGCGGCACGGGCATCGGCGGATGCCAGCCAGGCGTCGCGCATCCTGGCGATAGCCATGGTGCTCGACGGTTTCAGCCGCGTGGACGCGGCACGGCTTTGCGGCATGGACCGGCAAACGTTGTGCGACTGGGTTCACCGCTACAATGAGGAGGGGCTTGAAGGGCTTGCTGACCGGCCGCGAAGCGGCCGGCCTGCAAGCCTGAGCTGGATCGAACAGGGCAAGCTTGCGTCCTGGGTCGAACAGGGCGCCGATCTTGCCCGCGATGGCGTGGTGCGGTTCCGGCGTGCCGATTTGCGAGACCGCATTGCGGCCGAGTTTGGCGTCGAACTGCACGAACGCAGCGTGGGCAAGCTGCTCCGGAGGCTGGACTTCCGTCATCTCTCCGTCCGTCCCCAGCATCCGCAATCCGATCTGGAGGCTCAGGAGACTTTTAAAAAAACTTCGCGGACTTAGCCAGAAAAGCGCTCGGCAAGCATGCCGCTGGCAAGCCGATCGAAGTCTGGTTCCAGGACGAAGCACGAGTTGGCCAGCAAGGCACGCTGACCCGCATCTGGGCCAGGCTCGGCACCCGCCCGCGCGCGCGCCGCGACAGGCGCTATACCTGGGCCTATCTGTTCGGCGCCGTCTGCCCGGCCCGTGGCATTGGCGTTGGTTTGGTGCTGCCAACCGTCAACATCGAAGCCATGAACAAGCATCTGGCTGAAATCAGCAAGTGCGTCAGCGCGGGAGCAATCGCCTTGCTCGTCGTGGACGGGGCAGGCTGGCATAGTTCGCCCAAGCTCGTAGTCCCTGAAAACATTGTTCTTCTGAAGTTGCCGCCTTACGCGCCAGAACTGAACCCCGTCGAGAACATCTGGGAATACCTCAGAGGCAATACTCTCAGCCTCCAGGTCTGGGAAACTTACGAAGCGATAGTCGATGCGTGTTGTGATGCATGGAACGGCTTGATGCGAACCCCAGAGGTCATCCGCTCAATCGCTACCCGGGCCTGGGCAAAGGTGGAAACTTAGGGCCGTTGG
>CAWAVJ010000021.1:0-26547 GCA_963785355.1 uncultured Alphaproteobacteria bacterium
GCAGCCGTCCGCAGGCGAGCTTGAAGGCGGGATCGGATCGCAGCCAGTTGAGATCGTTACCGTCGGGATAGCCGCAGGCAATGGCGAAGATGCGCGCCTTCAGCACATCCTCCACGGTGTGTGTGACATGCGCCGGATCGCGCGGATCGGCGATCAGGGCAGCGAGGGTCTTGGCAATGCCCCGGCGCCGCTCAGCCAAGGAAAGCAGCATGACCCCGCTATCGGAGGAAAGCCGCCCGCCGTCAAACGCGGCTGTGACTTTCTTGCGTGCGATGGCTGGATAGGGAACGCTGAGTGGGGTATCGTCAGGCATGGCGGGTGTGGCTCCGGCGAATCGCGCGCAATGGATGGTCTCGACACCCAATTCATACGCTGCTTCAATGCCTTACGCTACACCCGCCAGCCAAATCCGCACGGCGGGTGAATAAGAACGGCTAGGGGCACTTAGGCCGCGTTGACGATGCCGCCCCTTTTTGCGCCTTGCAGCCGGCCAAGATCCCAGCGCCATCCGGCTCACTTATTTCTGAGCATTGCCTTATTGGCGCGCGGGCGAGCCTGCCAGGTCCCCGTGTTGCCCGTTCCAAGCCCTCCAGCGGCACTGCGCGCCGGGAGAAGGACCTGAGCCTCAAGCGGCGACGGCGGCCAGCCGCTTGAGCGCCGCTTTCAGCTTGCCCGCGGTGGCTTCTGCCTCGGCGCGGCGCTCGCGGTGCTCCTCGACCACCTCCTCCGGGGCTTTCGCCATGAATTGCTCGTTGGCGAAGCGCGCATCGATCTTCTGGATCTCGAGCTCCAGCTTGCCGATCTCCTTGCCCAAGCGCTCCCGTTCCGCGACGAGGTCGATCACATTCGCCAGCGCCAACGCCATCGTCGCCTCGCCCAGCACGAATTGAGCGGATCCTTGCGGCGGCGCATCGGCGGCCGCGATGCTGCTCAGCCGGGCCATGCGCTTCAGGAAGCTTTCATAACGCTTGGCGCGTGCCTTAGTCTCCTTGTCCGCGCCCGAGATCGTCAGCGGCAGCGTGGAAGCCGCGGGCACATTCATCTCCGAGCGGAGCGAGCGGATTTCGCCGATCAGGTCGATGACCCAGTTGACCTCTTCGACCGCCTTGCGATCGGTCTTTTTCGCGGGCTTGGGCCAATCCGCGACACATAGCAGCGTTTCGCGCTTCGGCCCTTCCTCGCCGAGCACCGCCCAAAGCTCCTCCGTGACGAAGGGCATGAACGGGTGGAGCAGCTTCAGGATCTCGTCGAGCGCCCAAGCCGCCATCGCCTGCGTTTCGGCCTTGGCGGCCTCGTCCGAGCCCATGAATACGGGCTTGGCGAACTCAACATACCAATCGCAGAACCGGTTCCAGACGAAGCGGTAGACCTCGGCCGCGGCATCGTTGAAGCGGTAGCCTTCGAGCGCTTCCGTCACCGCCGCCACCGCGGTGCTGGCCTCGGCGTACGATCCACTTGTTGAGCGTGGTTCTCGCTTTCGCTGGATCGAAACCGGGCTGCCGGACGCAGCCGTTCATCTCGCAAAAGCGCGCGGCGTTCCAAAGCTTGGTCGCGAAGTTGCGGTAGCCCTCGACGCGTTGCAGCGACGAGCTTGACGTCGCGCCCTTGCGCGGCCATCGCTGCCATCGTGAAGCGCAGGGCGTCGGCGCCGTATTCGTCCATGACCGAGAGCGGATCGACGACATTGCCCTTCGACTTCGACATCTTGGCGCCCTTCTCGTCGCGGACGAGCGCGTGGATATAAACGTCGCGGAACGGGACATCGCCCATAAAATGCATGCCCATCATCATCATGCGGGCGACCCAGAAGAAGATGATGTCGAAGCCGGTGACGAGCACCGAGGTTGGATAATAGCGCTTCAGCTCCGGCGTCTTGTCCGGCCAGCCGAGCGTCGAGAACGGCCAAAGCGCGGAGGAGAACCAGGTATCGAGCACGTCCTCGTCGCGCCAGACCGGCTCCATCTTGTTGCCGGCCTCATCGAACACAGGGTCGAAATCGTCATGCGGGGCCCGGTCTAAGACCTTGATCTTGCGCCCGGAATATTGTATGCGCGAGCTTGATCGCCTCCTCCTCGGAGGCCGCAACGAAGACTTCGACGCCGCTGTGCGTGAGCAGGGAAAGCGGATCGTCTTCGAGCGGCTCGCGGATGCACTTTACGCAGGACTTAAGCTCCTCCAGACGCGCGATGTCCTCGATGCCGGACTCTTCCAGGTCCGCCCTTTTCCGCCCATACCAAGCCGGTATCCGGTGCCCCCACCAGAGCTGGCGCGAGATGCACCAAGGCTGGATGTTCTCAAGCCACTGGAAATACACATTCTGCCAGTTGCCGGGTATGAACGTTGTCTTGCCTTGGCGGACGGCCTGAAGTGCCGGCTCAGCCAGCGCTTTGGCGTCGACGTACCATTGGTCCGTGAGATAAGGCTCGATGACCTCGTGCGAGCGGTCGCCGTAAGGAACGCTCAGCGTGTGAGGCACGATCTTTTCTACGAGATCCAGGGATTCGAGGCGCTCCACGATCCTTTTGCGCGCTTCGAAACGGTCCACGCCATCGAGGTCCAGCAGGAATTGCCAGTCCTCCGCGCCAAGGTTGCATTCGAAGAACGCCGGATTGCCCTGGATCTTCAGCCGGGCCTGCGAATTGAAGATGTTGACAAGCGGCAAATTGTGCCGGCGGCCGACCTCGAAGTCGTTGAAGTCGTGGGCGGGCGTGATCTTCACCGCGCCTGAGCCCTGCTCCGGGTCGGCATGCTCGTCGGCGACAATCGGGATCTCGTGCCCAACGAGAGGCAGAACCACCATTTTGCCGATGTAAGGCTTCCAGCGCTTGTCGTTCGGGTTCACCGCGACCGCTGTGTCGCCGAGCATGGTCTCGGGCCGCGTTGTGGCAACCACGATGTGCTTGTGCTTGAGCTTGCCGGGGTTCTTGATCGGATACTTGAAATACCAAAGATGCCCCTTGGTCTCAACCGGGACAACCTCAAGATCGGAGATCGCCGTTTGCAGCTTCGGATCCCAGTTGACCAGGCGCTTATCCTTGTAGATCAGGCCGGCCCGGTAAAGCTCGACGAAGACCTTCACCACGGCGCGCGACAGCCCCTCGTCCATGGTGAAGCGCTCGCGGCTCCAATCGCAGGACGCGCCCAGGCGCTTGAGCTGATTGACGATAGTGCCGCCCGAATGCTCCTTCCAAGCCCAGACGCGCTTCAGAAACTCCTCGCGCCCGAGGTCCCGGCGGCCGGGCTGCTGGCTTTCCATGAGCTGCCGCTCGACGAGGCTTTGCGTCGCGATGCCGGCGTGGTCGGTGCCGGGCTGCCAGAGCACGTCGCGTCCGCGCATCCGCTCGAACCGCGCCAGCACATCCTGGAGCGTATTGTTGAGCGCATGGCCCATATGCAGCGAGCCCGTCACGTTAGGCGGCGGGATCACGATTGAAAACGGCTTCGCCTTCGGGTTCTTCTTGAGCGCGGCGCCGGACCGGAAAGCCTGCGCCTCCTCCCACGATTGGAAGATCCTCGGTTCGATATCGGCGTAATTGTAGGTTTTTTCGAGCATTGGCTTCGACGGTTTTGGGGGACTCGGCCGCTAGCTTTAAGTAAAATATGCCGCCCGGGCAACAGCCGATACGGTTCCGGCACGATAAGGTTGTGCGCGAACGCGTGAGGGCGAACCCACTCAGCGCAGGGATTACCGGCCTAAATTGGGTTCGTTCGGCAGAATCCTATTTGTTTTCTATACATCTAGTTTATTTATCCGCCGGCCGTTAACCGCTGAGAAAGGCGAAAGGTCTCAAGCTGTTGGTCCTGAGCGGGCATTCGTTGGGTAACCAACGAAAGTCTGCTTAGAAAACCCCGAATACGGCGATGGGACAGGATGGATCGCCCGAGGTCCAGGCCTTGACGCCTCGCGCGATGGGCGCCGCTTCGTTGCCCAGCACCGTGACCGACGTCGAATTCCCGGCCGCCTCAAGCTCCACCATGCCCACAATGTAGCCGTTCATATAATGAATCAGCTCGGCCTTGCCCGGTCCCTTGACGTTGACCTGGGCCCGGTTGCTCGCCGGGCCTACTTCCCTCACAGCCATTCCGGCCGTTATCCCGCTGTAGCAGTTCTCGAAGGACGGTCTCACCGCAGCCATCACCTCGTTGAACGGCTTGGGCACGGAGAATGCTTCTTTCCCGAATGAGCCGGCAGGAATGCTCTGCGCGCTGAGGCGGTATTCATCGGGCGAAGGAGGCTTGGGAATGCCGGCGCATCCCGCCAGAACGCATATCCCGGTAAGCATCACCATCCTGCGGCAAAAAACCATTCCCGCCTCTCAGCCGCGCCCGTGTGCGAGCGTGAACCGTTTCTATTTATTAATCCGGTCCTGCGCAAGATTTGGAGTGCATGGATTGAGTGAAGGAGAAGGGTGCAACCGCGCGCGCAGGCTGCGGCCCGGAATTCAGAAGCTCTTTTCGCCCGCCGGTTGAAATAGTTTGAAGCACTGTTTGAGTTGCTCGCTTGGGCGACGCACGGCAAACCCGTGGAGCGCAACGCCCATCCCCACAAATTCACCCTACTAGCCGTAACCGTCACGATGGCCGCTAGCGCCTGGGAAGGCCATGCGTTGGGGAGGCCTGGAAACTCTGCTTAGAGTGAGGCCTTAGCGCCGTACCATGGTAAATTTTCGGTTGGTTAATGAGCACCCGCCATCTTTTCCGCCGCCGTCTTTCTGCGAATCTTTTGCCACTTTAGGTCGAATTCCACGACTCCAAAATACCCGTTAATATTAGATTCTTACGCGCATTCACCACAAATCCCAATCTATGGTTGTATGAATAGTTAACGGCAATCAACGGTTATTCGTTATGTTTCAATCACTTACTCGTCCGTATCCGGCTTATGCCTTGCCGGAACGGCTTTTTCTTGGCGGCGCGCCGGAGGAGGAAGAAAGTAAAGCCCGTGGCGATGTATTAGCAGAAGATATAGGTTTACGGGTATTTAATAATTGCGGTCGCCACAGTATACAAGGAGGACTATTTGCATGGAAATGCCTGCGCGACGGGCCTTAAGGGCCAGCGCGCGCGGGGCGGGCAAATAGAATGCCGCTCGGTGCGAGGGTTTGCCTGGGCGCAGCCGCGTCGTTTCTTCCTCCAGGCGCCTGCCGGGAATGGCGGAAAGCCTCATCCGGCTGGGAAAGCGCTTGCCGCGCGCGGCGTTAGCGCATCGGTAAGGAGCTATGGTCCACCATTGCGTTGTGGGAAGGCGCGAGCGCGGTTAGGAGGCTGTCCATGGCTTTATTTGCAGGACTGAGAGCGGGGCCGGGGCGGCTGGCGGGAGGCGGGCGGCGGGGCTGGGCAGCGCGGGCCGGTGCAGCTTCCAGGGAGCGTCCCTTGCGCCAAAAGGTAAACGCATGGCGCGGCCCTCAGCCGCCGGAAACCGCAGGACTTGGGCGACTCTCCCTATCGGGCATGGCTAACAAACCGCTAAGAGCTTCTAGCAAAAAGGCCGCCCGGAGGCGGCCTTGGTGAAGGGGTTGGTGCCGCGAACCGAGCTCAGTGCTCGATGTTCCGCCACAAGGTCTTTTTCGAGAGGAGCAGCAGGCCCGCAAGCACGGCCAGATAAATAATCACCCAAAGGCCCATCTTCTTGCGCTCGGCCAGGTGCGGCTCCGCGGCCCAGGCCAGGAAGCTCACAACGTCGCGCGCCTCCTGATCGAGGTTGTTCGGCGTCCCGTCGCCGTATTCCACCTGGCCGTCAGACAGCGGCTGCGGCATGGCGAGTTGACCGCCAGGGAAGACGCGGTTGTAGTTGAGCCCCTCCGCCATCTTCTTCCACGCCGGCGGGTCGACGTAACCGTTCAGAAGGCCGTAGACGTAGTCCGCTCCCTGCTCCTGGTATTGCGTCGCCAAGTCCTTCGCCATCACAAGCGGAAAGGCGTACCAGTCGAAGTCGCGTTCGAGTCCGCGCGCCCTGGTGATAAGCGAAAGGTCTGGAGGAACCGCGCCGCCGAATGCCGCGGCGGCTTCCTTGGCGTTCTTGAATTTCCACACGAAGTTATCCGCGGGCCGGCCGGTGCGCATAGCTATGTTGCCCTGCTCGTCGAAGCCCTCGAAAACCTGCGTCTCGGCCGCAATCGCCTTCACTTCCTCAGGCGAGAAGCCCGGTCCGCCGGGCTCGCCAAGGTTGCGATAGGACAAAAGCCCCAGATTGTGGCAGTTGGAGCAGACCTCCTTGTAGACCTTATAGCCGCGGCGAAGCTGCTGCTGGTCGTAATACCCGAAAAGGCCGCCGAAAGTCCACGTCTGACGGGGGACTTCGTAGCGCTCCTCATGGTTGGCGGCCTGCTCGGCCGCCGCCACGGAGGCGATGGACAACAGGAGCCCTGCCGCCAGTCCAATCAGGGCTGTCTCGATCTTGGTCATGATCCCCTCTCCTACTCGGCGGGCATGGGTTGAACTTGAGCGGGCTCGGCCTTGTGCTTGAAGTCCTCGGAGATCGATTTAGGCATGGGGCTGGGCGTCTCGATCAGGCCAATGATTGGCATGACCAGAACGAAAAATGCGAAATAAACAAAGGTGAAGACCCGTCCCCAGAAGAGTGTACCGGCTACCACCAATCCCCAGAGGAGAGTGCCGCACGCAGGCCCGGGCGGGGAGCCGATTTCCAGCCATCCCCAGAAGAGAGAAGCGCCCTCCGTCACCGGCTGCGAGCCGACATAGCCGAGTGCTAGGCAATCGAAAACAAACGCCCAGAAGAACCAGCGGTAGATCGGCCGGTAGCGGGTGGAGCGGGTGCGCGAGGTATCGAGCCATGGGATGAAGAACAGCACGAGGATCGCGGCGAACATGGCGATCACGCCGCCAAGCTTAGACGGGATGGCGCGCAGGATGGCGTAGAACGGCAGGAAGTACCATTCCGGCACGATATGCGGCGGCGTTTGCAGCGGGTTTCGCCGGCACGTAGTTCACCGGATCGCCAAGGTAGTTCGGCACCCAGAAGACGACGTACGCGAACAAAATCGCCATAATCGCGATCGCGTACATGTCCTTCGTGGTGATGTACGGATGGAAGGGCAGCGTTTCCTTCTTCTCGTCGCGCACCTCTACGCCGGTGGGGTTGTTGCTACCCGTCACGTGCAAGGCCCAGACGTGCAGCGCGACAATCGCCACGAGCACGAACGGCACCATATAGTGCAGGCTGAACAGCCGGTTCAGGGTCGGATTGTCGACCGAGAACCCGCCCCAGACCCACTGCACGATGGACGTGCCTAGACCCGGGTAGATCGAGTCGAGCGAAGAGAACAGGTTGGTGATGACGGTCACGGCCCAGTAGCTCATCTGGCCCCAAACTAGCGAGTAGCCCATGAAGGCCGTCGCGATCATGCAAAGCAGGATCGCCACGCCGATCATCCATAGCACCTCGCGCGGCGACTTGTAGGAGCCGTAATAGAGGCCGCGGAACAGATGGATGTAAGCCGCTAGGAAGAACAGCGAGGCGCCGACCATGTGCGTATACCTCATGAGCCAGCCGTAGCTCAAGTCGCGCATCAGTTTTTCGATGGATTCGAACGCTATCGCCGAGTTTGGCGCGTAGTGCATCGCGAGGATGATGCCCGAATAGAGCTGCACCACGAGGAAGTAGAACAGGATCGCGCCGAAAGCCCAGAGATAGTTGACGTTGCGCGGCGTCGGCATCGCCATGAAATCCGCCGTGAAGCGGACAATGGGCAGTCTTACATCGAGCCAGCGCGTAAACGCCGTCTTCGGCTGGTAGGTGGATTCATGTGACATAGAAAGGCTCTCTCGAATGGCTTGGGCTTAACCGATCTTGATCTTGGTGTCCTCGATGAAGCGGTAGGGCGGGATATCCAAATTCCGCGGCGCCGGTCCCTGGCGGATGCGCCCTGAGGTATCGTAGGCCGAGCCATGGCACGGGCAGAACCAGCCGCCAAATGGGCCCTTCTCGTCGCCCGCCGACTGTCCCTTCGGGATGCAGCCGAGATGCGTGCAAATGCCGATCATGATCAGCCAGTTTTCCTTGCCGGGCTTCGTGCGGTTCGCGTCCGTGGCTGGCAGGTTGGACGTGCCGATAACCTCGGCGTCCTGGTCCCTCAGTTCCTTGAGGTCGACCGCCTTCGCCTTCTCGATTTCGTCTGGCGTCCGGTTTCTGATGAAGATCGGCTTGCCGCGCCACAGAACGGTTATAGCCTGGCCAGGCTGGATGGGCGCCAGATCGACTTCGATCGAGGCCAGCGACAAAGTGGAAGCATCGGGGTTCAACTGATCGATCAAAGGCCAGATGGCCGCCGCAGCGCCGATCGCCGCAAATGCCGCAGTGCCAATGTAGATGAAGTCCCTGCGGTTCATGCCGCCGTGCTGATCGTCGATTGTAGTCGCCATGAGGATTTCAACCTTTAAGGGCAGTTTAGGGGTGGGAAATCGTGGGACTTATTGCAGTTCTTGAATGTCATGTCTATGCTGCAAATTGGCGCTAGGCCATTCGTAGGGCTTATGACAATGCGCGTGGCTCTCTTCCAACCGGATATTCCGCAGAATACAGGAACGATCCTGAGGCTAGCAGCCTGCCTTAATGTCGCAGCCGATATTATCCTGCCGGCGGGGTTCGACCTCTCGTCACGGGCGCTGAAAAGGGCCGCGCTCGACTATTTCGAAGCGGTGAGCATCACCCGCTGGAGCAGCTTCGCGGAGTTCAGGAACGATGCCCGGCAGCGCGGCTCGCGTATCGTTTTACTGACGACGCGCGCGGCGCAGGCGTACACAGCTGCGGAATTCAAGCCTTCCGATATCCTGCTTGCGGGGCGCGAAAGTGCGGGTGTGCCCGAGGAGGTGCACGCCGCGGCGGACTTGCGCGTCCGCGTTCCCATGCGCGAGGATTTGAGGTCGCTGAATGTTGCCGTGGCTCTGGCAATGGTGCTAGGTGAAGCCATGAGGCAAACGGGCGGCTTTTCCCGCCTCGCCTAGCTTGTTGTTTTGCCGTGCGTCCGGAAAACCGCTTCGCGGTTTTCCGGACGCACTCTAGAGCTAAACCTCGTGCCATCTCCCGTCGGGGTCCCGGCAAGCACGGCCAACCATGGTCTCCGGCCTGCCGTTGATGAACACGGTTTGCGTGAACTCACGGCACTTCATCTCGTGATAGTAATAGACCGGCCGCGGCTCGATATAGCCGTAATGGCCGTTCGGACTGCGCCAATCCGCGCGATCGCCGCGCTCGAACGCCGCCATTTGCGCCTCGTAGGCGCGCCGGCGATCTTCGTCGTCCATCGACTTGCCGATGCGGTTGCCGATGAAGCCGCCTATAAGCGCACCTGCGACCACGCCGCCGGGGCTTCCATGCGACGCCGCACTGCCGAGCAGCGCGCCCGTGGAAGCGCCAATCAGCGTTCCCGAATCTTCATAAGTCGCGCACCCCGTCGCCAGGACGGTGAACGCGAGTGACAGAAAGAGTAGCCCTAGTTTTTTCATATCCCACGTAGCGCGCGAATCGCACGCCCTCCCAGCCTGTACCTGGCCAAACGTAGGCAACGCATTTGGGCAATTTTGCGTCAATCAGGCCGCTGGAAGTGTAAGAGAAGCTCTCAAGCCCCCGCTCGCGGCCTCTTCCAGCTTGAGTGTGCCGCGGTAGAGGTGCGATAATTCTGCGACAATTGAGAGGCCCAACCCGGAGCCGGACACCTTTTCGTCAAGCCGCCGCCCGCGCTTGACCGCCTCGCGCCGGAATTCCTCAGGCAACCCTGGCCCGTCGTCCTCTATGATGAGCCGGAACGTCCGCGCCGCTACGCTTCCCGCGGCCTGCGGCGCCTCCACCGTCACGGTAACGCTGGACCGCGCCCATTTGCAGGCATTGTCCATAAGGTTGCCCGCCATCTCGTCGAAATCCTGCTTCTCGCCAAAAAACCGCACACCGCCGGGGCAATCGATTTCCAGATTGAGCGCGCGGCCTTCATAGATTTTGGTCAGCGCGCGCGAGAGTGCGTCGAGCCCAGACTCCACGTCGGTCACACCGCTGATGGGCCGGATTTGCGCCGCGATACTGGCGCGGTTGAGATGATGCGAGATCTGCTGGCGCATCAGCGCGGCCTGCTGGGCCACCTTCTGCGCAAACTCCGTATCCTGGGAGGCGGCCTCATTGATAATGACGCTTAAGGGCGTCTTAAGCGCATGTGCGAGGTTTCCGACGTGGGTGCGTGCGCGCTCCACGACGCCCCAATTGGCTTTGATGAGCGCGTTAAGCTCCTCCTGGAGCGGCAGAATCTCATCGGGCGGCGTTCCCTCCAGCAGCGTTTCCTCGCCGGACCGGATTGCCGCCAGGCGGTGCCCAATATCCTTAAGCGGGCTCAGCCCGAACCTGACTTGGAAGAAAGTCGCGAGCAGAAGGCCCCCGCCAAGCAGGGCAAGCGTGAACACGATTGTATTGGTGAGGTAGCGCGTTTCGGCGTCGACGGATGCCGTGTCGAAGGCCACCGAGATCGAGAAAATGCGGCTCTCGTTTTCCTGGCCGAAATCGATGTCGCGCTCCAAAACGCGAAGGATTTGACCGTCCGGGCCATCGACATAAGCCTGCCGGATGCGCTTTTGATCGGGCCTGATGCCAAGATCGCTCGGAGTCTTGTAAGTTTCGTCCGCAAGCGAGTCCGATTTGAACGAAACATCGTTCCTTTCGTCTGCCGGCCGGATTTGCCAATAGACACCGGACAGGGGCTTCGCGAAGAGCGGCTCGCCGAGGTCGGTGGGGCGCCTGATGTCCAGCGTGCCCTGCGGCGCCGTTTTGGCGATCAGGTTTTCGAGCGAATAATTGAGCCGTTCATCGAAGTTTTCCTCGATGAAATCGCGGCACAGCGAAATCAGGACAGCGGCTGTCACCGACAGGATCATCAACGTCCACGCCGCAGACGAGATCGCAAGGCGAAGCGCGAGAGAATTACCTCTCATGAGCCCTTCTTATCGCCTCCGTCCGGATTTGGGGCGAACGAAACGCAGTAGCCGAGCCCGCGCACGGTGTGGATGAGTTCGGCGGGGATTTTGCGGCGAAGGCGCCCTATGAAGACCTCGATGGTATTCGAATCGCGGTCGAAATCCTGCTGATAGAGATGATCCACGAGTTCCGAGCGCGATACGACGCGGGACTGATGATGCATGAGGTAGGAAAGCAGCCTGAATTCGAGCCCGGTCACTTTGATTGGCGAGCCGTTGAAGGTGACGCGCGCGGTGCGCGTGTCGAGATGCAAGGGGCCGCATTCGAGCTCGGCCTTGGCAAAGCCCGCACTACGGCGCAAGAGCGCCCGCACGCGCGCGATGACCTCCTCCATCTGGAACGGCTTGGCAACGTAATCGTCGGCGCCCGCATTGATCCCCGCGACTTTCTCGCTCCAGCGGTCGCGCGCGGTCAGGATGAGGACGGGCGTGCGGATATCGCTCCTGCGCCAGCGCTCCAGAATGCTGAGACCGTCGATTTTGGGTAGCCCCAGGTCGAGAACGATCGCGTCGTAGGGCTCGGTCTCGCCGAAATGCGCGCCCTCCTCCCCGTCGAATGCGGAATCCACCGCGTATCCAGCCTCCGCCAGCGCAGCGACGAGCTGACGGTTCAAATCCCGATCGTCTTCGACAACCAAAAGGCGCATGCGGCCACACTTTGCTAGCGGGCGGGCACCCGGACGACCCGTACTTTACCAGCCAACTCCAAAATCGTGACCTGGAAATAGTGGTCGTTGCCGGACGTGCAAAGCGAGAACCTTAGAATTTTTCCGTCCGTCAGCCAGGCGCGAACCTCGTTCTCGATCTGCTTATGGGTCTTGTAGCCTTTGCCCCATTCATGGGTACAAGCTTCCTTCGCGAGCGCGGAGCCGCTGCCGTAAGCGCCGATCCATATCGAAAATGCCGCGCAGATATACTTCATAGCCGGTTCTGCATCGAGAGCCCTTATGAGCGCCGCTTCCTGAATTGGCGATGAACGGCGGGGTGTAGAAATACGCCGGCGAACCAGATGCTATGCCTCACACGTTGTGTGTCGCACACGTTGTGTTGACAAATGGTACACATTCACGCAACCTAACGCAATGAAGAACAGTGACGCCACTGCCGATGTGACCATTCACCTGCGTGCCACCGCCGCAGACCGGGATTTTATTGACCGGGTGGCGGAAATGGCCGGCTCCAATCGTTCACAGTTCATGCTGTCGGCGGCTCTCAAGGAAGCGCGCAACGTGCTGCTCGACCGGACCACCATTTGCCTGGATAACGCGCGCTTTCAGGAAATTCTGGCTTGGATGGATGCAGCACCAGCGGAAGACGAAACCGCTGGAATGCAAAGATTGATGAACCGCAAGCCAATTTGGCAGGATGACTAAGCCTGCGCTCTCCTTGCAGGCGCCGGTCCTTCTCGCCAAACGGCACGATCTGACGGGCTTTGCCTCGGGTGAGCAAGTTCTGGACGATTGGCTCCGGCAACGCGCACTTGCCAACCTCAAAAATGGAGCCAGCCGCAGCTACGTGGTTTGTCCAGGCGGTGAGGACCGTGTGGTGGGCTATTACGCCCTCGCCATGGGACAAATCCTCAACCAGGAGGTTCCAGGCAGCATCCGCCGTAACATGCCGGCAAAGATTCCGGCCGTGATACTTGGCCGGCTGGCGGTGGACAGGAATGTGCAAGGCGTTGGCTTGGGCGGGTCGCTACTTCAGGATGCGGTGGTACGCAGCAGCCGCGCGGCGCAGGTGGTTGCGGCACGGCTTATGATCGTTCACGCTATCTCACCTGCCGCGGAGGCGTTCTATCTTCACCATGGATTTACCCGCATAGGACGCGAAGTGCCCATGCTCGCCCTTGATCTCGTCAAGCTGGAGGCTTCCGGCGCCGTGTAGAGCCCGCCCGCCCAAACCGATGGGCGCTGACAGGCCGGCAGCGCAACTGCAGGTTCAGCAGGGTGCTGAAGGGTTGAATTCCGGTTTACCCTCAAGCCGCAACTCAAGTGTGAACGTGCGGCCAGTATCCTGCACTGGCTCGAACCGCGCCACCGTATACAGAGCCTGCAAAAGCCCCACCCCCGGAATCCCGATGCGCCAGTCAGCAACGAGCCGCGCGGCGAACCAAGCCCGCAGGACATTCTCGATATCGCCGCTGTCCAAAATGCACAGGCCGGAGGCATTCGAGGCCAAGGCATAAACCTGAATTTCCAGCAGGTCCGGATCGGCAGGATTGTCTCGCAGGTCCTGCGCGGCGGCTAGCAGGGCCGTGCAAGGGGCGAACATTCTGCCCATGGCAATGAATTGTCCCGAGGCCGGAATATCCGCCGCAAGGACGAAATCGCTGGCTTCGCTTGCAGTCATGAGGTGCCCTCGCCCTCGCTTGCAAAGGGCCGCGCCGCAAAACATTGCCGGCGCAGCTCGCAATCCGCCCTAACGCCGCTTTCGCGGCTCTATCCAGCCAACAATGTGGGCCGGAATACGGTGCTTCGGCACTTTCTTCTCGCCGATTGCCCAGCCTCTAACCGAAACCCCGGCTTCATGCACCGTCTCTGGCGATCCTGAAACGAGCGGGTGCCACCAAGGCAGGCCGCGGCCCTCGCCAATCAGCCGGTAGGCGCACGTTTCGGGAAGCCAGTTCAAGCTGCGGGCGTCTGCCGGTGTCAGCTTGACGCAATCCTTCACATGGTCCCGCCGGTGTTCATAATCGGAGCAGCGGCAGGAGCCGATATTGAGCAGCTTGCAGGCGAGCTTTGTAACTGCGATGTCTCCCGTATCTTCGTCCTCGAGCTTGATCATGCAGCATTGCCCGCAGCCGTCGCATAACGCTTCCCACTCAGCCGGGCTCATTTCCTCGAGGCTCTTGGCCTCCCAGAAGGGCGCATCGGCGGACGTATCGGGCGATTTCTCTGGAACTGGATCGCAGTCCTGCCATTTTAACTGTTTCGCGGGATCGTTTCTTGGCATAGTACCGGCGATTGGGCTCAAGGGAGGCGGCGTAGACTCGTGCGGGACTGGATATTCAAGCCGAACCGGCGCAACCGGTATGTTAATTGGCTCGCGCTCGATTCCTGGATCGATTCCACCCTTTACGGCCTTTATGCCAGATTTAAAGACTGGTGGGCAAACTACAACAATTTCTTCGCCGGCTTCCGCGTAACGGGGGCCCGGCGCCTCGCCGTGGAAATTCTGTCGGAGGCTGCCACCATAGGCACGGGCGGGCTTGCCATTATCCTCATGTTCGAAATTCCCGCGATCGAGCTTACCAAGAACCCGAACTGGCGCACGGGCAGCGAGTTCAGCGTGACCTTCCTCGACCGCTACGGCAACGAGATCGGAAAGCGCGGCATTCAGTTTTCGGATGCTGTGCCGCTTGAGGAAATCCCCGACACGCTGATCAAAGCGACGATGGCTACCGAAGACCGCCGGTTCTTCGACCATTTCGGCATCGACGTATTTGGTACAATTCGCGCTTTGGTCCAGAATGCGCGGGCAAATGAGGTTGTCCAAGGGGGCAGTTCCATAAGCCAGCAGCTCGCGAAAAACCTCTTCCTTACCTCCGAGCGCTCAATTGCGCGCAAGATAAAGGAGGTGTACCTCGCGCTTTGGCTTGAGTCGCACCTTACAAAGAGTGAAATCCTAAAGCTTTATCTCGACCGCGCTTATCTGGGCGGCGGCAATTTCGGGGTCGAGGCGGCTTCGCAATTCTATTTCGGCAAGTCGGTGCGGGATATAAACTTGGCGGAGGCAGCGGTCCTTGCCGGGTTGTTCAAGGCACCGTCGAAATTTGCTCCACACTCGAACCCAGCGGAATCCCGGGCCCGGACCAACCAGGTCCTCACCAACCTCGTCGAAGCCGGTTTTATGACGGAGGGGCAGGTACATACGGCGCGGCTGAACCCCGCACACATCATAGACCATGAAGAGGACTACGCGCCCAACTATTTCCTGGACTGGGCCTTTGAGGAGGTGCAGCGCCTTATGAGGGGTAAGGGCGAATTCGTCCTTACTGCCCGCACCACCGTCGATGTCCCGCTGCAAAAGGTCGCCGAGCAAGCCGTCGAAACGCAACTCGATACACAGGGGCGAAACCTTAGAGCCAGCCAGGCCGTGCTCGTGTCGATGGACACGGACGGCGCGGTTCGCGCCATGGTTGGCGGACGGGATTACGGCGACAGCCAGTTCAACCGCGCTGTTCATGGCGCCCGGCAGCCCGGCTCGTCCTTCAAACCTTATGTCTATCTGACGGCCATCGAAAACGGGATCAAACCCACCAAGGTGATGCCAGGCGGCTCGCCAACCTGCGGAAACTGGTCGCCGGTGAACTATGGCGGGGGGACTGGCGGCGGCCCCATGACGCTTTACGACGCACTCAAGCATTCGGTGAACACCGTCGCGGTGAGGCTCTCGCTCGATGTCGGCCGGGACAAGGTGCTGGAGGTCGCCCACCGGATCGGCCTCACAGCCATAAGAAAAACATGCTCGATGGCTCTAGGCGACACGGGCATAGCTCCGCTCGATCACGTGGCGGGGTACGCGGTATTCGCCAACGGCGGCATGGCTGTTAAGCCGTATGCGATTTTGGAGCTGAGAAACACGCGCGACGAGGTGGTTTACTCGAGGGAGCGCGACGAGCCGCCGCCGGCCCGGATCTTCAAGCGCGAGGATATCGAAACCCTAAATACCATGCTCTTTAAAGTTGTGGAGGAAGGAACCGGCATGGCGGCGAAACTCGATTTCACCAACGCTTGCGGCAAGACCGGCACGACTTCAGGCCCGAAGGACGTTTGGTTCATGGGCTTTACCGGTCAATATGTGACCGGCGTTTGGTTCGGGAACGACGACTACAGCGATATGGTGAGCGGCACGACGGGCGGCCACCTCGCCGCGCCGGTTTGGCATCAGTATATGGTGGCGGCGCATACCAACATGGACATTCCGCAAATTCCGGGGCTTCCGCTGCATCCGCGCCAGGTTGAGGAGCGGCAGCGGCTGGCCGAAATCCAACGCGACGATCCGAACGCCGGCACCAGCACAGCCTCAACGGAGCCTGCCAAACGGATGCCGGCCCGCACGCGCAAAATGCTGACGTCGCTGTCCAAGCTTTTGAAAGAGGCGCCCAAGCTCAAGGCAACCGGCGGTGTCCCGGAAAAGGGCGCTGCCCTGGACAAATTGCCTGTCCGGACGCAATAACGGTGCTGCGTAGAAATTTCTCCCGCCCTGAAATCGCAGGTTTTTGAACGTATGCCTTTCCTGAGCCGGTTTATCATTTTTGCCGCGATAGCCCTGGTGGCCGGCCTGGGCTCGGCTTGGCGCGCGGTCGATCACGGCTTTTCCGCCGCGGCGAATCGCTATGGCCCATGGGCGTTCTGGTTCCGCGAAGGCACCGCCGACGCGGACCCCTATACGCTCGCGCATGTCGCGCGGCAGGGCGTTCTGCCGCTTACGGCGGCCGGCAACATGGTGTTCACCGCGACGCGGGATAGTGCGGGCTCGCGTCTTTCCGGCGACTGCACCTACGAAATCCGCGGCATTGCGGTGCCGTCCCTATGGTGGAACATCGCCGCCTTCACCGCCGATGGCGAGATCATGCCCAATAAGACGGGTAGATCGGGCTTTTCCAGCGCCAACATCCTCGCAGCCCCGGACGGCCGGTTCACGGTGCGCCTGTCTCCCGATGTGCAGCCGGGGAACTGGATACCGGCGGCGCGCGGAACCCGCGTTACTCTGCAGCTCAGCATCCTGCGGCCCTTCAACCCCGATAATTTGCTGAAATCCGGCAGCGATATCCTACCCGAAATCACACTCCTGGAGTGCTCGTGATGGGAAAGCTGCCATGGGCCTTGGCCGGGCTCGCCGCCGCGGGCATCATTCACATCCTCACCGTGTTTGCCATCCCTGCGCTCGCCGGGCGCGACGCCTGGGGGCGGCTCTCCGCCGTCATGAAGCCGAACACGCTCGCCATCGCTGACGGCAAAAGCGCGCCGCGGCTTCCCTTCTCGTCCCCCGATGTCGCAACCGCCTACTGCCTGTTCGATATCTCCAAGAACAACGTCATCGTCAAATCGCCGCTGCCGGATGCGGCGTGGTCGCTCACACTTTCAACGCGCTCCGGCGAGAACTTCTACCTCATAACCGGAGCCGACGTGAAAAAGCCGCAAGCGCGCCTGCTCATCATCCCCGCGGACCGCCTGCCCGAGGAAGCAAGCACCGAAAAGACCGAGGAAGGCGGCGAGCAAGCCATCATCGTTTCGCCGGGGCAAACCGGGATTGTGGCGATCCGTGCGCCGTTGCGCGGCGAAAGTTTCCGGGCGCAGGTGCAGGACGAACTGCGCCAGGCGCGATGCGAGATCCAAAAGCGGCTGGAGCCGGTGGTCGCGGTGGTCGAGCCGGAGGCCGCGGCCCCCCCGGAAGAGGAGCACCGGCAGCCGCGCTTGCGCCGGCAACGCAGCCATAGGCGCAGCTTTGCGCCATGGTAGGCCCGTTGCGGGGCCGCGGTTAACGTTTTGGCCCGGTTCGGGCGCGATTTGCACCGCCCTTTTCATTTGATACAATTTAGCACAGATGTGTTTCAAAATCGTTTACGCGCAACGCTTTGATTTTACGAGGAAAAACGCGAACCTGCCCGGCGATTCCTGCCACATTTGCGGTTAACGCGGAAGTTGCGACTATATTTAATGGTATTTTGGAGTCGCAGAAATCGACCTAAAGTGAGAAAAGATCTCGCAGAAAGACGGCGGCGGAAATTAAGCGGCACAGCCATTTACCATGCGCGCATTTACCACGATAGGCGCCTACGCGAATCGAACGATCTGTTAACCTGGAGCGAACTCCACAAAGCTGCAGTTCACTCAAAAGCTGCTGCTTCACAACCCGTTCTGTGCGGCGCCTTGGCTGTCGCCGGCCAGCAGCAGTTCCTCCACATCGGCGGGCACGGCCACGCGGCGGCAGATTTGCGGCCAGAGTTCCACCGGCGGCGCCGCGATCAGCTCGCGGGGCAGGGTGACGATATCGAGGTCGTCCTTGAGATGCTGGGGATGGTCCCGCCAGCCGCAATGCCGGGCGCGGCACAGCACGCGCGGATAGCATTCGCGGTAGCCGCAGATGCGGCCGAGATATTGCCCCCGCGCATCGGCGAGAAAAATGTCGGCGCCAAGAATTTCATCTGCTGCGCGGCTCCCTTCAAGCGCCGGCCCTTCTCCGCGAGCGGGCCGAGGTCGAGGCCGTCCTCGATGGTGACGAGCACGTCCGCATCCTTCGGCAGAGGCTTGGGCGTGGTCAGCGAGCCGATGAGCGCGATGCGCAGAACGCCGGGGCAGGTTCGCGCGCCCCGCACGAAGTGGAGTACGGCTTGCAGCAAGGGCGCGCGCGGCTCGGGGACGGAGCCTTGGTATTGGGGTTCGTGTGGTTTCCGGCGCATGGCGGTCGCCCTTCCTTTCCCTGGTCCTTTAGCCTGTACGAGCCCCGCGAAGCCCCGAAGCGTTCCTATGAGGGCTAAGGCAAAGCGGTCCCCTTGCAATTATTCTAAACTTTTAGCTTAGAGTTGCAGGCGCATCCAAATCGGCGCATAACACCTTTAGCTGGACGGCATAAGCGGGCAGCAGGACATTGAGCTTCGATATCGCCATCTTAAGGAGAACGTGGTGTCCGACAGTGCTGACTATACAATCAAAGGATTCCTCTATCAATTCAATAAAACGATTGTTGAGATATTCAAATCCGCACCGGACTCAGAGATTTGCGTTGAGGGCATTATTGAGGATATAGATGTAACTGAAGGAGATAAGATTACAGCCATTCAGTGCAAGTACCATGAAACAAAAGATGAGTTTACCCCCAGCCTTGTCTACAAACCAATATTATTAATGATGGAGCATTACGCGCGCACATCTGGGAATTGCATCAGCTATATATTGTTCATTCATGTGAAGAACACGGTTAAAGCCCCTACCATTCAAGAAAGCGACTTGAGGACAATTCTGTGTTCGCAAAACAAAAAATTAATTAAATATATAAAAAACATTCCTTCTGATTTCGATTTTTCCAACTTTTTGCGTGCATTTCGCATCGAATTAGGGCCTTCGTTTATTGAGTTGGAAAGTACAGTATATGCCCACATGGAAGAGTGCGGTATGACTCCGGAAGAAATCGCTGTTTTTGCGTACCCTAATGCGATAAACAAGATTGCTTCCCTAAGCATAAAACATAATGCAGATGATAGAAAAATAACTAAACGTAACCTTCTTGAACATCTTAGCACAAACAAGAAGACTGCCATATCAAAGTGGACACTTGCTTTACGTAACAGGAAGGATCTCCTCTTAAAAAGGAAGGCACAAATAAAGCCTAGCCTAGACCAGAATTCTAGATTGCGCTATTTTTTGATTGGCGAACGCAATATCGAGAAATTTGGCGATGAAATTGTAAAATTTATATCAGATTGTGTAAAAAAATACAACTCGAAGGCAGCTCATACCGAAACGCCGCTTTTTTGTCTAGAAGTAGGCCCCGGTGAATTTTTGAAAATTCAGTCACGGCTGTACGAAAAAGGCGTCGTTTCTACAGATGGTTACGTCGGAGATACATTTTTTGACGAATTCTTTTTTAGGAAGCCGCTCACAGAAAATTCTAAGGCAAATGTGAAAAAGGAATTTCTAATTCGTATTCTGTCATGGAATGCAAACCAAAGGGTGATAAATAGTAAAAAAGCTGATGATCTATTTATATTGGGAGACTGGATCGTTGATGGTATAGAAGCTACAGATGTTAATATCGAGGCTCTCGGAATAAAGAGCTTTCAAGAAGCAAGGTATCTAATGAGGATGACAGATGCCATTGACTAAGATTGGCCAGGTGACCTCGTGCGCGCCCAACAAAATAACTATATTAGTTACCGATCTGAGAACGTTTGAAGAAAATAAAGCATACCTCCAGATCGGTTCCTTCATGCAAATCGCTCAGGGCAATAGTGACTACACAATAGCTACTATACGCAATATCAACGGTAGTCAGCCGGCCCCCGGGGCAACCGATTGGGTATTCGAAATAGATACGCAACCTGTGGGGACCCTAATTGACGGTAAGCACTTTGAGCGAGGGGCATCGCTTCTGCCGGTGCCGACCGAGCCCGCCTATGTGCCTCAAAAGTTAGCATTCGATCAAATGTTCGCGCATGGCAATGGGTATGATTTCGCGCTTGGACGCCTGTCCTTGAACAAGGATGTTATTTTGAGAATCAATGGAGATAGATTTTTCGCTAAGCACGTTGCGGTTGTCGGTTCAACCGGATCTGGTAAGTCATGCGCAGTCGCAAAAATAATTCAGACGGCTGTCGGGTTAGACGAAAGCGCTTCCTACAAAAATAACTCTCACGTCGTTATATTTGACATACACGACGAATACACCGCAGCATTTAGCGGGAGTCCGGACAAAGCGTTTACACTCAATCGTTTAGACACCGATAATTTGTGTCTTCCTTATTGGCTTATGAATTCTGAGGAACTAGAAAGCATATTCATTGAAAGCAACGAGCAGAATTCGTATAACCAAGTGAGTATATTTAAGCAGGCTGTCATACTAAATAAGGAAAGACACAATCCATCAATTGGCGAGATAACATATGATATGCCAGTGTATTTCTCTATCAAGGAAGTGTATAATTATGTTGACAATATGAACAAGGAGGTTATCGGTCGTCTGGACGGCGAGGATTGTCCTAAACTGAGCGACGGAACGCTTATACGAAATCGCCAAGATAGATATTTTACAGAGAAATGTAGTTTCGTGTCGCCGTCTCAAGCAAAAGCAGACAGAGCGGGTAATGGGCCATTTCATGGCGAGTTCAATCGTTTTGTTTCACGATTAGAGACAAAGCTTTCTGATCGGAGGCTACGATTTCTACTCCATCCGGTCAGGCAATCAACGGGAACCCCTTACGAAACGGCCGATTTTGAAGAGCTGCTAAAGCAGTTTATTGGTTATATCGATAGATCAAATGTTACTGTTGTCGACCTCAGTGGAATACCCTTCGAGGTGTTGAGCATCACCGTTAGCTTGGTATCTCGGTTGATATTCGATTTTTGTTTTCACTACTCAAAATTGAGATATGGAGAGCAGGCGCTAAACGATGTGCCAGTTATGGTAGTGTGCGAAGAGGCACATAACTACATTCCGCAGGGGGATCAGGTGGCATATCGTTCTTCCAGAAAATCATTAGAGCGGATCGCGAAAGAGGGAAGGAAATATGGGCTCAGTCTTATGGTGGTCAGCCAACGACCATCTGAGGTTTCGGAAACCATATTCGCTCAATGTAACAACTTTGTGGCACTTCGTCTAACCAACAGCGCCGACCAAGCCTATGTTAAGCGGCTCTTTCCTGACAATTCGAATGCAATCGCTGATATCCTTCCGAGCTTGGCACCAGGGGAGTGCATCTTCGTGGGTGATGCGATTTTGCTGCCTTCAGTGGTGCAGTTACCGCTTCCTGTGCCTGAGCCGCACTCACAAAGCGTGAGTGTTCATAAGGAGTGGCAGGAACCGTGGCGCGACATAACATTTGCCGATGTGATTGGTAGGTGGCGCAAGGAATGAGCAGCTCTAGATCTGGTTGCAATCGAACCGTTGGCGCGCGATGCTTTTGGCAGGCACATCGACGATGTCTGGGAATTTAAATAGGTGCGCTCCCGCGCCCTATCCTGGCGGGACCAGGAACGCACACCATACGGTGACAGTTCGGAGCGCAGGGGCGGCTTTGCGTACTTAATATTGGCGCGCGTGCCGAACGATTTAAATAGAAAGTCAATCCGCAAGCCCCGCGCCGCACCGCTTTACGCCCCGCAAAATCCGTCTATGTTAAGCGCTGGCCGCGCCATCGCGCGGCGTTCGATTCCGCATCGCCTCATAAGGAGCGCCCTTTGTCCGGTCTTCCCGTCACGGATTTGGTCCTGATCGTCGATTTCGGCGGCCAATTCACCCAGCTCATCGCGAGGCGCGTGCGCGAGGCGAACGTCTATTCCGAGATCGTGCCCTACACGCAAGCCGCGCGCAAGATTGCGGAGTTAAGACCTAAGGCAATCATCCTGTCGGGCGGACCGGCCAGCGTGCTGGAAGAAGGCTCGCCGCGGGTGCCGGAAGAGGTGTTCGCGGCGGGCGTGCCGGTGCTGGGCATTTGCTACGGCCAGCAGGGTATGGTGCACACGCTGGGCGGGGTGGTGCAGCATTCGGACGAGCGCGAATACGGTTCGGCGCAGCTTGAGATTGGCGCAGGCTCGCCGCTATTCGAGGACATCGGCGCGGCTGGCGACAAGCTGCCGGTGTGGATGAGCCATGGCGACCGCGTGGAGGCGTTGCCTGCGGGCTTCGCGCCCATCGCGACATCGCGCAACGCACCGTTCGCGGCCATCGCGGACGAGAAGCGGCGGCTTTACGGCGTGCAGTTCCATCCCGAGGTGGTGCACACGCCCAGCGGCGCGGCGATGCTGCGCAATTTCGTGCACAAGATCGCGGGCTGCGGCGGCACCTGGACCATGGCCGCCTTCCGCGAGGCCGAGATCGCGCGGCTGCGCGAGCAGATCGGCGGCGCGAAGGTGATCTGCGGCCTGTCGGGCGGCGTGGACTCGGCGGTCGTGGCGGTGCTGCTGCACGAGGCCATCGGCGACCAGCTTACGTGCATTTTCGTGGACCACGGCCTGCTGCGCCAGGGCGAGGCGGAGGAGGTCGAGCGGCTGTTCCGCGGCGCCTACAACATTCCGCTGATCCAGGTGAACGCCGCGCCGCGTTTTCTCTCGGAGCTAGCGGGCGTGGCCGATCCCGAGCTGAAGCGCAAGACCATCGGCCGGCTGTTCATCGAGGTGTTCGACGAGGCGGCGCACCAGGTGGGCGGCGCGGAATTCCTGGCGCAAGGCACGCTTTACCCTGACGTGATCGAGAGCGTGGCGCCGCGCGGCGGGCCTTCGGTCACGATCAAGTCGCATCACAATGTCGGCGGGCTGCCCGACCGCATGAAGCTCAAGCTCGTGGAGCCGTTGCGCGAGCTGTTCAAGGACGAGGTGCGCGCGCTCGGCCGCGAGCTGGGCCTGCCGGACGCGTTCGTGAAGCGGCATCCGTTCCCCGGCCCCGGCCTCGCCATCCGCATCCCCGGCGCGATCACGGACGAGAAACTCGCCGTGCTGCGCAAGGCCGACGCGATCTATCTGGAGGAGCTGCGCGCCGCGGGGCTCTACGACGATATTTGGCAGGCATTCGCCGTGCTGCTCCCCGTTCAGAGCGTCGGCGTGATGGGCGATGCGCGCACCTATCAGCATGTGCTGGCCCTGCGCGCCGTCACCTCCGTCGACGGCATGACCGCCGATTTCTTCCGCTTCCCCCTCGACCTGCTCGGCCAGATCGCCACGCGCATCGTCAACGAGGTGAAGGGCGTCAACCGCGTCGTCTACGACGTGACCTCGAAGCCCCCCGGCACCATCGAGTGGGAATGATCCGGCGTTTGGCAATGGCTGGCATCCGGCGGCATCAAAGCATGCGTGAATCAGCGTAAACATTGAAGTTTTCGCTTTTTCGTCTGGCATTGACCGGCATCGGTTGGCAACGCCAAGCACTCTTTTTTTATGGCATTGTGGATGGTACTATGTACCTTTGATGCCATGAGTGGTGCCTGATACCATGCCACCTTGAGGCGGGTGGCATGGTATCGAAGTAACATAACTTGTTGATGTTCAACGAGTTTTTCATGTTTTTCGCGGCAACTTAGATCATGGTATTCGAACCCGAAAAGGACCGAAACCATGCTGACCGATACCAAGCTGCGGAACCTCAAGCCGCAGGGCAAGCTCTACAAGGTGAACGACCGGGACGGCCTCTATGTGGCCGTCACCCACGCTGGGGCGATCTCGTTCCGCTACAACTACTCGATCAACGGCCGGCAGGAGACCATTACCTTCGGGCGCTATGGCGTCGGTGGCATCACCCTTTCGGAAGCCCGCGAGCAGTTGGGCGAGGCCAAGAAGCTGATCGCTGGCGGCAAGTCGCCGGCGAAGGAAAAGGCACGAGACAAGGCTCGCGTAAAAAACGCCGAGACGTTCGGTGCGTGGGCGGAAAAGTGGCTTCGCGGCTACCAGATGGCCGACTCCACCCGCGACATGCGCCGGGCGGTCTATGAGCGCGAGCTAAAGCCGAAATTCGGCAACCAGAAGTTGGTCGAGATCACCCACGAGGACCTGCGAGCACTGACCAATGTCATCGTGGAGCGCGGCGCACCGGCTACGGCGGTGCATTCCCGCGAAGTCGTGCTACAGGTCTACCGGTGGGCCATCGAGCGCGGCCAGAAGGTCGAGAACCCGGCGGAATTGGTACGTCCCACGACCATCGCCAAGTTCGAGCCGCGCGACCGGGCACTGGCGCCAGACGAGATCGGGCTGATGTACCAGTACATGGAGCGCATCGGCACCGCACCATCCATTCGGGCGGCGGCCAAGCTTCTGTTGCTGACGATGGTGCGCAAGAGCGAGTTGACGAACGCGACGTGGAGCGAAATCAATTTCGGTGAGGCGCTGTGGGCGATACCCAAGGAACGTATGAAACGGCGCAACCCGCACCTGGTGTTCCTGTCCAGGCAGGCGCTGGACATCTTCATTGCCTTGAAGACCTTTGCCGGCGGATCGGACTATGTGCTTCCGTCGCGGTATGACTCAGATACGCCAATGAGCAGCGCAACGCTCAACCAGGTGCTGACGCTGACGTACAGGCTTGCGCAGAAGCAGGGAAAGCCCCTTGCGAAGTTCGGGCCGCACGACCTGCGGCGAACGGCAAGCACGCTGCTACATGAGGCCGGATACAACACCGACTGGATCGAGAAGTGCCTTGCCCACGAGCAACGTGGTGTGAGAGCGGTCTACAACAAGGCCGAGTACCGCGAGCAGCGCACGGCCATGCTACAAGACTGGGCGGACATGATCGATGAGTGGGCTGTCAAGCGGTCGCGGCCATCGGAGTGATGCCGGGACGCATGGCATGAGTCCGAGACGATTTGCGCGCCTCGATCCATTCTTCGACCTCGGCCAAGTCCCAGGCGACGTTTCTGCTGGTAAGCGGGATGCGGAGTGGGAATTCCCCTCGCTGTTCCATGTTGAAAATCGTGCGCTCAGAAAGCGGGATCATCGCCAGCAGCTTCTTGCGGTTGATGAGTATTTTGTTCGTCGTTTCCTGCATGCTTGTCCTCTTTCGGTCACTTGCAAGCGAGTGCCTGATGGTGCCTGACAGTGCAGATTGTTTCATCCTATTGATTGGCAAATTCGGTTGACATCACGAAAGTTGCCCGGAATATTGGTGGCGGATTTGGCGATGGCGCGTCAGCGACCGGAGCGCTTGCTATGCTATTTCAAGCGGAACATTGTAGGGATTGACCCCAGGGCTTTGGAAACAGCTTGGCGCTCGATCCCCAACTCTCGCGCGATCTCCGACTGATTGAACCCATACGATTGGAGCATCAACATTTGCTTTTTGCGGTCCGACAGCTTCGAGTTCCACCATTAGCCGCGCCAGATTACGCAGCTCAACCTCGTCCCCTGGCCGTAAGGCCCGACCTGCGACGCAACGGTGGATGTAGCTGTCAACAAGCCGGTCGCCAGAGATCACTTGGGGTGCGGCCACCCTCGCGCTCTGCAGGCGAAGTCTGTTCAACTCAAGATCGAACTGCGCCAATGATCGTCTTGCCTGTCTGTAGGCGGGGTTCCATGCGCCATTCGGCAATTTGGGCCGATGATCCATGCAGTACAGACTGCTCATTCGAAGTTCTTCTTCTGGATCGTCTTCCTTGGGGGCATCGCTGCCGCCTGCGAATGAGGTCAGCTCGGCGAGTGACCCGCAAAACCGGCAAAACCCTTGCCGGCGCTGGCCATTCAGGCGAGTGTCGCGCACCTTTGACTTCGCGGGTCTTTTGCGGGCGCAGGCCCAGACCAATTCGCTTAACGATTTAAGTGTGGCGACAAAGCGCTCATCTCTTGCGGACTGCTTGTCTTCGGTGAGGACGAACGCGCGTAGCAACTGCCGCTGTATGCGCACCATTGCAGCAAGTCCAACCAGCCGAATGATCTCGCTGAACGCCACCCCTGTCCCCGCTCCGGGGATGTGACCCAAGTAATGCGATGGGAGTGTTGCGGTATATGAGGCCACAGCGGGATCGATCAACTCCCGGATCAACCGAATGATGGGGTAGCGCCGCGAGTAGGCGGAATACGGCCGCCACCGGTCCTCGAACTGCCCGATGGCTTCCGAGACCGTGGGGTCGCAGCCTTCCCAGATAACGATGGCTTTCTCGTTCTTCATGTCAACCATTTTGAACAATTAATGGGGTGTAGGCAACCGCAATGATGCCTAATCTTCGTTTTCATTCGTTTGATTACGGAGGATTCCCAATGTCGATGGAAAACACGCTGCTGCATCGGTTCGGCCCGCTCCTGAGCATCGCGCAGCTCGCCGCCATCCTTGATCGATCACCCGACGGGCTGCGGATCGGCCTGCGTACAACGAACGAGTGGGCGCAGCGGATCGGCAAAGCCCGCTTGAAGATCGGCCGGCGCGTGTACTTCCGGA
>CAWAVJ010000022.1:0-21431 GCA_963785355.1 uncultured Alphaproteobacteria bacterium
GGCAACCGGCCTGAAATGCGACAATGCGTGGAAATTCAAGTGGCACCGGAACCGTGAGAGCCAAGCCCGGCAGGAGTCCGCCGCATGCTCATCGCGCCGAATATTTTCCGGCGAACGCTGTCCGCGCTGATCATGATCCTTGTTTCGCTGACGCTCATCGTTTGGCTTAACGGGATGCTTCGCGATATCAGGCTGCTGACCTCGCAAGGCCAAACCTTCCTTCTATTCCTGGAGACTACCGCCCTGTTTATCCCTAAGCTTCTCGCTTTCGTAGCGCCGATCGCCTTTCTCATTGCCAGCCTGCACACCCTAAACCGTCTCAACGGAGATAGCGAGTTGATCGTGCTTTCGGCCTCTGGATCGTCGGCATGGCGGCTGCTTAGCACTATTTTGCGCTTGCAACGATCGTTTTCGCCGCTGTCCTCGCTTCGAACTTTATGTGTGCCGCCTTCGGAGAAGCTATTCAACGACCTGTCTCCCGAGCAAGGGCCGACGTGCTCGCCCAGGTGCTTCGGCCAGAGAGTTCACCGACCTCGAAGCTGGCCTCGCTTTTCATATGCGCGCAAGGGCCGAAATGGCGATCTCCTCGGCGTGGTCGTTCGTGACGAGCGCGACAAGACAACCATAAACACGATCGTTGCGGAGCGGGGCCAAATCTGGAGCGATAGCGGCCGGGCGCAGATGGACCTTCACGACGGAGAGATCGTGAGGCGGCAAGCGAAGGTCACCCTGATGTGCAACCGATCCATTTCGATACATATTCCTTCGATATGGGCGACTTCTGCCAAGGCTGGCAAGCGCGAGCCAAGGGTCGGAGAGCTTTCGATGTCCGAGCTTCTGCACATGGATAAAGAGAGCGACTATTACAAAAGGAATGGGGCCGCGATCACGTCCGATATTCATCAGGCGGCTTTCCACGCCGCTCTATTCCTTGGTATATGCGTTGCTCGCGGTTGTTTATCTGGCTGGCCGCGGACAACCCGCGAAGGCCGGATAGGTACACTCTTCACCGGTTTCATGATCGGTGCTCTGGCCCATTGGCGTTCGGATCGCCAGTATCAACCTCGCCGGAACGCAAGTAAGTGCGCTTTCGCTGGTTTACGGCGCACCTACTGTCGGATTAGCTCTCATTTGCGCCCTAATGCTTCATTTCGAAGTCCCGTGCTTCCGCCCCGATCTCACTGCCCCGCTTGCGGCTGCCATTCCGGGCTTGCCGGCGCTAAAGGCGCTGCGGGAGACGCGGCATGAAGACCACTTTCAGCACACTCGGGCTTTACATGGCGAAGCGCTTTGCGTCGCCATATTAGGCGTGTTTTTTCTGTTTCTGCTGCTGATTTTCTTAATAAATTTTTCTCGAGGTCATGCGGATGGGGGCCCGGAACGAGGCGCGGGCACCGGGCGCGCTCGTGCCGATCTCGGCTTTGCGCGTTCCTATTTTTGCCGAGATCGCCCTTCCCTTTGCTGTGCTTTTCGGTATCTTGGGCGCCTTCCTGGGCCTGAGCAGGAAGCTCGGACTCGACCATCGTGAGAGCGGCCGGGCTCTCGGGTTGGCAGGCGGTTCTTGCAGCCAGCGCTGGCCGTAGCACTCATCTTTGGCGTGTTCTCCGTCGCCGTCTACAACCCGCTCGCGTCGCTGGAAGGCGAAGTCCGAACGCATGCAGACCAGCTTTTCAATGTCAGGAAGAGCTTCGCCGCCACGCGGGGTACGGGCTCCTGGCTCAGGCAGGAGGGCCTGGACGGGCCAACCGTTCTCCGTGCGAAAACAGCCGCCAACCGCGGTCTCACACTTGGCGGCGTGACCCTGTTGCAATTTGACCTCAACAATAGATTTTATGAGCAGGTCCAAGCGAACAAGGCGGAACTGCGGCAAGGTTATTGGCGGCTCGAAAATGCCGTAGCTCAAGCTGCTGGCGAAGCTCCACGCCACTATGATGAGTATTTCGTGAGCACTTATTCGAGCCCGGCCCAGGTCATGGACAGTATAGGCTCCATCGAGACGATCTCATTTGGCAGTTGCCGGACTTTATTAGTTTTGCAAAAAGGCCGGAATACAGGCTACACGCTACGATTTGCAATATCAGCTTTTTTTGGCGCGCCCTATTCTTATGGCCGCGATGGTGCTGATCGCTGCAACCAGCTCGTTGAAACCCTTCCGTTTTGGCAAAATTCAAACTATGGTTCTGGCGGGGTTAGGCGGGGGATTTGCTTTCTTCCTCTTTTCGGAGTTTTCTCGGAAGGTCGGCGCTTCGGGTTTGGTACCGGTTACGGTCGCGGCATGGTGCCCGGCGTTCGTAGCGCTCCTTCTTTCGGCTACAGTTCTCTTATATCAAGAGGATGGCTAGACTGCCTTAGGGGACGAGGGGGCACGGCGTTGAGTGAGATGGGCGGCTGTAGGGATAAATCGGCGCATGCTTAGCAGGGGTGTCATAGCGCTCATGGTGTGCCTGCCGTGCTTGGCGGGCACGGCCTTCGCGCAGCAGCAGCAGCCCGCGCAGCAGGTGCCCGGCGGCGGCGAAAGCTCAGTTGCGAAACAGGTCGCCCCGAGCAAGGCAGCGCCGTTGCTGCTGCAGGCCGACGACCTCATCTACGACAACCGGAACAATCGGGTCATCGCCCGCGGCAACGTGGAGATTTACCAGGACGAGAACGTTCTGTTCGCCGACGAGGTCATCTACGACAAAACCGCGAACACCTTGAGCGCGGTGGGCAATGTCCGGCTCAAGGAGGCCGGTGGATCGGTGTCGAACGCCGAGCGGATGACGCTCAAGAGCGATTTCCGCGACGGGTTTGCGCGTTCCCTGCACGCATCGACGCAGGACGATACCCGCGTCGCCGCAGCGAACGCATACAAGAAGGATAATCAGACTATCTACGAAAAGGGCGTCTAACGTCCTGCAAACCGTGCGAGGAACACCCGAAATCCCGCCGATTTGGCGCGTCAAGGCAACCCGCATCATCCACGACGATATCGATCACAATTACTACTACGAGAATTCCCAGTTCGAATTGTACGGCCTTCCCGTCGCGTGGATTCCCTATTTCTACACGCCGGACAACACGGTGCAGCAGCGCTCCGGTTTCCTGCCGCCGGTTCCCGCTTACAATTCTTCGACCACCGATCTCGCTCGCGATACCGTACTATTACGCCGCGTCCCCGAATTACGACCTGACGCTGACGCCAACATTCACCACGCGAAGCCGGCGACATGCTGGAGACCGATTGGCGCCAGAAGCTCTGGAACGGCGCCTACGAGGTCAAGCTTTACGGCGCCTACGACCCGACCGCGAACGACTTCTGGGGCGACAGAAACTGGCGCGGCAGTGCTGATCCGAAGGCGACTTTGAGCTCAATAGATATTGGCATTTCGGCTGGAATGCTATCATCGAGAGCGACGAAACCTTCCGGCGCTATTATAATATCGATGGTATATACGCCTATGAGCGTGTCTCCACGATGTATCTGACCGGCATGGAAGACCGGAACTATTTCAACATCTCTGTGAGCCGCTACGGAAATCTAACTGGCAGTGACGTCTACGATCAAGCAACCGGGGTGTACGACAAGACGGTGACCAGCACCGCATATCCTGTTATCGATTATAACTACGTTCACAACAAGCCGGTGTTAGGCGGCGAGTTCAGCTTCGACGTGAACGCGGTTGCACTTTCCATCAACGATCCGACCGGCAATATCGTACTCCCGAAATCTGACTGGTAATAACATCGCCCAGGGGACAACCGACCATATAGCGGCCGATGCCCAATGGCGGCGCACGTTAAGGACGATCGGGGCAGGTTTATACACCGTTCGTTTGTGCGGGGCGACGTCTACAACGTGTCGTCCTTCACGGAAAACAACACCGGCGGGCCGGGGGAAACGTTCACACGCGATCTCGGCGGAGTGGGTCTCGATCACCGCTACCCCTTCATCGTCAACACAGGCAGTATTTCTCAGGTGATCGAGCCGGTGGCGCAGATCATCGCGCGCGGCGGCCAGGCAAACAACAACCTGGTGCCGATCACAGACGCCCAAAGCCTTATCTTCGACGACACCTTGCTGTTTGACATCAATAAGTTCTCTGGCTACGATCAAATCGAGACTGGAACGAGGGTGAATTACGGTCTGCAGTATACGTTGCAGGCCAATAACGGCGTTACCGTCCGTACCATCGCGGGCGAGAGCATTCAAGTGGCAGGGCCGAACGCATACGCGCTCAGACACGATCCTACCAGGGTTCCGGCCTGGAGAATACCCTCTCGGGACTATGTGCTTGGAACGTATGTCGATTACAAGAACATGTTCCGGGGCATCGCCCAGATCCGCTTCGACGAGAAGGACCTTAGCGTAGGTAGTCAGTCGTACACGCTGCAGACAAAACTTGGGTTCTTGCAGGCGGGCGTGGGCTACGAGGCCATGCAGGCTCAGCCAACCTTGGGCCTCGCGACAGCGCGGCAAGAAGTGTCCGGGTTCGGCGCGCTCAAGCTAACCGACGAGTGGTCCATTTTTGGCGACTTGCGGTACGATTTCGTCTATGGAATGTTCATTCGCAACAGTGCGGGGTCCAGTACACCGACGAATGTGTCACGGTTTCGGTTGGCTATCAGCAGACCAATGTTACATTTCAGGAACATCAAGCCCGACACCACCTACTTGTTCAAACTGGGCATAAAGGGCTTCGGTTCACAGACCGCTCCAAGCTCCATTTACGATTTATCGCCGGAAGCCGCTGCATACCGCTAAAGTTCCGGTTCAACCTGCAGGCGCTACAATGGCGTGTGGCCGTCTTATCCCCGCCAGGCGGCACCTTACGTGCCGGAAGCGGCGGAAAGCTCGAGCGGAGCGGCTAACTGTTGCCGCAAATCCAAGCCAACCTTTAAGCATGCGAATCGCCACCTTGAACCACCGCCAGATAACTCTCTTGCTCGCTTCCCTCTGCTCGCGGCGCTCTGGGCGCCCGGCGCGGGGTACGCTCAAACCATCGTCGTTATCGTAAACGACGAGCCGATAACGTCATTCGACGTAGACCAGCGCATGCGCTGGGCTGCGATCACGCATAATTTTGGCGAGCACATGAAAGCCCTGCTAAGCAGCGATGAAATCAATCAGCAGTTCCGGCAGATGATGATCGCCGCGCAACCTCATTCGCAAGCGGAAGCCCAAGCGGCCGCCGAGCGAATCAAGAAACAACTCGTCGAGGACGCCAAGCGCCGCGTGCTCGCGGAGGGCGGCGGCACATCGCGCAAAGCGGTTATCGACGCCCTCATCGAGGATAAGCTGAAGGTGCAGGCCGCCAAGAGGCTAGAAGTCAAAGTTAGCGACCGCGAGGTTGAAGAAAGCGTCGAACAGCGCGCCGCCAGCGATGGAGTGGACAAGAAGGCAAAGGTGGAGGCTTTTTATCAACAGTTCGAAGCCGCCGGTATCTCCCGGAGAACGGTTCAGGAGGTGTTCCGCGCCCAGCTTTCCTGGCGGAACGTTATAGGCAGGGTATACGGGCCAAGGATCCAGTCCGCGATGGCCGCGGTAGCCGAGGTCACCCCCGAACCCGCCCAAGGCGAGATACAATTCGACGTCAGGATTCTCTAGGCTCGCGGTCAAAGACGTGTCCGATCAAAAGGCCGTCGGAGAACGCATGCTCGAGGCGGAGAATTTGAAGGAAAAGTTCCACTCCTGCACAGACCTTCCCAAGGAGGCGAAGCTTGTCGCGGACGCCACGGTAAAGGCCATGGACAAGGTGAAGCTTGCTTCGTTCCCAACAGACGTGCAGCCTCTTATCGATAAGGTTGGCGAGGGTCAGATGACGCCGCCCGTTCTTATCGGCAACGCGGTGGAATCCTATGCGGTCTGCCACAAGGGCGTCCCTGTAAAACAGCAGCAGGCAAAGACCGAGCAAAAGCCGGACCCGCGCATGGCCGAATATGAGCGTTATTCTCGCAGCTACCTGCAAGACTTGAAGCAGAAGGCTTCCATAGATTACCGTGGATCGTAGCCTGGCAGAACTTAGCCATACGAGCATGGATGCCCCACTAGCAGCCCTCAATGCGCTGGCCGCGGTCACGATGGGCGACCCCGCCGGGATTGGCCCCGACATTGCGATCCAGAGCTGGCTGCTCCGGGGGCAGCGCGCCTGCCCCGTTTTCTTCGCCCTTGGCGATCCGGCGCTTTACGCAGAGCGGGCAGCGGCGTTGCACGCGTCAGGCCAATGCCGGATTGAGACCATCGCACAACCGGCGGAAGCGCAGGGGGTCTTCACGCGCGCGCTGCCGGTCCTGCCGCTGGCGCAACCATTAGGCCCGGTAATCGCCGGCAGCCCCAGCGGGCATGCGGCTGCAATCGTCGCTTCCATCGAGCAAGCGGTTGCGCTTACCTTGGCCGCCCAAACCTCCGCGGTGGTCACGGCACCCATCGCCAAACATGTTCTCCTGCAGCAAGGCTTCGCGCACGCCGGCCACACGGAGTTCCTGGCCGAACTTGCCGTCAGGCAAGGCTTTACAAGCGCCTTTCCGGTGATGCTCATGGCGTCGCCGCGCCTGAGGGCGGTGCCGGTTACTGTCCACATCGCGCTGAAAGACGTGCCCGCCGCATTGACCCAGGAACGCCTCATCCGCACCGCTGAGGTTACAGCTGCAGGTCTGGCGCGATATTTCGGCACGCGCGATCCGAGGCTTGCGATCTGCGGCCTCAACCCGCATGCCGGCGAAGAGGGAAAGCTTGGCCGCGAGGAAATTGACGTCATCGCCCCCGCGGTTGCGGAGCTGCAATCGCGCGGCATCCGCGTCTTCGGCCCCTGCCCGCCGATACCCTGTTTCATGCGGCGGCCCGCCAAAGCTACGACGCGGTGCTGGCAATGTATCACGACCAGGCGCTCATCCCCTTCAAGACGCTCTCCTTCGAGGACGGCGTCAACGTCACGCTGGGGCTGCCGTTCATCCGCACCTCGCCCGATCACGGCACCGCATTTGCTCTTGCCGGAACCGGCCGGGCCAACCCAACGAGCTTCATCGAAGCTTTGAAGCTTGCCAGGCGCATGCACGAGGCAGCGCTGGCGCAAGCGCCGTCTTCTAGGCCATGAGCGGCGCCGATCCAATTGCCTCCCTGCCGCCGCTCAGGGAGGCGATCAGGGAGTTGGGGCTTTCGGCCAAAAAATCGCTCGGCCAGAACTTTCTCCTCGACCTCAACATCACGCGGCGGATAGCCCGCGCCGCAGGCCCGCTCGCAGGCGTAGCGGTGCTCGAAATCGGCCCCGGCCCCGCAGGTTTGACCCGTGCGCTGCTTCTCGAAGGCGCCGCCAAGGTGGTGGCAATCGAGCGCGACGAGCGCTTCCGGCCAATCCTGGGCCAGATCGAGAGCTTAAGCCAGGGCCGCTTTTCGGCGCTGTACCAGGATGCGCTCCACACCGATTATCAGGCGCTTGCCGCGGACACAGGCGTAAGCCGGGTGACCGCGAACCTGCCCTACAACATCGCGACCGCGCTCATCGTCCATTGGCTGACAGCCGGAGGCTGGCCGCCCTGGTTCGACAAGCTCATCGTGATGGTGCAGCGCGAGGTAGCCGAACGCCTGGTTGCTGAGACCGGAACCCCGGACTATGGGCGGCTTGCGGTTCTGACCCAGTACCGGGCGCGCCCGCGCATCTTGTTCACGCTGCCGCCGAGCGTGTTCGTGCCGCCTCCCAAGGTTGCCTCCGCCCTGGTCGAGATCGTCCCGCAGGCACCGGCACCCGATGCTGTTCCGGTCTCGCTTCTGGAAAAGGTGACAGCGGCCGCCTTCGGCCAGCGCCGGAAAATGCTGCGCTCCAGCCTTGCCTCCCTTGGCGCGGATACGGCCGCCCTCATCCGGGATGCCGGTATCGACCCGGCCCAGCGGGCTGAGCGCCTCACCGTTGCGGACTTCGTCAGCCTTGCCCGCCAGCTTGGCCGCCAGAAGGGGTAGCCGTTGGAGGCGCCGCCGAAGTAATGCCAGCATAAATTTTTAGCAATTCGTTAGCCATCTCCGTGCGCATAACCTGCAAATTCTGCGATTTCCGCGTCCTGAGCGCGGCGCCACGCGTTTACCTTTTGGCGCAAGGGACGCTCGCCGGAAGCTGCACCGGTCCGCACTGGTCGCGTCCCACGGCGTGGTGTAACAGCGGTAGCATGGTCCAGGCTCACTGCAGCCCGGATTGCGCGGCCGCCGCGATAGCTGGTGTGCCGGCGCTGGCATCATCGCTCAAACCGGCCATGGTTTCCAGGCTCATGTAGCGGCGTGTCACAGCCCATTCATCGTTCTGCTCAAGAAGCAATGCGCCAACGAGGCGGACGAGCGCGTCCTCGTTGGGGAAGATCTGCACAACGTTGGTGCGCCGCTTGACCTCACGGTTCAGCCGCTCGATGGGGTTGGTCGAGCGGATCTGGCTCCAATGGCTTTTCGGGAAGGTCATGTAAGCCAGCACATCGTAGGCGGCCTCGTCCATCAGGGCTGAGACGCGCGGGAAGCGCTCGCGCAGGCGATCAGCGACGCTGCGCCATTCTTTGTGCGCCTCTTTTTCCGTCTCCTGGACGAAGGCGGTGCGGATGGCGGCGGCGACCATGCCGCGCTGCTTAACGTTCACGCTGGCCATGGCGTTGCGCATGAAGTGCACGGCGCAGCGCTGCCAGGTGGCGCATAGGACCCTCCGCGCGGCCTTCTTCAGCCCCTCGGTGGGAATCGGAGATCACGAGCTTCACGCCGCGCAAGCCCCGCGCGGTGAGCGAGCGGAGGAACTTGGTCCAGAACTCCTCGGCTTCCGATGGCCCCGTGGCCATGCCGATCACTTCACGGCGTCCGTCCGTGTTCGCGGCCACAGCGATTATCGTGGCGATGGAGACGACCCTGCCGCCCTCGCGCACTTTTACGTAGGTGGCGTCGATCCACAGATAGGGCCACGAGCCTTCGAGGGGGCGGTTGAGGAAAGTCTTCACGCGCACATCGATGTCCTCGCAGAGCCGCGAGACCTGGCTCCTTGAGATGCCCGTCATGCCCATGGCCTTGACCAGCTCATCCACGGAGCGTGTTGAGACGCCCTGGATATAGGCCTCCTGGATGACGGCCACGAGCGCCTTTTCCGAGGCGCGCCGCGGTTCCAGGAACGACGGGAAATAGCTGCCCTTGCGAAGCTTGGGGATCGCCAGCGGCACACTGCCCGCGCGGGTCTCCCAGGCACGCGTGCGGTAGCCGTTGCGGCTGTTCATTCTGTCATCGGATCGCTCGCCGTGGGCGGCGCCGGTGAGGCCTTCGACCTCCATATCCATCATCCGCGCGGTGACGAATGCGATCATTTCCCTGAGGAGATCGGTATCTGAGCCCTTCTCAACGAGCTCTTTAAGCCCGATCCTGTCCATGGTCATGGGATTCGGTTCCTGTCTTTTCGAGTTGGGGAACCCGAACAAACAGTGAGTTGGACCATGACCGCCCCTCAGGGGCTTGCGGGATTAGTGGACAACTGAAAATTGTCCACGCTGCCGTTGCGCTCCGGCTAGCCGGAGCGCAACGGCAGCGCCCAAGCTGTTACACCACGCCATGGGACGCGGCCTCCGCACTGCCCGATCCCGCCACCTGCCTCCCGGCAGCCGCCCTGGCCCCGCTCTCAATCCTGCAAATAACGCCATTTTGCGCCTCCTGTCCGCGCCTGCGCCTTCCCATGCCGCAATGGTGGACCAATGCTCCTTACCGAAGCGCTAACGCCGCGCAGGGCAATGGCTTGCCCAGCCGGGAGACGCTTTCCGCCATTCCCAGCGGGCGCCTGGGGAAGTCTCGAAGCGGCGGAGCCAATGTATAGATTCGCAAGAGTACGCCTTCCATTTGCCGGGCGCGGCTCACGCACGTCCTTGAAGCCTGGCGGCGGCAGCAATTCCATGCAAATAGTCTTTCTTTCTTACTGTATCCGCCCCATTTTTTAAGTACCCGCAAACCCATATCTTCTGCCAATACATCGCGACGGGCTTTACCTTCTTCCTCCTCAGGCGCGCTGCAAAGAAAAAGCAGTTCCGGCAATGCATAAGCCTAACACGGAATAATAAGTCATTGAAATAACACAAATAACAATTGCTTGCCGTTAACTATTGCCACAACCGTAGGTTTGGATTCGTGGTTAACCCGCGCAACAATCTAATATTAACGGGTATTTTGGAATCGTAGAATTCGACCTAAAGAGGCAAAAAATTCGCAGAAAGACGGCGGCGGAAAAGATGGCGGATGCCCATTAACCAACCCAAAATTCACCATGTCCTAGCAACTACGGATTCAAAATTGACTATGGCACGCCCCTAAGGCGATCTATCCCCGCCGCGCTAGGCCAATAAGGCGGCGATAAGCGCTCTTACGAACGCATGTTCCTAGAAACTGCACCTGCCGCCCAAAATCTGACGCTCGATAACGCCTCCGGGCGTTACCCAGATGGCAATCTTAGGCCTGAAACTACCATTCGGGGTGCCAGCCGGATTTTCTCGCGCCAGGGTGTAAGTGGCCATAGAACGCATCATCCGGCTTGTGACGAAATTATCTCATGTCCTCAGTATTGGAAAGGTGCGCCCGCTCTGCATCGTACGGAACCTTGCCGGCTGGGCGTGGCCGGATTAGCATATAACTCTTGGCGGAGGGCCTTGCGTAACTTGGGGAAGATGGCGGTAAGGCCGTCTACAGCGGTTGTAGTAGGGGGTGGCATGGCAAATCTGCGTCTCAATCGACTTTCATTCTGGATCTTCGTGGCGCTCTATTTTGCGATCAAAATTCCTCTTGCCAGTTACATGATGTCTCATTTGAACAGCCAGCAGGATTTCTTGAAACCGCTTGACACGGCTCTGTTCGTCGCGCTCGCGATTGCCGTCGGTGCCCGCCTCAACGATGCAGGCCGCAAGCGGTGGATCGCTATCGGAACAATGTTTTTCCTCATGATAGTTTTACCGCTCGCTTTGGTCTTCGGTTACATCGCAACGTACCCGAAGCCAGGCGGAATAATCTATAGCCGGCAGGAGTTCATGGACCTGGTGAGCATGTTCAGCGGAGTGTCGGCCATCTTGCTGGCCGCGCTGTTGATTTGGGTAGGCACACGGCCGGGCAGACCGGCGCTGCCAGTGCCGGACGCTAAAGTCGAACCTCGGTTTTGAATCTCTTGGCAGGTAAAGCCTTATTGCTGGCGGTCAGCTGCGGACGCTTGCCATAAGCTCCGAGACAAATTCCGGAAGGCTGTGCTGGCGGTGGCGCCTGTGGCGCTCGGCCTGAAGAATTGCCTTCAGCTCGGATAGGCTTTCCTCGATGTCGCAGTTGACGAGCACATAATCGTACTCGTTCCAATGCGATATCTCGCGCGCGGCAGCTTTCAGCCGGCTTTCGATCACGTCCCTAGCGTCGGTTCCGCGTGTATAGATGCGGCGGGCGAGTTCTTCCCCCGAGGGTGGCAGGATAAAGACCCGCACGGTGTCTTCCGGCAGAAGGGCGGCGATGGAGGCGGCGCCCTGCCAGTCCACGTCGAACAGGACATCCTTGCCTTGCGCCAGCGCCGTCTCGACCGGCTGCCGCGGAGTGCCGTAGAAATTGCCAAAAACCTCCGCCGATTCAAGCAGCTCGCCGCCATCGCGCATGGTTTCGAACCGTTCGCGGGATGCGAAGAAATAGTCTACCCCGTCCACTTCTCCAGGACGCGGCGGCCGTGTCGTCACCGAGATAGAGCTGGTCAGGCCCGCATCCGTTGCCAGCAGCCCGCGGGCGAGCGTGGTCTTGCCCGCCCCCGAAGGCGAAGAAAGAATCAGGCATAGCCCGCGCCGTGGGCTCAAAAAGGCAGCATTCATGCCGGGTCTCTTGGAAAACGGACAACCCGCGTATTGAGCGTGTGAAGAATTCGGCGAGAAGAGGCAACAGGCTTGCAATTCGAGGCCGCAGCGTCATCCCCGCGCATGAGCGTGTGAAAAAATCGGCGAATTGTCCGGAAAGCGTGAAGTTCAGGCCGCAGCGTCGTCCCCGCGGAGGCGGGGACCCATCTAAGGTCTTGTTCCTGCGGCTGAAATAAATTCCCGCCTTCGCGGGAATGACGCTGCGGAGTCTTCCCCAAGCCCGCGATTTCGATTTTTTCACACGCTCGCATGCGGGGATCCATATAAGAGCTTGTTCCAGCGTCAGAAATGAATTCCCGCTTTCGCGGGAATGACGCCGCGAAATCCTCGCTGATCCTTACCCTTACCCTCTGCATTTTTTCACACGCTCTATTGCGGGAGTTTGCGCCGGATTAGCTCCCCACCCCGTTTTTGTTTCAGCATTCGCGGGCACGGTCCAGAAATTTCTCGCAAAGCCCGCCCGCCGCGCAAAGGCGGTGGCAATCAGCGATGGCGATTGCGCTGCGGCAAAGGGATATCCGAAACTTGAAGTTTGTCGAGCGTTACGCTGGTCCAGCCAGCGCCGGGGCTGGCAGGCTGTTCCTCGGCGCGCTCCCTTTCGACCTGGCGCCATTTGGCGACGTTGCGCTGGTGATCGGCATAGTTTTCCGCAAAGGCATGGCCGCCTGTGCCATCGGCCACAAAATAGAGATCGGAGGTCTTCGCGGGATTGAGTGCTGCCTCTAGCGCTGCACGGCCTGGGTTGGCAATAGGCGTCGGCGGCAGTCCCTTATTCCTATAAGTATTATAAGGGTTGTCCTCGTCTTCCAGCTCGCTTTTCAAAATGGGGCGTCCGAGCGTGCCTGTCTTGTTGCTTGCGCCGTAAATTATGGTTGGGTCCGCCTGCAAGGGCATCCCCTTCTTCAAGCGGTTCCAATAAACCGCTGCCACACGGGGCCGCTCGTCCGCGCGGCTCGCCTCTTTCTCGACGATCGCCGCAATGTTCACGACGTCTTCCGGTTTCATCGTCTGCAGCTCGCGCGAGCGGGTCGGCCAGAGACCTTCCAGGTACTTCTTCTGCTCGCCTTGCATGAGCCGGATCATCTCCTCGCGCGCGGTGCCCTTCGCGAATTTGTATGTGTCCGGCAGGAGGCTGCCTTCCGGGGGAATTTCCGCAATATCGCCGGCAAGCTCCCCGTTGGCCTTCAACTTTTCAACGATCTGGTAGCTTGTCAGGCCCTCCGGGATCGCAACGCTGTAGAGGATCGATTTGCCTTCCACGAGCGTGTCCAGCACGTCGCGCAAGCTGGCGTTCGCCTTGATGTTATATTCGCCCGGTTTGATTTTGTCGTGAACCTTAAAATACCGCGACGCGATGATGAAGGTCCAGTGGTCGTTAATGATGCTTTCCTGCTCCAGGTGGCGCGCAATCGTAGATGCTCCCTCCCCGTGCGCGACCACAAACACTTTTGAATAGTTGAGCGGCCCCGCCTGATCGAACTGGCGGCGGACAATGTAGAAAAGCCCGGCCACGGCGATCAACAGAATGAGGGAGAAGGTCATCGTCCGGTTGAGGAGGACGACGAGCCAATGCTGGTGACGCGACCTGGTGCCGCGGGGCGGCTCGGGAGCGCGATCCGGCTCAAGGGCTTCCGATGGGCTGCGCGGCAAAATGGAGTAGTCGCGCTGGCCGCGATAAGCCGTGTTGCGCTTGGAATAGCGGCCGTCACCCTTCGAGTTGTAACTATCTCCCGCCATGCGATCCGCTTACTCTCGCCCTACACTCGTAAAACACGGCCATCTGCGCGGCAATAAGACATATAACCCCCGCGCAAAACGATTTCTACAAACGAATTCGGGGCCAATTTAGGCAGGCTAATCGGCCCGCCTAAGGATCAGGCTTGCGTTGGTCCCGCCGAAACCGAAGGAGTTGCTCAAAACGGTGTCGATCCGCTTCTGCTTGGCCTTATGCGGAACGAGATCGATGGCGGTGTCCACGGAAGGGTTATCGAGGTTCAGCGTAGGCGGCGCCACATTGTCCCTGATTGCAAGAACCGAGAAAATGGCCTCCACCGCCCCTGCCGCTCCCAAGAGATGCCCGGTCGCCGATTTGGTCGACGACATGGTGAGGCCGCCCGCCGCTTCGCCGAACAGACGCTCCACGGCCCGAAGCTCGATCTCGTCGCCCATTGGCGTCGACGTGCCGTGCGCGTTGACGTAATCGATATCGGACGGCGCCAGATTCGCCCGCTTCAGCGCCATTTGCATGCAGCGGTACGCGCCATCCCCGTTCTCGGCTGGCGCTGTGATGTGATACGCGTCGCCGGAAAGACCGTAGCCGATGATCTCGGCGTAAATCTTGGCGCCGCGGGCCTTGGCGTGCTCGTAAACTTCAAGCACTACAACCCCTGCCCCTTCGCCCATGACGAAGCCGTCGCGGTCGCGGTCGTAGGGCCTCGACGCACGCTCCGGAGCGTCATTGAAACCCGTGGAAAGTGCGCGGCAAGCGACAAACCCGGCCAGACCAAGCCGGCAAATCGGACTTTCCGTGCCGCCAGCCACCATCACGTCCGCGTCATCGAGTGCAATGAGCCGCGCGGCATCGCCGATGGCGTGGGCGCCCGTCGAGCAGGCCGTGACAACGGCGTTGTTGGGCCCTTTGAGGCCGTGCTTGATCGACACGTAACCGCCGGCCAGGTTGATCAGCCGGCCCGGAATGAAGAAGGGACTGATGCGGCGCGGGCCCTTCTCCTCAAGGAGCACGGCGGCGGTCTCAATGCCTTTAAGGCCGCCAATACCGGAGCCGATCAAAACCCCGGAGCGCACGCGCTCATCCTCGGTTTTGGCACTCCAGCCGGAGTTGGCAATGGCCTGATCCGCCGCCGACATCGCGAAAATTATAAAATCGTCGACCTTGCGCTGCTCCTTGGGCTCCATACTATCGCCGGGTTTGAACTCGCCAGGCCCGGAGCCGCGCGGGATCAGGCCGCCAATCTGGCAAGCGATATCGGATACGTTGAACCCGGTAATCCGCTTGGCGCCGCTCTTACCCGCAAGCAGAGCCGGCCAGACGTGCTCCGCCCCGCACCCCAAAGGCGTGACCAAACCGATGCCGGTAATGACTACGCGCCGCATCCTATCCTCCGGCTCTTTAATGCGCGGTCAGCGACTAAAGGCTGGCCTGCATAACCTGCCGGCACCCGATCGCCCGCGACACCCCCCGCACAATGCGGGAGGGTGGCACGCTCTTGAAAGTCCGGGCCATCAGCCCTTTGTCGAATGGCTTTCCAGGAAGCGAATGGCGTCGCCGACAGTCTGGATCGTCTCGGCGGCATCGTCCGGGATTTCCACGCCGAACTCTTCCTCGAATGCCATCACGAGCTCGACCGTGTCCAAGCTGTCCGCGCCCAGATCATCGATGAAGCTGGCATTATCGGTTACTTTATCGGCTTCGACGCCAAGGTGCTCTACGACGATTTTTTTCACGCGGTCCGATATATCGCTCATGTTTTCCTCACGGTCTCCCCTAGTGATCCTAGCGCCTAACTTACCTACGGTAAGCTCGGTATATTACAACGCCGCAACACATCGGACATGGAACTGCACCGGGCGCGACGTGGCTGGTAGCATTGAAGGGTGAGTGGCGGAAGCTTTTTTTTTGCCGCGCCGCCATTCTTTTCAGCTTCAAAGCGAACCAAACCCGATTGTCCCCCGCCTCTGCGCCCAAACCGGCGCATGGCGGTTATACCATGACCATGCCACCATTGATGTGGAGCGTTTCTCCAGTTATGTAACGGGCATCCTCGCTTGCGAGGAACACCGCCGCCGCCGCAATGTCGCCCGGCTTGCCGAAACTGCCCGCCGGGATGGTGCTCGCGATGGCCTCTGTCTGCTTTTCGTTTAGGGCGTGCGTCATCGGCGTTTCGATAAAGCCAGGTGCTATGCAATTCGCCGTGATGCCGCGCGAGGCCACCTCGCGCGCGAGCGACTTGGTCATGCCGACGAGGCCGGCCTTGGAGGCCGAGTAGTTAGCCTGGCCCGGATTGCCGAACACGCCGCTGATCGACGCGATATTGACGATGCGGCCGTACCGCCGGCGCATCATGTTGCGTAGCGCCGCCCGGCACAGGATGAATGCCGAGGTGAGGTTGACGGCGATGACGTCGTCCCACTCCTCGTCCTTCATGCGCATGAAAAGGTTGTCTTTGGTGACGCCCGCATTGTTGACCAGGATGTCGAGCTGCCCCATTGCCGCCTCGGCCTGAGCCACCAGCGCCGCCACCTGGGCGCGGTCGCGCAGGTCGCACGGCAGAACATGAACGCGCGCGCTGAGCTTGGCCGCCAGCTCGTCGAGCTTCTCGCGCCGCGTGCCGGAAAGCGCAACGCTCGCGCCCTGCGCGTGCATCGCAGCCGCGATAGCCTCGCCTATGCCTCCCGAAGCGCCGGTAACCAGCGCGCATTTTCCGGTCAAATCGAACATCGTGAAAATCCTTTGCCGCCCTTAGGCCTCCACGCGCGCCTTGAGCCAATCGCCGAAAGCCGCGATGTCTTCGGGGCTACCCACGGAGCGGGCATCGGCCTGGCTGCCGATGCGTTTCGCAAGCCCGGTCAGCACGCGGCCCGCACCTATCTCGAACAGCGTTTCGATGCCATGGTCTACCATATAAGCGATGGATTCGCGCCAGCGTACCACACCCGTCACTTGCCTGACTAACAGGCTTTTGATCTCCTGCGTATCCGTAACCGGCCTTGCGGTGACATTGCCGATAAGCGGAACGCTGGGCGCCGCAAGCTTGACGTTTTCCAGCGCTTCGGCCATGAGGTCCGCCGCAGGCTTCATGAGCGCGCAATGAAAGGGGGCGCTTACCGGCAGCGGCACGGCGCGGCGGATGCCGAATTCGGGCGCGAGCTTCACCGCCCGGTCCATGGCCGCCTTCGAGCCGCTGATGACCACCTGGCCCGGCGCGTTGTCGTTCGCAACCTGGCTGACATCGCCCTCCGCCGCCGCGGCGGCAAGCTTTTCCGCTTGCTCGGTCTCCGCGCCCAGCAGCGCCAGCATGGCGCCCTGCCCTGGCGGAACGGCTTCCTGCATAGCAAGCCCGCGCAAGCGCAACAGCTTTGCGGCATCGGCCAAAGTGAAGGCGCCCGCAGCCGCAAGCGCCGAATATTCTCCCAGCGAATGGCCGGCGACGAAAGCTGGCTGGATCGCGTCCGCGCCATATTCCTCGCGCAACACGGCGAACGCCGCCAGCGATACCGCCATCAGCGCGGGCTGCGCATTCTTGGTAAGCGTCAGCTCCGCCTCGGGACCTTCCCACACGACGCGCGACAGCTTCTCGCCCAGCGCCTCGTCCACAGCCTCGAACACCGCCTTCGCGGCGGGAAAGCTCTGCGCGAGCCCCCGCCCCATGCCCACGGCCTGGCTGCCCTGCCCCGGAAAGGTAAATGCAAATGTCATGCGATCCGCGTGCGACTCACGTCTTGATTCTGGCGTGGCGGCAGCTTTGCCGGTCACGGCCCCGTGAGGCCAGAGACACGTTTCGCAAGCCCCTGTCAAGGGGGGCTTTGGGCGCGCGATCTTAGCGTAGGACTGCGTAACGAAAGAGGACATTACCCCTCATCCTGTCCTTCTCCCCATGGGAGAAGGGACGCCTGAATAGCGCTCGGAGCGTGCAACAACGTCCCCTCTCCCATGGGGAGAGGGACAGGGTGAGGGGAGATTCCCCCGGGCTTTTACCCATCCCCGCGCGCGTTGCCTATGGCCGGGCTCGCGCTTTTCTGCTTAGATGGGCGCGCATTTGAATGACGTAGCAATGGGGCTGGCGGATGGACGGGGAAACCGATGTTTTTATCTCCTATTCCAGCAAGGATGTGGCGCAGGCCGAAGAGCTTGAGGCCCTGTTTGAGAAAGCAGGGCTGACGGTCTGGCGCGACAAGAAGCGGCTCGTGCCCGGCGGCAATTACGTCTTTTCGATCCATGACGGGATCGAGCAGGCCAGGCGTGTGGTGGTGCTCTGGTCGCGCCACTCGATTGCGTCGGACTACGTGGCGGCCGAGGCGGAATATGCGCGCGGCAAAAAGAAGCTCATCCCCGTCGATATCGAGCCCTGCGAGCCGAAGGTGCCGTTCAACATCCAGCACCGGCTGCCGCTGGACATCGTCAAGACCGCGCCGGAAATCCTGCTCAACGCGCTGAGCGGCCAGAAGCAGCGCGATGGCACCTACCGCATCCACAGCATCGCGCCCGAAGACATCGACACCTCGCGCCTGCCCACCACCTTCTCGCCCGAGCTGTTCGGCCGCGACGCCGAAATGGCGCAGCTCTACGGCGCCTGGGACTCCGCCCGCACCCACATCGTCGCGCTCGACGCCATCGGCGGCACCGGCAAAACCGCGCTCGTCCGCTCTTTTCTCCAAATGCTGGAGGAAGGCGGCTGGCGCGGCGCGCAGCGCGTGTTCGTCTGGTCGTTTTACAGCCAGGGCACCGACGAAAACCGCCAGGGCGACGCCGACCCGTTCTATATCGCGGCGCTGAGCTTCTTCGGCTATGAGCGCGATGCCGCCGAAGCCGAGGCGCGCAAAGCTGCGGGCCGCACGCCGACGCGCAAGGAGATCGAAGACGCCCAGCGCACGCTGGTCCGCAGCGAACTGCGCTCGCCCGCCGAAAAAGGCCGCGCGCTCGCCCGCCTGGTCCGCGCGCACCGCACGCTGCTGTTCCTCGACGGCATGGAACCGCTGCAATATCCGGCGGGGCGCAACAGCGGCGGCAAGGACGATAGCGCCGGCGTCTCCGGCATGCTGAAAGACAAAGGCATGGCCCTGCTGCTGCGCGAGCTGGCTGCTGACAATCCGGGCCTGGTCATCGTCACCACGCGCATCAAGCTCAAGGATTTGAAGGAGTTCCACGCGCCGGGCGTCCTGCCCATCGCGCTCACGGCCCTGAAGGAAGCGCCTGCCATCGAACTGCTGAAAGCGCGCGGTGTTAAGGGCAGCGCCGCACATCTGGCCAAGCTCGCGAACGATCTGCGCGGCCATGCGCTAGCCCTGAACCTCGTCGCGCAATACCTCGTCACCCATCACGGCGGCGATGCGCGCCGCACCGATCTCCTGCCCGATCTCGCCCATGTGGGCGGCGACGACGAGCGCGATCCCTACCGCGTCATGTACGCCTACGAGATCGAGCTGAAGAAGCAGATCGCCTTACAGCTCGGCATCGTTCCGGAGTGGGCGCACAACGTGAAGCTCGACGAGCTTTTCAAGGACGAAAAGCAAGCCCTGTCAGAGAAAGCGGCGTCCACACCGGCGGGCAGGCAGCTCGCGCTGCTCTATATGCTCGGCCTGTTCGATCAGCCCGTGCCGCGCGAGGTGTTCGACGCGCTGATCGCGCCGCCCGCCATCCCCGGCCTCACCGATGGCATCGCCGTCGCCAATGTTCGCACCACGCAATGGAACGAGGCCATCGCGAGGCTGCGCGATCAGGGGCTGATCTCGCCCGCAGGCGCGGAGGTGCCCGGCACGCTCGACTGCCACCCGCTGGTGCGCGAATATTTCGGCCAGCGCCTCAAGCAGATCGATCATACCGCCTTTAAGGCCGCGCATTCCCGGCTTTACGACCATTACCGCTATGCGGGACTGCCGCAAGCATTCCGCGAACCTGTGGCTTACTGCCTCCTTTGCATTAAAGCGAACTTCCCTGAGGTTCCGACGGAACAAGCTGTGCAAGTCATCAAGTCAGGGCAGCTAAACGCGAATGATGCGCCTCAGATTCCGCGATTAGTTTTTGAGGCTTCGCCGGAACAGCTGCGTAAAGCGGCGGCGCTGATCGACGGGGCGGAGTGGGACCGCGCGGTAGAAGCGTTTTTGCCCGAGAACGAGGCGGGGATGATACCCCTGTTCGCGGCCATCGCACATGGCTGCGCGGCGGAGCGCGAGGTCGAGACCTGGAGCCAAGTCTATGTGCCGCGCGTCAAGCGGGGCAAGGAGCACTTCGCGGCGGCAAAGCTCGGGCTCTACAGCCATGAGCTGGCGACGCTGGCGAGCTTCTTCATGGCGCCCTTCGAGACGCCAAGCCCACGCCTTTTCGCCAGCGCCCACGCACTAGCGCTGGGCCTCGCCGGTGCGTACCTGCGCGCGCTCGGACGACTTGAGGACGCCGAAGCGCCGATGCGCGCCGCCGTTGGGAAGTACGATGAACTTTCTGACAAAGAAAACGCATCGGTCTGCGCCGGCAATCTTAGCGAGCTGCTGCTGACCATCGGGCGCATCGCGGGCGAGGATGGCGCCATGGGCGCGGCCGAAGCGGCAGTTGCCTTCGCGGACCGCTCCGACGACGCGGCACAGCGCATGATCCTGCTCACCACGCTCGCCGAAGCCGCGTTCGAGGCCGGCCGCTCCGGCAGCGCGGAGGCCTTGTTCCGCGAGGCCGAAGCACCGCAAAAGGAGAGGCAGCCCTCCCTGCCGCGCCTCTATTCGCTGTGGGGCTTTCGCTATTGTGCGCTGCTGCTCGCCCGCGGTCGCGCCGCCGAAGCCGCCGCCAGCGCCAAGTGGGCACTCCTCGCAAGACAAAACGGTGGGTATTCCCTTCTTTCGGTGGCGTGCGATGAACTAACAACGGCCCGCGCGGCGCTGGCCGCGATCCCGTCCGCCGCGCAGGCACCCAAGGACTGCGCCGCCCGCGCCGGAGCCGCGCTCGACGCCTTGCGCCGCGCCAACGTCGAGGAATTCACCCTTCGTGGCCTGCTCGCCCATGCCGAAACGTTCTGGCGCTGCGGCAATGCGGACGCCGCCGGCGAACCGCTCAGCGAGGCCGAAGACATCGCCGCGCGCGGCCCCATGCCGCTGTACCTCACGCAAGCGCATCTGCTCCGCGCCCGCATCGCGCTCGCCGGACAAGGCTCAGCCGATGCCCGCCCCTATCGCGATCGAGCCGCCGCGCTCATCGGGAAACACAGCTATGGCCGCGCCGTGCCCGAGCTTGCCGTGCTCGACGCCGAAATTGCCTGCGCCGCAAACGCGCCCGCGCGGGAAGCCGCAATCGCCGCAGCACTCGCCGCCGTCGCTGGCGAACCCTACCACGATGCGCGCACCGGCCGGACCATCTCCGGCGGCTGGTTCGGCCTGCTGCCGCGCCTCGAAGCGATCCTGCCCGCGGGCCACGCTGGGCTAGCCCAGCTCCAAACCGCCCGCGACGCCTACGACGCCGAGCGCGACGATTATCTCCGCTCGACCCTCGCCAAGGATGTGGAGGGCTACGATCCGGAGCGCGACCCCATCGCCGCCTACCTCGCCAGCCGTTGAGGCGGGGGGAAGTCCCCCCTCACCCTGTCCCTCTCCCCGTTGGGGCGAGGGGACGCTCGAATTGTCCTCTTACCCTAATGAACGGCCGCAGCCTGCTCCCTCTCCCCTTGGGGAGAGGGCTGGGGTGACGGGGTCTTTTGCTGTCCCCGTGCCAGGTTAAGAAATCCGCCAACGCGCCTTACGCCGCTATCATGGTAAATGCCGGCATGGTAAACGGCAGCGCGGCATATTTTCCGCCGCCGTCTTTCTGCGAATTTTTTCCCGCTTTAGGTCGATTTCTGCGACTTCGAAATACTATTAAATATACGGGC